>BOKV01000006.1 GCA_016861165.1 Alphaproteobacteria bacterium | reverse complement strand
GCTCGACCTCAGGCTGTTTTCCGTGCCGACCTTCCGCGTCAGCGTCGTCTCGGCCTCGCTCGCCCGGCTCGGCGTCGGCGCCACACCGTTCCTGCTGCCGCTGGCGCTGCAGCTCGGCTTCGGCTTCACCGCCTTCCAGTCCGGCATGGTCACCTTCGTCGGCGCCATCGGCGCGATCGCGATGAAGTTCGCCACGGCGCGCATCTATACGCGCTACGGCTTCAAGCGCGTGCTGATCGCCATGGTCGGCCTGTCGGCGCTGTTCCTCTTTGCCATGGGCTTCTTCTCGCCGGCCATGCCGATGGCGTTCATCTACGGCGTGCTGCTTGTCTCCGGCTTCGTGCGCTCGCTGATGTTCACCGGCATCAACGCGCTGGTGTTCGCCGATGTCGAGGGCGAACGGACCGGTGCGGCCACCGCCATCGCCGCCGTGTTCCAGCAGGTCTCGCTGGCGCTCGGCGTGGCGGTGGCCGGCATGCTGGTCGAGGCCAGCATGGCCTGGCGCGACGCCGGCCCGGGGCTGCCCGACTTCCAGTTCGCCTTCCTCGCCGTCGGCGCCATCGCGGCCGCCGGCATGGTGCCGCTGCTCGGGCTCGACGCGCGCGCCGGCGCCGAACTCTCCGGCCATCGCGCCGAGCGGGCCGGACAATTGCCGTGAGCGGGTGGTGGGCGGCGTGGCGATGCACTACATTGTCGGCGAACGCCACCCTGCCAGGAAGTCCCCATGACCGCGCCCGACCTCATCGCCCGTTTCGACGCCAGCCGCGAGAGCCTGACACGCGTGCTCAGCGAGGCGCTGGGCGGCTGCGACGACGGCGAACTGTTCGTCGAATTCGGCCAGTCGGAGGGTCTCGTCTTCGACAACGGCAGGCTCAAGGCCGGAAATTTCTCCACCGAGCAGGGCTTCGGCCTGCGCGCCGTCGCCGGCGAGACCTCGGCCTATGCCCATTCCGGCGAACTGTCGGTGGCCGCGCTCAAGCGCGCCGCCGACGCGGTCGGCGCGGTGCGCCATGGCCATGGCGGCAGCTACGCCGCCGCGCCGCCGGGAACCAACCGCCACCTCTACGGCGAGGACAACCCGATCGGCGCGCCATCGTTTGAGGACAAGGTGCGCCTGCTCGAACGCATCGACGCCTATGCGCGCGGCCGCGACAGCCGCGTGCGCCAGGTCACCGCCACGCTCGGCGCGAGCTGGCAGGTCGTCGAAATCCTGCGCGCCGACGGTCAGGTGCTGCGCGACGTGCGGCCGCTGGTCAGGATCAACGTGGCGATCGTGGTCGGCGACGGCGATCGCCAGGAGACCGGCAGCTACGGCATGGGCGGGCGCAAGGGCTTTGGCGAATTCATCACGCCGGAGAGCTGGCGGTTCGCCGCCGACGAGGCGCTGCGCCAGGCGCTCGTCAACCTCGAGGCGGTGCCGGCGCCGGCCGGCACGTTCGACATCGTGCTCGGGCCGGGCTGGCCGGGCGTGATGCTGCACGAGGCGGTCGGCCACGGCCTCGAAGGCGACTTCAACCGCAAGAAGACCTCCGCCTTCGCCGGGCTGATGGGCGAGCGGGTGGCGGCGCGCGGCGTCACGATCGTCGACGACGGCACGCTGGCCGAGCGGCGCGGCTCGCTCACGGTCGACGACGAGGGCACGCCGACCCAGCAGACCGTGCTGATCGAGGACGGCAGGCTGGTCGGCTACATGCAGGACCGGCAGAACGCGCGGCTGATGGGCATGGCGCCGACCGGCAACGGCCGGCGCCAGTCCTACGCGCACGCGCCGATGCCGCGCATGACCAACACCTACATGCTGGCCGGCGGGCACGACCCGGCCGAGATCATCGCCTCGGTGAAGGACGGCATCTATGCCGTCTCCTTCGGCGGCGGCCAGGTCGACATCACCTCGGGCAAGTTCGTGTTCAACTGCACGGAGGCCTACCGCATCCGCGACGGCAAAAAGGCGGAGCCGCTGAAGGGCGCCAACCTGATCGGCAACGGGCCGGAGGCGCTCAAGCGCGTCACCATGGTCGGCAACGATCTCGAACTCGACCGCGGCGTCGGCATGTGCGGCAAGAACGGCCAGGGCGTGCCGGTCGGCGTCGGCCAGCCGACGCTCAGGATGAACCAGGTGACGGTGGGCGGCACGGGGGTCGCGTGACGGGGGTCGCGTGACGCGGGTCACAAGCGCGCGGGATGCGCGGGAGTGGTCCGATTGACTGGCCCGGCCGGCCGCAATAGACCGGCACGATGAGCGCCACCGACCCCGAACATGTGCTGCGCGAACTGATCCGCTGCCCGTCGGTCACCCCGCAGGAGGCCGGCGCGCTCACCGTTCTTGAAGGCTTCCTCGCGCCGCTCGGCTTTGCCGTCGAGCGGCCGGTGTTCAGCGACCGCGACACGCCGGACGTGGAAAACCTCTACGCCCGGCTCGGCGGCGGCGGCCCGCACCTGATGTTCGCCGGCCACACCGACGTGGTGCCGCCGGGCGACGAGAAGGTATGGCGCCATCCGCCGTTCGGCGCCGAGATCGCCGACGGCTTCCTCTACGGGCGCGGCGCCGTCGACATGAAGGGCGGCATCGCCTGCTTCGTCGCCGCAGTCGCCCGCCACCTCGCCGCAAAAGGCCGTCCTGACGGTGCGATCAGCCTGCTCATCACCGGCGACGAGGAGGGGCCATCGGTCAACGGCACCGACAAGCTGCTCAGATGGGCCCGCGACAGGGGCGAGGCCTGGGATGGCGCGATCGTCGGCGAGCCGACCAACCCGCAGGCGGTCGGCGACATGATCAAGAACGGGCGGCGCGGCTCGCTGTCCGGCCGGGTCGTCGTCCACGGCGTCCAGGGGCATTCGGCCTATCCGCAGCTTGCCGACAATCCCGTGCACGGGCTGATGGAGCTGATCGAGGCACTGGTGGTCGAGCCGTTTGACGAGGGGACCGCCAGCTTCCAGCCGACCAATTGCCAGATCACCTCGGTCGATGTCGGCAACCGCGCCGTCAACGTGATCCCGGGCGAGGCGAGCGCCGTCTTCAACATCCGCTTCAACGAGCTGTGGGACGAGGAGGCGCTCAAGCGCGAGATCACGCGCCGGCTCGACCTCGGCACCACCGCGCACCGCATCCGCCACGACCGGCGCGAGCCGGTGCGCTATTCGGTCGCGTGGATCGGCCGCGTGAGCCCGGTGTTCGTGACGCGCGACGAGAAGCTGACGGGAACGTTGTCGGACGCCATCGAGGCGGTGACCGGCCGGCGTCCGCAACTGTCGACCACCGGCGGCACGTCGGACGCCCGGTTCATCAAGGACTATTGCCCGGTGATCGATTTCGGCCTGGTCGGCCAGACCATGCATCAGACCGACGAGCGGGTGGCGCTCGCCGATCTCGAAACCCTGACGGCGATCTACCAGCGGTTCATCGAGGCCTGGTTCGGCCAGGCACACCAGTGAGGGGCCGCCCCGATTACGCTGCCGCCCGCGCGGCGAGGTCGGAAGCGGCCCCCGCATAGCCGCCGCCGGCGCCGTCGAGGAAGTGGTAGTGGGCGTCGGAGGAAAGCGACGGCACGTAGCAGGTCAGCACCGCCGAATCCTGCACGCACAGGCCGAAGCGGACCGCGCCGTTGGACTGTTCCTCGTCGAGCAGCGCGCGCAGCCGGTCGAGCGCGGCCCGGTCGAGCGACAGCGTCATGCGCAGGCCGTCCTGGACCTTGCGGAAGTCGGTGTTGAGGGAGGTGTAGCGGCGGTACCGGTTGGGATCGAAGCTGCCAAACGGCGTGCCGGTGCGGAACAGGAACCAGGCCAGCAACGAGGAGAGGTGGAGCACCACGCGGCGAACCGGCAACGCCAGGCGCCCGCGGGTGGCGCGCGCCTCCAGTTCCAGCCCCACGGGCGGCCATTCGACCCCCGGCCCCGACGGCGGCATCGGGCTGAGGCGGCCGCCCTCGCCGCCGGCGAGCGCCAGCAGGCGCCGCTCGATCGAAGCGAAGCGCTCCGCCGACAGGCCGGGCGCCGGCTCGACGATGAGCGAGACGATCGAACGGCCGGCCTCGCGGATCGGCGTCCACCGGCAGGAAAGGCCCGTCAGGTCTGGCCGCGTGCCGGGCGGCGCCTTGGCGACGGCCAACAGCCCGGCCTTCATGCGCTTCTCGGCTTCGGACAGGCCGCCACCGAGGAAGGCATAGTTGTCGAGCGCGTCCGACAAGCGCAGCCGCCTGACGCGAACGTCGAAGCCGTCGGCGCGCAGGCGGGCCACCGGCACCAGCGCGGCGCGCAGCGCCAGATCAAGGTCCTCCTCGACGAAGGTGACGCAGGCGGCAAGGACGCGCGCCACGGCCTCCCGCTCGCTGGGCGCCAGCGCCACGGCGGCGCCGTCGCCGCCGAAAATATAGGGGATGTCCTGGCCGCCGAGCGCATTCATGACCGCGCTGATCATCGCCACGCCGGCCATGTTGACGGCCTTGTAGCGGCCAGCGGAGATGGCCTCACGCGAGGCGGTGACGTCGGTGACCGCCACCAGCCAGTCGTCGGGCAGCGCCACGAAGGAATCCACGTCGAACGCCTCGTCGAACTCGCCGGGCAGCGGCAGGGCGCGTGTGAAGGCAAACGTCTCGTTCGTCATCGGGCAGTGGCCTCCCTCGCGCCAGGCAGGCTTTTATAGATGGGTGTGGCAGACGGCCATGCAAGGGATCGCCGCTGGTGGCCGCCCGATCAAAAAACGTTGCAGGATCGGCGCGTCGGTGGGAAAATTCAAGCTGTGACGGGCAGCCCCGTTCAACATGGAGATCAGCAATGCGCATAGCCGCCCTGGTGGGTTCAATCGCAGTCCTCGCGCTCACAACCGGCGCCGCCCTGGCCGGCCCGATCGTCGACCACGCCACCCGGGCCGAAGCGCTGCTCGACGGCGGCGACGCGACGGCGGCCGCCGACGCGCTCGACCAGGCAATGGAGGAAATCTGGAAGCGCTCGCCGCTCGCCTTCCGCAAGGCGCTGTTCGTCGTCGATTCGAGCGGCTTCGGCATCTACCAGGAGCGCGAGTCAAACGTGTTCCGGCAGGGCGAGCCGCTGGTCGTCTATGCCGAGCCGATCGGCTTCGCCTATGGCCGCAACGCCATCGGCGGGTCGGAGATCAGCCTGGTGGCCGATTTCGTGCTGACCGACCAGGACAACAACGAACTGTTCTCGCAGGACGATTTCCTGTCCGTTGCGCTGCCGGTGCGCTACCACAATCGCGAGTTTCAGATCAAGATGACGGTCAACCTGACCGGCCTGCCGCCAGGCTCCTACATCGCCAAGTTCCACGTGCGCGACAAGCACTCCGACAAGTCGGGCGATTTCGAGCTGCCGTTCGAGGTCGCCGGCGGCTGAACCGGACCGACATCAGTAGTCGACCCGCTCCAGATAGAGGCCTTGCGGCGGCGCCACCGGCCCGCAGGCGGCGCGGTCGCGCGCGGCCAGCGCGGCGGCGAGGTCGCCGGCGCGCCACTTGCCCTCGCCGACGAGCTTCAGCGAACCGACCATGGAGCGGACCTGGCTGTGCAGGAACGAGCGCGAGCGGGCGACGATGTCGACATGGCTGTCGTCGAGCCGGTGCACTTCGAGCGCGTCAAGCGTTTTCAGCGGTGACTTCGCCTGGCATTCGGACGAGCGGAAGGTGGTGAAGTCGTGATGGCCGACGAGGCGCTGCGCGGCCGCATGCATCGCCGCCGCATCGAGCGGCACCGGCACCCACCAGGCGCGGTTTTTCTCGAGCGCCAGCGGCGCGCGGCGGTTGACGATGCGGTAGCGGTAGTGGCGGCGCACGGCCGAGAAGCGCGCGTCGAAAACGGGCGGCGCGACCGCGCATTCAAGGACGGCGATGGCGTCGCCACGCTGGCGCAGGATGCCGTTGGCGGCCTCGCGGACCTTGCGGGCGTCCCAGTCGGCATCGAGATCGACATGGGCGACCTGGCCGGTGGCGTGGACGCCGGCGTCGGTGCGGCCGGCGCCGAATACGCGCACGGGATGGCGGACGAACTGCTCGAACGCCTCCTCCAGCGCCTGCTGGATGCTGATGCGCCCCTCCTGGCGCTGCCAGCCGGCATAGCCGCTGCCGTCATATTCGATGGTCAGCCAAAAGCGCGGCATCAGGCGAGCACCGTGCCGGCGGCGAGGCGGAAGCCACGCAGGAACGCCTCCGCGTCGACCGGCGTGCGGCCGGCCCGCTGCAGGCGCTCAAGGCGCACCGCGCCCTGCCCGCAGGCGACCGCCAGGCCCTTGTCGAGCACCTCGCCAGGCTGGCCCGAACCGACGCAGGCAACCGCGCGCAGCACCTTGACGCGCTCGCCGCCGGGCAGTTCGAACCAGGCGCCGGGCAAGGGCGACAGGGCGCGGATGTGGTCGCGGATCGCCTGCGCCGGGCGGCGCCAGTCGATGCGGGTCTCGGCCTTGTCGATCTTGGCGGCGTAGGTGGCGCCTGTCGCCGGCTGCGGCGTCAGCGTGAGCGAGCCACGCTCCAGCGCCGCCAGAGCGCGCACGATCAGATCGGCGCCTAGCATGGCCAGCCGGTCGTGCAGTTCGCCGGCCGTCATGTCGGGGCCGATCGCCAGGCGCTCGGCCAGCGCGACCGGGCCGGTGTCGAGGCCCTCCTCCATCTTCATGATGGTGACGCCGGTCTCGCGGTCACCGGCCATGATGGCGCGCTGGATGGGGGCGGCGCCTCGCCAGCGCGGCAACAGCGAGGCATGGATGTTGTAGCAGCCGAGCCGCGGCGAAGTAAGGATCGGGCGCGGCAAGATGAGCCCGTAGGCGACGACGACGGCGAGATCGGCGCCGTGACCGGCGAATGCCGCCTGCTCGGCCTCGCCCTTCAGGCTCGCCGGCGTGAACACGGGCAGGCCGAACCCGTCGGCGCGTTCGTGCACCGGCGAGCGGCGCGGCGCCAGACCGCGCCCGGCCGGCCGCGGTGGCTGGCTGTAGACGGCCACGACCCGGTGGCCGGCGCCGATGAGCGTGACGAGGGCGGGAACGGCGAAATCCGGCGTTCCCATGAAGACGATGTTCAGCGCCATTGGTGGCCAGCGGGTTTGCGGTTGCGCTCAGGCCGGTTCAAACGGGTTTGTCACGTCGAGGTCAAGCCCGTCGCGCGCGCGTTGCGGGTGGCAAGGGACCGTCAACCGACCGCACGCATGGCGCCCACCAGTCGCCCGGGTCAGCCGACCATGCGCCGCTTGCCGGCGCCGTTCTGGCGCGCCGCCTTGGTGAAGCGCTTGATGACCATGTCGCGCTTGAGCCGCGACAGGTAGTCGATGAACAGGCGACCGTCGAGATGGTCGACCTCGTGCTGGAGGCAGGTCGCCAGGATGCCCTGCGCCTCGATCAACTGCTGCCGGCCGTCGCGGTCGAGAAAGGAGACGGTGCAGGCGGCCGGGCGCTCGACCTCGGCATAGTATTCGGGGATCGACAGGCAGCCCTCCTCGTGGACCGAGCGCTCGTCGGAGCGGGCGAGGATGACCGGATTGATGAGGAACAGCGGGTCGCGCTCCTCCTCGGCATCCTCGGCCGCCGCGGCGGCTTGCTCTCCGTCCCCGGCCGCTTCCTCAGCGCGCCGGCGCCGGGCGACATCGATGGTGACGATCCTCAGCGGCACGCCGACCTGGATGCCGGCCAGGCCGATGCCCGGCGCGTCGTACATGGTCTCCAGCATGTCGTCGAGCAGGCGCAGCAACTCGGCGTCGATGCGCTCGACCGGCCTGGAGACCTCGCGCAGGATCGGGTCCGGAATGGTGATGATCGGCTTGATGCTCATCGGGAAATCCCCGGCCGGCGCCGCCGCTGGCCGTCGTTCAGGTTCGGCCTTCAGATATGGGCTGGCGACCGGCCGGTCAAGCAGCGGACCTGGTGGCGCCTGGTGGCGGTGGCCGGGACGGGTGGCGGCGGGCGAAAAGCCGCCGACGGGCCCGCCCCACCATCCCATTCCGGTTTTGTTCTTACGCGCGGCGGGCGATATTATACTTGACAAACCACAATCCTGAACCCATATAAGGTTCAAGGATTTAGGGGAATTGTCATGTCGGTTCTGTCGCGCGCCCACTTCTACGACGAGAAAGCGGCATTCGAGCACGTCGAGAGCATTCTGTGGCCCAATGGCCCGGTATGCCCGCACTGCGGAAACGTCAACAAGCACTACAAGCTGGAGGGCGTCCGCTCCAAGCCGTCCCGCAAAAACCCGGAAGGTGTCGAGCGCTTCGGTCTCTACAAGTGTGCCGAATGCCGCAAGCAGTTCACCGTTCGCATCGGCACGATTTTCGAGGAAAGCCATATCCCGCTTCACAAGTGGCTACAGGCGATCCATCTGATGTGCTCGTCAAAAAAGGGCATTTCATCCAATCAGCTTCACCGTACGCTGGAAATCACGCTGAAAAGCGCGTGGTTTCTGTCGCATCGTATCCGCGAAGCCATGCGTTCCGGCGACTTTACGCCAATGGGCGGCGCCGGCAAGATCGTCGAGGCGGACGAAACCTTCATCGGCCGGCTGGCCGGCATGCCAAAGTCCAAGGGTGGCGGTTCCCAGTCGCTCAAGAACACGGTTCTTACGCTGGTCGAGCGCGGCGGCAAGGCGCGTTCATTCCATGTCGAGAGCACGACCGTTGCGCAGATTGTGCCGATCGTGAATGACAACATTCACCGCGAGTCCATCTTCATGACGGATGAGGCTCGCCACTACGTCCAGATCGGTCCCGAGTTCGCCGCGCACGGCACGGTAACCCACAGCGAAAAAGAGTACGTTCGCGGCATTGTCCATACCAACACCGTCGAGGGCTTCTATTCGATCTTCAAGCGCGGCATGAAAGGCATCTATCAGCATTGCGCCGAACATCACCTGCACCGCTATCTGGCAGAGTTCGATTTCCGCTACAGCAACCGTGTCGCTCTGGGCGTGGATGACAAGGCGCGCGCGCTCTACGCGCTGGCCGGCGCCAAGGGGAAGCGGTTGACCTATCGGAGAACTGATTGAAACACGCAAAAATTGGCCCCGATACAAATCACGACTTGCGAACAAGGAGTTAGAACGGGCGGATAAGGAATTGATTCAATTGAAATTTTTTATTCTATGGGATTGATACGTTGCCGGAACGATGCTATCTTATGGATAGGCAGCCATGCGCCGGAACACCCCAAAGCAGTCGCAAGATTGCAGGCGAGAAATCGCAATTATGGGCCGGGGGGCTGCCGCTTTCATTTCCAAACTTCGATCATTTTTAATTGCTGCTGATTCAGCCCGCAGCCCTCATAGTTCGGGACCAGTTTGACGCCATAGCTAAGATAGTTTTTGTTCCGGTGGTAAGTGATCGGTTTGAGCGTTTCGGCATATCGAGGCTCGCAATTGCCGTATCGGTCGGGCTCGAATCCTGCTGCAAAAGCTGAGGCAACTGCATCGGCCAACTGTAGGCTCGCGCTGCTGCTGTGGTCGGCAGCGGCAACGGCATCAATATCGATGACTGGCCAATGGATTCGGACATCGCCTTCGTCATCGTCCTTCAATCGCCCCAGGTAGGCTCGAAATTCATCGTATTGCATGCCGCCCCGTCGAGAGAAAGTGATTGCAACTCGACCATCGCCCTCGGGGGCGAGTCGGCGGTGGTCACGGCAGAGCCACGAGAGGCGTTCAATCAGATAGCGCGTCATATAGAAATAGAGCTGGTTCCTTTCCTTGTAGATTCCTTCTGGAATAGGATTCTTGGCGGCAATCACGCTGAGAGCCCTAAGCGGTTTCTTTGCAATCGTCTGGACAGCGACCAGTTTTTGACCATGTTTCAGTCTGGCGAAATGAAGCTGCCGGGACTTCCGTTCTGGCATCTTAGCCGAAATCTCATCACGCCAGGCGACAGCGTCGAGGCTATGGGTCTTACGAAATAGACAGGCCGATATCACCAGCCAATTCGAAGGGCCGCCATCGTCACCGATTCCACGAAACGGTTTATCCAGCCCGTCGTCGCCAGACTCATCAATAAATGCTACGTACGTGTGAGACATTCCACTCAGGTAAGACAAAATGGGAAATCCGCAAGAGAAGACACAAGCCGACAAGTTTCGCGAAGCCGCGCGCGAACTGGAAACCGACGACGATGAAAAGCGGTTTGACGAGCGGCTGAAAAAGATCGCAAAGCCTAGCGACAGGGATAGGTCGCCTGAAAAACCACGTACACAACGGCGTAAGCCGTGAGTCTTTGGAGTTCGGCGTTGCTGCCGATATGCCTAACAACTAGGCCCACAAGGTCGGCACGCGGCGTCCCTTCTGGGATACAGAAATCATTGTCTGGCGCGCGAATCCCGTCGTGAACAGCCTGAACATAGCCGTGACAGAAGCCGATCCAGTCTGGCGTCGGGTCCGAACAAGCTTTCAGAAAATCAGCCCCAGTTAGGTGCATCCGCTCTTGAGCGGGTGCCGGCGCTCCTGTCGTAATCAGGAGAAGCAAAGCGGCAATCTTTGGGAAACCGAACATGCTATTGGAGTGTGGCATTCGCCGCGCCGCTGCTGCTTTGCTCCGGGTGTTGGAGCATGGCAAGCGCCTTATCGATCGCCTCGCGAAGCGAAACCGCGGCGGCCGGGCTGCATCTAATATGCCCGGTCGACAACCATTCGACGATTGTATCGGCGTTGGAGCCGTGGGTCAGTCGGCGCATGGCCAACTCGATTTGAACAGAGCCATGCAGGACGCCCCACACGGGAGCAATATCAAAATAGATGACCGGGGCACTGTCGGAGCTAACATGCGGAATGACATCGGACTTTTTGGGAGCATCTGGCATAACTCGCCTCCTAGGTGAAGGCACATCCTACCCGATTCCCAATCTGGTTTGTCAAGTATAATATCGCCGCGCGGCGGCAGAATCGGCTATGAACGCGGCATGCAGAACCATGGCGGCGAACTGGCCGGCCTGCTGGCACAGACCATTTTCACGCTGGGCAACCGCGACATCGGCTTAGGCCAGTTGCTGGCGGCGGCCGGCGCGGTGGCCGTTCTCATCGGGCTGGCGTGGCTCATTGTCGCCTGGCGGACCGGCCTGCGCCGGGCGGCCGAGGCGGCGGCGGCCGCCGAGCGGGCGCGCGAGGCGGAGGCGCGCATGGCCGAACTGGTCGCCACGCAGAACACGCTCGCCGGACGCATGCAGGCGCTGGGCGAGGTGTTCTCCTCGCGCCAGGCCGACATGATGCGCCTCGTCGACGAGCGGCTCGCCAGCATGAGCGGCCGGCTCGGCCAGTCGCTGACCGAGACGACCAAATCGACGCAGGAAAGCCTGGCCCGGCTGCAGGAGCGGCTGGCGGTGATCGATTCGGCGCAGAACAACATCCAGAGCCTCGCCGGCCAGGTGGTCGAACTGCAGGCGATCCTGGCCAACAAGCAGACGCGCGGCGCCTTCGGCGAGGCGCGCATGCAGGCGATCGTCCAGGACGGGCTGGCGATGGGCGCCTATGCCTTCCAGCCGACGCTTTCGAACGGGGCGCGGCCCGACTGCCTGATCTTCATGCCGAACGGCGCGCCGGCGCTGGTCATCGACGCCAAATTCCCGCTCGAAGCCTATCACGCCATCCGCACCGGCGAGACGCCGGAGGCGGCGCGGGCGGCGGCGCAGGCCTTCCGCCGCGACGTCGAAAGCCACATCCGGGCGATCGCCGAGAAGTATTTCGTCAAGGGCGAGACGCAGGACACCGCCTTCCTGTTCGTGCCGTCGGAATCGATCTTCGCCGAGATCCACGAGAACCATGAAGCGCTGGTCCAGCGCGCCCACCGCGCCGGCGTCGTCATCGTGTCGCCGTCGCTGTTGATGCTGTCGATCCAGGTGGTGCAGTCGGTGCTGCGCGACTGGCAGATGCGCGAGCAGGCCCACCTTATCCAGCGCGAGGTGATCGAACTGGTCGAGGACGTGAACCGCCTCGACGAGCGGGTGCGCAAGCTCGCCGGCCATTTCGCGCTGACGCAGAAGGACATCGAGCAGATCGTCACCTCGGCGACCAAGGTGACCCGGCGCGGCACGCGCATCGCCGAACTCGATTTCGAGGAGACCCGCTCGGGCGAAAGGCCGCGGCTGAAGGCGGTGGAGTGATGGGAGAATGTACCGGGCCGGCGCTATCTTCCGGCTGCTTCGGCCCGCTCCAACTCCCTCATCACTGCTGCCGCGATCTCGAAGGAGCGCAGCCGCGCCGCATGATCGTGGATGGTGCCGGTGAAGATCAGCTCGTCCGGCCGGTGGCGGGCGATCAGTTCGGCGAGCCTGGCCTTGACCGACGCCGGCGAGCCCACGGCCGAGACCGACAGCGCCGCGTCGATCAATGCCTTGAGGCCCGGGTCGACCTTCCTGGCGAATGCGGGATCGGGGCGCGGCAGCGGCCCCGGCCGGCCGGTCCTCAGATTGACGAAGGCCTGCTGCATCGAGGTGCGCAGCAGGTGGCCGGTGGCGTCGTCGTCAGCGGCGAACACATTGACCGCCATCATGAAGCGCGGCCGGTCGAGATGCGGCGACGGACGGAAGTGGCGCCGGTAGAGGTCGAGCGCCGCCTCCAGCGCTGCCGGCGCGAAATGCGAGGCGAAGGCATAGGGCAATCCCAGATAGGCCGCCAGCTCGGCGCCATAGGTGGAGGACCCGAGAATCCACACCGGCACGCGCGTGCCGGCGCCGGGGATGGCGCGCACGCTGGCCCGCTCGGCGCCTTCGGCGAAATAGCCGATCAGTTCGACCACCGCCTGGGGGAAGTCGTCGGCCTCCAGATTGCGCCGCAGCGCCCGCGCCGTCGCCATGTCGGTGCCGGGCGCGCGGCCGAGGCCGAGATCGATGCGGCCGGGATGGAGGGTGGCCAGCGTGCCGTAGTGCTCGGCGATCATCAGCGGCGCATGGTTGGGCAGCATGACGCCGCCGGCGCCGACGCGGATCGAGCGCGTGCCGCCGGCGACATGGCCGATCAGCACGGAAGTCGCGGCGCTGGCGATGCCGGGCATGTTGTGGTGCTCGGCCAGCCAGAAGCGGTGGTAGCCGAGCGCCTCGCAATGGCGGGCGAGATCGAGTGTGTTGGCAAGCGCGTCGGCAACCGTTGCGCCCTCGGGCACGGGCGAGAGATCGAGTACGGAGAACGGGATCATCGGCGGGCCGTGCGGAGGTGGCGGGAGCCTTCTATCTAGGCTCGGCGCGGCACCGCGAAAAGAACGACCGAAAAAAGGCCCGGACGCAGACGCGGCCGGGATGGCCGCCGGCAGCCCGTGGGCTGCCGGGGCTTCAGGGACGTGGTCAGTTGGTCGGGCCCGGCACGGGGACGACGCCCACGCCGGTCGACTGCTGGCGGCGGGCCGCCTCGGCCGCCTGCTGCTCGGCGAGCTTCATCGCCGCCGTCACATAGGCGGGCGCCTGGGTGAGCTGCTCGGCGGTAACGTCGAGCATCAGCACCAGTTCCTTCGTCTCCGGCTCGACGCGCGACTCGATGGCGTCGAAGCGGACGCCGACCTTCTTCTCGCCGATGCCGAGGAAGCCGCCGACGCCGATCACGGCCGCCTGGATGGCGCCATCGGGCGCGAAGATGAGGTCGCTGACGGTGCCGATCTTCTCCTGCGACGGATTGTAGACGGCACGACCGACATATTCCGAGGCGCTCAGTTCGTCTTCCTCCTGGGCCGGCACGATCAGGGTCATGTCGAGCGGCGCGGCGGTTTCGCCGGAACCCTCGTCGGGCGTCGTCGCCTCCGGCGCGGGCTGGGTCGGCTGGGCCGGATCGATGATGATCTGGCGCTCCTGCGCCGAGGCGGGCAGCGCCAGCGCCAGGGCGAGGGCACAGGCGGCGACAGTCTGGCGCAGCTTGTCGGCTGACTGGATCGGATTGCGGGAAAGCATGGCATCCTCCTCTCGTTCGGCCGGCACCGGCCGTTGTGGACCGGTGGTGCGGACCGGTGGTGCGGGCCGCGCGACGGGGGTTCGCCGCGCAGCCCGGCCAGCGTGTCGCGGCAGCCGATATGGCCGCCGCTCACGTCATTCGATGGCGTTCCACTCCTCCTCGGAGAGCCCGCCGCTGCCATCGGCGTCGGCGGTGGTGAACTGCGCGTCCGAAACGCCGACGGTCTGCGCTTCCTGCAGCGTCACCTGGCCGTCGCCATCGGCATCAGCGGTGGCGAAGTCGACCGGGGGCGCGGCCAGCGCGGGCACCGCAGCGAATCCCAGGAACGAAAGAGCAAGCATCAGCTTTCTCATGGTCTCGTCTCCTTGTGGTACTAACACCGGCCTTGATTGCGCCGGCAGCCCCCAGATAGGTGGCAATCTTGCTCATGAAATGTTGAGAGCGTAAATTTGCATTGCTCACATTAACATTACGTCATGTTGCAGTAAGGCAGGATCTCCGCTAATTATTTGTTTGGCGAAATTGTGGCATTGTTTCAATTACTGGCACATCAGGGTGCGAGAGATGCCCGGGCGAGAGCTTGCGCGCATGCGCCACGGCGGCGACAATGGCGACCGGCGCAACGGAGGATTGCCATGGCGCGCGTCACCGTGCAGGCGCGCATCACCGGCCAGGTGCAGGGCGTGTGGTATCGCGGCTGGACGCGCGAACAGGCCGAACGGCTCGGCCTGTCGGGCTGGGTGCGCAACGAGACGGACGGTTCGGTCGCGGCGCTGATCAGCGGACCCGCCGACAAGGTCGAGGCGATGGTCACAGCACTGTGGCGCGGGCCGCCGGCGGCGCGGGTGAGCGGTGTGGTCACGCGGCCGGCCGATTCCGACGACACGATCGCGGGCTTCGTCATCCGGCGCTGACGCCGTCTGGCGCCCGACCTGGCGCAACTTCGTTCTCGCCGGCGCGGCTTGCGCGCGAAGGATTTTCCGCGCGCCAGCAGATATTCAGCTTTTCGGAATTGTCGGGCTGGTGGGCGCCATCGTTATGATCGAGGCAGCGTGGCGCAGTGCGCCGGCAGAAAGGTTGTGACCGCCATGGCCCGGATCATTCAGCTCGAACCAGGCGTCTTCGTCGCGCCGCAGCTCGTCGCCGAGGACTTCGCCGAGATCGCGGCGCGCGGCTTCCGCTCCGTCGTCGACAATCGGCCCGACGGCGAGGCGCCGGGACAGATGTCGCACGACGAGGCGGCCGCGGCGTCGCGGCGGCATGGCATGCGCTTCCGCTACGACCCGGTCATCAACGCCAATGTGACCGAGGACGCGCCGGTCGCGGCGTTCGCGCGGGCGATGGCCGAACTGCCGGGGCCGATCCTGTTCTATTGCCGTACCGGCACGCGCTGCACGATGCTGTGGGCGCAGGCGGTCGCCGGCCGGCTTGGCGCGGGCGAGGCGCTCCGCATCGCCGCCGGCGCCGGCTACAATCTGGAGGACCTGCGGCCGATCCTGGAAGAGCGCGCCGGCCTGGTCGAGGCGTGATCAGCGGTCAGCCGAACTCGCTCCTGCGGCTGATGGCGGCCGCCAGCGTGCCCTCGTCGAGATAATCCAGTTCGCCGCCGACCGGCACGCCATGGGCGAGCCGGCTGATCCTCACGCCGGTGCCGGCCAGCCGGTCAGCCAAATAGTGTGCCGTCGTCTGGCCCTCGACGGTGGCGTTGACGGCGATGATCACCTCGCTCACCGGCCTTTCGGCCGGCGCCGAGACAACGCGGTCGACCAGGCCGGCGATGTTGAGGTCGTCGGGGCCGACCCCGTCGAGCGGCGACAGCGTGCCGCCGAGAACGTGGTAGCGGCAGGAGAGCGCGCCGGCGCGCTCCAGCGCCCACAGGTCGGCAACATCCTCGACGACGACGATGGTGGAACCGTCGCGGCGCGGATCGGCGCAGATGGCGCAGGGGTCGGTGGTATCGACATTGCCGCAGACCGAGCAGACGCGCACCCTGGCGGCGGCCTCGGCGGCGGCGGCGGCGAGCGGCTCGAGCAGCGCCTCCTTCTTCTTGATGAGGTGCAGCGCGGCGCGGCGCGCCGAGCGCGGCCCGAGGCCGGGCAGGCGGGCGAGCAACTGGATCAGCCGCTCAATCTCGGGGCCGGCGATTCGCTTGGTCATCGGCGGGCTTCTAGCACAGGCGGCAGATGGCAGACAGGTCGTGCCGTCAGCGCTTCCAGGCGCTCATGATCATCTGGCCGGCCAGCATCCAGTGGAGGTCGACAGCGACGAAGCCGGCCTGGCGCAGCCAGTCGGCATGCTCGACGAGGGTGGCGGGCTTGTCGACCAGGTCTGGCTCGCGGCGGCGGAAGTGGTTCCAGTCGGCCGCGCGGAATGCCGCCAGTCCGGAACGGTCGCCGGCGAGCGCCAGCGACCGGCGCTCGACCTCTTCGTCCCACATGCGCGCGGCGATGTCGTGGCCTGCCTCCGTCGCCGGGCGGATCACATCGGCGAGCGCGAGGACGCCGCCCGGCGCCAGCGCCGCGAACAGGTCGGCGAACAGGGCGCGCTTGGCTTCGTCGTCGAGATGGTGGACGGCCAGAGACGAGGCGGCGGCGCGCAAGGGCCGGCCGAAGCGCCGCCAGCTGCGGTCGGCGATGTCGACGATGGCCGTCACGAGCCGCGGGTCGCCGCCGCACAGCCGCCGCGTCGCCGCGACCATGCCGGGCGAGCTGTCAAAGGCCAGCACCGTGCCGGTGGCGGTGGCCGCCAGCAACGCCCTGGTCAGCAGCCCCTCGCCGCAGCACAGGTCGAGCACGTCGCCCTCCGCGGTTGAGGAATTGACCAATTCGACGATGATGGCGATCTGGCGCTCGCGCTCCGGCACGACGAAGGCCGACAGCGCCCGATAGGTGTCGCTGTCGTCCTCACTCCAGGTCGCGGCCGGCCGGCTCATCGCTCAGAACGGCAGCTTGAGACCGGGCGGCAGCGGCAGGCCGGCGGTCAGTTCGCGGGTCTTCTCGGCGACCAGCGCCTCGACCTGCTGGCGCGCATTGGCGTGGGCGGCAACGAGCAGGTCCTCGAGAATCTCGGCCTCGCCATCGCTCAACAGGCTCGCGTCGATGGTGACGCCCTTCAACTCGCCCTTGCCCGACAGCGTGACGCTGACAAGGCCGCCGCCGGCGGTGCCGGTCGCCGCCAGACTGGCGAGGGCGGTCTGCATGTCCTCCCATTTCGACTGCATTTCCCTGGCCTGCTTCATCAGGCCCATCAGGTCCTTCATCGCTCAAGCTCCCGTCCGGCGGCCGCGGCCGCTCATTCGAAGAAGTCGTCGAGCCCGCCGGCCACGTCGGCCGCATCGGGGTCGTCGGGCGCGTCAAGCACGGGCTCGTCGGCGCGCACGCGCACGTCGATCACGCGGGCGCCGGGAAAGCGGGCGAGTAGCGCCTCGACGGTCGGGTCGTCCATCGCCTGGTCGCGGCGGCGCGACTGGTCGGCCTGCTCGGTCTCCTCGACGGTCGGCGCGCCGCCCTCGCGGCTGGTGGCGATGATCCAGCGCCGGCCGGTCCACGCCTGGAGGCGATTCGACAGTTCCTGCACCGCATTGGCCGGCGGGTTGCCAACCAGGTTGATCTCCATGCGTCCGTCGGCGAAGGAGACCAGCCGGACATTGCGCCGCAGCATGGTACGCATCGGCAGGTCGCGGCGGTCCTCGGCCATGAGGATCAGGTCTTCGAAGCGCTCCATGACGAGCGGCTCGCCGGCCTCGGCCGCCGGCGGCGGAGGGGCCGGCTGACGGCTGCGCGCGGCCATGGCCGGGCCGCCGGAGCCGGCGGACGCCGGCATCGCGGCCGAACGGGCGGCCGACATCCGCGCCGGCGCGGCAGGCACCGGCGCGGCGGGCGGCTGGCGCTCCGCCGCAACCTGGCCCGGTCCGGAGCCGGCGTCGCCGCCGTCGAGCGCGCGCAGCAATTCGTCGGGCGCCGGCAGGCTGGAGGCGTGGGCAAGCCGCACCAGCACCATGTCGGCGGCGGCAAGCGCGCGCTCGCTCTCGGCGATCTCGGCGATGCCCTTGACCAGGATCTGCCAGGCGCGGCCGAGGGCGCGCACCGACAGTTGGCCGGCGAAGGCGGCGCCGCGCTGACGCTCGGCTTCCGACAGGGCGGCATCGTCGGCCGCTTCCGGCACGTATTTGAGCCGCGTGACGTAGTGGATGAAGTCGGCGAGGTCGGTCATGACCACCGGCGGATCGGCGCCGAGGTCATACTGCTCCTTCAGTTCGGCGAGCGCGGCGGCGACGTCGCCGCGCATGACGTGCTCGAACAGGTCGATGACGCGGGCGCGGTCGGCAAGTCCGAGCATGGCGCGGGTATCGGCCGCCTCGACGCGGCCGGCCTGGTGGGCGATCGCCTGATCGAGGATCGACAGAGCGTCGCGCACCGAGCCCTCGGCGGCGCGGGCGATGAGGGCAAGCGCGTCGTCCTCGGCGGTGACGCCCTCGGCGGCGACGATCGCGCGCAGATGCTCGACCAGACGCGCGGCCTCCACCCGGCGCAGGTCGAAGCGCTGGCAGCGCGACAGCACGGTGACCGGGACCTTGCGGATCTCGGTCGTGGCGAAGATGAACTTCACATGGGCCGGCGGCTCCTCCAGCGTCTTCAACAGGCCGTTGAAGGCGCTCTTGGAGAGCATGTGCACTTCGTCGATGATGTAGACCTTGTAGCGGGCGATGGCCGGCGCGTACTGCACCGACTCGATGATGTCGCGGATGTCATCGATGCCGGTGTGGGAGGCCGCGTCCATCTCGATCACGTCGACATGGCGGCCCTCCATGATGGCGCGGCAGTGCTCGCCCTCCTCGGCGAGGTCGATGCTGGGCCGGTCGACGCCCGGGCGGACGTAGTTGAGCGCCCGCGCCAGGATGCGGGCCGTCGTCGTCTTGCCGACGCCGCGCACGCCGGTCAGCATGTAGGCCTGGGCGATGCGGCCGGAGCGGAAGGCGTTGGTGAGCGTCCTGACCATCGGCTCCTGGCCGATCAGGTCGTCGAAGCTGTGCGGCCGGTACTTGCGCGCCAGGACGCGGTAGGCGCCGCCCGCCGGCGCAACGTCGGGACTGGGGGAATCCGTCATCGCCCGGACTATAGCGGCTTTCGGCGCGCAATGAACAGCGCCGGGTGCGGCGACCGGTCGAAGCGCGCGGAATAGCGGGAAGGTGGAAGGCTGGCGTTGAGCGACCCGAACCGAAACTCGTTGGGGCTGCTTCCTTCCGGACCTGACCCGGTTGGCGAGGGGTTCGTCCGCCGCCAGCCTTCCGCCGGCACATATCAGGCCTGGCCGGAGAAAATGCAAGTGACGGGCCGATCTTTCGTGCTAAGCGGGCGGCCATGACGGGTTTCGAACTGGACGGCAGGCTGGCCGGCGACACGCTGATGGTGCGGCAACTGGCGAGCGGGCCGCTGCTGTTGATGAACGACCGGCGCTGGCCGTGGCTGATGCTGGTGCCGGCTGTTGCCGGAGCGGTGGAACTGCACGAGCTGGCGCCACCGACGGCGGCCGGCGTCCATGCCGAGACCGACCGCATCGCCGCGGCGCTGAAGCGGGCGACCGGATGCGCCAAGATCAATGTCGGCGCGCTCGGCAATGTCGTCAGCCAGCTGCACATCCATGTCGTGGCGCGCAACCCGGGCGACGCCAACTGGCCCGGCCCGGTGTGGGGCGTGGCCGGCCGCCAGCCCTGGCCCGCCGGGGCGGCGGCGCGCCTGATCGACGCCATCAACCACGCCCTCGACACAGGCCCGGGCAGCGCATGAGCATCGATTTCAGCACCCTGCCCTTCCCCGAACCGAGCGCGCGGACCGGATTTGCCGGCAACCGTATCGTGCGCGCCTCCGAATACCGCTCCGAGGAGAGCCTGCCGCAAGCGCTCGCCGACCCGGCCTGCCGCTGCTACCTGTTCGTGCCGGGCAAGGCGGTGTTCCGCCATGGCGAGACGACGCAACTACTCCACACGCTGGCCGAGGCCAAGGCGCTGTCGGGCAGGATCGAGGAGGCGCTGCTGCTCGGCCATGACGGCGCCGAGCCGCGGCTGGCGGTGCCGCTCGACGGCGAGGCGGACGCGCTCGGCGAACCCTACAAGGCGCACGACTATCGCAGCCTGCTCTATGGCGGCCATGCCGGCGAGGCGGACGCGGCGGCCATCGCCCAGGCCGGCAGCCTGCTCCACTGGCATGCGACGAACCGGTTCTGCGGCAAATGCGGCAGCCCCAGCCGGATGGCGATCGGCGGCTACCGGCGCGACTGCACCGCCTGCGGCCATCAGGTCTTCCCGCGCACCGACCCGGCGGTGATCATGCTGGCGGTCAGCGGCGAGAAATGCCTGCTCGGCCGCGGCCGGCACTTCCCGCCGGGCTGGTACTCGACGCTCGCCGGCTTCGTCGAGCCGGGCGAGACGATCGAGGAGGCGGTCCGCCGCGAGACCTTCGAGGAGAGCGGCATCCGCGTCGGCCGCGTGCGCTACCACGGCAGCCAGCCCTGGCCGTTCCCCCATTCGCTGATGATCGGCGCCCATGGCGAGGCGCTCAACGACGACATCCACCGTGACGAGGCCGAACTGGAGGACTGCCGCTGGTTCGGGCGCGACGAGGTGCTGGCGATGCTCGCCAACACCCATCCGCAGGGGCTGCGCTCACCGCCGTCGAAGGCGATCGCCCACAGCCTGATCAGCGCCTGGGCGGCACCCTGATCAGTCATCGTCGCCGAGCGTCTCGCTCAGCGCCTCGCGGAACGGATGGGCCGGGTAGACGCCGAGGACGCGCATGTCGCGCGAGAAGAAGCGCAGCTCATCGAGCGCGCGGGCGACCGGCGCCTCGTCGGGGTGGCCCTCGATGTCGGCGTAGAACTGGGTGGCGAAGAAGTTGCCGCCGAGCTGGTAGCTCTCCAGCTTGGTCATGTTGACGCCGTTGGTGGCGAAGCCGCCCATCGCCTTGTAGAGCGCGGCCGGGATGTTGCGCACGCGGAACACGAAGGTGGTCATCATCCTCGGCGCGCTGCCGAGTTCCGCCCAGGACTTCGACTTCGACAGCACGACGAAGCGGGTGACGTTGTTGCCGTGGTCCTCGACATTCTCGGCGAGAATCTCAAGGCCGTAGAGCTCGGCGGCGAGCCGCGGGGCGAGTGCCGCCTGGCTCGGATCACCCGCCTCGGCGACCTGGCGGGCGGCGCCGGCGGTGTCGCCGGCGACCACCGCGTGCCAGCGGTGCTTGCGGATGATCTTGCGGCACTGGCCGAGCGCGTGGATGTGGCTGTGCACCGCCTTGATGGCCGGCAGCCGGGCGCCGGGCAGGCCCATGAGCTGGAAGCGGATCGGCAGGAAATACTCGCTGACGATGTGAAGGCGCGATTCGGGCAGCAGGTAGTGGATGTCGGCGACGCGGCCGGCGATGGTGTTCTCGATCGGGATCATGGCCAGCGCCGCCCTGCCGGTCTCGACCGCGATGAAGGCGTCCTCGAAGGTGGCGCACGGCACCGGCTCGTGGCCGGGAAAGGCGTCACGGCAGGCGGTGTCGGAATTGGCGCCGGCCTCCCCCTGGAAGGCAATGCGCTGGCTGGTGCTGGTCATGGGCGGGCGTTCCCGGCGTCGTTCACGAGGCGAGCACGGCGCGCGCCCTCTCAAGATCGGCGTGTGTATCGACGCCGAGCGGCACGGTGTCAACGATGGCGATGTCGATGCGCATGCCGGCCTCGAGCGCGCGTAGCTGCTCCAGCCGTTCACGGCGCTCCAAAAGCGAGGGCGGCAGCGCGACGAAGCGCTGCAACGCCTCGCGCCGATAGGCATAGAGGCCGATGTGATGGTAGAGCGGGCCGTCGCCCCAGGGAGCGGTGGCGCGGGTGAAATAGAGCGCCCGCAGACGGTCGGGACCGACCGGCGTGCCGACCGCCTTGACGACGTTGGGGTTGGTGCGCTCGGCCTCGTCGGTGATGACGGCGGCGAGCGTGGCGATGTCGGCAGGGCCGTCGGCGAGCGGCGCCAGGCTGGCGGCGATGACGGCGCCCGCGATCGTCGGCAGGTCGCCCTGGACGTTGACGACAAAGCGCGCCCGGCCGCCGGGATCGACCGTGCCGACCGCCTCCCAGATGCGGTCGGAACCCGACTCGTGGTCGGCCCGCGTCATCACCGCCTCGCCGCCATGGCGGCTCACCGCCTCGACGATCGCGGCGCTGTCGGTCGCCACCACGACCCGGCCGATCGCCGCCTCGTGGGCACGGCGCCAGACATGGACGATCATCGGCACGCCGGCGATGTCGGCGAGCGGCTTGCCGGGCAGCCTGGTCGAGGCCATGCGGGCGGGAATGACGACCAGCGTCCGGTCACGCATTTCGGCCGAAAAGGGGGTGGAGGGCATGGCGGCGGGCATGGCGGCGAATGGTCGCGATGGCGGGGAAAAAAGTGTCAAAACGTCTCACTTGCGATTGCCATACAGGCGTTGTAACGCACACGCAAACCAAATAGGTTGCCGCCGGTCGGGCGGGCGCGGGAGCAGCGGACGATGGATTCCTTCGAGTTCAACAAGATGGCCATGGCCGGCCTCGGGACGGTCTTCGTGCTGTTCGGGGTCAGCATCCTGTCGGAGGCGATCTTCCATGCCGAGGCGCCGGAGACGCCGGGCTACGCGATCGCCGCGGTCGAGCCCACCGACGGCGACACCGGCGCCGACACCGCCGGCCCGGCCTACGAGCCGATCGCGCCGCTGCTCGCCTCGGCCGATATCGACGCCGGCGCCAACGTCGCCAAGAAATGCGCCGCCTGCCACACCTTCGACAAGGGCGGCGCCAACAAGGTCGGCCCGGCGCTCTATGGCGTCGTCGGCCGGCCGATCGCTAGCCACGAGGGCTTCTCCTATTCGGCCGGCATGAAGGAATATGGCGCCGGCAAAACGTGGACCTATGACGAACTGAACGGCTATCTGTGGAACCCGAAACGCTACGTCAAAGGCACGGCCATGGGCTTTGCCGGCGTGAAGAAGACCGATGAGCGCGCCAATCTGATCGCCTATCTGCGCACGCTGGCTGACAGTCCGGAGCCGCTGCCACAGGAAAGCCCGTCGGCGGCGGCCGACGACGGACCGGCGACGCAGAACGACGAGGCCGAAACGCCCGCCGACACCGCCCCGGCGCAGGAAGGCAGCGAAGCGCCGCAGACCGATACGCCGCCGTCCGGCGACACGGCCCCGGCGCAGGACGAGACGCCGCAGGCGGGCGAGGACCCGGGCAACTGAGCCGCTGGCAAACAACCGGGAATCGACGAAGGCCGGCCCGCCCGGCCTTTTTCTTTTTCCGGGGCACCGCCGCGCCTGCCTGCCATTCCCCGCCGCCAGGCATTGCCCCGACGCAAAGCTCCGCTATCCTGTAGGGCCAAGGGGACGACGCCAGCCAAGGGAGTGCTCACCACCATGCGCCTTACCGGTCTTGTCCTCGCCGCCCTGTTGGCCATGCCCGCGAGCGCCCCGGCGAGCGAAGCGACAGCGCCGCAATGGCGCCATGGCGGCACGCTGTTCGGCGAACTGAAATACGGACCCGGCTTCGCCCACTACGAACACGTCAATCCCGACGCGCCCAAGGGCGGCACGCTCAACCAGGCGGCGCTCGGCAGTTTCGATTCCTTCAATCCGTTCATCGTGCGCGGGCGGGCCGCCGCCGGCCTCGCCTATTCCGGCGGCCTCCTCTACGATTCGCTGCTCGCGCAGTCGGTCGACCAGCCGAGCGCCGCCTACGGGCTGGTCGCCGAAGCCTTCCGCCATGCCGACGACTTCTCCTCGGCCACCTACAGGATCAGCCCGCGCGCCCGCTTCCACGACGGCACGCCGATCACGGCGGACGATGTCATCTGGTCTCTGCAAGTGCTCAAGGACAACAACCCGCTATTCAAGGACTACTACCACAACGTCGTCAAGGCGGAGGAGACCGGCGAGCGCGAGGTGACCTTCACCTTCGACGTCAAGGGCAACCGCGAACTGCCGCTGATCATGGGCGACCTGCCGGTGCTGCCGCGCCACTGGTGGGAGGGCACCGATGCCCAGGGCAGGAAGCGCGACATTTCGGAACCGATCAGCGAGCCGCCGCTCGGCTCCGGGCCCTACCGCATCGCCCGGTACGACCTCGGCAAGTCGATCACCTGGGAGCGCGTGCCGGACTACTGGGGCGCCGAACTCGGCCCGCAGAAGGGGCGCTACAATTTCGATCGCATCCGCTACACCTATTTCCTCGACGACAACGCCATCTGGGAGGCGTTCAAGAAGGGCGGCATCGCCGACACCCGCTCGGAGAACCGTTCGCAGCGCTGGGCGACGGAATACAACTTCCCGGCCTTCGGGCGCGGTGACGTGGTCAAGGACATCTTCAAGACGACCGGCCCGCAGCCCTTCCAGGGTTATTTCTTCAATACGCGCCTGAAGAAGCTGGCCGACCCGCGCGTGCGCCGGGCACTGACCCTGCTGTTCGACTTCGAGAGCATGAACCGCAACCTGTTCTACGGCCTCTATACGCGCACCGACAGCTATTTCGAGGGCGGCGAATTGCAGGCGCCGCCAGGTCCGCCGCAGGGGCGCGAAAGGGAGATTCTCGAGGAATATCGCGGCCGCATCGCGGACGCGGTTTTCGACGAGGCGTTCACGCTGCCCGCCTACGACAAGCCGGCCGACACCCGCAGCCACCAACGCGAGGCGCTGCGGCTGTTCACCGAGGCCGGCTTCAGCTTCCGCGGCGGGCGCATGTACGACCCCGACGGCAGACCGTTCACCATCGAGCTGCTCGGCTCGGGGCCGACGGACGAGCGCGTCGGCATCCCGACCAGCGAATATTTCAAGAAGCTCGGCGTCGACGTCTCGATCCGCATCGTCGACACCGCCCAGTACAAGAACCGCATCGACAATTTCGACTTCGAGGTGACCATGCTGGTCACCGCCCAGTCGCTGTCGCCCGGCAACGAGCAGCGCGAATATTGGAGTTCGGCGGCGGCCGACCGGCCTGGCGCGCGCAACTATGCCGGCATCAAGGACCCGGTGGTCGACGAACTGGTCGAGCGCATCATCCGCGCGGGCGACCGCGACGAACTGGTGGTGCTGACACACGCGCTCGACCGCATCCTCCTGCACGGCCATTACGCCATCCCGATGTGGCACAATCCGGACGACTGGTTCGCCTGGTGGCGCAAGCTCAGGTTCCCGCCGACGCAGCCGCTCTATACCGGCATCGACCTGATGTCGCTGTGGATCGACACCGATGTCGAGCAGGCGATGGAGCGGACGCGGTGACGCCCGGGCCGTTCACCCGGCGCGCCTTCATCCGGATGGCGGCGGGGGCCGCGGCCGCGCCGCTGCTGCCGGCCGTCTCGTTGGCGGCCAACCCGACGGAAACGCCGCTGCACGGGCTGTCTGCCTTCGGGGAACTGAAATACCCGCCGGACTTCGCCCATTTCGAGTTTGCCTCGCCGCAGGCGCCCAAGGGGGGCAGTTTCGTCTTCAGCCCGTCCTACTGGTACTTCAACCAGAACACCCAGACCTTCAATACGCTCAACACCTTCGTGCTCGCCGGCGAGGCGCCGCCGCGCATTGAACTGTGCTTCGATTCGCTGATGAACTGGGCGTGGGACGAGCCCGACGCGCTCTATTGCTCGCTTGCCCGCACGGTGACGATCTCGGCCGACCGCAACCGCTACCGCTTCGAGCTGCGCGAGGCCGCGCGCTTCCACGACGGCTCGGCGGTAACGGCCGACGACGTCGTCTTTTCCTACCTGACGATCAGGGAGCAGGGCCACCCGCAGCTCGCCCTCGATCTCGCCAACCTGGAGACCGCCGAGGCGGCCGGCCCGCACACGGTCGAACTCGTCTTCAACGGCAGCCAGTCGGAGCGGGCGATTCTCGCTGTCGCCAACTCGGTGCCGATCCTGTCGCGGGCCTGGTACGCGACGCGGGACTTCGAGGCGGCAACGCTGGAGCCCGCGCTCGGCTCCGGCCCGTGGAAGGTCGGCCGGTTCGAATCCGGCCTCTTCATCGAATATGAGCGCGTCGCCGACTACTGGGCGGGGGAACTCGGCTTTGCCCGCGGACTCGACCATTTCGACCGCATCAGGATCGACTTCTTCCGCGAGCGCACCGCCTTCCTCGAAGCGTTCAAGAAGGGCGATATCGCCTGGCGCGAGGAGTTCACCGCCAAGTTCTGGGCGACCGAGTACGATTTCCCGGCCGCCCGCCAGGGCAGGGTCAAGCAGGCCTACTTTCCGTCGGAGAAGCGGCCGTCGCTGCAGGGCTGGGCCGTCAACACGCGGCGGGCCAAGTTCGCCGACCGGCGCACGCGCCAGGCGCTGGCCGTCCTGTTCGATTTCGAATGGACCAACCGCAACCTGTTCTACGACGCCTATGCGCGCTCCCATTCGCTGTTCGAGGGCTCGGACCTCGCCGCCAACGGCCCGCCGCCGGCCGGCGAACTGGCGCTGCTCGAACCGCTGCGCGACAAGCTGCCGGAGGCGGCGTTCGGCGAGGCGGTCATGCAGAACGTCACCGACGGCTCCGGCAGCGACCGCTCGATCCTGCGCAAGGCCGACGCCCTGTTCGCCGAGGCCGGCTGGCGCAAGCGGGACGGCCGGCTGGTCGACGCGAACGGCGAGCAGCTGTCGGTCGAGGTGCTGATCCGCAGCCAGGTGTTCGAGCGCATCCTTGGTGCCTATACCGAGAACATGCGCCGCATGGGGATTGCCGCCTCGATCCGCTTGGTCGACCCGTCGCAGTTCCAGGCCCGGCTCGACCGCTTCGACTTCGATCTTGCCGGCCTCGCCTTCTCCTTCGAAAACAACCCGACGATGGAATCGCTGCGCCAGTATTTCCACTCGGAAACGGCCGGCCGGTCCGGCTCGCGCAACTATCCCGGCATCGCCGATCCGGCCGTTGACGCGCTGATCGCCAAGGCTGGCCGGGCGCGCACGCACGAGGAACTGGCGACGGTGATGCGGGCGCTCGACCGGGTCTTGCGCGTCCACCATTTCTGGATTCCAAATTGGCATTCGGCGAATCATCGCGTCGCCTATTGGGACATGTTCGGCTGGAAGGACCCGAAGCCGGACTTCTTCTTCCCGGTCGAACGCCTGTGGTGGTTCGACCGCGCCAGGGCCGCAGCCATCGGCAGGGCCTAGGGACCGCCGCAACGGGACCCGGCGGCGCGGCGGCCGGGCGACAACAGGGAACGATCTCGGCAGACATGGCCGCCTACATCCTGAGACGCCTGCTCCTGATGATCCCGACGATGCTGGGGATCATGGCGATCTCGTTTGCCGTGATCCAGTTCGCGCCGGGCGGCCCGGTCGAACAGGTGATCGCGCAGCTCTCCGGCCAGGGCGGCTCGGCCACCGACCGCATTTCGGGGGCCGGGGCCGATTTCGCCCGTGACCAGACCTTCGACCAGGGCGAGTCGGCGAGCAAGTATCGCGGCGCCCAGGGGCTCGACCCGGAATTCATCGCCAGGCTCGAAAGGCAGTTCGGTTTCGACAAGCCGCCGCTCGAACGCTTCGGCCTGATGCTGTGGAACTATCTGCGCTTCGACTTCGGCGAGAGCTATTTCCGCAAGGTCACGGTGATCGACCTGATCATCGAGAAGATGCCGGTGTCGATCTCGCTCGGCCTGTGGATCACGCTGCTGTCCTACGGCATCTCGATCCCGCTCGGCGTGCGCAAGGCGGTCAAGGACGGCTCCACCTTCGACATGTGGACGAGCGGCGTCATCATCGTCGCCTACGCTATTCCCGGCTTCCTGTTCGCCATCCTGCTGATGGTGCTGTTCGCCGGCGGCTCCTATCTCGACTGGTTCCCGCTGCGCGGGCTGTTGACCGAGGGGATCGACGCCGGCGCCTGCCTGCCCGGCGCCGGCTTCCGCGCCGGCTACTGCCTCACCGTGGTGGTGCCCGACTATTTCTGGCACCTGGCGCTGCCGCTGACCGCGCTGGCGCTCTCCTCCTTCGCCACGACGACGCTGCTGACCAAGAACTCGTTCCTCGACGAGATCCGCAAGCAATATGTGATGACGGCGCGCGCCAAGGGGCTGACCGAGCGCCAGGTGCTGTACGGCCACGTCTTCCGCAACGCCATGCTGATCGTCATCGCCGGCTTTCCCGGCGCCTTCATCTCGGCCTTCTTCACCGGCTCGCTCCTGATCGAGACGATCTTCACGCTCGACGGGCTCGGCCTGCTCGGCTACCGCTCGGTCATCGAACGCGACTATCCCGTCGTCTTCGCCACGCTCTACATCTTCTCGCTGATGGCGCTGCTGATCGGGCTGCTGTCCGACCTGGTCTACACCTGGATCGATCCCCGCATCGACTTCGAGTCGAGGGAGGTGTGAGTGGACACGGCGGTACGCGCCAAAGCCGTCGGGAGGGCCGCGGTCAGGGGCGTGCCGAAGCCTTCGCGGCTGTCGCCGCTCAACCAGCGGCGGCTCGCCAACTTCAAGGCCAACCGGCGCGGTTTCTGGTCGCTGTGGATATTCCTCGTCCTGTTCGTGTTGTCGCTGTGCGCCGAGTTCCTCGCCAACGACCGGCCGATCATGATCTGGTTCAAGGGCCAAGCCTACTTTCCGGTGTTCACCAGCTATCCGGAGGAGACCTTCCTCGGCGAGGACGGTTTCCTGCCGACCACCGACTACCGCATCATCGAGATCACCGAGGCGATCGATGAAAACGGCTGGGCGATCTGGCCGCCGATCCGCTACCACTACCGCACCGTCAACAACGAAATCCCCGAGCCGGCGCCCTCCAAGCCATCGTGGCTCTATTCCAAGGCCGAGCGCTGCGCCAACTATCCGCTCGGCGTCGACGACCCGGCCTGCACGCTCGGCAACTGGAACTGGCTCGGCACCGACGACCAGGCCCGCGACGTGCTGGCCCGCTCGATCTACGGGTTCCGCATCTCGGTGCTGTTCGGGCTCATCCTGACGGCGGCCTCGGCGGTGATCGGCGTGTCGGCCGGCGCCGTGCAGGGCTATTTCGGCGGCTGGACCGACCTCATCTTCCAGCGCTTCATCGAGATCTGGTCGTCGATGCCGGTGCTCTACATCCTGCTCATCATCGCCGCCGTCCTGCCGCCCGGCTTCTGGGTGCTGCTCGGCATCATGCTGCTGTTCTCCTGGGTCGGCTTCGTCGGCGTGGTCAGGGCCGAATTCCTGCGGGCACGCAACTTCGAATATGTCAACGCGGCGCGGGCGCTCGGCGTCGGCAACGTCGCCATCATTTTCCGCCACGTCCTGCCCAACGCCATGGTGGCGGCGCTCACCTTCCTGCCATTCATCCTCAACGGCGCCATCACCACGCTGACCTCGCTCGACTTCCTTGGCCTCGGCCTGCCGCCCGGCTCGGCCTCGCTCGGCGAACTGCTCAGCCAGGGCCGCAACAACCTGCAGGCGCCGTGGCTGGGTCTGTCGGGCTTCTTCGTAATCTCGCTGATGCTGTCGCTGCTGGTCTTCGTCGGCGAGGCGACGCGCGATGCCTTCGACCCGAGGAAGACGTTCAAATGACGGCTACAGCCTTGTTGCGCGTCCGTGACCTCTCCGTCGCCTTTGCCCAGGGCGGCGGGGTCAACCTCGCCGTCGACCGGGTGTCGTTCGAGATCAACAAGGGCGAGACGCTGGCGCTGGTCGGCGAATCCGGCTCGGGCAAGTCGGTGACCGCGCTGTCGATCCTGAAGCTGCTGCCCTATCCGGCCGCCAGCCACCCCTCCGGCTCGGTCAACTTCAAGGGCGAGGAACTGCTCGACGAGGACGAGCGCGACCTGCGGCGCGTGCGCGGCAATGACATCGCCATGATCTTCCAGGAGCCGATGACCTCGCTCAACCCGCTGCACACGGTCGAGCGCCAGATCGGCGAAATCCTGCAGGTCCATCGCGGCATGAGCGGGGAACAGGCGCGCAAGCGCACGCTGGAGATGCTCAACCAGGTCGGCATCCGCGAGGCCGAGCGGCGGCTCGGCGCCTATCCGCACCAGCTTTCCGGCGGCCAGCGCCAGCGTGTGATGATCGCCATGGCGCTCGCCAACGATCCGGAACTGCTGATCGCCGACGAGCCGTCGACGGCGCTCGACGTCACCGTGCAGGCGCAGATCCTCGAACTGCTGGCGGAACTGCAGCGCCAGCGCGGCATGGCGATGCTGTTCATCACCCACGATCTCGGCGTGGTGCGCAAGATTTCCGACCGCACCTGCGTGATGCAGGCCGGCCGGATCGTCGAACAGGGCGGGACCGAGACGGTCTTCACGGAGCCCCGCCACGAATATACGCGCCACCTGCTGAGCGCCGAGCCGAAGGGCAAGCCGCCGCGCAGCGACCCCGACGCGCCGATCATCCTGAAGGGCGACGCCATTCGCGTCTGGTTCCCGATCAAACGCGGCCTGCTCAGGCGCACGGTCGATCACGTCAAGGCGGTCGACGGCATCGACGTCGTCCTGCGCGAGGGCCAGACGCTCGGCATCGTCGGCGAATCGGGTTCCGGCAAGACGACGCTGGGGCTGGCGCTGACCCGGCTGATCTCCTCGCAGGGGCGCATCAGCTTCGTCGGCAGAAACATCGACGAATATTCGTTCAAGCGCATGCGCCCGCTGCGCAACCAGATGCAGATCGTCTTCCAGGACCCGTTCGGCTCGCTGAGCCCGCGCATGTCGGTGGCCGAGATCGTCGCCGAGGGCCTGCGCGTGCATCAGCCCAAGCTGACGATGGACGAGCGCGACGAGCGGGTGTGCGCCGCACTCGCCGAGGTCGGCATCGACCCGGAGTCGCGCCACCGCTACCCGCACGAGTTCTCCGGCGGCCAGCGCCAGCGCATCGCCATCGCCCGCGCCATCGTGCTGAAGCCGCGCTTCGTCGTGCTGGACGAGCCGACCTCGGCGCTCGACATGAGCGTGCAGGCGCAGGTGGTCGACCTCCTGCGCGACCTGCAGGAGCGCCACCGCCTCGCCTACATGTTCATCAGCCACGACCTCAGGGTGGTGCGGGCGCTCGCCAACGAGGTGATCGTCATGCGTAACGGCGTGGTCGTCGAGCAGGGGTCGGCCGAGCAGATCTTCGATTCGCCGCAGACCGACTACACGAAAGCGTTGATGGCGGCGGCGTTCGAACTGCGTACCACCACCACCGGCGCGGTCAGCCAATGACGTCCGTCGAACGCGGACGCGTATTGCTGGCGGTGACCGGCTGGGACCCGGGCCCGTGGCTCGCCGAATTCGCCCGCGCGGCGCCGGATCGCGAGATCGTGCGCGCGCCGGCGGGACCGGACGACCCGACGATCCGCTACGCACTGGTGTGGAAGCCACCGCCGGGCCTGATGTCCCGGCTCCCCAACCTGGCGGCGATCTTCTCGCTCGGCGCCGGGGTCGACCACGTCATCGACGATACGACGCTGCCGGACGTGCCGATCGTGCGCATCGTCGCCGACGACCTGACCAACCGGATGAGCGAATATGTGGTGTGGCAGGTGCTCGACCACCTGCGCCAGGGCCGGCTCTATCGCGCCTGGCAGGCGCGCCGGCAATGGCGCGAGGCGCCGCAGCCGGCGGCAGGCGACGTGACGGTCGGCATCATGGGGCTCGGCGCGCTCGGCACCGACGCGGCAGGCAAGCTCGCTATGCTCGGCTTCCGCCTCGCCGGCTGGAGCCGCCGGCCAAAGCACCTCGCCGGGATCGCCTGCCACAGCGGCGAGGACGGTCTCGCCCCGTTTCTCGGCACGAGCGACATCCTGGTCGTGCTGCTGCCGCTGACGGCGCAGACGCGCGGCATCATCAACCGGCGCACGCTCGCCCTCATGAAGCGGGAAACACCGCTCGGCGGGCCGGTGCTGATCAATGCCGGGCGCGGCGGCCTGCAGGTGGAGGCCGACATCGTCGAGGCGCTCGACAATGGCGCGCTGATGGCGGCGAGCCTCGACGTGTTCGAGACCGAGCCGCTGCCGGCGACCAGCCCGCTGTGGGATCACCCGGCGGTGACGGTGACGCCGCACGCCGCCGCCACCTCCGATCCGCGCCGGCTGGTGCCGATCATGGCGCGCCAGATGGACGACTTCGAAGCGGGCAGGCCGCTCGCCAACCTGGTCGATCGCAAGGCGGGGTATTGAAGACGCATCCCACCGAGCGGTATCGCGAGGCGGACAAGATGATGCGACAAAACAAATAGATAGAGCAAAATTCCGATTGCCGCCCGTCGCACATCGACTTCGCCTGGACGCGGCGGCGATGCGCTCGCCAAGCGTCGTGGAGGACCAACCGCTCACGGCCGCCGGCAGCCGATCGGCCGCTCAAACAGGCGGCCGATGCGGGCGATCGCCCGGTCGAGCGGCTCGCTCGTCACGTCCATCGTGTAGCCATTGGCGTGCAACAGGTTGCCGTCGCCCTCGACGATGGCGACATGGCCGCGCCAGAAGATCAGGTCGCCGCGGCGCAGACCGCGCCAGCCGGCGCCGCCATCGATCTCGCCGCCGATGGTGGCCGCCTGCATGTCGGAATCGCGCAGGACCGCGCGGCCGCACATGCGCATGGCGAGCTGGATCAGGCCCGAGCAGTCGAGGCCGCAGCCGGTCGCCCCGCCCCACAGATAGGGCGTGGCGAGGAATTTGCGGGCGACGGCGACATAGTCGGAATCGAATGTGCCCCGGGGCCGCAGATGGCGGGCGAACAGCGCCTCGCCGCTGTCGAGTACGAGATAGGGCGCGCCACGCGTCTCGGCCTCGCCGACGACGCGCACGGCCGATCCCATCGAGAGCGTGCGCGCCGCCGGCAGCCTCAGGTCGGGGCCTGGATAGGCGAAGGTGCGCGGCACCGAGACGACATGCGTTGGCGACGGCATGCCGGCCGCCAGGCCGGCCGCCAATGTCCAGCCGACATAGCCGTCGAAATCGGCCTTAACCCAGGCCCAGCCGGCGCGCTCGTCGAACACCTGCACCGTCTCGCCCAAGAGGAGCTGGTGGTCGATGGAGCACGCCGCATCGGGCCGCAGCCGCAGATCGGCATGCGCGGCGACCACGTGGGCCGGGCGGCCGTCGACGAAGCGCGCGGCGGCCACCTTGCCGCGCAACGCTGTTTCGGCCAGTTCGCCGCCGAACAGGTTGAGGCGGCGGTCGAGCGGGTCGAGCGTCGGCAGTCCGCTCATCGTGGCAGCTCGCGCGCCTTGAGGCAGACAAGATCGGCGAAGGCCTCAAGGAACAGGGAGCCCTCGACGGTGCGCTGGACGATGACATTGCGCCGGTCGGTCTCGTCGCGGCGGCGCTTGAGCAGCTGCAGGCGGCCCATGGTGTCGAGCGCGCGGGTGATCACCGGCTTGGTCACGTCGAGGCGGGCGGCAAGACCCCGCACCGTGTGCGGCGGCGGCTCGAGATAGACGGTCAGCAGGATGGTCATCTGGCGCAGCGTCAGGTCGGGCTTGTCGTCATGGACAAGCGCCATCGATACCGCGTGCCAGAGCCGCAAGGCCTGCTCGGCCCTGAACTCGATGCTCATGACGACTCCCGCGCCGTCCCCGTTCAGCCATGATCGTTTCGCTGCCGTACCATTTAGCCATGGCGGCCGCCGCGCTGCAAGCGGCGCCCTATCAGCGGAACTCAGCGGGACGGATAGCGGGCGGCGATAACCTCGAAGAGGGCGCGGATGCATTGGGCTTCGCCGCCCACCGGTGCCGCCGGCTTCTCGGTCGCGACCCAGGCGAACAGGTCGAAATGGGCCCACAGCGCGGCCTTCTCGACGAATTTCTGCAGGAACAGCGCGGCGGTGATCGACCCGGCGAAGGGCCCCTTGGAGATGTGCGAGACGTCGGCCATCTCCGAGGACAGGTTGGCGGCGTAGCCCTTCCACAGCGGCAGGCGCCACATCGGGTCTTCCAGGCGGCCGCCGGCGGCGGCGAGCTCGGCGGCGAACCCCTCGTCGTCGGTGAACAGCGCCGGCAGGTCGGGGCCAAGTGCCACGCGGGCGGCGCCGGTCAGCGTCGCCATGTCGATCATGACCTGCGGCGCCTCCTCGTCGCCCCAGGCCAGCGCGTCGCCAAGGACCAGCCGGCCCTCGGCGTCGGTGTTGCCGATCTCGACGGTGATGCCCTTGCGGCTGTTCAGCACGTCGCCCGGCCGGAACGCATTGCCCGAGATGGCGTTCTCGACCGCCGCGACGATGACGCGCAGGCGCACCGGCAGCCGCGCGGCCATGATCATCCGCGCCAGGCCCAGCACGTTGGCCGCGCCGCCCATGTCCTTCTTCATGAGCGCCATCGAATCGCCCGGCTTGATGTTGAGCCCGCCGGTGTCGAAGCAGACGCCCTTGCCGACGAGCGTGACCTTCGGATCGGCCTCGCCGCCCCAGCGCAGGTCGACCACGCGCGGCGGCGAGGCGCTGGCCCGGCCGACCGCATGCACCATCGGAAAATTCATCGCCAGCAGCGCGTCGCCGACGACCGCCGACACCTCGGCGCCGAACTCGCGCCCGAGCTCGCGCACCGCCTGCTCCAGTTCGGCCGGGCCGAGGTCGCTTGCCGGCGTGTTGACGAGATCGCGCACCAGGTAGCAGGCGCGAGCGGTGCGCTCCAGCGCCGCCCGGTCGACGCCGGCGGGCGGGATCAGCCGCGCCCGGCGCGGCTCAGGCTTGCGGTAGCGTTCGAAACGATAGGCGCCGAGCAGCCAGCCGAGCGCCGCCAGCGCCCCGTCGCCGATCTCGCCCGCGAGCCGGTAGTCGCCGGCCGGCAGCAGCCGCGCCAGCCTGCCGGCGTCGAGCGCGCGCGGGTCGCTGCCCAGCCCGAACAGCACGCATGCGACCTCGCCCGCCTCGCCCGGCACCGGGCAGAGCGTGCCCTTCCTGCCGTCGAAGCCGGTGGCAGCCGCCCAGGCGAGAGCACGCGGCGGCAGGTCCGGCGGCAGCGCGGCGCCGTTGCCGCCCCTGACGAGATAGACCGGGATGCCGTCGGAAGCCGCGCCGCTCAGCGCCAGTGGCGTCGTCATGGACCTCTCCGATGCCCGCATGCGCCGGCCCGGTTAACCTTCCATTAGGGTTAACAGAATATTTCTCGACGGCAGGTGCCCCGAGGGCCGGCACGAATCGCCGCCCTTATTGGGAGGGGCCGGCGGAATTGTCAAACGGGAACGGATGACATGAAAAAGGCTGCCAGTCTGGGGATGCGGGCCGCCATCGCGGTCATGGTCGGCGCCTTGGCGGCGAGCGGCTGCGCCAGGGACCAGCAGACAACAGGATCGATCGGACCGGGCTCGCCGTCGGCACTGTCGCGCATGTCGGCGCCGGAACTCGACCGGATGGTACGCAGCTACGGCGACAAGTACGAGAAGCGGCCGAAGGACAAGACCGTCGGCCTTGCCTATGCGACACTTCTGCGCATGACCGGCCGCGACGAGCAGGCGCTGGCGGTGACCCGGCAATTGGTCATCCACCACCCCAAGGACGACGACGTGCTGTCGGCCTATGGCAAGGCGCTGGCCGCCACCGGCGACTTCACCAAGGCACTCGACGCCATCGAGCGCGTACAGCGGCCGGACCGGCCGGACTGGCGGCTGGTGTCGGCGCGCGGCGCCATCCTCGACCAGCTCGGGCGCCCGGATGAGGCGCGCGAGGCCTATCGCCACGCCCTCGACCTGAAGCCGAACGAGCCGACGGTCCTGTCCAATCTCGGCATGTCCTACCTGCTCACCAACGACCTGTCCGCCGCCGAAACCTATCTGCGCAAGGCCAACGGGCAACCCGGCGCCGACAGCCGCGTGCGCCAGAACCTGGCGCTGGTGGTGGGCCTGCAGGGCCGTTTCGACGAGGCAGAGCGCATCGCCGCCGCCGAACTGCCGGCCGAGGAAGCGCGCGCCAACGTCGCCTATCTGCGCAAGATGCTGAGCCAACAGAACGCCTGGTCGCAGCTCAGCCAGGAAGACGCCAAGAAAACCAATTGACCGGCACCTCAACCCTCGGCACGCCCGGCGCGGGCCTGGTAGCAATTGTTGGTGGCCGAACGGAGGTGGACGAAGGCAACCCGGGGCGCTGCGAGCGTTTCCGTCACCGCTGCCTCGCAGTCGGCGACCGCCACCACCCTGCCGGTACCGTAGACGATCCGCTCGGCCGCGTCGTAGCCGCGCACCAGCAGGTGCGCGCGCCGGGCAAACAGGGGCGGCAGTCGCCCGGTCTCGTCGCGGTAACGTTCGCACGGTGCCTCGCACAGGAAGATCGGTCCGGTCTCGGCATAGGGCTGCGCGGCGCCGAACGGCCGGTAGGCGGCGATCAGCATGCCGGCGCCGGCTGGAATCTCGCGCAAGCAATGGCGGCAGGGATTGCCGCCGCCGTCGGAGACCGTCCGTTCGGCCGGCCGGCCATAGGCGTCGGGCCCGCCCGCCTGCAGCGCGCGGGCGTGGGCCGTGGGAATTGCGGAAAACTCAAGCTTCATGGCTGCCTCCGTTCATTGCTTCGAGAAGGCAGGTAGCGGCGCCGGCCGGCCGGCGCCACCCGAAACCCGCGCGGACGAATTGGCGCCGCCGATCAGGTCTTGGTGAAGATCTGGATCATCGCCGGCCCCATGATCACCGCAAACAGCACCGGCAGGAAGAAGATGATCATCGGCACGGTCAGCTTCGGCGGCAGGGCGGCCGCCTTCTTCTCGGCCTCGGCCATGCGCATGTCGCGGTTTTCCTGGGCAAGGACACGCAGCGCGTGCGACAGCGGCGTGCCGTAGCGCTCGGCCTGGATCAGCGCCATGGCCACCGCCTTGACGCCGTCGAGGCCGGTGCGGGTGGCGAGGTTCTCGTAGGCCTTGCGCCGCTCGTCGAGATAGGACAGCTCGGCATTGGTCAGCACCAGCTCCTCGGCGAGCGGCGGCGACTGGATGCCGATCTCGACGGCGACCTTGCGGAAGGCGGCCTCCAGCGACATGCCCGATTCGACGCAGATCAGCGTCAGGTCGAGCGCATCCGGCCAGGCGCGCCGGATCGACAGCTGGCGCTTGGCGATCTGGTTCTTGACGAACAGGTTGGGCGCGTAGAAGCCGGCATAGGCGACCAACAGGGTGATGGTCAGCTTGACCATGAACGGCCGCTGCAGGTCGAGGATGACGAAGACGTAGAACAGCGCGACCAAAAACAGGATCACCGGCAGCACCAGCCGGAAGAACAGAAACACGTAGATGTGCGACTGCTTGCGGTAGCCGGCCATCTTGAGGTTGTTGAAGGTTTTGTCGTCGGCAAGCGCCTTGCGCAGATTCAGCCGTTCGACGAAATCGCGGATGAGGCCCGAGTTTTCCTGCTTCAGCGAGCCGCGGCCCTGCTTGGCCTCATTGGCGAGCCGGGCGCGCTCGCGGGCGCGTATCTTGTCGCGCTCGAGCGCCGCCGAGCGCATGCGGCCGGCAAGCTCGTCGCGCTGGAGGATCGGCATGGCGACGGTGATGATCGTCGCGAAGACGGCGACCGCCGACAGGATCGCCAGCATGGTCGCCGGCTCCAGTATCGCATAGGCCATCTTCAGGAACACGGGCGCGGCACTCCTAGAAGTCGAAGTTGATCATCTTCTTCATCACCAGGATGCCGATCGTCATCCAGATACCGGCGCAGATGAGGATGATGTTGCCGGTCGGGTCGATGAACAGGATCTTGATGTAGTCGGGCGTGGTCAGATAGACGAGCAGCATGACGATGAAGGGCAGCGCGCCGATGATGGCGCCGGAGGCCTTGGCCTCGGCCGACATCGCCTGGATCTTGCCCTTCATCTTCTTGCGGTCGCGCAGCACGTTGGACAGGTTGCCGAGCGCCTCCGACAGGTTGCCGCCGGCCGATTGCTGGATGGCGATGACGATGGCGAAGAAGTTCGACTCGGCGAGCGGCATGTTGTCGTAGAGTTTGAGCGCGGCCTCCGACAGCGGCATGCCCATCTGCTGGGCCTCGATGATGCGGCGGAACTCGGTCGATACCGGCTCCCTGGCCTCGCGCGCGATGATTGCCAGGCAGTCGTTGAGCGGCAGGCCTGCCTTGACGCCACGCACGACGACGTCGACGGCGTTGGGAAACTCGTCGAGAAACTTGTTCATCCGACGCCGGCGCAGCCGCGACACCATCCAGCGTGGGAAACCGAGGGCGCCGACGAGCGCTGCCGCGCCGACAATATAGTATGGCGCGCCGAGAACGTAGGCGACGACGGCGAGCAGCACGCCGCAGATCAGTGACAGGATGAAGAACTGGCGCAGGTTGAGCTTCAGCCCGGCCTGCTGGATCTGCTTGCGCAGGCCGACGCTCCGGCTGGTCTTCTCGCGCTGCTTCTGTTCGAGCTCCTTCAGCGAATCCTGCACCGACTTCTTGCGCCGGGCGGTCTCGGCGATGCGTTCGGCCGCCCTCGATCGCACGATGTCCTGGCGGTTCTGGATCGACTTGACCCGCCGTTCCTGGCGGGCCTCGTTGGTGACACGGTCGAACATCAGGAAGAAGATCAGCCCGCCGGTCGCCAGCATGAGCAGGCCGAGGAAGGCGATCACGGTGATGTCGAGGCCGAACATGGATGCCTATCCGGTCAGTTGGCGGCGTTCTCGGCCGCATCGATTGCGGCGGCCAGCCGGGTCTCCTCGTTGAAGTAGCGGGCACGATCCCAGAAATGCGGCCGGCCGATGCCGGTCGTCACGTGCCGGCCGATGACGCGGCCGTTGGCGTCCTCGCCCTGGATTTCGTAGAGCATGAGGTCCTGCGTGGTGATGGTGTCGCCCTCCAGGCCGACCACCTCGGTGATGTGGGTGATGCGCCGCGAGCCATCGCGCAGGCGCGCCGCCTGGATGATGACATCGATCGAGCCGACAATGATCTCGCGCACCGTGCGGGTCGGCAGGTTGAAGCCGCCCATGGCGATCATCGACTCGATACGGCTCAGGCATTCGCGCGGCGTGTTGGCGTGGATCGTGCCCATCGAGCCGTCGTGGCCGGTGTTCATCGCCTGGAGAAGGTCGAACACCTCGGGTCCGCGCACCTCGCCGACGATGATGCGCTCGGGCCGCATGCGCAGGCAGTTCCTGACCAGCTCGCGCATGGTCACCTCGCCCTCGCCCTCGAGATTGGGCGGCCGCGTCTCCAGGCGCACGACATGCGGCTGCTGGAGCTGCAGCTCGGCCGAGTCCTCGCAGGTGATGATGCGTTCGGTCGCGTCGATGTAGCGCGTCAGGCAGTTGAGCAGCGTGGTCTTGCCCGAGCCGGTGCCGCCGGAAATGACGACATTGCAGCGCACACGGCCGATGATCTGCAGGATCTGCGCGCCCTCTGGCGTGATCGAGCCGAACCGGACGAGCTGGTCGAGGGTGAGCTTGTCCTTCTTGAACTTGCGGATGGTCAGCGCCGGGCCATCGATGGCCAGCGGCGGCGCGATGACGTTGACGCGGGAGCCGTCCGGCAGGCGGGCGTCGCAGATCGGACTCGATTCGTCGACGCGCCTGCCGACCTGGCTGACGATGCGCTGGCAGATGTTCATGAGCTGCGCGTTGTCGCGGAAGCGCACGGCGGCCTTCTCGACCTTGCCGTTGACTTCGATATAGGCGCGGCGCGCGCCGTTGATCATGATGTCGGCGATGTCGTCGCGCGCGAGCAGCGGTTCGAGCGGCCCGTAGCCCAGCACGTCGTTACAGATGTCCTCGAGCAGGTCCTCCTGCTCGGAGATCGACATGGCCAGGTTCTTGAGCTGGATGATGTCGCTGACGATGTCGCGGATTTCCTCGCGCGCTGCCTCCGTTTCCATCTTGGCGAGCTGGCTGAGATCGATGGTGTCGATCAGCGCCGAGAAGACGCTCGACTTGGTGTCGTAATATTCCTCGGTCTTTTCGCGGTGATTGGTGCCGCTCGCGTAATCCGGCGCCACAATCGGCGGCGCGTCGAAAGGGAGCGGCTCGCGTTCGCGCACCAGTTCGCGCGCCGCGCCGGCGGCGGCGATCGTCTCGACCGGTGCCGCGGCGGGCGCCGCTTTTTCGACCGGAGCCGCCGGCGGCGCAGTGCCGGCCCCGAAGCCGGCAGCACCGCTGTTTCCGCCTCTCTTTCCAAACATCACAGCCCTCGATACGCGTTACGGTTCAAGCCAGTGCGCCCGCCAGCGCGCCCTTCAGCCCTTCTTCTTCAGGCCCAGCCGCGACAGCAGGCCGAGCGAACGCTTCTTCTCGCTCCTAATCTCGGCCTTGCCGGTCAGCACCTGGGCCAGGAAATCGAAGTCGGCGGCGATGGTGCTCTTGGGATCGGCCTCGCCGATCATCTGGCCGTTATTGGCGGCCGTCCCGAACAGCGCCGGCTCGAAGGGGATGACGGCGGCCGCGCTCATCTCGAGCGCGCCAGTGAAGTCGGCGACGGCGATTTCCGGCCGCTTGGGCACGCCGACCATGTTCATCACCAGCCGCGGCGGATGGTCGTTCGGACGCAGGTCGCGCAGCGAGTCGATCAGGTTCTTGGTGTTGCGCAGGTTGGCGAGTTCCGGCACCGCGGTGATCACCACCTCGTCGGCCGAGGCCAGCACCTGGCGCGTCCAGGCGCACCACTGGTGCGGCAGGTCGACGGCGACGCAGGGGGCGCTGCGCTGGGCGGCCTCGAGGATGGAGGAGAAGGCGTCCCGGTCGAAATCATAGGTGCGGTCGAGCGTCGACGGCGCCGCCAGCAGGCTCAGATGTTCGGCGCACTTGGCCAGCAGCCGGTCGAGCAGGATGTCGTCGATGCGCTCGGGCGAGAACACCGCCTCGGCCACGCCCTGGGGCGGGTCCTGATCGAGGTTGATGTTGGCGGTGCCGAAGGCCAGATCGAGGTCGGTCAGCACCACGTCGTTCTCGTAGTGGGAGGCAATCGACCATGCGACGTTGTGGGCCACCGTCGACGAGCCGCAGCCGCCCTTGGCGCCGACGAAGGCGATCATCCGGCCGAGCGGGCCGTTCTGCGGATTGACGAACAGGTCGGAGACGGCCGCCATGAACTCGGCCATGGCGATGGGCGCCACCAGATATTCCGACACGCCGTTGCCGATCAGCTCGCGGTAGAGCGCGATGTCGTTGAACTGGCCGATGACGATGACCTTGGTCTGGCTGTCGCAGACCTCGGCGAGGCGGCTCAGTTCGGCCAGCATGTCGGCGGCGGCATGGCGCGATTCGACGACGATCAGGTTCGGCGTCGGCGCCGACTGGTAGAAATCAACGGCCGCCGGGACGCCGCCCAGGTGGACCTTGACATGGGCGCGGGCCATGCGCCGGTCGCGGGCGGCGGCCTCCAGCACCTGGGCCGTCGCCTCGCTCTCGCAGAATGCCTGGATGGTGACCCGCGGGATCGGGCGCACATCGTGGATGTCGCCCGCCCGCGGTTCCTCGCCGTGGGCTTCGATGTCCTGCGCGACCGCCGTGCTGTGCATGAGGTTGGCCATTTTCATTGTCCCGTGATTGCGCGCCACCGGCGATCACTCGCCGAAGATGACCGGTGTCTTGAAGCGTGGCAGGTCGCGCGGACCGTTCTCCTGCCAATCATTGATGACATTGCCGCGCCGAGTGGCATCGATCGGCGTCTCGCCGCGCGGACCAAGCAGGTCGGCCGGATTGGCGATCATGGCGGCGAGATTGTGCTGGGTGGCGCAGCCGAAATTGGCGTAATTGCGGTTCTCGCTGTCCCCGGCGATGTCCTCGCTCCACTGCCCGCACCGGCTGGCGACGTGCGCCTTGAAGTCGGTATAGACCAGCCGCACGGTCGCGGCCTGGCCGTGCCCGGCGGCGCTGTAGTGCTGGACCACGATGCGCTCCTCGGCCACGCCGTGATCCTTCAGCACATAGGCGACCTCGAGCGCGATGCGGCGGGCGGCGGCCTCGTTGCGCGAGCCGGCCGGGATCATCAGAGCGACGGCCCGCGTTCCCGACTGGCGGAAACGGGCGGCGAAGGCCTCGACGACGCCACGGTCGCGGTTCGACAGATTGCGGGCGTAGGCGGGCACGACGATGTCTTCGGCTACCTCGCTCTCGGCGACGACGATCGGGTGGCGGGTGCGGTAGTCGTCGGGAACCGAGCCGACGATGACGTGATCGCGCTCATAGGAGGCGCAGGCGGAGACAAGCGCGCCGGCGATCATGAGGAGCGCGACACGGGCGGGGGCCCGCAGCTTGGAGTTCAGTCGCTCGTTGTGCATGGCGCTCGTCTCACTGATAGATGAAGCCGGGATTGCCGTGATAGCGGCCGGGCGGCAGCGTGCCCTCGACCGTGCCGTAGATGCGGTTGAGGCGGCCGAGGAAGATGCTGGCGGCGTCGGCGGCTGGGTTGAAATTGTCGTCGGGCCGGGCGAGCGCCTGGCGGGCGACAGGGCGCACCAGATAGGGTGTCACCAGCACCACGAGCTCGGTCTCGTAGCGTTCGAACTCGCGGCTGCGGAACAGGGCGCCGAGGATCGGAATCTTGCGCAGGCCCGGGAACCCGGTTGCGGCCTGGCGCACGTCGTCCTTCAGCAGGCCGGCGATCACCATCGACCCGCCGGAGGGCAGTTCGACGGTCGTTTCGGCCTGGCGCCGGCGAATGCTGAGGACCGGCGCCGACGGCGCGCCGCCGCGCGGGATCACATAGACGCCTTCGGTCGTCGGCTCGGATACCTCGGTGCGAATCTTCAGGCTGATGCGGCCGGGCGACAGCACCACCGGCGTGAAGGCCAGCCCGACGCCGTATTCGACGGTGCGGTAGTTGTAGGTGATGCCGTCGTCGGATTCGTCCTTGCCGTCGGAGATGTTGTATTCGCCGCCGACCTTGAAGGACGCCGTCTCGCCGGAAATCGCCGTCAGCGTCGGCTCGGCCAGCGTGCGCATCACGCCGGTCTTGTCGAGCGCGTGCATGATGGCGTCGATGCTGTTGGCGCCGTGCGCCCAGCTCGGGTTGAAGCGCGAATTGGAGGCGTTCTTGTTGAGCATGAACGGATTGTCGGTGACCAGCCGGAAGGCGACGTCGCCGATGCTGCCGGTGGCGGTCAGGTCGATGCCGAGCTGCTTGACGATGGTGCGCTGGATCTCGGCGATGGTGACCTTGAGGTGGACCTGGTCCTCGCCCTCGATCTGCAGCAGGTTGACGATCTGGCTCTCCTGGCGCTCCTCGTCGTCGCCGAACACGATGGTGGTGCCCGAACCGCTGTTGGAGACAGCGCCGGTGTTGTTGAACTGGTTGGTGGTCGCCTCGCCGCCGGTAACGAAGATGCGGGCGAGCTGGGCGGCGCGCGCCGAGGCCTGCGGTGTCGGCACCGTCCCGGTCAGGATGACGTTGTCGTTGACCATCTCGACGGTCACGTCGGAGCCGGGAACGTATTTCTCGATGTACTGCTTGAGGCCCTCGATATCGCGCTCGATGACGAGATCGACGCTGAGCAGCTGGCGGCCGCCGACATCGAAGATGAAGATGTTGGTCTCGCCCACCTGCTTGGCGAAGATGTAGATGCGGCGCGAGGTGCGGGTAACGGCATCGGCCACTTCCGGGTTGGCGACGAGGATGTCGTGGGCGTCGGCCGGCAGGTCGATGACCAGCGACTTGTTGAGGCCCACCTTGACGCGCCGTGTCGAGCCGACCGCCGGGGCGTTGATGCGGATGTGGTTCTTGGCCTCCGGGCCGGCGGCATCGGCCGGAGCCGGCGAGGCAAGGAGCGCGGGCAGGACCGCGACGGCTGCCAACAGGAGACGCATGGGGCTACCCTTCTTTCTTGAAGCAATCAGCGACACCGCGGCCATTTCAGTTTCCCTCCTGCACACCGGTGCCGGTGGTGACATCCTTGACATTGCCGTACTTGATCACGCGCACCGTGCCGGCCCCGCGCTCGCCGACCAGGAGGTGGTAGGCGGCCTTGGTCTCGGGGCTCTTGGAATCCTCCAACGAGCGCAGCGCCAGCGACAGCCGGTCGGCCATCTGCTGGGCGACGATCAGCACCTCGGCCTGCCTCGGAGTGAGCTGCAGCGTCGCGGTCTGGCCGACCTTGACCGGCTCGCCGTCCTTCTCCTCGATGGTCTGGTCGATCGCCAGCACCCTGACGTTCTCCAGGATCGTCTCGGTGATGAACTCATTGCTGCCATTGGTCTGGGCGCGGCGGGTCATGATGACGTCGACCCGGTCGTTGGGCAGGATGAAGCCGCCGGCCGAGGTCTCGGTCGAGATGGTGGTGGCGATGGCGCGCTGGCCCTCGGGCAGGATCGCCGACATGTAGCCGCGGTCGGAGCGCACCAGCTTGGCCTCGCGGATCGGCTCGCCCTGGAAGAGCGAGGCGCGCGCGATGGCGCCGGCGATTTCCTCCCTTGCCTTGGGCGCCTCATCCTGGGTGACGAAGCCGCGGCCGACGGCCTCCTTCGGCCAGTCCTGCCACTGCACCATGTCGGCGTTCATGGCGGTGCCGATCGGGATGTCGCGCTTGGCCACCAGCACCCTTTCGAGCGCGATCTGCGGCCCGCTGACCTCGACGACCCGGGTCTCCGGCTCCCGCGACATCAGCCGCAGGGCGAGTATTCCCGCCCCGCCGGCCGCCACCACGGCGGTAGCCATCACGATCAAGCGCGCTGCCTTCATCTCACCACTCCACGCGGTCGTACCGGTCCGTGCCAGTCGACCGGCATGATTGAAGGCCAAAGGTGTAATTATGGTTAATGAGGCGCTGCGATTTTTAGTTAACGCGCCGTGAAGAGGGGGCCCGGTCCGGCCGGGTGGCGTTCAGCCGAGCCGGCCGGCCGAGGCGAAGACGTGCTGCATCCAGGGCGTCTGCGGGTAGACCATCATGGCGGCGGCGGCGAGCGCGATGCCGTAGGGAATGCCCTCGTCGGCGCGGTAGAGGCGCGCGATCCAGCCGACATGGGCCACCCGGTCGGGCAGCGGCAGCGAGCGCACCCGCAGGATCAGGATCGTCAGCAGCCCGCCGAGGAAGGCGGCGATGACGAAATAGGACAGCGAGTGCTCCCAGCCCAGCCACAGCGCCGTGGAGGCGGCGAGCTTGGCGTCGCCACCGCCGACCGCGCCGAGCGCGAACAGCGCGAAACCGATCGCCAGCACCACCGCGAACATCGCCCAGTGCCAGGCGACCGCCGACAGCGGCATGCCGATCGAGACGGCGAAGACCATGAAGCCGGCGATCAACGCCAGCGAAACCTTGTTGGAGATCGTCATCGAGACGAGATCGGAGGCGCCGGCGAACGCCATGAAGAAGGGAAAGAACAGAACCAGCGCTATGTCCAGCATGGCGACGACCTCGAAAACGCGGTGGCCCCAGCCTAACGCAACGGCATCCACATCCGTTTAACGGGTGTCCGGGAGCGCACCTGCGCTGAAGATAAAGGCCGCCCGCTCCTGGCAGGCGGCCTCGACCAAAGTCGGCATCGGCGAACCGGTCAGCCCGGCAGCTGCGACTTGATGTTGGTGAAGGTCGAGTTGACGCCGCCGCCGACAGCGGTCGCACCGCCGATGATGGCAACGGAGATCAGCGCGGCGATCAGGCCATATTCGATGGCGGTCGCGCCGGACTCATTCTTGAAGAAACGGGCCACGAGTTTCATGGTGTGCTCCTTGCTCCACTTGTCGTTCATTTCAGCCATTCAGGACCTATCCCGAACCGACAGCGTGCAATCTAGGACGGCCGGCTTTCGATCGGGTTAATCGACAGCCTTACCCAAGCGTTAAGCGGGCCAAGCGGCGAACATGGTAAATCCTTGGTAGGCGGGCGGCGGGCCGGCGCCCCCGTTTCCGGCCGCCAACTTCGCCTCCATGCAACAAGGAAGCCGGCCCCGCCGAACCGCGCCAGGCCCGATCGGGCGACACCTGGCATTTACGCTTCGTTCACCAAAACGGCGGAAGATCAGGGCAATGTCCCAGCCCCTTCGCGGAGTCGCGCCATGGCCAGAATGACCGCAATCCTGCTCGCCGCCCTCTTCGCCCTGCCGCTCGGCGCGCCGGCGCTGGCCGGGCAGTCCGACAGCGCCCAGGCCCCGGCCGACGGCGAGAACGGCGAACCGGTGACGGTCACCGTCGACCGGGCCCGCGTCTTCCGGGTGTCGCGGCCGGCCGCCACCGTCATCGTCGGCAACCCGTCGATCGCCGACGCCACCATCGAGGACGAGAAGACGCTGGTGCTGACCGGCCGCTCGTTCGGCGTCACCAATCTCATCATCCTCGATGTCGAGGGCAACCCGATCGTCGACCAGACGCTCGTCGTCAAGGGCCACGAAACCAATACGGTGCGCATCTATCGCCGCTCGCAGCGCGAAACGATGGCCTGCGCACCGGTCTGCGAGCCGACGCTGACGATCGGGGACAATTCCGAGAGCTTCGCCTTCGCCAGCGAGCAGATCAAGGCACGCAACGAACTCTCCGACGCCCAGGCGCAGCAGTGACGCGCCGGTGGCGCCGCCGGACAGCTTGGTTAGCGGCCGGTCAACACGGCCGCTTTCTTTTTAGCCAAGGGCAAAACGGAGCATCAATCAGCGTCTGATAGAAGCACCGGCACCAACAAGCCTCACCATCGAGCGGGTGGCAAGATGAGCAAAGCGCACGACAACGCCAGGCGCGGCCTGCGACGCTATCTTCAGGCGCCGCGCATTGTCCGCCGCTTCAGGCGCAAGGATGACGGCACCACCGCGGTCGAATTCGCCATCCTCGCCTTCCCCTTCTTCCTGCTGCTGTTCGGTATCATCGAGAGTTCGTTGCTGTTCTTCGCCGGCCAGATGCTGGAGAGCTCCGTCGACGATGTCGGCCGCAAGGTCCGCACCGGCCAGCTCGACGACACGCTGACCGAATCGCAGTTCAAGAACGAGATCTGTTCGGCCACCGCGCTGCTGTTCGACTGCTCGAAGCTCAAGGTCGACCTGAAGGTCGCGGCCAAGTTCGACGACCTTGAGGATCCGCCGACGCCCGAGAACGGCGAGATCGACCATTCCGCCTACGGCTTCGCGGCACCTTGCCCCGAGCAGATCGCCATGATCACCGTCAGCTACGAGTGGCCGGTGTTCACCAACTACGTGGTGGCGCAGGTGTCCGCGCTCAACAGCCGCAACGCGCTGCTTAACGCCATGGCCGTGTTCCGCACCGAACCCTATCCGGCCCATGGCGGGTCTTGCTGAGTGAACCGGCCGTCCAATTCGGGAACCGATAACATGGAACTGAAGCACATCGCGCGATCGGCCCGGTTCAGCGCCGCCCTGCTGGCGTCGCGCTTCGCCCGCGAGGCGAGGGGCGTGGCCGCCGTCGAATTCGCCTTCATCGCGCCGATCATGATCCTGCTGTTCGTCGGCACCATCGAACTTTCGGCCGGCATCTCGACCAATCGCAAGCTGTCGCGCGTGTCGAGCGCGGTGAGCGACCTCATCACCCAGAGCCAGTCGCTGACCCAGAACGACATCGTCAGCATCATGGATATCTCGTCGAAGATCATGTACCCCTACAAGGAGACGATCGAGATCGAGATCAACGGAATCGAGATCGCCTCCGGCCAGGCGAAGGCGAAGTGGCGCTGCCTGCTCAGCACCGGCAGCTGCTCGACGGTCAACCAGAACTACGACGTTCCGACCAAGATCAAGAAGGACGGCACGTTCCTGGTCGCCGCCGAGGTGACGGCGACCTATACGCCGTCGTTCGGCTGGGCCCACTACGAGAAGGACAAGGGCGTCTATTTCTCGCGCACGCCGATCGCCATGCGCGAGGAACTGTTCCTGCGGCCGCGCATCGGCTCTTCGGTGACGCTGAAATAGGCGCCGCCGCCCTATTGCGGGGCGGCGGGCTCCTCGGCCGCCGCGGCCGCGACCAGTCCCGCCAGTGCCTCGAACTGGCCCTGACGGGCCGCCACGAAACCGCCGCCATAGACCGGCTCGACCGAATCATAGGCCACCGGATCGTTGGCGAACAGGCCGGTCAGCAGCGTGCGGAGCTGCGTCTTGGCCTCGCCGGGCAGGTTCTTGCGGACGGCGTGCATGCGGTGTGGAACCGGTGACGACTGCCAGGCGATGCGGTAGCCGGTGGCATCGCCCTCGAGCTCGGCAATGCGCCGCAGGGTGCCGCGGCTGTAGCCCTGCGCCGGATCACCGGTCAGCGAACTCCAGCCGATCAGCGCATCGATGCCGCCCTGACGCAGGGCATCGACCGCCTCCTCGCCATTAGCGAAAGTCTCCAGGCTGGCGTCGCCGGCGGCCGGATCGAAGCCCTGGGCCCGCATCTCGGCCAGCGCCACGTCGCGCCCGCCAAAGGCGGTGGTGCGCACCACGCCGATACGCGTACCCCTGAGCGCGGCGAGGTTGCCAGGTCCGCCGACCCGGGTGACAACCACCGCACTGAAGGTGTCGGTGCCGTCGCCGGAGCGGGCGATGACGAGCGGCTCCACGCACTGACAGCGCTCCCAGGTCAACGCATAGGCGGCGGCCGAAAAGACCGTATATTCGATGCGAGCGGCAGCGCTGGCGTTGATCAGGGCGGGATAGTCGCGGGCCGGGAAAATCTCGACGGTGACGCCGAGCGCCTCCTCCAGCGCCAGCCGGAACGGCTCGGCCCGCGCCATCGAGGCCTGGATGTCGGCGCCGGCCAGGATGCCGACCCGGAAGGCGCCGATCTCGTCACGCCAATCGGCACCCGCCGGCGATCCGGCGGACATGACCGCCAGCAGGACGGCGACGGCCCCGCCGGAGCAGCGGCGACGGCTCATGGCGCGTGCGACTCCCTTCATCGATGCAGCGGCAGGCATAGCCGATTCGGATGCCCCCTTCGACCCGGCAGCGGCCTCCGGGCACGAGCCCAAAAGGGCGCGGCGGCGGTCGGGGCGGGACTGCGCCAATGCACAGCACAATCTGGTCAACGCTGTGGCACGGGCGAGGCGTTTTGCCTATGGTGCCGGCGGTGTGGCAGGAACGGACGGGCATGCCCAGGGCCTTCATCATCGTCCTCGATTCCGTCGGCATTGGCGGGGCGCCCGACGCGGCGCGCTTCGGCGATGAGGGCGCCGACACGCTCGGCCACATCGCGGCGGCGTGCATGGCGGGCGCGGGCGACCGCGACGGCCTGCGCCGCGGCCGCCTCCTTTTGCCCCACATGGAACGGCTCGGGCTCGGTCTTGCCGCCCGCGGGGCGAGCGGCGCCCTGCCCGCCGGCTTCGACCCGGCTCCCGATCTCGCCGGCATCTGCGCCCATGCCTGCGAGGTCTCCAACGGCAAGGACACGCCGTCCGGCCACTGGGAGATCGCCGGCCTGCCGGTACCGTTCGACTGGGGCTATTTCCCACGGACCGAACCCTGCTTTCCGGCCGAACTGACCAAGGCGGTGATCGCCCAGGGGGATATCCCCGGCATCCTCGGCAACCGCCACGCCTCGGGAACGACCATTATCGAGGAGCTCGGCGAGGAGCACATCCGCACCGGCAAGCCGATCTGCTACACCTCGGCCGATTCGGTCTTCCAGATCGCCGCGCACGAGACGCATTTCGGCCTAGACCGGCTCTACCAATTGTGCCGCCTCGTGCGCCGGCTGGTCGACCCCTACAATATCGGCCGGGTCATCGCCCGCCCGTTTGTCGGCGAGACCCCGGCGCAGTTCGAGCGCACCGGCAACCGGCGCGACTATGCCGTGCCGCCGCCCGAGCCGACCCTGCTCGACCGTGCCAAGGCGGCGGGACGCGAGGTCATCGCCATCGGCAAGGTCGACGACATCTTCGCCCATCGCGGCCCGACGCGGATCGTCAAGGGGCACGGCAACGAGGCGCTGTTCGACGCCACGCTGACGGCGGCGGCGACAGTGCCGGACGGCAGCCTCGCCTTCACCAACCTGGTCGACTTCGACCAGCTCTACGGCCATCGGCGCGACGTGCCCGGCTACGCGGCGGCGCTCGAGGCCTTCGACCGCCGCCTGCCGGAACTGACCGACCGGCTGCGCGAAGGCGACCTTCTCGTCATCACCGCCGACCATGGCAACGATCCGACCTGGCGCGGCACCGACCACACCCGCGAGCAGGTGCCGGTGCTGGCCTGCGGTCCCGGCATCGGCCCGCGCGAGGCCGGCCGGCGCGATAGCTTCGCCGACATCGGCGAGACGGTCGCCGAACACCTGGAGCTCGCCCCCGGCCGGCACGGCCGCTCGTTCCTGACCGGCTGAGGCGATGCTGGCGAAGGCGGAAATCCACTGCCACATCGAGGGCGCCGCCCCGCCGGCGCTGGTCGAGGCGCAGGCGCGCAAATACGGCGCCGACGTGTCCGGCATCATCCGCGACGGCGCCTATTTTTGGTCCGATTTCACCAGCTTTCTCGCCGCCTACGACCTCGCCGCATCGCTGTTTCGCACGGCGGACGACTGTGCCCTTCTGGCCGAGACCTATCTGGCCTCGCTGGCGGCCGAGGGCGCCATCTACAGCGAGTTCTTCATCTCCATCGACCACGCCAGGGGCGCCGGCCTCGACCCCGCCGACTATGTCGCGGGCCTGGCCGAGGGCATCGGCCGGGCGCGCGCGGCCTGCGGCATCGAGGCGCGCATGATCGTCGTCGGCCTGCGCCATCTCGGTCCGGAGGCGGTGGCGGCGACGGCGCGCTGGACGGCGGCCAACCGCCACGGCCTCGTCACCGGGTTCGGCATGGCCGGCGACGAGCGGGCGTACCACCCGCGCGATTTCGCCGCCGCCTTCGCCATCGCCCGCGAGGCCGGCCTCGGTATCACCGTCCATGCCGGCGAACTGGCCGGGGCGGAAAGCGTGCGCGCCGCGCTCGACCATCTGCGGCCGGCGCGGATCGGCCACGGCGTGCGCGCCATCGAGGATGCGGCGCTGGTCGGGCGGATCGCCGCAGAAGGCGTCGTGCTGGAAGTGTGCCCGGCCTCCAACATCGCGCTCAAGGTCTTCGCCAGCTACGCCGACCATCCGCTGCGCCGGCTCGACGCGGCGGGCTGCCGGGTGACGCTCAACTCCGACGACCCGCCGCATTTCCATACCTCGCTCGGCAACGAATACGACATCGCGCGAACCCGGTTCGGCTACGACGAGGCGGCGCTCATGCGATTCACCCGAACCGCCATCGAGGCCGCCTTCATTGATGGGGAAACACGGGCGCGCCTGCTTGAGAAGTGCGCCGCCGCCGTCATAGGGTAGCGCGAGGCCGGCAAACGGGAGACGGATCGCAATGGGCAGGGTGACGGTCGTCGACCATCCGCTGGTCCAGCACAAGCTGACCATCATGCGCGACAAGAACACCTCGACGGCCGGCTTCCGCCGGCTGCTGCGCGAAATCTCGCTGCTGCTGACCTACGAGGTGACGCGCGACCTCGAACTGACGACGACGCGCATCGAGACGCCGCTGGCCGAGATGGAGGCGCCGATCCTCGAAGGCAAGAAGCTCGTCTTCGCTTCCATCCTGCGCGCCGGCAACGGCCTGCTCGAAGGCATGCTCGACCTGGTGCCGGCGGCCCGCGTCGCCCATATCGGCATCTATCGCGATCACGAGACGCTGGAGCCGGTGGAGTACTACTTCAAGGCGCCACAGGACATCGCCGACCGCCTGGTCATCGTGGTCGATCCGATGCTGGCGACCGCCAACACCTCGATCGCGGCGGTCGAGCGCCTGAAGGGCCGCGGCGCCAACCACATCCGCTTCCTGTGCCTGCTCGCCGCGCCCGAGGGCGTCGAGCGCTTCACGTCGGCCCATCCCGATGTGCCGGTGTTCACCGCGGCGATCGACGACCATCTCAACGAGAAGGGCTATATCGTGCCAGGCTTGGGCGACGCCGGCGACCGCATGTACGGCACCAAATAGCCGGTTAACCGTCCGTTTACCGACCGCGCAAGTCGGTCGCCCCGAGCGGGCGGCTTCAGCCCTTCCTAACCTGCCCGCGCCACAATCGCGCCAACGCACTTTCGCGGAGGTTCGCCATGTGGCGCTACATGTTCATCGGCGTGGTCCTGGTCGGCGCGGCCGTCACCGCGCCGTCGCTCCTGCAGCAGCGGCTGGCGGACAGCGGCGGACCGGCGCGGCAGACGGTTGCCGCGCCCGCCACCGTGCCGGCGGCTTCGGCGCCGGAACCGCACAACCCGCTGGCCGGCCGGGTGGCGCGCATCACGGCCGACGGCCGCGGCCATTTCCTCGCCAGCGCGCGGCTCAACGGCCGGGCGGTCGAGGTGCTGGTCGACACCGGCGCCACGCTGGTCGCCATCAACGAATCGACGGCGCGGCGCATCGGCATCCGGCTGTCGCCCGGCGATTTCCGCTACCGCGTCAACACCGCCAATGGGGTCGCCGAGGCGGCCGCCGCCGTCATCGACGAGATCGAGATCGGCCGCGTCATCGTGCGCGACGTGCCGGCGACGGTGGCGCGCGACAGCGCGCTGTCGTCGACGCTGCTCGGCATGAGCTTCCTCAACCGGCTGCGCAAGTTCGAGGTCGATGCCGGCACGCTGGTGCTGATGCAGTAGCCGGTTCTCCGTTACCCTCCCGCCATGCCTTCCCGGCGCGCCGGCGCGCCGCCTTCCGCTGGCCCAATTGCGGCGCTATGAAGGGCGCAACCGCCAGCCAGCCAGCCAGCCAGCCCGGAGACATGCCGCCATGAACATGCTGACCACACGCCGTGCCGTCCTGCGCATCGGAGCCGGCGCGCTCGCCGCGCCATTCGTGCTCCGCCCGCTGCCGGCGCGGGCCAGCGGGCCGGCGCTGCCGATCCCGGCGCTTGTCGAGCCTGACGCTGCCGGCACCGTGCGGCTGCGCATGGCCGGCGGCCGCCATTCCTTCGTGCCGGGCCAGTCGGTGCCTTCGGCCGGGATCAACGGCGCCTATCTCGGCCCGGTCGTGCGGCTCAAGGCCGGCGGCACGGCGACACTCGCCGTCGAGAACGCGCTGCCCTGGCACACCACGCTGCACTGGCACGGGCTGTTCGTCGGCTCCGACCTCGACGGCGGCCCGCACAACCCGATCGCGCCGGGCCAAACCTGGACGCCGCGCGTCACCATCGACCAGCCGCCCGCGATGACCTGGTTCCACCCGCACCTGCACGAGGACACCGCGCGCCAGGCGCATCTCGGCCTTGCCGGCATCCTGATCGTCGCCGACGGCCGCGACCGCGAGCGGGGCCTGCCCGATTCGCACGGCGTCGACGACCTGCCGCTGATCCTGCAGGACCGGCGCGCGCTGGAGGGCGAGGCACCATACGCGCCGGACGCGCTCGACTTCATCCACGGCTTCCGCGGCACCCACATCGCCGTCAACGGCGCGGTTCGACCGACGGCGGCCGTGCCCGCCGCGATCGTCCGCCTGCGCTTCCTGAACGGTGCCAACGCGCGCAACTTCCTGCTGCGCTTCGCCGACCGCCGGCCGCTGCACGTCATCGCCTCCGACGGCGGCTTCCTCGCCCGCCCGGCCGCGGTCGACACACTGGTCATCGCGCCCGGCGAACGCTTCGAGGCACTGGTCGACTTCTCCGACGGGCGCCCGGTCGAGCTGATGACCCTGCCGGACGACAACGGCCGCTTCGGCTCGGGCGTCGTCGACCGCCTCAAGGCGGCCGTGACGGAAGCGCTGGCCGGCGAGGAGCCGGTGATGACGTTCGCGCCCGATCCGGCGCTGAAGGGCGGCGTGGCGAGCCTGCCGGCCGGCCTCGACGAACCGGCGGGCGCTGACCCGGCGACGGCATCGCGCCGGCGCCGGTTCGTTTTCGACGAGCGGGTGGAAGCAAACCTCAAGGCGCTGCAGGAGGCCGGGGTATCGGCCGAACAGGCAGGCCAGATGGTCGACCATTCCGCCCATGGCGCCCATGCCGGCCGGCCGATGGCAGCGCCAGCGCCGGCGGCCACCGCCGCCTCGCTCGGCATCACCATGGCAATGGCCGGGGAGCCGTTCGACATGGGCCGCGTCGATGTCGAGGCGAAGCTCGGCTCGACCGAAATCTGGGAGCTGTCGACGCAGGAGATGGCGCACCCGTTCCACATCCACGGCGCTTCGCTGCGCGTCATCAGCCGCAATGGCCAGCCGCCCGAACCGCATCTTGCCGGCTGGAAGGACGTGGTGCTGGTCGACGGCAAGGCGGAGGTGCTGGTGCGCTTCGACCGCCCGGCCGCGCGCGAAAAGCCGTTCATGTTCCACTGCCACATCCTCGAACATGAGGACGCCGGCATGATGGGCCAGTTCGTCACCGTGTGAGGCCGGCGCTCAGCCGATCCGCTCGATGACCGCCGGCGGCACCTCGCCGCCCCGCCGCATGGCGGCGAGGATGCGCCGCCGCGCCTTCTCGGCCGATGCTTCGTCGCGCGCCCATATTTCGCAGACCGGTGACTGGCCGTCCCAGTCGCGGCCGGCGATGGCGACGAGGCCGACGGCATGGTCGATGCCGTCCTCGGGCCGTGTGCGGCCGCCGCCGAGTTCGATGACGGCGAGGCCGAGTTCGCGGGTGTCGAAGCCGAGCCGGCCCGCCAGCGCGGTCGCCTGTTCGGCGGGGGCGAAGAGCGGCCGGCACAGCGACGGCTTCGGCAGGTAGGCGTCGCAACGCTCGACGAAATCGGCCGGGCCGCCGAGCGCTGCGACCATGGCGCCGAACTTGTCCGCCGCCCGGCCGGAGGTGAAGGCCTCCTCCATGCGGCGGGCGCCATCGGCCGCGCCGTCGGCAATGCCGCCGGCCACCAGCATCTCGGCGCCCAGCGCGACGGTCACCTCCCACAGGCGCCGGTCGATCTTCGCGCCGGTCAGGAATTCGACCGCGTTGGCGACCTCGACCGCGTTGCCGGCGGCCGAGGCGAGCGGGTGGTCCATGTCGGTCAGCAGCGCGGTAGTCGCGAGCCCGGCGCCATTGGCGACCTCGACCAGGCTGGTCGCCAGCGCGCGTGCTTCGGCGAGCGAGGCCATGAAGGCGCCGGAGCCGACCTTGACATCGAGAACCAGCCCCTTCAGCCCGGCGGCCAGCTTCTTCGACAGAATCGAGGCGGTGATCAGCGGCACGCTCTCCACCGTGGCGGTCACGTCGCGAACGGCATAGATGCGCCTGTCGGCCGGGGCGAGATCGCCGGTCTGGCCGATGATGGCGCAGCCGACCTCGCGCACGACGCTGGCGAACTGCGTCTTGTCGGGCTGGGTGCGGTAACCGGGGATCGAATCGAACTTGTCGAGCGTGCCACCGGTATGGCCGAGGCCGCGGCCCGAGATCATCGGCACGAAGCCGCCGCAGGCGGCCACCGCCGGCGCCAGCATCAGCGAGACATTGTCGCCTATGCCGCCGGTCGAGTGCTTGTCGAGCACGGCCGGCCCGAGATCCGACCAGTCGAGCACATCGCCCGAATCGCGCATGGCCAGCGTCAGCGCCACCGCCTCCTCGCGGCTCATGCCGTTCAGGAACACCGCCATGGCGAAGGCGGCAACCTGCCCCTCGGAAACGCGCCCGTCGGTGACACCGGCGACGAATTCGGCGATCTCGGCGGCCGACAGCGGTGTCCGGTCGCGCTTCCGGCGGATCGTCTCTTGCGGCAGCATGGCGTCAGACACCGAACGGGGTCCAGATCGTCTTGATCCGGACGGCGTGGAACAGGAAGTCGCGGCCCTGGCCCTGCGCCGCGTCGAACCAGTCGCGGGCCTTGCCGTGATTGACCCAGGTCGCCTTGAGATTGCCGACGCTCTCGCGCTCGACCATGGCGCTGCCCTCGGACGAGCCGAAATACCAGTGGCAGGCGATGTCGTCGTGGCGGGCCATGACGGCGGCGAGCTGGTCGCGGTCGCCGGTGACGATGTTGACGACGCCGCCCGGCACGTCGGAGGTGTCGAGCACCTGGTAGAAGTCGCCGGCAATGAGCGCCTTCGTCGGCGACGGTGTGACGACGACGCGGTTGCCCATGGCGATCGCCGGCATGACCAGAGAGACGAAGGCGAGCAGCGGCGCCTCGTCCGGACAGGAGATGGCCATCACCTCCCACGGCTCGTTGAGCGCCAGGCTCAGCATGTTGGGCGCCGGGCCGCGCACGGCGCCGTCATACTTGTCGGCCCAGGCGGCGTAATGGATGACGCGGGCGAGCGAGGCGGCGACCTCGCGCCTTGCCCTGTCCGCGCCGCCGCCGTTCAAGTGCCGCAACCGGTCGGTGAAGTCGGCGGCGCGCGCCTCCAGATTTTCGGCGAGGAAATAGAGTACCTGGGCGCGGCCGTGCCCGGTCATGGCGCTCCAGGCACTGGCGGCGTGGGCCGCCTCCACCGCGTTGCGGATGTCCTTGCGGTTGCCGTAGCCGGCTTCCGAGACCAGGCGTCCGCGGGCGTCGATGACCGGATAGACATAGCCCCAGTCGGGCCGCACCTGCTTGCCGCCGATATACATCTTCATGGTGCGGTCGAGGCTGCCCGCGTCGGCGCCGCCGGCGGGAAGCGGCTCGGGCAGCCCGGGCGGTGCCGGCAAGGCCCTCGCCTTCTTCGTCCAGGCCGGCACCAGATATTCCATCATGCCCTCGCGGCCGCCCTCGCGGCCGAAGCCCGATTCGCGGTAGCCGCCGAAGCCGGCGGCGGCGTCGAACAGGTTGGTCGAATTGATCCAGACGACGCCGGCCTTGAGGTTTTTCGCTATGTCGAAGGCGATGTCGAGGCTCTGGCTCCACACCGAGGCGGCAAGCCCGTAGCGGCTGTTGTTGGCGAGCGCGATCGCCTCGCCCGGCGTGCGAAAGGTCATCGAGGCGATGACCGGGCCGAAAATCTCCTCCTGGGCGCAGCGCGAGGCCGGCTCAACGTCGGTCAGCAGCGTCGGCGGATAGAAGCAGCCCCTCGACCCCTTGAGGCCTGGCGCCCAGGAGGGCTGCCACAGCGTCGCCCCCTCGCCCACGCCCTCGGCGACCCGGCGCTCGATGTTCTCCAGCTGCACCGGGTCGACGACGGCGCCCATGTCGATCGCCTTGTCGAGCGGGTCGCCGACGCGCAGCGTCTCCATGCGCGCCTTGAGCCGGGCGTGGAACCGGTCGGCGACGCCCTCCTGCACCAGGGCCCGCGAGCCGGCGCAGCAGACCTCGCCCTGGTTGAACCAGATGGCGTCGACGACACCTTCGACCGCCGCGTCGATGTCGGCTTCTTCCATCACGATGAAGGGCGACTTGCCGCCGAGCTCCAGCGACAGCTTGCGGCCCGACCCGGCCGTTGCCTTGCGGATCAGGCGGCCGACCTCGGTCGAGCCGGTAAAGGCGATCTTGTCGAGGCCGTCATGGGCGGTGATCAGCGCGCCGGTGGTGCCGGCGCCGTTGACGATGTTGAACACGCCCTTCGGCAGGCCGGCCTCGTTGCACAGCTCGGCGAAAGCCATCGCTGTGAGCGGCGTGTACTCGGCCGGCTTCAGCACCACCGTGCAGCCGGCGGCGAGCGCCGGCGCCACCTTCCAGGCCAGCATCAGCAGCGGGAAGTTCCACGGGATGATCTGGCCGCACACACCGGCCGGCGCGTAGCCGGCGAACTCGCTGTCGAGCAGTTCGGCCCAGCCGGCATGGTGGTAGAAGTGGCGGGCGACGAGCGGCACGTCGATATCGCGCGTCTCGCGGATCGGCTTGCCATTGTCGAGCGTCTCGATGACGGCGAGCAGGCGGGAGTGCTTCTGAACCTGGCGGGCGAGCGCGTAGAGATGGCGGGCGCGGGCGTTGCCGGGAAGCTTCGACCAGCGCGCGAACGCAGCCCTGGCGGCGGCGACCGCGGCGTCAACCTCGCCTTTGCCGGCGGCGGCGATGTCGGCGAGCTTGTCGCCGGTGGCCGGGTTGCGCGATTCGAATGTCGGCCCCTGCCCGGCATCGGTGAAGCGGCCGTCGATGAAATGGCCGAAGCGGCGGCCGTGGCTGTCGAGCCAGGCCACGGCGATGTTTGCCTCCTCCGGCGCCGGGCCGTATTCCATGGTCTTCAGGATATCGCGGATCTCGTTCATCGGCCCCTCCCGGGCTTGCCGATCAGGCCATGGCGTGACGGTTGGCGGCCGAGTAGCGGCCGGTCGCATAGTGTTCGAGCTGGCGCTCGATGTCGCCGAGCAGCGCCGAGGCGCCGAGCCGGAACAGGCCGGGCTCCAGCCAGTCGCGGCCCAGCTCCTCCTTCATCAGGATCAGCCAGGCGATGGCGTCCTTGGCGGCGCGCAGGCCGCCGGCCGGCTTGAAGCCGACGGAGACGCCGGTCCGCTCCCGATAGTCGCGGATGGCGCGCACCATGACAAGGCTGACCGGCAGCGTCGCGTTGACCGCCTCCATGCCGGTGGAGGTCTTGATGAAATCGGCGCCGGCCATCATCGCCACCATCGAGGCGCGATAGACATTGGTCAGCGTCTTGAGGTCGCCGGTGGCCAGGATCGCCTTCATGTGCGCCTGGCCGCAGGCCTCGCGCATCTGGCGGACCTCCTCGTGCAGCGCCGCCCAGTCGCCGGTAAGCGCATGGGCACGGGTGATGACGATGTCGATCTCGTCGGCGCCCTGCGCGACGGCGTAGCGTATCTCGGAAAGGCGATCGGCAAGCGGGGTCAGCCCGGCCGGAAAGCCGGTGGCGACCGAGGCGACCGGAATGCCGGTGCCGGCAAGCGCGGCGGCGGCGGTGGCGACCATGGTCGGGTAGACACAGACGGCGCCGGTGGTGATCTCGCCGGGGGCGAGGCCAAGCACCTCGAGGAGGTCGTGGCGCAGCGGATTGCGCGCCTTGGCGCACAGCCTTCTCACCCGGCCCGGCGTGTCGTCGCCGGCGAGCGTCGTCAGGTCGATCACCTGGATCGCCTTGACCAGCCAGGCCGCCTGCCAGGCCTTCTTTACCGTGCGGCGCGTCGTCAGCGTCGCCGCCCGGCGCTGCGCCGCCGACAGGTTGACCTCGACGGATTCGAACAGTTCGGGGCGCAGTTCCATCGGCTCGTTGCGCCGGAGCGGCTGGCGAACCGCGACCAGTTCGCCGCCGGCGGCGGCAGCCGGCTGTCGCCTTGCGGAATCGAGAAGCTGTGCCTTCATGGGGCGAAATCCTCCCGTGCAAATGCGGCGGCAATCAGCCGGGCAAGCGTCGCGCCTCCCTGCGGCGCAACATGCTTGGTCTCGTCATGGCTCAGTTCGGCGCCGGTCATGCCGGCCGCGAAATTGGTGATGACCGAAAAGGCGGCGCATTCGAGACCGAGGAAGCGGGCGAGGATCACTTCCGGCACGGTCGACATGCCGACCGCATCGGCGCCGAGAATGCCGGCGGCGCGGATCTCGGCCGGCGTCTCGAAGCTCGGGCCCGAGAACCACATGTAGACGCCCTCGTGCAGGGCGATCTCCGCCGCTGTCGCCGCCTCGCGAAAGCAGGTCTGGAGCCGCGGCGAATAGGCTGCGGTCATACCGACGAAGCGGGCATCGGTCGGCTCGCCGATCAGCGGGTTCAGCCCCGACCAGTTGATGTGGTCGGAGAGCATCATCACCGCGCCGGGGCCCATCCGCGGCCGCAGCGAACCCGCCGCGTTGGTGAGCACCAGCCGCGAGACGCCGAGCGCCCTGACCGTCTCCAGCGGCACGCGCATCGCCGCCGGGTTGCCCTTCTCGTAGTAGTGAACGCGGCCGGACAGTACGAGGACGGGGCGCGCCGCAAGGTAGCCCGCCACCACCTCGCCGGCATGGCCGGAGACGCCGCCGCCGGGAAAGCCTTGGAGGTCGGCATAGGGGATGCGGACCGCCTGCGAAACGGCGTCGACCAGCAAGCCGAGGCCGGAGCCCAGCACGAGCGCGGTATCCGGCATCAGGCCGTCGAGGCGGCGCACAAGCTCGCTGACGGCCGGTGTCACCCGATGTCCTCCTTGGCGAAGGCGCGCGGCAGCAGGTCGCCGAGGCGCAGCGTCTCGACGATGCCGCGCTCGTCGCAGAGGTGGACGAGCGTGTCGGGCGAGCCGAACTCGGCCAGCCGCTGGCGGCAGCCGCCGCAGGGAGTGACGAGCGCCTTGCGCTGGGCGGCCACCGCCACCTCGGCGATGCGGCCGCCGCCATCCATCACCATGTGGCCGATGGCCGTCGTCTCGGCGCACCAGCCCTCGGGGTAAGAGGCGTTCTCGACATTGCAGCCCGAATAGGTGCGCCCGTCGCTGGTCAGCACGGCAGCACCGACCGGAAAACGTGAATAGGGTGCGTGGGCCTTCGCCATGGCGCTGACGGCGAGGCGGTGGAGATCGGCGGCCATGTCAGCGCTCTTTGACGTAGGGGATGCCGCCGGCGCGCGGCGGTATGGCGCGGCCGATGAAACCGGCGAGCAGCACGACGGTGAGGATGTAGGGCAGCGCCTGGACGAGCTGGACAGGCAGGACGCCGACCATCGGCAACGCAACACCCTGGTAGCGGATCTCGATGGCGCCGAGGAAGCCGAACAGCAGGCAGGCCCACATCACGGCCACCGGGCGCCACTTGGCGAAGATCAGCGCAGCGAGCGCGATGAAGCCGCGGCCGGCGGTCATGTCCTTGACGTAGCCCGCCTGCAGCCCGATCGACAGATAGGCGCCGGCGAAGCCGCACAGGACGCCGCAGACGATGACGGCGCGGTAGCGCGCCCAGGTGACCGAGATGCCGGCGGTATCGACGGCGGCCGGGTTCTCGCCGACGGCGCGCAGGCGCAGGCCAAAACGCGTGCGGAACAGCACCCACCAGGTGAACGGCACCATCAGGAAGGCGACATAGGCGATCAGGTTGTGGCCGGAGACCACCTGCGAATAGAACTGGCCGACCAGCGGCACGCTGGCGAGCGTGTCAGCCAGCGGCAGATCGATCGGATTGAAGCGCTGGCCGGCAAAGAGCTGCGGCGTGCGGCCGCCCTGGCTGAACCAGGAATTGCCGAGCAGCGCGGTCAGCCCGGCGGCAATGAAGTTTATGGCGACGCCGGAGACGATCTGGTTGCCGCGATTGGTGATCGAGGCGAAGCCGTGCACGAGGGCGAGCACGACCGAGGCGCCGATGCCGGCCAGGAGACCGAGCCAGGCCGAGCCGGTAACGGCGGCGGCCGCCGCCGCGAAGAACGCCGCCGCCAGCATCTTGCCTTCCAGGCCGATGTCGAAGACGCCGGAGCGCTCAGAATAGAGGCCGGCCAGGGCAGCGAGCAGCAGCGGCACGGCCGAACGCACCGACAGGTCGAGCAGTTGCAGGATGGTGTCCATCAGCCCGTGTCTCCCGTGGCGGCCGCCCGGACGCGCGGCGCGACCGGCGCGAAGAAGCGCACCATGGCCGGCCTGAACATGTGTTCGAGCGCGCCGGCAAACAGGATGACGAGACCCTGGATGAGCACGATCATGTCGCGCGTGATATTGGGCATGTCGAAGGCGAGTTCGGCACCGCCCTGATAAAGCGCGCCGAACAGTATCGCCGCCGGCACGATGCCGACCGGGTGGGAGCGGCCCATCAGCGCCACGGCGATGCCGACGAAGCCGGCCCCTTCGGTGAATTCAAGCTGCAGCCGGCTCTGGTCGCCCATCACCGGATTGAGCGCCATCATGCCGGCGAGCGCCCCCGACAGCGTCATCGCCGCCAGGATGATCTTGGTCTCGCTGATGCCGGCATAGCGCGCGGCCGTCGGGTTGGTGCCCTGGGTGCGGATCTCGTAGCCGAAGCGCATGCGCCAGATCAGCACCCAGACCAGCACCCCCATCAGCAGCGCCAGCAGGAAGCTGATGTTGAGCGGCGAGGAGCCGAGCTCGATGCCGACCGGCGAGAACAGCCAATCGAGCTTGGGCAGATGCGCTCCCTCGGCGAAATCACGCGTGCGCGGGCCGAGCGTCGCCGATTTCTGCAGCGGCCCGGCGAGCAGGTAGACCATCACCGCCGCGGCGATGAAGTTGAACATGATGGTGGTGATGACCGTGTGGCTGCCGCGTTTTGCCTGCAGGATCGCCGGGATGAACGCCCAGGCGGCGCCGAACAGCGCGGCCGCGCCGATGGCGATCGGGAAGGTCAGCCACCACGGCAGCAGCGTGTCGAAGGACAGGCAGGCGAGCCCGACGCCGAGCCCGCCGATATAGGCTTGGCCTTCGCCGCCGATGTTGAACAGGCCGGCATGGAAGGCGACCGCGACGGCGAGGCCGGTGAAGATGAAGGTGGTGGCGTAGAACAGCGTGTAGCCGAGCCCATAGCCCGAGCCGAAGGCGCCGCGGGCAAGCAGGTAGGCCGCCGTCATCGGGTTCTCGCCGATGAGCAGCACGACGACGCCGGCGATGAGGAAGGCGACGACCAGGTTGACGAGCGGCAGCAGGCCGTAGTCGACCCATTTCGGCAGTTCGCCCCTCATGACCCGCCCCCGCCCGCAAGGTCGAGCCTGCCATGCTCGTCCATGGCGAAGAACGGGTTGTGGGCGAGTTCCCACAGATGGCCGTCGGGGTCGGCGAAATAGCCCGAATAGCCGCCCCAGAAGACCTTCCGCGGCCGCTTGGTCGCCGTCGCGCCCGCCGCCAGCGCGCGGTCGTATAGGGCATCGACCTCGGCCTCGGAATGGAGGTTGACGGCAAGGGCGACGCCGGCGAAGCCGGTCGGGCGGTCTTCGACATGGGCGTCCTCGGCCAGCGCCGAACGGCCGAACAAGCCGAGCACGATGTTGTGGCCCTGCAGGAAGCTCACTTCCGCCTGGCTGGCGGCGGTGTTGCGCCAGCCGAGCGCCTCGTAGAAGCGCGTCGCCGCGGCGATGTCGGCGACGCCCAGCGTGACCAGCGAGATGCCCGCCAGCCGACCGCTCACGACACTGCCTCCGGCCGCGCGGCGACCGCCCGCTCGCCCTCGATGCCGGCCATCAGCAAGCCGAGCTCGCCCTCGCTCGCCTCCGGTCCGCGCTCGCCGACGACACGGCCGGCGAACATCACCAGGATGCGGTCGGACAGCGAACGGATCTCGTCGAGCTCGACCGAGACGAGCAGGATCGCCTTGCCGGCGTCGCGCATCTCGATGATGCGCCGGTGGATGAACTCGATGGCGCCGACGTCGACGCCGCGCGTCGGCTGGCCGATGATCAGCACGATCGGATCGCGTTCCATTTCACGCGCGAGCACGATCTTCTGCTGGTTGCCGCCGGAGAAGTTGGCGGTCCGCAGCCGGCAATCGGGGGGACGGATATCGTATTTGTCGATCTTGGCGCGGGCGTCGGCCCGGATGGCGTCGATGTCGAGGAACGGGCCCGAGACATATTCGCTGCCGCCATGGTAGCCGAGGATCGCGTTCTCGTTCTCCTCGAAGGGCAGCACCAGGCCCATGTGGTGGCGGTCCTCGGGGACATGGGCCAGGCCGAGGCGGCGCAGCAGGGCGGGGTCGGCATAGCCGGTGACGGCGACCGGGCGGCCGTCGAGGAACACCTCGCCCGATTCGGCCGGGCGGATGCCGGCAATCGCCTCGAGCAGTTGCGACTGGCCGTTGCCGGCCACGCCGGCGATGCCGACGATCTCGCCGGCGCGCACCTCGAAGGAGACATTGTCGACCATCTTGACGCCGCGGCTGTCGCGCACAGAAAGGCCGCGCACCGACAGCTTGACGGCGCCCGGATGCGACCGGCCCTTTTCGACGCGCAAGAGCACGCGGCGGCCGACCATCAGTTCGGCCAGTTCCTCGACATTGGTGTCGGCGGTCCGGCGCGTGGCCACCATCTCGCCGCGGCGCATGACCGACACCGTGTCGGTGATCGCCATGATCTCGCGCAGCTTGTGGGTGATGAAGATCACCGTCTTGCCCTGCTGCTTGAGCTGGGCGAGGATTCGGAACAGGTGGTCGGCCTCGGCCGGTGTCAGCACCCCGGTCGGCTCGTCGAGGATGAGGATGTCGGCGCCGCGATAGAGCGCCTTCAAGATCTCGACGCGCTGCTGCAGGCCGACCGGCAGCTCCTCGATGACGGCATCGGGGTCGACTTCGAGCGCATATTCCTTTTCCAGGCGCTGCAGTTCGGCGCGGGCGCGGGCGACGCCGCGATTGAGGATGGCGCCGTCCTCGGCGCCGAGCATGATGTTCTCCAGCACGGTGAAGTTGTGCACCAGCATGAAATGCTGGTGGACCATGCCGATGCCGGCGGCGATCGCCGCCTGGCTGTCGGCGATGTGAACCGGGCGGCCGCCCACCCTGATCTCGCCGCTGTCGGCGTGGTAGAAGCCGTAGAGGATCGACATCAGCGTCGACTTGCCGGCGCCGTTCTCTCCGATGATGCCGTGGATGGTGCCGCGCTCGACAGCCAGGTCGATGTTCTTGTTGGCGTGGACCGGACCGAACCGCTTGTCGATGCCGATCAGCTCGATCGCCAGATCGCGTGGCGCCGGCGTTCCGGCCGATTCAACCGTCGACTTGTCCATCGTCCCCCGCAGTCCGGGCTGGCTCACGTTGGCCGATCTTGATGCGCGGCACAAGAGCCCACGGCAGCCGGCCGGCGCCGGTGCCGTTCCGGTTTTTTGATCGATTGGTAAAATTTCATCGGCCTGTCGTCAAGAACAGCGACGACCGGCCAGCAGGCACGCGACAAGGCGTTGATCGGCCGCCCGAAAGCCGGCATGGAGAGACCGGTCGGCTCCGGCGCCGGCAAAGCGGAAGGAGAGCCAGAAGCGATGGCCAGGTCCAGCCCCCTCACGCGCGACGAGTTCGGCCTGTTCCGCGCCCTGCAGACACGCTGGGCCGACAACGACATGTACGGCCACATGAACAATGTGGTCCATTACGGCCTGTTCGACACGGCCATCAATGGCTGGCTGATCGAACAGGGCCTGCTCGACCCGCTGGAGGGCGACATGGTCGGCCTGGTGGTCGAGACCGGATGCAGCTATTTCTCCGAACTCGCCTTTCCCGACCGGGTGACGGCCGGTATCCGCATCGGCCATCTCGGCCGCTCGTCGGTGCGCTACGAGATCGCCCTGTTCGGCAACGAAAAGGAGGTCGCCGCCGCGCAGGGCCATTTCGTCCACGTCTATGTCGACCGGACGAGCCGCCGGCCGCGGCCGCTGCCGGCCGAGTGGCGCCGGGTGCTGGAGGATTTCCTGCGGTGAACCGTGGCCGCAGGGCTGGTCTCACGTCCACGCGAACAGTGTGTCGCCGGGCGGGCGCACGCGGAACTCCAGATCGAGCAAGAAGCGTTTTGTCGGCAGCCCGCCGCCGAAGCCCACCAGTGAGCGGTCGGCGCCGACGACGCGGTGGCAGGGGATGAACACCGGCAGCGGGTTGGCGCCACTGGCGGCGCCGACCGCCCGGCTCGCCGACAGCGGCTCGCCGATGCGGCGGGCGATCTCGCCATAAGAGACCGTCTCGCCATAGGGAATGCGGCGCATCTCGGCCCACACCGCCATCTGGAACGGATTGCCGCGCGGCTCCAGTTGCAGTTCGAACTCGGTGCGCTCGCCGGCGAAGTATTCACCGAGCTGGCCGGCGGCAGCCGCCAGCGCCGCCCTGTCCTCGGCCCAGCCCGGTCGCGGGCGGCGGGCCCGGCCGCCAGAAGGAAAGCTCGCCACGAGGAGCCGCCCTGGCCCGCCGGCCAGCAGCATCGGGCCGATCGGGGTGTCGACATGACAGAAGAAGACGGGCTCGTCCGGCATGATCCCAATATGCCCCGTCCGGGCCGCCGATAATACCCGAAACATGCGCGCGGCAGTCCGAGCACAGCCCGAGCGCCACGTTCTGGCGCTCTCGCGCGATGTTGATTCACGTCAAAGCCGTGAAGCGGCCTGTCTCTATCCTGCACATCAACGCACTCCGCGCGGAGCGGAGGAGGATGGAGGTTTCAGACATGGCGAATGTCGTCGTACTGGGTGCCGGCCTTGGCGGCACGATCATGGCTTATGAACTGCGCGAGACGCTCGGCAGGGAACACAAGGTGACGCTGGTCAACAACGGCGCCACCTATTCCTTCGTGCCGTCCAATCCCTGGGTCGCGGTCGGCTGGCGCGATCGCGAGTCGATCGAGGTCGACCTGGCGCCGGTGTGCGCGCGGCGCGGCATCGAGCTGCGGCCGGAAGGCGCCAGGCGGCTGCAGGCGAAGGACAAGCGCCTCGAGATGAATGACGGCAGCATGGTCGAATACGATTATCTGGTGATCGCCACCGGCCCGGAACTGGCCTTCGACGAGATCGAGGGCTTCGGCCCGCAGAACCACACCCATTCGGTGTGCCATATCGACCACGCGCTGAAGGCGAAGGAGGCGTTCGACCGCCTCGTCGCCAATCCGGGCCCGGTCGTCATCGGCGCCGTGCAGGGCGCCTCCTGCTTCGGGCCGGCCTACGAGTTCGCCTTCATCCTCGACAAGGCGTTGCGCGACGCGCGCGTGCGCGACAAGGTGCCGATGACCTTCGTAACGTCCGAGCCCTATATCGGCCATCTCGGCCTCGACGGCGTCGGCGACACCAAGGGCATGCTCGAAAGCGAGTTGCGCGAGCATCACATCAAGTGGATCTGCAACGCCCGGGTCGACCGCTACGAGCCAGGCAAGCTGCATGTGTCGGAGATCGGCGAGGACGGCAGCGTCGCCCGAACGCACGAAATCGCCAATGTCTACACGATGATGCTCCCGGCCTTCCGCGGCGTCGCCGCGGTGCGCGACATCGAGGGGCTGACCAACCCGCGCGGCTTCATCCTGATCGACAAGCACCAGCGCAATCCCGCCTTCCCCGAAATCTTTTCGGTCGGCGTGTGCGTCGCCATCCCGCCGGTCGGCAAGACGCCGGTGCCGGTCGGCGTGCCCAAGACCGGCTTCATGATCGAATCGATGGTCACGGCGACGACGCACAACATCGCCCGGCTGATCGCCGGCAAGGCGCCCGACGCGGAGGCGACCTGGAACGCCGTGTGCCTGGCCGACATGGGCGACAATGGCATCGCCTTCATCGCCCAGCCGCAGATCCCGCCGCGCAACGTCAACTGGTCTTCGACCGGCAAATGGGTGCACGCGGCCAAGGTCGGCTTCGAGAAATATTTCCTGCGCAAGGTGCGTACCGGGGTTTCCGAGCCGTTCTACGAGAAGCTGGCGCTGCAGGCGCTCGGCCTCGGCAAGCTCAAAGAAATCAGGATCAGCGAAGAAGCCTGAAGGCCCGTCCGCGCGGGAAAATGCAACCGCCCCCGGGGTTTGCCCGGGGGCGGCGTGCATTTTGCTCGCGCTGTCGGTCAGTACGGGCAGGCGGAATCCGACATGTAGTCGTGGACCTGCACCGTGCCGGCGATGATATCGGCCATGGCCTTGTCGACGGCGGCCTTCATGTCGGCGCTGACCAGCGATTCATTGTGCTCGTCAAGCGCGTAGCCGACGCCGCCCTCCTTGAGGCCGAGAGCGTGGATGCCGCCCCATTCGGCGCCTTCCTTGGCGTCCTTGAAGGCGTTGTAGACGGCGACGTCAACGCGCTTCAGCATCGAGGTCAGCACGCTGCCCGGATGCAGGTAGTTCTGGTTGGAGTCGACGCCGATGCCGAGCTTGCCGGTGTCGGCGGCGGCCTGCAGCACGCCGATGCCGGTGCCGCCGGCGGCGTGGTAGACGACGTCGGCGCCGCGGTCGAACTGCGACTTGGCCAGTTCGGCGCCCTTGACCGGGTCGGACCAGGCGGCCGGCGTCGTGCCGGTCATGTTCTCGAAGACCTCGATATTGGCGTCAACCGACTTGACGCCGCCCTTGTAGCCACAGGCGAAGCGGCGGATGAGCGGGATGTCCATGCCGCCGACAAAGCCGACCTTGTCGGCCTGCGAGGCCATGGCGGCGAGCACCCCGACCAGGAAGGAGCCCTCATGCTCCTTGAAGACGATCGAGCGCACATTGGGCAGGTCGACGACCATGTCGACGATGGCGAACTTCACGTCGGGGAATTCCTTGGCCACCTTCTCGAGCGCCGCCGCCTGGCTGAAGCCGATGGCGACGATCGGCTCGTTGCCGTCCTGGGCGAAGCGGCGCATGGCCTGCTCGCGCTGGGCATCGTTCTGGATCTCGAACTCGCGATAGGCCGACCCGGTGTCGGCCTTGTACTGCTCGGCGCCGGTGAAGGCCGACTCGTTGAAGGATTTGTCGTTCTTGCCGCCCATGTCGTAGATCACGGCCGGATCGGCGTTGGCGGCGCTCGTGGCCATCGCGGTGGCGGTGGCCGCAACCATTGCCAGAATAAGTCGCTTCATGCTCAAGTTCCCTGTTATGCCCTGAGGTCGGGTTCGTTGATGGGGGTCCGCCCGTGCGGCTCGCCCGTCGGATACCGGTACCGGCCGCTGGCCGTCCGGCCGCCAGCCGATTCGCTCCGGCGCTACCGACAAGAAGGACGGCAGGTGCGCGTCAATGCCGCCCCACCCTCCATTCTAGCGGGCAGTCTGGCACGGTTTCCTTCCGTTTGCATGCGGAATTTTTGTTCTTGTGTTAATCGGGCGTTGGCGGCAGTCACAGGCCGGGACGGGCAAAAATGGCGGCGGTTGCAGGGAGCGGCGGGGTGTGAGCTTTTCATTTCCGGTACTGGTCGGCGATATCGGCGGGACGAATGCCCGCTTCGCCATCGTCGCGGACGCGGGGGCGCCGGCGGTCGCCTTCGAGCCGGTGCGCATCCGCCAGTTCGGCTCGATCGAGGAGGCGATCACGCGGTCGGTGCTGAGCGCCACCTCGTTGCGGCCGGCCTCCATGATGCTGGCCATCGCCACGCCGCTGGTCGGCGAGACCTTCCGGCTGACCAACGCCGACTGGGTCATCGACCCGGCCGCGCTGATCGGCCGCTTCGGGCTCTCCGAGGTCGTCCTGCTCAACGATTTCGCCGCCCAGGGCCTGGCGGCGCTGGCGCTCGGGCCGGAGCACCTGGCCGGCATCGGCGAGCGGGCGGTCGTCGACGGCCGCCCGAAGGTGGTAATCGGGCCGGGAACCGGCCTCGGCATAGCATTCGTCGTCAATGTCGGCGGCAAATGGGCAATCATCCCCGGCGAGGGCGGCCACATCGATATCGGCCCGCGCACCGAGCGCGAAATGGCGATCTGGCCACACCTGAGGAAGGAGAACGGCCGCATGAGCGCCGAATGCGCCATCTGCGGGCGGGGGCTTCAGAACCTGCACCAGGCGATCTGCCGGCTCGAAGGCCGGGATGCCGGCGACGCCGACGCTTCCGAAATCTCGGAGCGCGGGCTCGCCGGCGACGACCCGGCGATGGCCGAGGCGGTGTCGCTGTTCCTGACGCTGCTGGCGCGGGTGTGCGGCGACATGGCGCTGCTCACGCTCGCCCACGGCGGCGTCTACATCGCCGGCGGCATTGCCGCCAAGATGCTGCCCGGCATCCAGCGGCCGCGCTTCCGCGAGGAGTTCGAGGACAAGGCGCCGCACCAGGCGATCATGCGGGCGATCGCGGTCAACGTGATGACCCACCCGACGGCGGCGCTCGAAGGGCTCATCGCCTGCGTGCGCCGGTCCGACAGGTTCAGCCTGGAAGGGGCAACCCGCCGGTTCCGGCGCTGAACCCGGCCGGATCGGGCGCGGCGGCTTTGCAAACGGCGCCGGCGCCTGTAAAACCACCGCGTCCGGCGCCAGCCGGGCGGCGCCGGACACGACCGGACGGCATCCGCAGCGGGTTAAGAGACGGAAACCATTCCTTGTCGATCGACAGCTTCAGGAAGATCGCCGCCGACCCGCATTCCCAGGCGGTGGTGCGCCGGGTCATCGCGGAGAACTGGCGCATTTACCGGCGCAACTACGCGCTGGCGATCCTGTGCATGGTCACCGTGGCGGCGACCACCGCCTACAGCGCCTACATCATCCGCGACATCGTCAACGAGGTGTTCGACAAGAAGAACATCCAGATGGCGTGGATCGTCGCCGGCGTGATCCTCGGCCTGTTCGCGCTCAAGGGTCTGGCCGGGTTCGGCCAGGACGTGATCCTCAACCGCATCGGCAACAACATCATCGCGCGCTACCAGGCGCGCGCCTATGCGCAGATGCTGCGGCTCGGCGTCGGCTTCTACCACGAGACGCGGTCGGCCTATCTCGTCGGCCAGATCGGCCAGAACATCGCCGGCATCCGCAACCTCCTGAACCAGGTCATCACGGTGGTCGCGCGCGACTTCCTGACGCTGGTCGGCCTGGTCTTCGTCATGGTCTGGCAGGACCCGGTGATGGCGGCGGGCTCGCTGGTCGTGCTGCCGATCGCCGGCTATGTCATCGCCCGCTACGTCAAGAAGATGAAGACGCTGTCGCGCCGGGAGGTCAACCTCAACGCCCGCGTCAACGCCGCCATGGTCGAGTCGGCGCAGGGCATCGCCGTCCTCAAGGCGTTCACGCTAGAGGAACAGATGGCGGCCAAGGTCGGGACGCTGATCGGCGAGGCCGAGAAGCAGGCCAACCGCATCGCGCTGGTCAACGCCCGCACGCGGCCGCTGACCGAGACGCTGGGCGGCATCGCCATCGCCGGGGCGGTTGCCTTCGGCGGCTGGCGGGTCATCGCCCATGGCGCCGACCCGGGCGCGCTGCTGTCCTTCCTCGCCGCCGCCATGCTCGCCTACGACCCGGCGCGCCGGCTCGCCGCCTTCCGGGTGCAGTTCGAGAAGTCGCTGGTCAACGCCCGCATGCTGTTCGAACTGCTCGACACGCCGCCGCGCCAGGCCGACCGGCCGGGCGCTCCCGACATCATCGTCGACAGTGGCGAGATCGTGCTGGAGGATGTCTGCTTCTCCTATGGCGGCGGCGAAGCCGTGCTCGACCATGTCAGCTTCCGGGCGAGGCCGAACACGACGACGGCGCTGGTCGGGCCGTCCGGCGGCGGCAAGACGACGATCATCAACCTGATCCAGCGCTTCCACGACCTCGATTCCGGCCGCATCCTCGTCGACGGCCAGGACATCGCCGACATCGCCATCGCCAGCCTGCGCCGGCGCGTCTCCTATGTCTCGCAGCAGCCGGTGCTGTTCGAGGGCACGGTGGCCGACAACATCCGCTACGGCCGGCCCGAGGCGACGCAGGCCGAGATCGAGGAGGCGGCCAGGCTCGCCCAGGCGCACGACTTCATCATGGAACTGCCGGCCGGCTACGACACCGAGGTCGGCGAGATGGGCGCCAATTTCTCCGGCGGCCAGCGCCAGCGCCTGTCGATCGCCCGCGCGGTGTTGCGCGATGCGCCGATCCTGCTGCTCGACGAGGCGACCTCGGCGCTCGACAATGAATCGGAGAAGCTGGTCCAGCAGGCGCTCGACCGCCTGATGAAAGGGCGCACCACCATCGTCGTCGCCCACCGGCTGTCGACCATCCGCAACGCCGACCGCATCATCGTCATCGACCGCGGCCGCGTCGTCGAGGAGGGCAGCCACGCCACGCTGGTCAGGAAGCGCGAGGGCCTCTATTCGCGTCTCTACAGCATCGGCGCGGCCGAGGCGACGCTGCCGGAGCCGGAGGCGGCCAACTATGGCTGAGATGAGGCTGGTTGTCGCCGGCGCCGCCGGGCGCATGGGCCAGGCGCTGGTGCGCGCCATCGCCGAAACACCGGGCACCACGCTGGCCGGCGCCTTCGAACGGCCGGGATCGCCGTCAATCGGCGCCGACGCCGGCGTTCTGGCGGGCGTCGGCGAAAACGGGGTCGTAATCGGCGACGACCCGCTGCCGCTCATCGCCAGGGCCGACGGCGTGCTCGACTTCACTGCGCCGGCGGCCAGCGTCGAGACGGCCGGGCTCGCCGCGCAGGCGCGCATCGTCCATGTGATCGGCACCACCGGCATGGGCGCGGGCGACGAGGAAAGGCTGCTGGCCGCCGCCCGCCATGCGGTCATTGTCAGGTCGGGCAACATGAGCCTTGGCGTCAACCTGCTCGCCGTGCTGGTTGAGCAGGCGGCGCGTGCGCTCGCCGACTTCGACGTCGAGATCATGGAAATGCACCACCGCCACAAGGTCGACGCCCCATCCGGCACCGCGCTCATGCTGGGCGAGGCGGCCGCGGCGGCGCGCAACGTCCGGCTCGGCGAGCACGCGGTGCGGGTTCGCGACGGCCATACCGGGCCGCGGCCCGACGGCGCCATCGGCTTCGCCACTCTGCGCGGCGGCTCGGTCGTCGGCGACCACACCGTGACGCTCGCCGGCGAGGGCGAGCGCGTCGTGCTGGCGCACCTGGCGCAGGACCGTTCGATCTTCGCGCGCGGCGCGCTCAAGGCGGCGCTGTGGGCGCGCGGCCGAAAGCCGGGGCTTTACAGCATGCGCGACGTGCTGGGCCTGCCGGCATGATCCTGACCAACCGACACTGGATGACGCGATGGAACGCTTGATGGTGCTGGTCCGCCACGGCCAGAGCGAATGGAACCTGAAGAACCTGTTCACCGGCTGGAAGGATGTCGACCTTTCCGAGCAGGGCATGGCCGAGGCCGAGCAGGCCGGGCGGCTGCTGGCCGGGCGCGGCCTGACCTTCGACATCGCGTTCACCTCGGCGCTGATCCGGGCGCAGCGCACCTGCCAGATCATTCTCGACGCGGTCGGCCAGGGCCGACTTCAGACCCTGCGCGACCAGGCGCTCAACGAGCGCGACTATGGCGATCTGTCCGGCCTCAACAAGGACGACGCCCGCGCCCGCTGGGGCGAGGAGCAGGTCCACATCTGGCGCCGTTCCTACGATGTCGAGCCGCCCGGCGGCGAGAGCCTGAGGGACACCGGCGCCCGGGTGTGGCCCTACTACATGACCGAAATCCTGCCGCGGGTGATGCGCGGCGAAAAGGTGCTGGTCGCCGCGCATGGCAATTCGCTGCGCGCCCTCGTCATGGTGCTCGACCGGATGAGCAAGGAGACCATCCCCGATCTCAACCTCGACACCGGGGTGCCGATGATCTACCGGCTCAACGCCGACACCACGGTGGCCGAAAAGGAGGTGCTGAAGGGCTGATGGCGGCGGTCTGACGTTTACGCAAACGTCAATAGCTGCTAGCCTGCGCAGCGTCCATTGCCACCCACCCCCGGCAACCGCGGAAGCATGCCGCCACTATGACGAAACCGCATCCGATCGAACTGTTCTTCTCCTCTCAGCACCCGATCTCGCGCCATCTCGGCGTGCGCGTGCTGGCGGTCGAGGACCGCACGCTGAGCGTGGCGGTCGAAGCCGGCGACTGCTTCCTCGCCGATGCCGAGACCGGCGAGATGCACAGTGGTCTCGCCTCGCTGGTGCTCGACACGGTGTTCGGCGGTGCCGTGATGGGCACGCTCGACCGGCTGCAGCCGATTGCCACGATCGGGCTCACCACCCAGCATCTGCGCCGGCCGGCGCGTGGCGAAAGCCTCATCTGTCGCGCGCGCATGCAGGGCGTCCATGACGATGTCGCCCACGTCACCGGTCATCTCGAGTCCGCGGCGACCGGCGAGGTGCTGTCGACGGCGACGGGGAGCTTCATGATCGGCACCCGCTCGAAACCGCTTGGAGTGCGGCTATGACCTCGCGGGCCACCGGCCGGCCGGCGGCCGGCGAATGCGACGCCCGGCTCGCCTCGCCGATGGCGCGCTGGCTCGGCTTCGAGACAACGGAACGGGCCGACGTGTTCCGCATGCGTTTTGCCCCGCATCACATCGGCAACCCGTTCATCCGCGCGCTGCATGGCGGCGCGGTGGCGGCACTGATCGAGTTCGCCGCCGAATACGCCGTGACGGCGGCCGCCGGCCGGGCGCGGCTGGTGTCGTCGGCGGTCGACTACATCCGGGTGACGCGGGACGCCGACGTGCTGGCGCGGGTCGACACCGTGCGCATCGGCCGGCGGCTCGCCTTCGTGGACGTGTGGTGCTGGCAGGACGGCGAGGACGTGCCGGTGGCGCGCGGCAGTTGCTCGCTGCGCATCCTTTGAAGCCGCAGCGGCAGACAAGCGGCCACTTCTGCGCTAGGTGTTGGCGGCCATGAATGCCGCCGCGAGCAGGACACCGGTTCCCGTCTTCCGCATCAGCGAGCTGACCAAGGTCTACCGCACCGGCGAGGTCGAGGTCAGGGCGTTGAACGGCGTCACACTCGACCTCCACGAAGGCGAGATGACCGTGCTGCTCGGCCCTTCGGGCAGCGGCAAGTCGACCTTCCTCAACATTGTCGGCGGACTGGACACGGCGACCAGCGGCACTGTCCTGTTCAAGGGCGAGGAGCTTACCGCCCGCTCCGAGCGCGAGTTGACGCGCTACCGGCGCCACCATGTCGGCTTCGTCTTCCAGTTCTACAACCTCATTCCGAGCCTCACGGCCTGGGAGAATGTGGCGCTGGTGACCGAGATCGCGAGCGACCCCATGAAGCCGGAGGAGGCGCTGGTCATGGCCGGCCTGCCGGATCGCATGACCCACTTTCCGGCGCAGCTTTCCGGCGGCGAGCAGCAGCGCGTCGCTATCGCCAGGGCGATCGCCAAGCGCCCCGAGGTGCTGCTGTGCGACGAGCCGACCGGCGCGCTCGATTCCAAGACCGGCATCGTGGTGCTCGAAGCGCTGGCGCGCGTCAACGAGGAACTGGGCACGACGACGGTGCTCATCACCCACAACGCCGCCATCCAGAAGATCGCCCACCGCGTCTTCACCTTCCTCGACGGCAGGATATCGCACGAGGTCGTCAACGAGCGCCGCATCGCGCCCGCCGAGGTGAGTTGGTAGCGCGATGGCAATGCTCGACCGCAAGCTCGTGCGCGACCTGCGGCGCCTGTGGGCGCAGGGCCTGGCGCTGGCGCTGGTGATCGCGGCCGGCGTGGCGGTAATCATCATCGCCGTCGGCGCGTCGCGGTCGCTGGAGGAAACGCGGGCGGCCTTCTACGAGCGCTACCGTTTCGCCAGCATCTTCGCCACAGCCACGCGGGCGCCGCTTCACCTCAATGCCGAGATCGCCCGCGTCCCAGGCGTAGCGGCGAGCGAGCCGCGGATCGTCCAGCCGGTGCTGCTCGACATCGTCGGCATGCGCGAGCCGGCGACCGGCATCGCGGTCTCCATCCCCGACCGTGGCGGCCAGCGGGTCAACCAGCTCTATCTGCGCCAGGGGCGGCTGCCCGAGCCCGGCCGCCGCGGCGAGGTGGCGGTGGTCGAGACATTCGCCTCGGCCCACGGCTTTGCGCCCGGCGACCGCTTCAGCGCGATCATGAACGGGCGCAAGCGCGAACTGACCATCGTCGGCATCGTGCTGTCACCCGAATACATCTACGCGATCGGCCCGGGGGACCTCGTCCCCGACAACCGGCGGTTCGGCGTGCTGTTCATGTCACGCGAGGCGCTGGCCGGGGTGTTCGACATGGACGGGGCCTTCAACAATGTGGTGGCGACGACGCTGCTGCATGCCGACACGCGCCGGGTCATCGAGGCCGTCGACGCGCTCCTGGAGCCGTATGGCGGCACCGGCGCCCACGCCCGCAAGGATCAGATGTCGCACGCCTTCCTCGACAGCGAACTGACCCAGCTCGACGCCATGGCGCGCATCATCCCGCCGATCTTCCTGTTCGTGTCGGCCTTCCTCGTCAACATGATCCTGTCGCGGATGATCGCGCTCGAACGCGAGCAGATCGGACTGCTCAAGGCGGTGGGCTATTACGACCTGTCGATCGGCTGGCATTACGCCAAGCTGGCGATCGCCATCTCGCTGGTCGGCCTGCTCATCGGCGCGGCGGCCGGCACCTGGGCCGGGCGCGGGCTGACGCGGCTCTACAGTGACTTCTTCTCCTTCCCCTTCCTGATCTTCCGCTCCAGTTTCGACCTCTACCTGCTGGCCGGCGGCATCGCCATCGCCGCGGCGCTGGCCGGCGCGGCGCGCTCGATCCTGTCGATCCTTTCGCTGCCGGCCGCCGTCGCCATGCGGCCGCCGGCGCCGACGCGCTACCGCAGCCTGCTCGGCGAGCGGCGCGGCCTGACGCTGTTCTCGCAGATGACGGTGATGGCGCTGCGCCACCTGCTGCGCTGGCCGGTGCGTTCGGCGCTGACGACACTCGGCACCTCCCTTTCGGTGGCGCTGCTCATCACCGCGCTGTTCACCTATGACGCCATCGACGCGATGATCGACACCATCTACTTCAAGGCCGAGCGCCAGGACGCGACACTGACCTTCGCCAGCGAGCGGGCACCCGACGCCGTCGACAGCGCGGCCGCGCTGCCCGGCGTACTGCGCGCCGAGCCGTACCGGGCAACGCCGGTGATCCTGCGCAACGGCCACCTGGAACGCCGGCTGTCGATCACCGGGCTGCCGGAGCGCGGCGACCTGGCGCGCATTCTCGACCTTGACCTCAACCCGCTGGCGCCGCCGCCCTCGGGACTGATGCTGAACGACCGGGTGGCACGGCTGCTCAACGTGCGCACCGGCGACCACGTCACGGTGGAGTTCCTCGAACGCGGGCACGTGACCCGCGAACTTACGGTCACCGGCGTCGTGCAGAATTATGTCGGGCTCACCGCCTACATGGCGCTCGACGCGCTCGACCGCGCCTTGCCCGAGGGGCCGCGCGTCTCGGGCGTGCGCATCCGCATCGACGCCAACGAACTCGACGCCGCCTACCGGCAGATCAAGGAGACGCCGGCCATCGCCTCGATCACGCTGCTCGGCCTGTCGCGCCAGCACTTCCGCGACACGATCGCCGAGAACATCACCATCATGACCACGGTCTACGTGCTGCTCGGCGTCATCATCACCTTCGGCGTGGTCTACAACTCGGCGCGTATCCAGCTCTCGGAACGGGCGCGGGAACTGGCCAGCCTGCGCGTGCTCGGCTTCACCCGCATGGAGGTGTCGAGCGTGCTCCTGATCGAGCTCGCCATCATCGTCGTCGCCGCCCAGCCGCTCGGCTGGCTGCTCGGCTACGGCTTCGCCTTCGCCGTCGCCAAGGGCTTCGAAAGCGACCTGTTCCGTTTTCCGCTGGTCGTCAGCGATGCGACCTTTGCCAGGGCGAGCCTGGTGGTGCTGTTCTCCGGACTGGTGTCGGCGCTGGCGGTGCGCCGGCGAGTCGACCATTTCGACCTGGTTGCCGTGCTCAAGACGAGGGACTGATGCGATGGTGCGCGTTTGGCTGAGACGACTGGTGCTGCTGGCGCTCGCCGCCGGCATCGGCGCGGCGGTCTATCTGGCGCTGCGCACCCGACCGGTGCTGGTCGACCTCGCACAGGTCGCCGTCGGGCCGATGCAGGTGACCATCAACGAGGAGGGCATCGCGCGGGTGCGCGATGTCTACACGCTGTCCTCGCCGATCGCCGGCCGGCTGCTCCGCGTGCGGCTGGACGAGGGCGACGAGGTGGTCGCCAACCAGACGGTGGTCGCCGCCATCCAGCCGCTCGACCCGCCCTTTCTCGACGTGCGCGCCCGCAACGAGGCGGCCGCGGCGGTGGAGGCGGCGCGCTCGGCCGTGGGCCTGGCCGAGGCCGAACTGGAGAGCGCCAACGCCGCGCTGACGCTGGCGGAGTCGGAGTTCGAGCGCATGACCAAGCTCGCCGGCCAGAACTTCGTTTCGGAAAGCCAGCTTGAACGGGCGGCAAGCGATGTGGCGCTCAAGCGCGCGCAGGTGGCGAGCGCACAGGCCAATGTGCGCCTGCGCCAGGCCGAGCTTGCCAGCGCCGAGGCGCGCCTGACGCAGCCGACCGAGGTCGGCCGCGCGGCGGCGGGCGAGGAGGTATGCTGCATGCAGATCACGGCGCCGGTCGACGGCGTCGTGCTCAAGGTGCACACGCGCAGCGAACAGGCGGTGATTCCCGGCGCCCGCATCGTCGAGATCGGTGATCCGGGCCGGCTGGAGATCGCCGTCGACCTGCTGTCGGCCGACGCGGTGCGGCTGAAGCCGGGCGGCAAGGCGCTGATCACCGACTGGGGCGGCGAGACCTTCAGCGCCACCATCCGCCGCATCGATCCGGCCGCCTTCACCAAGGTCTCGGCGCTCGGCATCGAGGAGCAGCGGGTCAATGCCCTGCTCGACCCCGACACCGTGCCGCCCGGCCTCGGCCACGAATACCGGGTCTATGCGCGGCTGGTGGTGTGGTCGGCCGACGATGTGCTGACCGTGCCCATCGGCGCCCTGTTCAGGGCTGGCGGCGACTGGGCGGTGTTCGCCGTGGCGGACGGTACCGCCCGCCAGCGGCGCATCTCGATCGGCCACATGAATGCGGCGCGGGCGCAGGTCACCGCCGGGCTGGAAGCCGGGGAGACCGTCATCCTCTACCCGAGCGACCTGGTCGCCGACGGCGTGCCGGTCGAGGTACGCGCCAGCGGCGACGAACCGGGATAGCGCGTAGCCCGCCCCGGCAGCCAGCTTGGCCGCCTCGCCCCGCCGCCCCGACGCGATGAGACTCAGCGCTGCTGGATCGATTCGATATAGGCGATGATATCGGCGATCTGCTCGGGCGTGGCGGTGAACTCCGGCATGTCGGGGTGGCCGGTGACGATACCCTCGACGAAGGCCTCCTCGAGCGCGTCGATCGGATAGCGCTCGCCGAGTACGCGGAACGGCGGCGCGTCGGCGTGCGGGCTGTCGCCGCTGGCGTCGATGGCGTGGCAGGGCGAGCAGTTCAGTTCGACCAGCACCCGGCCGTGGTCCACGTCCTGGGCGTCCGCGACCCCGCACATGGCCTGCACGGCCGCCACCGCGACCGCAACTTGGACCAGTGCGGGCATCTTGCGCATTCCCCATCCTCCCGTAACAACTAAGCATAGGCCGGCCGGCGGGCGGCGATCTTGACCTGCGTCAACTGGGGCAAGACCCGATCCAGAAGAATCGGGATTTTGCTCTATTTACTTCCTTTGTCGCGTCATCTTGTCCGCCTCGCGGTGCCGCTCGGCCGGATGAAGCTCTTGGCACCGGCTCAGCGGCAGACGCGGACGCGGCGCGAGATCCAGCCTTCGGTCGGGTGATGGTAGCGCTCGGTCCGCCAGCGGCAGCCGGGTTCGTAGCGCGGGATGTGGGTCTGTGCCGTTGGCGGCACCGGGGTGAGCGGGCCGGTCAGGGGAACCTTGCCGAGCGGCGCATCCGAGCCGGCTGCGGCCGGCGCGGCCAGCGCGCTCATGAGAACAGACAACAGAAGGGCGTGTTTGCTCATCGTTCCGGCTCGACATCCAGCGCTGATGTGGGGCGCCGGCCGGGCAAAGTCGAGGGCGGGCGGCGGCGCGCCCTCCCCTTGCTACAGCAGCCCGCGCCGGGCGAGGTTGCGCATCAGCGCGGCGGCGCCGAATGCCCAGGGCGGACAGTCGGTCGAATGGGCGACCTCGTTGCGCAGCAGGCCGAGCCTGTCGTTGGCAATCTTGACCACATCGCCGACGGCGTGGGTGAAGCCCATGCCCGCCACGCCGCGGTCCTGAACCGGCGCGAACAGGGTGCCAAGAAACAGCATGAAGCCGTCTGGATATTGATGATGGCGGCCGATGGTCTGGCCGACGAGATCGGCCGGGTCGCGGCTGATCCGGCTCATGCTCGATCGGCCCTTCAGCAGGTAGCCGTCGCGGCCGGTCACGGTGAGCTCCAGCTCGGCGGCGCGCACATGGTCGAGCCCGAAGCGCTCGTCGAACAGCCGGATCAGCGGGCCGATGGCGCAGGAGGCGTTGTTGTCCTTGGCCTTGCCGAGGAGCAGCGCCGACAGGCCCTCGAAATCGCGCAGGTTCACGTCGTTGCCCAGCGCGGCGCCGACGATCCGGCCGGCCGAACTGACGGCAAGCACGATCTCGGGCTCGGGATTGTTCCAGCGCGATTCGGGATGGATGCCGATCATGGCGCCGGTGCCGACCGCCGACATCGGCTGGGCCTTGGTGAACACCTCGGCATAGGGGCCGATGCCGACCTCCAGATATTGCGACCACAGGCCCTCGCGAATCAGCGCCTGCTTGGCGCGCACCGCCTTGTCCGAGCCCGGCACCAGTCCGCTCAGGCTGGCGCCGATCTCGGCGCCGATGCGCCGGCGCAGTTCGGCGGCTCTGCCCGGGTCGCCGGCGGCGCGCTCCTCGATGACACGCTCGACCATCGATTCGGCGAAGGTGACGCCGCAGGCCTTGATCGCCTGCAGGTCGCAGGGGGCAAGCAGGCTCACGTCGGGGCGGCCGCCGAGATCGGCGAGGGCGCAGATGTCACGCCCTTCGGCGGTGCGAACGAATTCGGCCGGGTCGGCAGTCTCGCAGACGTCGCGCACCGTCGGCGCGGCACGGCTGGTGATGTCGACGAGCCTGTCGCCGCGCACGGTGACGACGGCCGGACCATCGATATCGGCAAGCCAGACGCGGCCGACGAAAGTGCCCCCCGAAAGCGCGTGGTCGAGCATGCGGCGCCCCGGTCAGTGATTGTTGCGCGGAACGTGCTTCTGCGCGATGGCCCGGAATTCGGGGGCCCCGCGCAGCACGGTCCCTTCCGAGAACGGCTCGGCAAGGTCGCGGAAATAGGCCTGCCAGGGCGACTGGCTGGGCGGGGCGGCATAGCCGCCACGTTCGGCCAGATCGCTGGCGCGCCGGTCCCATTCCTCCTTCGGTACCAGTGCATCGACCCGGCACTTGCGCAGGTCGACGCGGATGCGGTCGCCATTGCGCAGCAGCGCCAGGCCGCCCCCGGCGGCCGCCTCGGGCGAGGCGTTGAGGATCGACGGCGAGGCGGAAGTGCCGGACTGGCGGCCGTCGCCGATGCAGGGCAGCGAGGTGATGCCCCTGGCCAGCAGGTAGCTGGGCGGGCGCATGTTGACCACCTCGGCGCCGCCCGGATAGCCGAGCGGGCCGGTGCCGCGCATGACCAGGATGCAGTTCTCGTCGATGGCGAGCGCGGGATCGTCGATCATCTTGTGGAACTGCTCGGGGCCGTCGAAGACGATCGCCCTTCCCTCGAAGGCGTCCGCGTCGTCGGGGTTGGACAGGTAGCGCCGGCGGAACTCCTCCGAGATGACCGAGGTCTTCATGATGGCGCTGTCGAACAGCGAGCCCTTGAGGTTGAGGAAGCCGGCCGAATGCTTGAGCGGGTCGGTGGCCGGGCGGATCACGTCCGTGTTCTCGCTGCGCCGCGCGGCACAGTTGTCGCCGATCGTGCGCCCGTTGACGGTGAGCGCTCCGGGATGCGGCAGCAGGTTGGCCGCCATCATCTCGCCGATCACCGCCGGGACGCCGCCGGCGCGGTGGAAGTCCTCGCCGAGATAGGCGCCGGCCGGCTGCAGGTTGACGAGCAGCGGCAGGTGATGGCCGATCTCCTGCCAGTCGTCATTGGTGACGCGCACGCCGACATGGCGGGCGATGGCGTTGACGTGGATGGGCGCGTTGGTCGAGCCGCCGATGGCGGAATTGACGGCGATGACGTTCTCGAAGGCGACGCGCGTCATGATGTCCGAGGGTTTGAGGTCCTCCCACACCATGTCGACGATGCGCCGGCCGGTGGCGTAGGCCATCTGGCCGCGCTCGCGATAGGGAGCGGGGATGGCGGCCGAGCCGGGCAATTGCATGCCGAGCGCCTCGGCCAGCGAATTCATGGTCGAGGCGGTGCCCATGGTGTTGCAGTAGCCGACCGACGGCGCCGAGGAGGCGACCAGTTCGGCGAACTCCTCGTCGTCGATCTTGCCCTCGGCATGCAGTTCGCGCGCCTTCCAGACGATGGTGCCCGAGCCGGTGCGCTCGCCGCGCAGATAGCCGTTCAGCATCGGCCCGACCGAAAAGGCGATGGCCGGGATGTTGACCGTGGCCGCGGCCATCAGCAGCGCCGGGGTGGTCTTGTCGCAGCCGATGGTCAGCACCACGCCGTCGATCGGATAGCCGAACAACGCTTCGACCAGACCGAGATAGGCGAGGTTGCGGTCGAGCATCGCGGTCGGGCGCTTGCCCGTCTCCTGGATCGGATGAACCGGGATCTCCATGGCGAGGCCGCCGGCGGCGGTGATGCCGTCGCGAACGCGCCTGGCGAGCTCGATGTGGTGGCGGTTGCAGGGCGACAGGTCGGAGCCGGTCTGGGCGATGCCAATGATCGGCTTGCCCGACTGCAGTTCGCCGCGCGTCAGCCCGTAGTTCAGGTAGCGCTCCAGATAGAGCGCCGTCATTTCCGGGTCGTCGGGATTGGAGAACCACAGCCGCGAACGCAGCGCGTCCGGGTGTTTGCGATCCGACATGTTTCAACCTCCAGCAGGTGTTCGGGCGGGCGCGCGATCAGCAGCCGCGCGCCCGGACATAGATCGAGTAGACCGAGGTGGTGGCGCAGATGGCGAGCCGGTTGCGCTTCGGCCCGAAGAAGCAGAGATTGGCCACCACCTCCGGCACGAAAATCTTGCCGAGCAGTTCGCCCTCCGGCGAAAAACAATGGACGCCGTCGCCGGCCGACGACCAGACATTGCCGGCCGTGTCGACCCGGAAGCCGTCGAACAGGCCGCTGTCGCAGATGGCGAAGTCGCGGCCCGGCCCGAGGCTCGCGCCGTCGGCGCCGACGGGGTAGGCCCTGATCTTCGGCGTGCAGTCGGGAACGTGGGTGCGGCCGGTGTCGGCGACATAGAGCAGGCGCTCGTCGGGCGAGAAGGCCAGGCCGTTCGGCTGAACGAGATCGTCGACCACGCGGCTCAGCGTGCCGTCGGCGGCGATGCGGTAGACACAGTTGGCGCCGAGTTCGCTCGGCGCGGCATCGCCCTCGTAGTCGCTGTCGATGCCGTAGGTCGGGTCGCTGAACCAGACCGTGCCGTCGGACTTGACGACCACGTCGTTGGGCGAATTGAACCGCTTGCCGTCGAAGCGGTCGGCAAGGACGCGGCGGCTGCCGTCGTGCTCGACGCGGCTGACGGCGCGGCCGCGATGCTCGCAGCTGACGAGCCGGCCCCGGGCGTCGGTGGTGTGGCCGTTGTGGTTGAGGCAGGGCTGGAGAAAGACCGAGGTCGAGCCGTCGGTCTCGTCCCAGCGCATCACCCGGTCGTTGGGGATGTCCGACCACACCAGATACCTGCCGGCCGGGAAATAGGCCGGCCCCTCGCACCAGCGCCCGCCCGTCCACAGCAGGTCGAGCCGCTCGTTGGGGAGGATGAGGCGGGCGAAGCGGGCATCGCGGATGTCGTAGAGAGCCATCGTCTTTCCTCAGGATGTCACGCGGGCGCCGCGACCATAAACGAGCAGCATGCCGATGATCACCGAACCGTAGATGACCTGGCGCCCCGCTTCCGGCATCTGCATGATCGACAGCACCGAATTGAGCAGCACGATCAGCACGACCCCGATCAGTGTGCCGACATAGCGGCCCTGGCCGCCGAGAATGCGGGTGCCGCCGATGACCACGGCGGCGATGGCGGGCAGCAGGAAGGGCGTGCCCATGCCCTGATAGGCCTTGGCCGAATAGCCGGCGAGCAGCACGCCCGCCAGCGCCGCGCAGATGCCGCAGACGACGAAGGCGCCAAGAATGACGAGGCGCGTGCGGATACCCGACAGATAGGCGGCCGCCTCGCGGTTGCCGGTGGCGTAGACGGCACGGCCGAAGGCGGTGCGCCGGAGCATGACGGCGATCACCACCGACACCGCCAGCCAGACGAAGATGGCGACGGGAACGCCGAGGACGCGCTCGGCGGCAAAGAAGCGCATCAGCGGCGTCGCCGCGTCCTGCGGCGCGAAGCCGCCGGTATGGGCGACCATCAGACCGCGCATGACCGAATCGACGCCGAGCGTGAAGATCATCGACGGGATGCGCAGATAGGCGACGCCGATGCCGTTGAACAGGCCGACCGCGACGCCGACGGCGATGCCGACGGGGATCGCCATGTCGCCGCCGACGGTCGTCGCCATCATCGCGGCCGCCGTCATCGTCCACGGGATGGAAAGGTCGATGTGGCCGAGCAGGATGACCACCATCATGCCGGCGGCGGCGATGCCGAGGAAGGAGCCCGTCTGCAACTGCTGCACCAGGTATTGCGGCGAAAGCAGCGGCGCCGTCCCCTGGGTAGCCAGGGTGTAGACGGTACCGACCAGCAGGATAACCAGCACGAAGGCCGACGCCAGCACGACCGGCTTGTCCTCGGGCTTCAGGCTGGCGATGGCGAGCGTCATGTCCGGCCGTCCTAACGGAAGAGATCGAGGCGGTTCTTGACCTGCAGCGTGCGGAAGACGCCGAGGCTGACGGCGGTCAGCAGGACGACGCCTTCGACCAGCGGTTGCAGCAGCGGGTCGATCGAAAGGATGCGGAAGTAGAACGAGATGACCCGCAGGATGAGCGCGCCGACGAGCGAGCCGATGGCGCCGCCGACGCCGCCGAGCAGCGAGGTGCCGCCGATGACGACGGCGGCGATCGAATTGAGCGTGTAGGCGCCGGCCTGGGTGATGTCGGCATTGCCCGACGAAGTCTGGATGGCGAGGTAGAGGCCGCCGCAGGAAGCAAAGAAGCCGGCGAGCGTGAAGGCGGCGATCTTGGCGCGCTCGATCGGCAGGCCGGACATGAAGGCGGCACCCTCGGCCGAGCCGATGGCATAGATGGTGCGGCCCGTCACCGTGCGCCGGAACGGCAGCCAGACGCCGAAGGCGATCACCACCAGGATGATCAGCGGCACCGGTATCCAGGCGACCGGCTGGAACCAGCCGGCGTCGGCGTCGAACCAGCCATAGGTCGCTACCAGTTCGTAAAGGTCATTGGTGAGCGCCCAGCTAATGTCGTCGTCGACGCGGCCGCCGGGCTTGGGCCGGATGAACAGCGCCAGCCCCATGGCGATGGCGCCGGTCGCCAGCGTGGCGATGATCGGCTGCAGGCGTCCGTAGACGACGATCAGCCCGTTCATCAGCCCGAACGCGGTGCCGCTGGCCAGCGTCGCGGCCATGCCGAAGGCGATCTGGCCAGGCGTGCCGATCACCAGTTCGGAGGCGATGCAGTTGGTCAGCGTCATGATGGCGCCGACCGAAAGGTCGAGGCCGCCCATCAGCACGGGCACGGTCTGGGCCATCGCCAGGAAGACAATGGCGACCGACTCGTTGACGTTCTGGATCAGCACCGCGCCGGAGAAGCCGCGCGGATGCATCATGTTGTAGACGAGGTAGAGTGCGCCGAACAGGACGAGCGCGATGGCAAAGCCGGGGTTGTGGCGCACGCCGGCCAGCACGGGCGAAGGCCGGGCGTTCATGCGCCGACCGCCGCCGCGGCAACGGCGCCGACCGGAGCGTCATGCGCCGCCGTGCGAGTGTCGACATTGAGCGAGGCGGCGACGATCGCCTCCTCGGAGATGGCCTCGCCCTCCAGTTCGGCGATCACGGCGCCGCCATACATCACCGCCACCCGGTCGCAGCAGCCGATCAGCTCGGCATAGTCGGTCGAATAGAACAGGATGGCCTTGCCCTCGTCGGCCAGTTCGCGCATCAGCCGGTAGAGCTCCTGCTTGGTGCCGACATCGATGCCGCGGGTTGGATCATTGAGCAGGATCACCTGCGGATCGGTCATCAGCCATTTGGCGATGACCACCTTCTGCTGGTTGCCGCCGGACAGGGTGGCGACCGCGTCCTCGGGCCGGCCGACCTTGATGCCGAGCTTGGCGATGCCTTCGGCCACCGCCTGCCTCGCCCTCGCCTGGTCGATGAACGGGCCGTTGGAGACGCGGTCGTAGCAGCCGACCAACAGGTTGTCGGCAATCGACATCGGCAGCATCAGCCCTTCCGTCTTGCGGTCCTCGGGCACGAGCGCGATGCGCATGGCGCCGGTCTTGGCCTGCGCCGGCGAGGCCGGCGCACCCGGCCGGCCGGCCAGCGTGACACTGCCGCGCAGGCCCCGCAGCACGCCGAACAGGGCAAGCAGCAGCTCCTTCTGGCCCTGCCCGTCGAGGCCGCCGAGACCGACGATCTCGCCCTTGCCGATGTCGAGGCTGACGCCGTTGAGACGGTTCTCCCACGAAAGGTCGCGGATCGACAGGTGCGCCGGGCGGCGCGGGCGTTCCGGCTTCGGCGGAAACTGCGCATCGACCTCGCGGCCGACCATCAGGCGGACGATCTCGCCGTCCGAGCGGGCGCCCCTGGCGAAGGTCTCTACATGCTGGCCGTTGCGGAATACCGACAGCGTGTCGCACAGCCGCTTGACCTCCTGCATGCGGTGGGAAATGAACAGGCTGGCAACGTTCTGCTCCTTGAGTTCAACGAGCAGGTGGTAGACGGTCTCGACATCGCGGCTGGTCAGCGCCGAGGTCGCCTCGTCGAGAATGAGCACCCTCGGCTCCTTGCCGAGCGCCTTGGCGATCTCGACCATCTGGCGGCGCGACAGCGACAGCTCACGCACAGTTGCGTTGGGATCGACGTCCTCGCACTTGATGCGCGCCAGCAACTCCTCGGCGCGGCGGCGCTGGGCGCGACGGTCGATCAGGCCGAAACGGCGCGGCGGCGTGGCCAGCGAGATGTTGTCGGCCACCGACAGGTCGGGAATGAGCGACAGTTCCTGGAAGATGCAGACAATGCCGGCCGCCGCCGCCTCGGTCGGGCTGGCAAAGCGCACCGGCGCGCCATTGATGGCCATGGTGCCGCTGTCGGGCTGGAGGACGCCGGACATGATCTTGATCAGCGTCGACTTGCCGGCGCCGTTCTCGCCCAGGATGGCGTGAATCGAACCGCTGTGGCAGGCGAAATCAACGCCTTCGAGGGCGCGGATGCCGGCGAAGTGCTTTGATACACCGGAAAGCTGGATGGTCAGCGCGGTCATGGGTAACGGCAAAAAAGGGGCTAGCCTCGGACGAGGCTAGCCAGTTGGTTGCGATTGAGGAAGCTATTTCACGTCGGCTTCGCTCTGCGCCATGATCGCCGGGCCCGAAACGTTGACGCCACACGGCGGAAACTCGTTCACCGTGAAGAAGTTGTCGGGCAGGTTGGACCAGAAGTTCTCCCCGTCCTTCAACGTGGTGTAGTCGGCCACCGGCAGCGGCACCGAGATGAGCTGCGGCATCACATTGCCCTCCAGCGCCGCAACGGCCGCCTTCATGGCGATGGCAACGAGTCCGGGCGACTGGCCGATCGAGATGCCCTTCAGGCCGTCACCGGCGTGCTGGGCGACCAGCTTGCGGAAACCGTTTTCCGATTCGCCGGCGATCGGCACCATCGGATGCTTGGCATCGAGCATGGCCTGGACGACGCCGGTCGAGCCACCCTGGACGGCGATGGCATCGAACTGGCCGTGAACGGCGATGGCGTCGGCCGTCACCTTCTGCGCCGTGCCGTCGTCCCAGTTGCCGACCACCTGCACGATCTCCCACGGTCCGCCATTGGCATCGAACACCTCATGGATGCCGATCGAACGGTCGCGGTCGACGGAATTGCCGGGCAGGCCGCGCACCTCGAGGATCTTGCCACTGGTCTTGCCCTGCGCGGCCAGCTCCTTGACCAGGAACTCGGCCCAGGTGCGGCCCATGGCGAGCTGGTCCTCGTTGACCTGCATCACCGCGTCGGTGTCGAGCACGTTGTCGAAGGGAACGAGGACGACATTGTTCCTGTCGGCCAGCCGGATTACCCGGTCGAACCCGTCGGGCGACACCGCGATGGTGACGATGGCGTCGAAGCCCTGGTTGATGAAGTCCTCGATGGCGCCGAGCTGGGCGGGCGCGTCGGTGCCGGTCGAGACCACCTTGAACTCGGCGATCTTGTCCTTCATCGACGGGTCCTCGGCGAACGCCTTGGCGGTCTTGATCATCTGGATGCGCCAGGTGTTGCCGACGAAACCGTTGACGACGGCGATCTTGAACGGTCCCGATTTGGCCGGCCACTGCATGTACTTGGTATCGGCACTCCATGGGGCGAAACATTCCGGGTCGGCGCCCGGGCCGGACACGATCTGCGGTCCGGCGAAGGATAGGGTCGTCGACACCATGAACGCGGCGAGCGCCGCGGTGGTCATTCGGATTGCTCTCATCAAGTCCTCCCTGGTACTCGGTTGACGACGCAGGAAACACTCGACTCGCGGGGCCCGCCCGCTCGCCTTCGTGTCTCCGTCGCCGGCTCCTCCGATGGAGTCCGGCCTATTCCGGCGACCGCTTGTCCTCCTGCGGGCTGCCGAACGTGTTGAGCCCCAGTTCCAGGTGGTACTGGAGCGCATACTGGTATTTGATGCGGTTGCGCGCCTCCAGCGCGTCGATGATGTCGGCGTGCTGCTGGTAGGTGCTGGTGCCGAAATCCTGGCGCACCTTGCCCTTCTCCATGATGCGGATGATCACCGGCTTCATGATCCGGTAGACCTCGGTGACGGCATCGTTGTTCAGGATGCTGACGAGCTTGAGGTGGAAGGAGAAATCCGCCTCGGAGGCGTCTGCCATAGTCGGGGCGTCGCGCATCGCCCGGTTGCGCGCCCGCAATTCGGTGATGTCGTCGGGTCCCGCATGGTCGAAGATGCGCTCGACCGTGTCGACCTCGATCATCGAGCGGAAGCCCTGGATGTCGGCGAAGGTCTTGCGCGAAATCTCGATCGTGTTGAACGAGAACAGGTCTAGCGCCCGCTCCAGGCGGTTGTCGACGATGACGGCGCCGATCTTCGGGCGCACCGTGACGACGCCGTAAGCCTTGAGGATGCGCATCGCCTCGCGCACCGTGTTGCGGCTCGCCTGGAAGCGCTGGCACAGCTCGCGCTCGGTCGGCAGACTGTCGCCGACGTGCAGGCCGCGCTCGGCGATGAGCGCGCGGATATGGGCCACCACCTCGTCGACCGCCGATGGCGCCGCCGGCCGAATCACGGCGTCGAAAGGCAGCGGCGCAAGCGCATCGCGGGGCGGTCTGGCGGTCACGGCGGCCACTGTCTCGTTCTCTTATTTGTTGGACAAAAGGATTAGCCTCAGGGCTGTCGCCTGTCAATAGTGCCAATTCGGCACGTATTTCACTGTTGAAACCTGCTTATTTGCCCTACTAATGAGCGATAATGTCGCCTCGACCTCATATAACGCCGCCAGGTCGCTACCGCGCCGGGGCGGCCGGAACCGAGCGCTGCCAGGCGCCCTCGGCGTCATCGCCTTGCGTTGCCGTTTTGGCAGCATGGAAAGCGAAAATCTCTTCTTCTTTAGAACGCCGCGGCCTGCGATGGTGGCGGCCGTGGTCCACCGCCGGCGTCTGGGAGCATGGCCTACATCATCACCGAGCCCTGCATCGACGTGAAGGATGGCAGTTGCACGCTGGCCTGCCCGGTCGACTGCATCTACGAGGGCGGCCGGATGTTCTACATCCACCCCGACGAGTGCATCAATTGCGGCCTCTGCCTGTCGATCTGCCCGGTCGACGCCATCGTCTGGGACGGCGAGATGGCGGCCCACCAGCAGCGCTTCGAACAGATCAACCGCGATTTCTTCGGCGACCAGGTCACGGGCTGGGGTTCGCCCGGCGGCTGGGACGCGGCCCACACCACCACGCTCGACCACCCGGCCGTCGCCGACTGGCCCTTGCGCGAGACCGCCGCCGCCGGGTAGCACCATCCCTCAGGAGGAGCCATGCGACCGATCCGACTGCGCGGCGTCATCGCCGCCGTGCCGACACCCGTCACCGAAGCCGGCGAACCGGATACCGAACGCTTCCTGCGCCACGCACGCTGGGCGCTCGCCAATGGCTGCGACGGGCTGAACGTGCTTGGTACGACCGGCGAGGCCAATTCATTCTCCGCCGCCCAGCGCCGGCGGGTGATGGCGGCGGCCGCGGCCGCGCTCGACCCCGCCCGGCTGATGGTCGGCACCGGCACGCCCGACCTGGCGACGACGATCGATCTCACCCGGCTTGCGCACGAGGCCGGTTTCGCCGCGGCGCTGGTGCTGCCGCCCTACTACTACAAGGGTGTCAGCGATGACGGGCTGTTCGCCTGGTTCGAGCGGCTGGTGGCAGCGACCGCCGACGCACCGGTGCCGCTCCATCTCTACAATTTCCCGCAGATGACCGGCATCCAGTTCTCGGCGGACTTGGCCGGGCGGCTGAAGCGGGCCTTCCCCGACCGCATCGCCGGCGCCAAGGACAGTTCCGGCGACCTCGCCTATGCCGCCCGGCTGGCGCGGATCGACGGTTTCGATGTCTTCCCGAGCAGCGAGACGGCGTTGGGCAAGGCGGCGGCCGACGGCTATGCCGGCTGCATCTCGGCGACCGTCAGCGTCACCGCCCCCCTGGTCGCGCGGTACGCGGCCCGGCCGGCTGATGCGGCGCTGGCGGCAAAGGTCGCCGCCGCCCGCGCGGCGATCGCCGCCCAACCGCTGATCCCGGCGATAAAATACCTGGTCGCCCGCCTGCACGGCGACCCTGCCTTCGAGCGGGTGCTGCCGCCACACCTGCCGCTCACGGCGGCACAGAAGGACGCGCTCACCGGCATCGGCCTCGAAGCCGCCTGAGGAAATCGCCAACGCGGAGGGAGACATGACCGTCCACGCCAACCTGATCGCCGGGGAATGGACCGCCGGCGAACCCGCGCCGAACATCAATCCGTCCGACACCAACGATGTCGTCGGCGAATATGCCCGCGCCAGCCGAGCCGACGCGGAAAGGGCGATCGCGGCCGCCAGGGCCGCCTTCCCGGCCTGGTCGCGCTCGGGCCTGCTGGAACGCCAAGCCGTGCTGCGCAAGGCGGCCGACGAGATCCTCGCCCGCAGGGAGGAACTCGGCCGGCTGCTGGCGCGCGAGGAGGGCAAGACGCTCGCCGAAGGCATCGGCGAGACAGTGCGGGCCGGCCAGATTTTCGACTTCTTCGCCGGTGAAGCGCTGCGGCTTTGCGGCGAAACGGTGCCCTCCGTCAGGCCGGGGATCGGGGTGGAGGTGACGCGCGAGCCGGTCGGCGTCGTCGGCGTCATCACGCCGTGGAACTTCCCGATCGCCATTCCGGCCTGGAAGATCGCGCCGGCGCTCTGCCACGGCAACACGGTGGTGTTCAAGCCGGCCGACCTCGTGCCCGGCTGCGCCTGGGCGATCGTCGACATCCTGCATCGCGCCGGCCTGCCCAAGGGCGTGCTCAACCTGGTCATGGGCAAGGGCTCGGTGGTCGGCCAAGCGTTGCTCGACAGTGCCGACATCGACGCCATCACCTTCACCGGCTCGATCGCCACCGGCAAGCGCGTCGCCGAGACGAGCCTGGCGCGCATGCGCAAGTTCCAGCTCGAAATGGGCGGCAAGAACCCGCTGGTGGTGCTCGACGACGCCGATCTGGCGACCGCGGTCGAATGCGCGGTCAACGGCGCCTTCTTCTCGACCGGCCAGCGCTGCACCGCCTCCTCGCGGCTGATCGTCACGCAGGGCATTCACGACCGCTTCGTCGACGCGGTCAGCGAGCGGCTGAAGGCGCTGGTTGTCGACAACGCGCTCAAGGAGGGCACGCAGATCGGACCGGTGGTCGACCAGAACCAGCTCGAACAGGACGAGCGCTACATCGCCATCGGCCGCGAGGAGGGGGCGCGGCTGGTCTTCGGCGGCGAGCGCCTCAACCGCGAGACGCCCGGCTTCTACCTGCAGCCGGCGCTGTTTGCCGACTGCACCAACCAGATGCGCATCTCGCGCGAAGAGATTTTCGGGCCGGTCGCCTCGGTGATCCAGGCCAGGGACTACGAGGAGGCGCTGGCGGTCGCCAACGACACGCCGTTCGGCCTGTCGTCGGGCATCTGCACGACGAGCCTCAAGCACGCCACGCATTTCAAGCGCAACGCCGAGGCCGGCATGGTGATGGTCAACCTGCCGACGGCGGGCGTCGACTACCACGTGCCGTTCGGCGGCCGCAAGGGCTCGAGCTACGGCCCGCGCGAGCAGGGCCGCTACGCGGCGGAGTTCTTCACCACGGTGAAGACGGCCTACACGGCCGCGGGGTAGCGCTCGCGGTAGTGGCGGCGCACGGCGTCGGCGATCAGCCGGGCGTGGTCGCGCTCGACGGAAAGGTGTGGCAGGGCGGCGCGCGCCTGGGCCGCCAGCTCGCGGCGCGCTGCGGCAAAATCGAAACCGGTCAGTCGGCCGTCGCGCACGACATGGCGGCCGGCGACGACCAGGTCGCGCACATGGGCAGCGTTCATGCGGGCGAGCAGCACGCGCGCCTCGTCGAGATCGTCGAAGACGGCGTCGGCGGTCAGCGCGGCGTAGTCGACCACCACCACGTCGCCGCCGGCGGGCTGGTTGACGACGACGGCGCCCTGGCCGATCGCCGCCTCGAAGAGGTCGCCGGCATCGAGCCGGGCATCCATCTCGCGGCCGCCGTGCAGGAGCCACAGCAGCCGCATCTCGCGCCAGATGTCCTGGTCGTCGTCGAAGCCGGTTCCGTCGAGGCCGAGCGCGAAGGGCAGGCCGGCGCGACGGATCGCGGCAAGCGGCGCCACGCCCGAACGCAGGCGCAGATTGGCCGACGGGTTGGTGACGACGGTGACGCCGCGCTCGGCCAGCAATTCGCATTCGTCGGCTCGCAGGTGCACGCCGTGGGCGACCGCCAGGCGCGGCGACAGGAAGCCGATGCGGTCTAGATGGCGGACAACGCCGTCGGGAAAGCGCCGGTCGAGCCAGACGCGCTGGCGCGGGCTTTCCAGCAGGTGCATGTGGATGCGCCGGCCGGTGGCGGCGGAAGCCTCGGCGATCGCCTCGAGCAGGGCGTCGCTCGCCCATTGCGGTCCGATCGGGCCGTACTGCACGTCGACGCCGTCGCCGGCATAGGCCCGGGCGATGGCGTCGATGGCGGCAAGCTGCTCGCTGATCGGCTGGTAGCGCGGCACCAGCCCGCTCAGCCTCTGCCACTCGGCTTCGCCGAACAGGGCGCTGAGCTGGTGCGGACCGCCATAGACCCAGGGCGAATCGTCGAGCAGCGGGCAGGACAGGCCGAGCCGGATGCCGCAGTCGCGCGCCGCCCGGACCACGGCGGCCGCCTCCTCGACCAGATGGTCGGCGAGATGTGAATTGTGGCAGTGCATGGTCGCCGCGCTGCCGGCGAGCGCGGTGCGGCCGAAGGCGACCAGCGCTTCCAGATAGGGATCGGTCGGCGGCCTCAGCCGCAGCCAGGTGATCCACGGCTCCAGCGCGTCGTCGAGGCAGCCGAAATCAAGGGTGCGGATGCCCATGCCGTGATCGTGGGCGTTGACCGGCGCCGGCATGGCAAGAAGTCCGCGCCCGGCCGCATTGCCGGCGCCGCCGCCGGCCAGCGCAACCCCGCCGGCTCCGGCCAGGACGGTCACGTCGCGCACGGCCGGCGCCCTGCCCGGCCGCGCCAGCCAGCGCTCGACGGCAAGGGCGACGCTCATCTGCCGTCCGCTCCCGCCCAGGTCCGGCCGAGCTCGGTCAGCGCGGCGCCAAGCTGGTCGGCCAGCGCCTGCGCCGCCTGCGTCAGCTGGCGCCGCCGCGGCACCACCAGCCCGAGACGGAGCCCGTCGAGCCGGGAGCCCTTGAGCGGCACGCCGACAATGGTGCCGGCGGCCATCTGATCGACCATGCCGAGCGGGGTGTAGAACGCGACGCCCAGGCCGGCCTCGACCATCGGCCGCAGCAGCAGCAGGTTGTTGGAAGTCACCAGGGTGCGCCCGGTGCGCTCCAGCGAAGACAGCTCCACCTCGATCAGCGAGCGCAGCGGCTCGGTGTCGACCTGCAGCAACAGGTTGTACTGGGCGCATTCGCTGAGTGACACGGAGTCGAGCCTCGCCAGCGGATGATCGCGGGCCACCATCGCCATCAGCGGCATCGGCACGTCGGCGACGAATTCGGTATCCTCCGGGTGCGGCAGGTTGAAGGTGATGCCGAAGTCGATCTCGCCCTCAGCGACCATCATGGCGATGCGGCTCTGCACGCCGCTGTGGACGCGGAAATTGACCGCCGGGTGCTGGCGGTGGAAGGCCATGATCTGCTCCGGCAGGAAGCGGACAAACAGGCTGTCGAGCGCGGCGAGCGTGACGAGGCCGGTCTTCTTGCCCTTCAGCGCGCCGAGTTCGCTGGTCAGCAGGTCGAAATCGTGCAGCGTCGCCTTGGCGTGGCGCAACGTCACCTCGCCGGCCTGTGTCAGCCGCAGCCCGTTGGGCAGGCGCTCGAACAGCGGCGTGCCCAGTTCGTCCTCGAGCTTCTGTATCTGGCGGCTGACCGCCGAGGAGGCGACGTGCAGCTCGTCCGAGGCCTTGCGGATCGAGCCCGCGCGCGCCACCGCCACGAAATACCGCAACACCGCCGCATGCATGCCTGGCGCCTTCCCTGCCCGGTCCGGCCGATCCTACCGGCCCTTCCAGACCGGCGCACGCTTTTCGTTGAAGGCGCGCACGCCCTCCAGCCCGTCCTCGCTCATCAGCGCGGCGATCAGCGCCGGGGTGCGCAGCGCCTGCGCCTCGGCCGGCGACAGGTGGCCGGTGCGGTTGACGGTCTGCTTGATGGCGCGCAGCGACAGCGGCGCGCAGGCGACGATGTCTGCGACCCAGCGGTCGACTGCGGCATCGAGCCGGTCGCCCGGCGCCACCTCGTTGACGATGCCGAAGGCCGCCATTTCGGCGGCCGAGAAGCGGCGTCCGGTCAGCATGACCGCCATCGCCAGATTGTGTGGGATCTTGCGCTGAAGCAGCACCATACCGCCATCGAGCGGCATGCGGCCGAGCCGGCCCTCGGGAAGGCCGAACTGCGCCGTGTCGGCGGCGACGACGATGTCGCAGCCGAGCACCATCTCGAAGCCGCCACCCAGCGCATAGCCGTTGACGCGCGCCACCACCGGAATGTCGAGGCTGCGGCGAAAGGCGATGCCGCCGAAGCCGTTCGGCCGCGGCTCCACCCAGTAGTCGAGCCCCTGCTTGTCGACATCCTTGACGTCGGCGCCGACCGAGAAGGCGCGCTCGCCCGCCCCGGTGAGCACCACGCAGGAAATGTCGGCGCGCCGTTCGAGCTCGCTCCAGACCGCCTCCAGCTCCGCCTCGGTGGCGGCATCGACAGCGTTCAGCCGCTCGGGCCGGTCGATCACCACCCGGGCGACGCGGTCGGCGATGTCGAGGCGGACGCTCACGCCGCGCCCGCCCGGCGCAGCCCGGCGACCCGGCCCAGCACCTCGTCATTGTGCTCGCCGAGCTTCGGCGGCGCCTGGCGCACGCTGAGCGGCGCCGCCGACATGTCGATCGGACTGCCGATCAGCCTGACCGGGCCGGCCGGCGTGGCACCCGCCTCGACGATCATGCGGTTGACCAGCGTCTGCTCGTCCTCGAGCGCCTCGCCCAGCGTGCGCACCGGCGCGCACAGGATGTCGACCTCCTCAAGCCGCGCGAGCCAGTGGGCGGAGCTTTCCCGCGCGAAGCGCTCGCGGAAGGTCGCCTGCAGTTCGGCCCGGTTCTCGGCCTGGCGGTCGAAGGTCGAGAACCGTTCGAGCTGCGACAGGTCGTCGATGCCAAGCGCCCGGCAGATGTCGCGCAAGGGATTGGGCTTGAAGGCGCCGACCATGACGATCGGCCGGTCGGTGGTCTCGAACACCCCGGTCAGCGGGAAGGCGCCCCAGTTGAGGTCCTTGCCGCGCATCATCAGGGCGGCGGCCTCCTGCATCTGCAGGGCCAGCATCGAATTGTAGAGGCTGACGGCCACCACCTGACCGAGGCCGGTCTTCTGGCGCTGCAGCAGGGCCAGCAGGATGCCCTGCACCAGATGCATGCCGGCCGAATAGTCGCACAGCGGCGTCGAGTAGATCGAGGTCGGATGGGCGGGATCGGACTTGCGCGCCATCAGCCCGGTCATCGCCTGGGCGAGGATGTCCTGCCCGCCCTTGTGGCGGTTGGGCCCTTCCAGGCCGAAACCGGTGCCGAGCGCGTAGATGATGCCGGGGTTGCGGCGCTTCAGTTCCTCGTAGCCGAAGCCCATGCGCTCCATGACGCCGGGGCGGAAATTGGAGACGACGACGTCGGCGCCGTCGATGAGATCGAGCACATGCGCGCGCGCCTCGACCGATTTCAGGTCGAGCGCGACGCTCTTCTTGTTGCGGTTGAGCGAGCAGAACACCGGGTTGTTGAGGCCGTCGGGGTCGGAGCCCAGCGACCAGCGCGACAGGTCGCCGGTCTCCTCCTTCTCGATCTTGATGACCTCGGCGCCATAGTCGGCCAGCACCTGCGTGCAGCAGGGGCCGAGCATGACCTGGGTGAAGTCGATCACCTTGACGCCGTCGAGGGGAAGCGGGCTCATTCGGCGGCCTCCAGGAAGGTGGCATTGGCCGACGGCACGTCGCCGGGATCGGCGCCCTGGGCGCGCAGCGTGCGCTGGATGGCACCGACATCGGCCCGGCGCACCGTCACGCCGGCATTGAGCGCGACGGCGGCGGCAACACCAGCCGCCTCGCCCATCGCCATGCAGGGCGGGATCTCGCGCGACGATTTCTGCGCCTGCGGCGTCGCCGAATAGTGGCGGCCGGCCACCAGCAGCTGGTCGACCTCGCGCGGCAGCAGCGCGCGATAGGGCGTATAGTAGTCGCGGCCGCGGCAGACCGTGTCGGCGAAATGCCGGCGCGACATCACGTCTTCCTTGGTCACCACATATTCGCCTTGCAGCATGCGCGTCTGGCGGACGCCGGTCTGCGGGGCGAAGTCGACGACGTAGGCGTTCTCGAAGCCGGGCAGGTTGGCGCGCGCGAAGTCCATCAGCTTCTCCATGCGGGCCCGGCCTTCCAGCTCGGCCGTCGTCAGGTCGGCGACCCTGAGCCCGCTCAGCTTGGGGATGTGCGGGCAATTGAGCCAGACCACGCCGGGCAGCGGCGTCTTCAGCCACCAGAAGTTCCAGCAGCCGCCGATGATGCGCTTGGCCTCGTGGTCGAGCTTGGCGAATTCGGCCGGTTGATCGAACTCGAAGGCCTCGGCCCGGTCGGTGTCGACCCCGCCCCAGCGCGAAACGGTGGTCAGGATGAACGAACTGTCCTGATGGCTGGCGCCGGCGGCGGCGGCGACATCGAGGTCGCCGGTGGCGTCGATGACCACATCGCCGAGGATCGCCTGGCGGCCCTCCTTGGTCTCGCAGACGACGCCCTTGATCGTGCGGTCCTCGACGATCGCCGCCGAAAACCAGCTGTGCGCCCGGAGCTTGACGCCGGCCCCGCCGGTGACGTCGTAGGAGACGCGCTTGAAGGCGTCGGGGTCGAAGGCGGCGGCAAAGCAGATCGGATGCGGCATCGAATGGGTGTGGAAATCGAACAGGCCCCAGCGTGCCCATTTGCGCCACATCGCCTCGGTCTCGCGGATGCCGGGCTGGCGGTCCGCCTCCGGCGGCGTGACGCACAGGCCGAGCGTGCGCATGCGCTCGATCATCTCCATGCAAATGCCCTGGACGGTCACCTCGGTGCCGTTGTGCATGTCGTCGAGCACCAGCACCATGCCGCCCGAGGCGAGCCCGCCAAGATAGGGGTAGCGCTCGATCAGCGTCACGCTGGCGCCGTTGCGGGCGGCCGATACGGCGGCGGCGATGCCGGCCGGGCCGCCGCCGACGACGACGACGTCGGAACGGTCGACGATCGGCGCCTCGCGCGCGGCTTCCCTGATGGTTGGCGTAACCATGCGTTCCTCCATGATCTCAAAGTTGTCGGCGGCGGCCGCTTCAGTGCACGTCGGCCGCCTTCCATCGGATCAGCCGCGTCTCGGCGAAGGAGACCAGCGAGAACATGGCGACCGCCAGCAGCGCCGCCGTGAACACGGTCGCGTAGAGCAGCGGCGAGCGGAAATTGTAGGTCGCCTCGATGATGAGCGCGCCGAGCCCGAAGCTCGAGCCGATCCATTCGGCGACGATCGCCCCGATGACGCAGGTCGTGCTGGCGATCTTCAGCGCCGCGAACAGGAACGGCAGCGAACTCTGGATGCGCACCTTCCAGAAGATTTCCGATCGCGTCGCCGACAGCACCCGCATCAGGTCGAGCGTGGCCGGCGACACCGCCTTCAAGCCGCGCACCATGTTGACCAGCGTCGGGAAGAAGCAGATGAGCGCGGCGATGATGATCTTCGGCGCCAGGCCGTTGCCGAAGATCAGCACCAGGATCGGCGCCACCGCGATGATGGGTATGGTGTTGATGAACACCGCGATCGGATAGAAGGCGCGCTCGGCCGTGGTGCTGTGGACGAACCAGACGGCAAGCAGGATGGCGACCAGGTTGCCGAAGACGAAGCCGAGCAGGGCCTCAAACAGCGTCGGCCAGAAATTGTTCCACAGCGTCACGCTTTCCTGGCGGAAGGCGTTGATCACGTCGACCGGGCCCGGCGCCATGTAGGTTGGCACCGCGAAGGCCCAGACGACGAACTGCCAGGCGGCGACAATGCCGATTACGGCGGCGAAAGCCGGCCATTTGTCGCCAAGCCGGTCGAACTGGCGGAACAGGCCCGGTCCGGCGAGGCCGGCGGCGCGATCGGCGATCTCGGCCATCAGCATTCCTCCAGCAGCTGGCGCAGCCGCGCCGTGATCTGCACGAACTCCAGCGTGTCTCGCACGGCGAGCCGGCGCGGATAGGGCAGATCGACCCTCATGAACTCCTTGACCCGGCCGGGATGGGCGGCGAGCACCAGCACGTGCTGGCCGAGAAAGGCCGCCTCGGGAATGGAATGGGTCACGAACATGATCGTCGTGCCCGTCTCCTGCCAGATGCGCAGCAGTTCCTCGTTGAGCTTGTCGCGGGTGATCTCGTCGAGCGCGCCGAACGGCTCGTCCATCAGCAGGATCTTCGGGCGCGTCACCAGGGCGCGCGCGATCGCCACGCGCTGGCGCATGCCGCCCGACATCTCGGCCGGCAGCGCCTTCTCGCGGCCCCTGAGGCCGACCAGCTCGAGCAGCGCCTGCGGGTCGGCCGGCGCGGTGCCGCCGCCGCCCACCTCGAGCGGCAGGCGGACATTGTCGATGGCGCTGCGCCAGGGCAGCAGGGTGGCGTCCTGGAAGACGAAGGAGAAGTTGCGCTCCCGCCGCGCCGCCTCCGGCGATCGCCCGAGCACCGTGATCGCGCCCGCGGTCGCCGGCACGAGGTCGGCGATCGCCCGCAGAAGGGTCGACTTGCCGCAGCCGGACGGACCGATCATGGTGACCAGTGCCCCGTCGGGGATGGTGACCGACACGTTGGAAAGCGCGGTGACGGCCTGGTCACCCTCGCCGAAGACGACATCGACACCATGGACGGAGACCGCGCCCGTCGCGGTCTCGCTCGATGGAACGGGCATGGCGGGCGCCTTTGCGAGCGCGGTGGCTGCCATGACACTAGCCGACCTGCTTGCGGATGTCGCTCGTCGCATCGAGGATGGCGAGCGTCATCACGTCGTCGACGGTCGGGGTGGCCTCCTTGAACTGGCCGAGCGAGGCGTAGGTGTCGACCTGGGCCTGCCAATTCTCGCGCGTCATCGCGCCCCAGCCATGCGCCTTGGTGGTGTCGCCGAAGCTGAAGCCGAGCACCGGGCCGACCGCCTCCAGTTCGCTCTGGCGGTCGAGATTGGGGTAGGCGGCGACCAGCATGTCGACGGCCTCCTCCGGGTGCTCTTTGGCATAGCCCCAGCCACGGGCAGCGCCGCGCACGAACTTCTCCAGGACGTCGGGGGTCTCGGTCAGCACCTTGTCGGTGGTGAAATAGACGTTGGCATAGAGCTGGATGCCGGTGTCCCACAGCATCATGTCGACGCGGTCGGCGCCGATCACCTTGAGCGCGTTGGTGTTGGTGAGCCAGCCGGTCACCGCGTGCGCCTGGCCGGTCATCAGCTGGTTCATGTCGGAGCCCATGTTGACCATGGTCACCTGGTCCTCGGAAATCCCGTTCTTGGCGAGCAGCGCGCGCAGCAGGATGAACGCGGTGGGCTGGGTTGCGATTGTCTTGCCGATCAGGTCCTTTGGCTCGCGGATCGGCTCCTTGGCCAGCGAGAAATAGGTGAACGGGTGCTTCTGGTAGCCGGCGGCGAATGCCTTGATCGGGATGCCGGCGGAGCGGGCGAGCATCACCGAGGGACTCGACGAAGTCTGACCCAGCGTCTGGGCGCCGGAAGCGACGCCGCCGACCCCGTCGATATTCGGCCCGCCCGGCGTGACCTCGAGCGCGATCCCCTCCTCGGCGAAAAAGCCCTTCTGCTGGGCAACCACCTCGCCCAATATGCCGTTGGAAGCAAGCCAGCCAAGCTGCATGCCGACCTTCGCCGGCGCCTGGGCGCTGGCGGGGGTGACGCTGATCAGGCTGTGGGTGGCGGCGATGCCGCCGACGGCGGCGGCCGTGTGCAGGAATTGGCGCCGCGTGCTGGTCGAATAGAACATGTCCGGATCTCCCGTTTGATTGGGCCCACGGCGCGTTCCCCGGCGCCGTCATTTGCCGGGCCACAAGCAATGATGAGCCGGTCGACCGTTCGAATAAAGCACAATGATTCGGCTCGGCCGCTGCCGAAACGGCAACGGAAAGGCGGTCAAACCCGGTGGTGATGCGCCGTCGGCCAGGCCGCCCAATCGAGTGGCGGGGAATCGTCGGCTGCGCCATCCGATGGCGATTGCCGCGCAGGGTCGCCGCGACGGTCGAACCGGCGCAGAGGCAGCGATCAGTTGAGGACCGGCCGAGTGTCGGGCAGGTCAAGCGGGAAGGCAGGGATGGCGACCTCGAATTCGTCGCCATTGCCGTCGGTCATCGTGTAGCTGCCGCGCATGAAGCCGGACGGCGTCGTCAACGGGCAGCCGCTGGTGTATTCGAACGTATCGCCCGGCCCCAGCACCGGCTGCTCGCCGACGACGCCGGGGCCGCGCACCTCCTCGACATGGCCGGTGCCGTCGACGATGTGCCAGTAGCGCGAGACAAGCTGGACGGTGGTGTCGCCGCGATTCTCAATGGTGACGCGATAGGCCCAGAAATACTGGCCCTGTTCGGGCGCCGAACGCTCGTCGATATAGACGGGCATGACGGTCACCCGGATCTGGCGTGTCTCGGAATTGTACATTGAGCCCTCGCCGCCCGGCGCCGCTGGTGCGCCCGTCCGCTCCCGTCTCTGGCGGCCGCCACGCCGCACCGCTATAGCGTTCCAGAACAACAAGATGGGGAAAGCCATGCTGGACGGCAAGATGCGCCGTATCATCGGTCCGGGCCTTGACGCCATCGGCCGCCGGCTCGCCGCCGCCGGCATCGGCGCCGACGCGGTGACGCTCGCCGGTTTTGCCCTGGCGGTGGCGGCGGCGGCGGCCATCGCCGTCCACTGGTACTGGACCGGGCTCGCGCTGCTCGTGGCGAGCCGGCTGGCCGACGGCCTCGACGGCGCCGTGGCGCGGGCGAGCGTCAAGACAGACTATGGCGGCTTTCTCGACATCGTGCTCGATTTCGGCTTCTACGGCGGAGTGCCGCTCGGTTTCGTCATCGCCGATCCCGGCGCCAACGCGGTGGCCGGAGCGGTGCTGATCTTCTCCTTCTACGTCAACGGCGCGAGCTTCCTCGCCTATGCCGTGATGGCCGAGCGCCGCGGCCTGACCAGCGATGCGCGCGGCGAGAAATCGCTGTTCTTCACCACCGGGCTTGCCGAGGCGACCGAAACCAACATCGTGCTGGCGGCGATGTGCGTCTGGCCGTCCGCGTTCGCCTGGCTCGCCTATGCCTTCGCCGGCGTCTGCCTGTTCACGGCGCTGTCGCGCATCGCGCTGGCGCGGCGCACGCTGCGTTCACCCGAATGAAAGGTCCAAGACGATGCAACGACGCCGACAGGTCAGTTCCGGTTCGCCGCTCGAGCCGGTGATCGGCTTCTCGAGGGCGGTACGCGTCGGCGGCCACATCGCCGTTGCCGGCACCGCGCCGATCGCCGCCGACGGCGAAACGGCGGCAGCGGGCGACGTCCATGGCCAGACGGTACGCTGCCTCGAAATCATCGCCCGGGCGCTGGCCGAGGCCGGCGGTTCGCTCGACGCGGTGATCCGCACGCGCGTCATGCTCACCGACATCACCCGGTGGCGCGAGGCGGCACGGGCGCATGGCGAGTTCTTCGGCGCGGTGCGGCCGGCCTGCACCTTCGTCGGCGTGTCCGGCTTCGTCGATCCCGACTGGCTGGTCGAGGTGGAAGCCGACGCGGTGGTCGCGCCGGGCGAGGGCTGACCCCGCCGCGACCCCGCCCTATTGGCTGGCGCGCGCGGCGGCAACCGCCCGCTCGATGTCCTCGATCAGGTCCTCAACCGCCTCCAGCCCGACCGACAGGCGCACGAGGCCGTCGCTGATGCCGAGTTCGGCGCGAGCCTCGGCCGACAGGTTCTTGTGGGTGGTCGTGGCCGGATGGGTCACCAGACTCTTGGCGTCGCCGAGATTGTTGGAGATGCGGACCAGCTGCAGCGCGTTCTCGAAGGCGAACGCCGCCGCCTTACCGCCGGCAAGCTCGAAGGCGACGAGCGTCGAGCCGGCGCCCATCTGGGCCCTGGCGAGGTCGGCCTGCGGATGGTCGTCGCGGCCCGGATAGAGGACGCGCGAGACGCCGCGGCAACCGGCGAGATGGTCGGCGATCGCCGCCGCGCTCGTCGTCTGGCGCTCGACCCGCAGGGTGAGCGATTCGAGGCCCTTCAGCATCACCCAGGCATTGAACGGGCTCATGCCAGGCCCGGTGTGGCGGAAGTAGTCGTGCAGGTTGTCGTCGATCCACTGCTTTTCGGCCAGCACCACGCCGCCGAGGCAGCGGCCCTGGCCGTCGATGTGCTTGGTCGCCGAATAGACGACAATGTCGGCGCCGAGCCGCAGCGGCTGCTGCCACAGCGGCGTGGCGAAGACGTTGTCGACAATGAGCCGGGCGCCGTTGTCATGCGCCAGCTCGGCGATGGCGGCGATGTCGCACAGTTCCAGCGTCGGATTGGTCGGGCTTTCGAGGAAGAACACCTTCGTTTTCGGTCGCACCGCCCGCTTCCAGGCCGCGATGTCGCGGCCGTCGACCAGCGTGCATTCGACTCCGTAGCGCGGCATCAGCGTCTCGACCACCCAGCGGCAGGAGCCGAACAGGGCGCGCCCGGCGACGATGTGGTCGCCGGCGCGGGCCTGGCAGGCGATCGAGGCGGCGACGGCGGCCATGCCGGAGGCGGTGGCACGGGCGTCCTCGGCGCCTTCGAGCAGGCACATGCGCTTCTCGAACATGTCCACTGTGGGGTTGGCATAGCGCGAGTAGATGAAGCCTTCCTCGTCGCCCTTGAAGCGGGCCTCGGCGGCTTCGGCGCTGTCGTAAACGAAGCCCTGGGTCAGGAAGATCGCTTCCGAGGTCTCGCCGAAACCGGAGCGCCGGGTGCCGCCATGGACCATCTGGGTGGCGGGCCGCCAGCGCTGCTGCGCACCCTTGACGATTTCCGCCCTGTTCATGCCCGCCTCCTTCAGAAGCACAAAAAAAATCCGGTTCGCGCAAAGCCGCCAACCGGATTCCTCGCGGCCCTTTTAGCGACTTTTTTTACGTGGCTGCAAGCCGGCCGGCCAAATCACCACGGAATGGTCCCCGTTTAGCGCCTGGACGCGTCTGCGTCAATCTCGCCGCGCGACATTCAGCGCAAGCCGCCCCGGCGCAAGGCGTGGCGCAGGCGGCCTTGCGTCAGGCGGCCAGAGGGACCGGCACGCCCGCCACCCATTCATGCAGCTTCCAGATGAAGGCCAGCCAGACGAGGATGCCGACGACGACGGCGACGACATCGTTCCTGACCGGCCCGGCCACCGGCGGCGCGCCGCCGCGGCGGCCGACCGACACGCGGTTGAGGCCGGCCCATGCCAGGAAGGCACCGAACAGCAGCACCGAGGCGAGGTCGCCATTGACCAGAAGGTGGGCGATCGCCCAGGTCTTGGTGGCGAGCAGCATCGGATGCTTGAGGAGAGGCCTGAGCCGGCCGGAAGGCAACAGCGAGACGGCGAGCGCGATGAATGCGAAGGCCATCAGCAGAATGACGAGATGCACCAGCCAGAACGGTGGCACATAGAGGACCGGGGCGAGCGGCTGGGCCCGGCCATAGCCCCACACCAGGAGGATCAGCCCGATCAGCGAGGCGAGCGCGTAGAGGCCCTTCCACGGCCCCTCGCCCAGCCGCGCGATCATGCCGGCGCGGAAGTCGGGAGCGACCATGCGCACCGAATGGGCGCCGAGAAAGATGACGAGACCGATAATCAGCAGGCCCATGCTCATGGCTTCTCCCCGATTTCGATTTGCCCCAACGGCGTTGCCCGACACTGGCACGGACGGCGCAATTGATGCCACACCCGGCACTGAATTGCAGCCAAACGAAAGTGAACGGCCCGGCCGGCGCCGGCTCAGCGCACCGTCTTGCCGCCACTCTCCAGATATTCGCGGTCCAGATCGGGCAGTGGCGCGTCGGCGAGGGTCGCCTCGAAGGCCTTGAGGCGCTTGTAGATCGACAGCAGCTCGACGATCGTCGACCACGAATTGACCAGGTACTGGAACGAGTTGGAGACCTGGTTGAACGCGGTCAGGATTTGCTGGAGCAGGCCGAAGGTGATCTTGCCGGCGGCAATCGTCGGCACCAGGATCAGATAGGCGAAGATGTTGTCGGCCTGCAGGTAGAAGGCGCGCGCCAGGTTGAAATACATGTAATGCAGGTAGAGCCGGAAGTAGTTGTAGCGGACATGGCCGAACAGTTCGCTCACCGTCGGCGGGCGGGCGCGGGTGGCGTCGTCCTCGCCATAGACCAGTTCCTTGCGGTAGGCGGCCTCGACGCGCTGGTTCTTGAACTCGAGCCCCGGCAGCTTGATGCCGACGACGGCCAGCAGCACCGTGCCGAAGATCGACCAGAAGATCGCCGCCTGCATCAGCGGCGCCGGTATCACGCCGATGATCGGCAGTTCGGTGACGTTGGCCGACAGCGTGTAGAGGATCGGCAGGAAGGCGATCAGTGTCATCACCGAATCGACCATGTTGACGCCGAGCCCCTCGACCGTCTGGGCGAAGCGCATGGTGTCTTCCTGCACGCGCTGCGAGGCGCCCTCGATATGGCGCAGCCGCGGCCAGTGGCTCATGTAATAGTCGTTCATCGCCGTGCGCCAGCGGAAGATGTAGTGGCTCACCACGAAGCGCGTCAGCACGTAGACGGCGATCCACATGAAGGCGATCAGCGCGAAGTCGAGCAGCAGCCGGTAGAGTTCGATCGGTTCGACCGTCGTGTCGGGTGACAGCGCCGCCTGGACGAGGTCGAAGAACGGCCGCCGCCAGGTGTTGATCGCCACCGACACCTGCACCGAGAAATAGGTCGAGAACAGGATGAAGGCCGAACCGCCGATCGACCAGCGCAGCCACGGATGGTCGGTGTACCAGTACCAGAAGGCGGCAAAGAAGCCGGCGCAGACGAGATAATAGAGGTAGAACCAGAGGAAGTCATTGGTCCAGAAATAGGTGATGCCAACCACCTGGTCGGCGCCCTCCTGCGGCGGCAGGCCAAGATAGGCGCCGAATTCATGCCCGCCCCCGTACCACAAGCCGATGGTCAGGGCGCTGTAGGCAATGAAGAAGGGGAAGAACAGGCGCGGTTGGGGGAAGAAGGAGTGAAACACTGCGTGACTTCCGTTCTTGGAGGAGAGCGGCCGCCACAGGGCGGCGCCGCTTTTGACACGCGAAACGACGCCAGTTCAAGTCACTTTGACGATATCGGCCCGCCGCCGCCACCGGCTGGCGACGGCCGGGTGCGGCCGCCCCGCCGCCACCGGCCTGTGCGCAATGGCACAAGGGTGCGGCCGCCCCTGCCCTATCTTGTCGGTTGAGAGGCGAGGGGGAAATCGAGCCCCGCAGTGAAGAATGAAGGCGACCGGCGCGGCCGGCGCCAAGACAGGGCGGTGCCGCGGCGGCACCGCCTGACAACGGATGCGGCGCCCGACCGGCGCTCGCGACGGGCATTCCTCCACGGCCCGATCACGCCCCTGGGGCAGTGCGAGGATGCGAGGCCGCTCTTCCGAAAGGGAGGGCGGCCTCTTCGCTTGGCGCCCGCGCGGGATTAACTCCCTGCTTACCATCCAGCCCGACAATCGCGACCAGACGGGCGATTCGTACGGGGTACGCAGATGGACCTGATCCGCACTCATGGCCACCCGGCCGGCACCTTCTCCGACGCGGCCGAGGCCGACCGCTATGCGCGCATGATGGAGGAGACGCTGATCGATATCGACGAACTCGATATCGACAGCTTCCCGCCCGACCGGCGCTTCTTCCTCGCCGATCGCGAAGCCTGGGTCTACGAGCACGGCAACATTTGCGAACTGGTCTTCGTCCGGGTCGACCACGGCGAGTGAGCGCCCGGCGTCCGGCCACCACCTACACGGTCAGATGGCTGCGCACCGACTCGCGGTCGAGGTCGGCCGCCGGTCCCTCGTGGACAATGCGGCCGCGATCCATGATGTAGACGACATCGGCCAGTTCCCGGCAGAAGTCGAGGTACTGCTCGACCAGCAGGATGGCGAGCCCGGCGGCGTCGCGCAGGTAACGGATGGCGCGGCCGATATCCTTGATGATCGACGGCTGGATGCCCTCGGTCGGCTCGTCGAGGACCAGCAGCTTCGGCCGCGTCACCAGCGCCCGGCCGATCGCGAGCTGCTGCTGCTGGCCGCCCGACAGGTCGCCGCCGCGCCGGCCCAGCATGTCGTTGAGCACCGGGAACAGCTCGAACACCTCGCCCGGAATGGAGCGATCCTTGGCCGCCACCGCCGCGTAGCCGGTCTGCAGGTTCTCGCGCACGGTGAGCAGCGGAAAGATCTCGCGCCCCTGCGGCACATAGGCGATGCCGGCGCGCGCGCGCTCATAGGGCGGCGTCCGGCCAAGCGCCCGCCCCTCGAAGGTGATGGTGCCGCTGCTCGGCGGGTGGTGGCCGACGATGGCACGCAGCATCGAGGTCTTGCCAACGCCGTTGCGGCCGAGCACGCAGGTGACCGAGCCGGGCGCGGCCGCGATCGAGACGCCGCGCAGCGCCTCGGCGGCGCCATAGTGCAGGTGGATGTTTTCAACGTTCAGCATCATCCTTGATACCCCGTTTCTCGCAGAAACCCGTCGACTGCGCCAAACATCTCCTGGTCGCGTCCGACCCAGACATGACCGCCTTCGGGATAGACGATCAGCCGCGCGCCCGACACGCTATCGGCGATGTGACGGGCGGCGTCGGCGGTCAGGAAGAAGTCGTCATCGAGCGAAATCGCCAGCGTCGGCGCGCGGATCGAAGCCAGATCCATCGGGGCCGGATCGCCGGCCATCCGCGCGTCGTTGAGCAGTCCGCGCGCGCGGGCGCTGACGGGCAGGATGCCGCGCAGGATTTCGGCAACCCTCGCCTGCTCGTCGGCGGAAGCCGCCGCCACCAGCGCCGGATCGGTGGCCAGCAGGGTGCGGAGCATCGTATCGCGCATCGTCGTCATGGCCGACCAGAACAGGAAATCCGAGCCGAGCACGTTTTCGGCTAGCCAGGTCTGCGACGCGCTCCACGGGCGCGCCGGCGGACGGCCGGGTGCGTAAGCAGCCGGCACGATGGTGATGAGCGCGGCGGTGCGGTCGGGATGCCTTATCGCGACAGCCATGGCGGGCAACGCGCCCGCCGACCCGCCGGCCACCGCGATCTGCTCGATGCCCAGATGGTCCAAAAGGTCGATGAGGGCATCCGCCTGGTTTTCCGACGACGGATCGTCGGGGAACGCCGAGCGCAGATAGCCGAAACGGGATGGCGCGACAACCCGATAGCCCGCATCGACAAGGCGACGCGTGAACAACAGCCCCTGATCGAAGCCGCCGCCAGTGCCATGAATCATGAGCACCGGCGGGCCCTCGCCGGCCTCGGCATATTCGAGCGCGCCATGACGGCTCTCGATCACGGTGCTCGGTTGGGCGCGAAGCGCTTCGCGGATGCGCGTGATGTCGTTCCAGTATGTGGCGCCGATGCCGCCGGCGCCCATGGCGGCCGCCCCGCCCGCGATACCGAGTCCGAAAAGAACGCTGCGTCTGGTCGGCATGCCATTCTCCCACTCAGGCAAGATGGCCGATCGCCCGAAATTCGATCCGATCCGGGCGGCAGACGCATTGACGCTGCGCAAGTTCACCTCCCGAGATAGACCTCGATGACGCGCTCGTCGGCGCTGACATGGTCGAGCGAGCCCTCGGCCAGCACCGATCCCTCGTGCAGGCAGGTGACCTTGACGCCGAGCTGGCGCACGAAATGCATGTCGTGCTCGACGACCACCACCGACCGGGTGCCGGCGATCTCGCGCAGCAGCCGCGCCGTCTCCTCGGTCTCGGCGTCGGTCATGCCGGCCACGGGCTCGTCGACCAGCAGGAGCTTGGGCTCCTGGGCGAGCAGCATGCCGATCTCGAGCCACTGCTTCTGGCCGTGCGAAAGATTGGCGGCGAATTCGCCGGCGCGGTCGGCCAATCTGATCTGGTCGAGGATGGAGCCGATGCGGGCGTTTTCCTCCGCACTCTCGCGGTGGAACAGCGCCGCCGTGGCCGAGCGCGGGCCGGCCAGCGCCATGACGATGTTGTCGCGCACGGTGTGGCTCTCGAACACGGTCGGCTTCTGGAACTTGCGGCCGATGCCGAGCTGGGCGATCTCGGATTCGTCGTGCCGGGTCAGGTCGATGTCGCCGTCGAAATAGACCTCGCCCTCGTCGGGGCGGGTCTTGCCGGTGATGATGTCCATCATCGTCGTCTTGCCGGCGCCGTTGGGGCCGATGATGGCGCGCATCTCGCCGGCCTGCATGACCAGCGAGAGGTTGTTGATCGCCTTGAAGCCGTCGAAAGAGACCGACACGCCGTCGAGATAGAGGATCGAATTCTGTCGCGACATCACCCTACTCCGCGGCCGCAAGCCCGGCGGTCGCCGGGGCGGCGGGGCTGGTCGGATCGGCGGGCCGGGCTTGCGAACTTGCCGCGGCCCGCGCCGCCGTCCGGCGCGCCTTCAGCGCCGCCCAGCCGTGCTGGGCCGTGCCGACAATGCCTCTCGGCAGAAACAGGGTCACGGCGACGAACAGCCCGCCCAGCGCGAACAGCCAGTATTCGGGCAGCGCGCCGGTGAACCAGCTCTTTCCCCCGTTGACGAGCAGCGCGCCGACGATCGGCCCGAGGATGGTGCCGCGGCCGCCGACGGCGGTCCACACCACCACCTCGATCGAATTGGCCGGGGCGAACTCGCCCGGATTGATGATGCCGACCTGCGGCACGTAGAGCGCGCCGGCGACGCCGGCCATCATCGCCGAGAAGGTGAAGGCGACGAGCTTCATGTTCTCCGGCCGGTAGCCGAGGAAGCGCATCCGGCTTTCGGCGTCGCGGGTGGCAACGAGCAGCTTGCCGAACTTGGAACGCACGATCGCAGTGGTCAGCAGAACGCCGAGCGCCAGCGCCAGCGCCGAAGCGGCGAACAGAGCCGAGCGCGTCGCCGCCGCCTGGATGTCGTAGCCGAGGACGTCCTTGAAGTCGGTGAGCCCGTTATTGCCGCCGAAGCCCATGTTGTTGCGGAAGAAGGCGAGCATCAGCGCATAGGTCAGCGCCTGGCTGATGATCGAAAGGTAGACGCCGGTCACCCGGCTCCTGAAGGCGAACCAGCCGAACACGAAGGCGAGCAGGCCCGGCACCGCTAGGATCATGAGCGCCGCGAACCAGAACTGGTCGAGGCCGTACCAGAACCAGGGCAGTTCCTTCCAGTTGAGGAAGACCATGAAGTCGGGCAGGACCGGGTCGCCATAGACGCCTCGCGAGCCGATCTGGCGCATGAGGTACATGCCCATGGCATAGCCGCCGAGCGCGAAGAAGGCGCCATGGCCGAGCGACAGGATGCCGCAATAGCCCCAGATGAGGTCAAGCGCCAGCGCCAGCAGCGCGTAGGTCAGATATTTGCCGATCAGCGCGACGAGGTAGGTCTGGACGTGGAACGGGCTCGACGGCGGCAGCATCAGGTGCAGGACCGGCACCATGACGGCGACAATGCACAGCACCACGATGATTGTCGTGGCGAGGCGGTCGAAGCCACCGGCGAGGAAGCGCACGATCATGCCTCCACCGCCCGGCCCTTGAGCGCGAACAGGCCGCGCGGTCGCTTCTGGATGAACAGTATGATGATGACGAGGACGACGATCTTGCCGAGTACGGCGCCGGCATAGGGTTCGAGGAACTTGTTGACGATGCCGAGCGTGAAGGCGCCGACCAGCGTGCCCCACAGATTGCCGACGCCGCCGAAGACGACGACCATGAAGGAATCGATGATGTAGCCCTGGCCCAGATTGGGCGAGACGTTGTCGATCTGGCTGAGTGCCACGCCGGCGATGCCGGCGATGCCGGAGCCGAGCGCGAAGGTCATGGCGTCGACCCATGGCGTGCGGATGCCCATCGCCGAAGCCATGCGCCGGTTCTGGGTGACCGCCCGCATGCGCAGGCCGATCGAGGTGCGGTTGATCGCATAGAGCAGCACGGCGAACACGGCGAGCGCGAAGACGACGATCCACAGCCGGTTCCAGGTGACGGTCAGTTCGCCGAGCTGGACGGCGCCCGACATCCACGACGGATTGCCGACCTCGCGATTGGTCGGCCCGAAGATGGTGCGCACCGTCTGCTGGAGGATCAGCGACACGCCCCAGGTGGCGAGCAGCGTCTCCAGCGGGCGGCCGTAGAGGAAGCGGATGATGCCGCGTTCGATCAGCAGCCCGACCGAGCCGGCGACGATGAAGGCGAGCGGCAGCGCGATCGCCAGCGACCAGTCGAACAGCGCCGGCTGGTGGACGCGGATCAGCTCCTGGACGAGGAAGGTGGTGTAGGCGCCGAGCATGACCATCTCGCCATGGGCCATGTTGATCACGCCCATCACGCCGAAGGTGATGGCCAGCCCGATCGCCGCCAGGAGCAGCACCGAGCCGAGCGACAGGCCGTACCAGACGTTCTGGCCGGCCGACCACAGCGCCAGCGAGGCGTTGATGCTGTCGATCGCCTGCTCGGCCGCCGCCTTCAGTTCGCCCTCGGCGCGCGCCGAGAACGCGGTCAGCAGCGACAGGGTCTCCCGGTCGCCGCGCTGGCCGAGTAGGGCGATGGCGGCGAGCTTGCGATCGTCGGGCTGGTCGGAGACCAGCACCGACGAAGCGCGCGCCGCTTCGAGCGCGGCGGCGACGCGCGCCTCCGTCTCCCTTGCGATGGCAACGTCGAGCGCCTCGAGGTTGGCCGGGTCCGGCGCGCGGAACATGTTGATCGCCGCCGACAGCCGCACCGTCGAATCGGGTGCGGCGAGCGTCAGCCCGGAGACAACCGCGCGGATCGTCCGGCGCAGCGAATTGTTGACCTTGATCTTGGTGAAGTCCCGCTTCGGCGCCTCGCCAACGGTTTCGCCGGTGAGCGGGTCGAACAGCGTGGCGGCCTGTCCCGACTCTTTCGTGACGAACACCTGCCTGTCGGACTTGCGGAAGTTGAGATTGCCGTCGGCGAGCGCGGCGAGCGCCGGCTCCACCCGCGGATCACCGCTCGCGCCCAGTTCGCGCACGATCGCCTCGGTGTCGGCGAAATTGCGCGCGGTGGCGAACTTGGCGATCGCTTCGCGGATCGCGGCGTCGTCGGCCGCCTGCGCCGGCGGCACGGCCACCAGCATCAGCAGCATTGTTGCAAGGGCGCGCAGGAAAGTCATCGTACCGACGGGACCAGCGTGAAAGGGGATGGCGGCGCAGGCTTCCGGGCGAACCCGCCCGGAAGCTTCGCGGTCAGCCGGCCGGCCGCGTCGCGGCCGCGCCGGCCACGGTCACGAACCCTTGCCGCCGCACTTGCCGGTGGCGACGTTGAAGTTGCCGCAGGACATCGGCGCGCGCCAGTCGGCGATCAGGTCCTTGGAGTCGGGCAGGTAGTCGGACCACTCGTCGCCGACGACGAGGCCGGGCGTCTCCCAGACCGTCTCGAACTGGCCGTCGGCCTGGATTTCGCCGATCAGCACCGGCTTGGTGATGTGGTGGTTCGGCATCATGGTCGAGTAGCCGCCCGACAGGTTGGGCACCGAAACGCCGATGATGGCGTCGATGACGGCGTCGGGATCGGTGGTGCCCGCCTTCTCGACCGCCTTCACCCACATGTTGAAGCCGATGACATGGGCCTCCATCGGGTCGTTGGTGACGCGCTTGTCGTCCTTGATGAATGCCTTCCAGGAATCGATGAACTCGGCATTGATCTCGGTATCGACCGACTGGAAATAGTTCCACGCGGCGAGATGGCCGACCAGCGGCCCGGTGTCGAGGCCGGCCAGTTCCTCCTCGCCGACGGAGAAGGCGACGACCGGAATATCCTCGGCCTTGATGCCGGCATTGCCGAGTTCCTTGTAGAACGGCACGTTGGCGTCGCCGTTGATGGTCGAGACGACCGCGGTCTTCTTGCCGGCCGAGCCGAAGCCCTTGATGTCGGAGACGATCGTCTGCCAGTCGGAATGGCCGAACGGCGTGTAGTTGATCATGATGTCCTCGGGCGCCACGCCCTTGGCCTGGAGGTAGGCCTCGAGGATCTTGTTGGTCGTGCGCGGATAGACGTAGTCGGTGCCGGCCAGCACCCAGCGTTCGACGCCTTCTTCGTTAATCAGATAGTCGACGGCGGGGATCGCCTGCTGGTTGGGCGCCGCGCCGGTGTAGAAGACGTTGCGCTGGCTCTCCTCGCCTTCGTACTGGACGGGGTAGAACAGCAGGCCGTTCAGTTCCTCGAACACCGGCAGCACCGACTTGCGCGACACCGATGTCCAGCAGCCGAAGACGGCGGCCACCTTGTTGACCGAGATCAGCTCGCGCGCCTTCTCGGCAAACAGCGGCCAGTCGGAAGCGGGGTCGACGACGACGGCCTCGAGCTTCTTGCCGAGCAGCCCGCCCTTCTCGTTCTGCTGCTCGATGAGCATCAGCATGACGTCCTTCAGCGTCGTCTCCGAGATCGCCATCGTTCCCGACAGCGAATGCAGGATGCCGACCTTGATGGTCTCCTCCTGCGCCTGCGCCCCGAGCGGGGACACCGAAACCGCGATCAGCGCCGCGAGCCCGGCCAGGCTGGATTTCAAGTGGTAGGTCATTCTCGCCTCCGGCAGTTTGTTTGCACCGCACCATCAAGTGCAAGCGCTGTGCCACTTTGCCGGCGGCCGTGGCAGTGGCTGGAAAGACCATTCGAATCATGAGGTTGAATATCGTCGCGCGCCGCCACCAAGGGCTGCCTGGCCGACTGTGTGACACTCAATTATGCAGAGATGATCGCCTCTGCATAGTTGGTAGGCACAGCGACGGAGCGGCCTAAACTTTGGGCACGCCGGCGTGCGCCGGCATGCGTCGCTGTCGCGTCTTGGCGGCAGGGGGCCGGCGGCCTATCTGTTGAGGGCTGCAGTTTCCTGCGGCAGGATTGTTTGCACCACAATCCTGGCGCTTCCCGCCTCTGGCGGGGAGCGCCGTTGCGCTTGCGATGCCGATCAGGCAGTAAGGCCGATGGCGGCGTCGGCGGTGAGCCGGATGGCGGCGATGTTGCGCCGGTAGGCATCCTCGGCACCGCCCTTGAACACGGCGGAGCCGGCCACCAGCACGTTGGCGCCGGCCCTTGCCACCAGCGGCGCCGTCTCCGGCGTGATGCCGCCGTCGACCTCGATGTCGATGGCGCGCGTGCCCGCCATCGCCCGCAGGCGAGCAATCTTGTCCGTGACGGCGGCCACGAAACTCTGCCCGCCGAACCCCGGATTGACGCTCATCACCAGGATGAGGTCGAGCCGGTCGAGAACATATTCGATCGCCGCTTCGGGTGTGGCCGGGTTGAGCGAGACGCCCGCCCGCTTGCCGAGATCGCGAATGGCGGTGAGCGCGCGGTCGAGGTGGTGCGTCGCCTCGGCATGGACGGTGATGATGTCGGCCCCGGCCTCGGCGAAGGCGGCCAGATAGGGATCGGCCGGCGCGATCATCAGGTGGCAGTCGAACACCTTCGGCGTGCGGTCGCGGATCGCCTTGATGACCGGCGGGCCGAAGGTGATGTTGGGGACGAAGTGGCCGTCCATGACGTCGAGGTGGATCCAGTCGGCGCCGGCACGGTCGACCGCCTCGATCTCCTCGCCGAGACGCGAGAAGTCGGCCGACAGGATCGACGGGGCGATGATGGTGCTCGTGCGCAGGGCCTTGATCCTCCCGGGGGCAACCCGCCGATCCCTTGCCGGGTGGGGCGGCCGCGGTCAAGAGCGGGAAATCGTCACAGGGCGATGGCGTAGGCGCGCAGGTGGTCATAATCGGCCCGCACGGCGTCGGCGATCGCCGCAAGCGGCGCCGGCAGCGCCGGCGGGTCGCCTTCGGGCGGCGCGAAGCCGGTCGAGCGCCAGATGGCGTCGTACCAGTGGCGGCCCCAGATGCCGTCCTCGGGCGCCGGCCCCGCCTTCCAAGACAGCATCGCCGGATCGAATGCCAGGCCGAGGACCGCGCACAGGCGCGTCAGCGCCGCGGCCGGGTCGCGCCGGATGTCGGTCGAGTCGATGACCGGCGGCGGCCCTCCCAGCCGATCGGCGACGCGGTCGAACAACTGCCGCTGCAGGCGATAGCCGATGTCGGCGGCCGTCACCGCCTCGCGCTTCTGGGCGTAGCTCGCCAGGACGCGCTCGGGCCGGCGGATTAGGAAGGCGTTGACCACGTGCGCGGTCCAGCCGAGGTCGAAACCGTCGAGCATGTGGTGGGTCATGTGCTTCTGGTAGAACACCGATCTCGGCGCCGGCGCCTCCTCCAGGCAGCGCCGCGCCACCTCGCCCGGGTCGGTGATGCCGGCGGCGATCACCGCGCCAGCCATCGGGTGGTCGATGCCCGTCGCCTTCAGATAGGCGGCGTAGAACGGCTCGTCCCAGACCGCCGTGTCGGCGCGCTGGGCGAAGGCGCGCATCAGCGTCGTCGACAGGTTGCGCGGGCCCGACCACATCGCGATGATCAATGGCGCCTCCCCCGGTTGGGTGTCGCCTCGCCATAGCGCCGTCGACGCGGCGCCGGCAAGCCCTGACCCGCGCCGACACGCCGGCGGGCGCGCGCAGGCAGCGCAAAAATTTTACCAATTGATAAAAATCCGGCCTTCGGTTACCGTTTCCCGGTCGATGGCGGTCCGCCAATCGGCCGCATGAGGGGAACCGCAGATGGCGAACGCGCGCTTGAAGGACGGCATCGCGGCGGGCAGGCTGAGCCCGGCCGAGTACAGGGCGAATTTCGCCGACCTGCATCCGCCGCTCGACGAGCACGAGGCACGGGTGGCGGCCGATCGCTGCTATTTCTGCCACGACGCGCCCTGCGTGACCGCCTGCCCCACCTCGATCGACATTCCGCTGTTCATCCGCGAGATCGCCACCGGCAATCCGCTCGGCTCGGCGAGAACCATCTTCGAGCAGAACATCCTCGGCGGCATGTGCGCCCGCGTCTGCCCGACCGAGCAGTTGTGCGAGGAAGCGTGCGTGCGCCAGGCGGCGGAGGGCAAGCCGGTCGAGATCGGCCGGCTGCAGCGATATGCCACCGACCATGCCATGGCCGGCGGCGTCCAGTTCTTCTCGCGCGCCGCGCCGACCGGCAGGAGCGTCGCCGTCGTCGGCGCCGGGCCGGCCGGGCTCGCCTGCGCCCATCGGCTCGCCATGCTCGGCCACGATGTGACGCTGTTCGAAGCCAGGAAGAAGGCCGGCGGCCTCAACGAATACGGCATCGCCTCCTACAAGACCGTCGACGGCTTTGCCCAGAAGGAGGTCGACTACGTGACCGCCATCGGCGGCATCGAGATCAGGAAGGGCAAGACGCTGGGCGACGGCCTGACCGTCGAGGGGCTGCTCGACGAGTATGACGCCGTCTTTCTCGCCATCGGTCTTGGCGGCGTCAATGCGCTCGGCGCCAAGGGCGAGAAGGCCGACGGCGCCGCCGACGCGGTTGATTTCATCGCCGAGCTGCGCCAGGCGCGCGACCTGTCCAAACTGCCAATCGGCCGGCGCGTCGTCGTCATCGGCGGCGGCATGACCGCCATCGACGCGGCGGTGCAGTCGAAGCTGCTCGGCGCCGAGGAGGTGACGATCTGCTACCGGCGCGGGCCGGAGGCGATGAAGGCGTCGACCTTTGAGCAGGAGCTGGCGGCAGCGAAGGGCGTGACCATCCGCCACTGGCTGCAGCCCGTGCGGGTGCTGTCGAAGAAGGGTCGGGTCACCGGCATCGAACTCGAATATACCGAGGAGAAGAAGGGCAGGCTCGTCGGCACCGGCGAGACGCTGAAGCTCGAATGCGACCAGGTGTTCAAGGCGATCGGCCAGACGCTGCGCAGCCGCGATCTTGACGGCGCGGCGCGGCGGCTCGAATTCGAGCGCGGCAAGATCAGGACGGACGCGGAGGGCCGCACCTCGATCCCGCGCGTGTGGGCGGGCGGGGACTGCACCTCGACCGGCGACGACCTAACCGTATCCGCCGTGGCCCAGGGCCGCGACGCGGCGATGAGCATACACCGGGCGCTGATGGGGTAGGGTTGGCTGTCAGAGAAGAGCGATGAAGCGCTCGATGGACAGGCCGGCCTGCCTTATGATCGTCCGCACAGTTCCTGGAGGCGTGTCACGCGCGCCGTGAACGGGCACGATGACCTTGGTATTCGGAAAACCTGGCTTTCGAAGGATGTGGTGGCTGCCGCTAACCCGCACAACCTCGAAGCCGTCCCTCTCAAGCGCCCTGACAATCTGCTTGCCGCTCAAGCCGGACAGCCTGCGACGAGCCAAGCTAGGCAGCCCTTTCCACCGTCAGCTTGCGGGTGATTGGTTCGACGTCGTGCGGAATCTCATCGCCTTCATCACGGCGCAGATCAAGTGCAAGCTCGATCGCCTCGCGGGCCATCCGCAGTGCCTCGTCCTCGTCCTCGCCGTAGGTCACGACTTCCGGCAGCGCCGGCACAAGCACCGTGAACCCGCCTTCAGGTTCCGGGCGCAACGTTATCGTGTATTGCAGCCGTTTGCTCATCGTCCCTATCCTGCCACGCCGGACATGCGGAAAATTAGCACGTCGGCGCGGGCCTTCAAACCTGAAAGGTGCAGCCATGGCCAATCTCGCCGCCGACTTCGTGGGTATCAAGTCGCCGAACCCGTTCTGGCTGGCTTCGGCCCCGCCCACCGACAAAGCCTATAATGTGACACGCGCCTTCAAGGCCGGCTGGGGCGGCGTGGTGTGGAAGACGCTGGGCGAGGAGGGCCCGCCCGTCGTCAACGTCAACGGCCCGCGCTATGGCGCCATCTGGGGTGCCGACCGGCGACTGCTCGGTCTCAACAATATCGAGCTCATCACCGACCGCGACCTCTACGTCAACCTACGCGAGATCAAGCAGATCAAGAAGGACTGGCCGGACCGCGCGGTCGTCGTCTCGCTGATGGTCCCCTGCGAGGAGCAGGCGTGGAAGGCGATCCTGCCGCTGGTCGAGGAGACCGGCGCCGACGGGGTGGAGCTCAATTTCGGCTGCCCGCACGGCATGAGCGAACGCGGCATGGGTTCCGCCGTCGGCCAGGTGCCCGAATATGTCGAGATGGTGGTGCGCTGGTGCAAGGCCCACACCCGCATGCCGGTGATCACCAAGCTCACCCCGAACATCACCGACATCCGCAAGCCGGCGCGGGCGGCCAAGGCGGGCGGCACCGACGCGGTGAGCCTGATCAACACGATCAACTCGATCACCGCGATCGATCTCGACACCTTCTCGCCGGAGCCGTCGATCGACGGCAAGGGCACCCATGGCGGCTATTGCGGCCCGGCGGTCAAGCCGATCGCGCTGTCGATGGTCTCCGAGATCGCCCGCGACGCAGAATGCGCCGGCCTGCCCATCTCGGCGATCGGCGGCATCACCACCTGGCGCGACGCGGCCGAGTTCATGGCGCTCGGCGCCGGCAACGTCCAGGTGTGCACCGCGGCGATGACCTACGGCTTCAAGATCGTCCAGGAGATGATCTCCGGCCTCGAGAACTGGATGGACGCCAAGGGCCATCGCACGCTGGCCGACTTCACCGGCCGGGCGGTCGCCAACGTCACCGACTGGCAGTACCTCAACCTCAACTACGTCACCAAGGCGCGCATTGACCAGGACAAGTGCATCTCCTGCGGGCGCTGCCACATCGCTTGCGAGGATACGTCCCACCAGGCGATCACGCTGACGGTCAACGGCAAGCGCCGCTTCGAGGTGATCGAGGAAGAGTGCGTCGGCTGCAACCTGTGCGTCAATGTCTGCCCGGTCGAGGGCTGCATCGAGATGGTGCCGCTCGCCGCCGGCGCGGTCGACCGGCGCACCGGCCTCAAGGTGAGCGGCAAGTTCGCCGACTGGACGACGCACCCCAACAACCCGATGGCGCGGACCGCCGCCGAATAGGCGGCGGCGCGCTGCCCGGGGCCTCAGGCGGCGGCGCGCCGGTCCATCAGGACGCCGCCCTTGCGTTCGAGGAAACGCGCCAGCCGGTCGCCATAGTCGGCAACGACGGCGCCGCGCACCGACGGGCGCGCGGCAAGCGCCTGGCGCCAGCGGCCGACCTTCGGCAGACCGTCAAGGATGCCAAGGTCGACGATGCGGTCGAACGTGTCGAAGTAGCGGAACACCGGGGCAAACACGGCGTCGACCAGGCCGAACGCCGCGCCGGCGAACCATGGCCCTTTGCCAAGCTCCGCCTCGACCCGGGCGAATTTCTCTTTGAGGGAGGCTTGGGCGCCGGCGAAGGCGCGCCGGTCGGCCGACGTCTCGACCGTCCAGATGTCGGCGAGGATGGCCGAGCCGAAATCCATCCAGGCGCGGTGGCGGGCGCGCGCCACCGCGTCGTCCGGATGAAGACGCGGCGCCAGCGTCTCGTCGAGATATTCGACGATCGCCGCGCTCTCGAACAGAACGTCGGCGCCGACCCTGAGCAGCGGCACGCGGCCGCGCGGCGAGATCGCCAGGAACCAGTCCGGCTTGTTGTCGAGATCGATGTCGACGCGGTCGAAGGGCACGCCCTTCTCGGCCAGCACGATCGCCGCGCGCTGGACGTAGGGGCACAGGTCGAAGGAAACAAGAGTGAGCTTGTTCGGCATGTGAGGTCTCCTTTGTGCATGCAATTGCATCTATCTAGTTCGGATATGTCCGTTTGTCAATCTTGATGCATTTGCATTAAATCGATATCAGTGTGGCATGACTAGCAAGCCCGACCCCGCCACCGTCGCCGCCTGGACCGGCCTCGCCCGCGCCGAACGGCGCGCGCGCGGGCGCATCGAGACGGCGCTCAAGGCAGCCGGCCTGCCGCCGCTTGCCTGGTATGATGCGCTCTGGGAACTGGAAAAGGCCGGCGAGAACGGGCTGCGGCCATTCGCACTGGAGCGCGCGCTGCTGTTTGAGCAGTACAATCTGTCGCGGCTCGCCGACCGGCTTGGGCGGGCCGGGCTCATTGCCAAAACGAGCTGCGCCGACGACCGTCGCGGCCAGGTCCTGTCCATCACCGACGAAGGCCGGCAGATGCGCGCGCGGATGTGGCGGGTCTATTCCCAGGCGATCGAGGAAGCTGTAGGGAGCAGGCTCAGCCCGGCGCAAGCGCAAGCGCTGGCCGATCTGCTGCGCAAGCTTGAGTAGCGCTGCCCGCCCGGGCGCTGACGGAGGATCGATGGTTGACGAACTGGCGCGCCCGCGCGCCACCGCCCGGGCAGCCGGCCCGGCCTTCGCCACGGGCGGCCGGAAGCTCGTTGCCCATCTGGCCATGCTGGCCTTCGCCGCCTGCATCGCCGGCTCGTTTTCGCTCGGCCACAAGGCGGCGCCGCATCTCGAGCCCGCGGCGCTCAACGCGCTGCGCTTCATCCTCGGCACCGCGGTGCTGGCCGGCGTCATGCTGGCGGTGACGCGGCGGCTGCCGCGCCGGCCGGCCGCGCCCTGGCGCTTCGCCATCCTCGGCGCGCTGATGGCGGCCTATTTCGTGCTGATGTTCGTGGCGCTCAGGATCAGCGATCCCGTGTCGACCGGCGCCGTGTTCACGCTGACGCCGCTGATGAGTGCCGGCTTCGCCTGGCTGTTCCTGCGCCAGGCGACGCGGCCGGTCGTGCTCACCGCGCTCCTGGTCGGCGCCAGCGGCGCCATCTGGGTCATCTTCCGCGGCGACATCGAGGCCATCCTGTCATTCGATCTCGGTGCCGGCGAAGCGATCTTCCTCGTCGGCTGCGCGGCCCACGCCGCCTATACGCCGCTCCTGCGCCGTTTCAACCGTGGCGAGAACGGGCTTGAGTTCACCGTGTTCATGATGGTCGCAACCACGGCGTGGCTCATCGCCGTCGGCGTCGGCGACCTGTTCGCCGCCGACCTGTCGCTGCTGCCGGCGATCGTCTGGCTCACCATCGCCTATCTGGCGGTGGTGACGACGGCGTTCACCTTCTTCCTGCTGCAGTTCGCCTCGATGCGGCTGCCTGCCGGCAAGGTGATGGCCTATGGCTATCTCGTGCCGAGCTTCATCATCCTGTTCGAGGGACTGAGCGGTCATGGCTGGCCGGGCTGGCCGGTCGTCGCCGGCGCTCTGGTGACGGCGGCGGCACTGGCCGTAATGGGCTTGGCCGCCGACGGCTGAGCGTCCCCGCGCGGCCACGGTCAGTTTTGGCCGTCCGGCTCGGGCCAGCGCAGAAAACACCAGACGGCGGCGAGGCCGAGCCCGGCCGGCACCAGCGACAGCGTGAAGATCCACCACGCCGTGGCGGTGGCGACGCCGGCGGCGTCGGAGTCGGCGAAGCCGACGCCGTTGGCGATGATGCCGACATAGGCCGCCCCCAGCGCATAGCCCAGCCGCTGGGTGGTGGGGATCGCCGAGGCGATCCGCTCGCGCTCGGCGGGCGCCACCACGGCGAGCGCGCGGCGGACGACGAAGGACCAGGCGGCGCCAAAGCCGCCGCCCATCAGCAAGGCGCACAGCGCGACCGTCCACAGCGGGCCGGCGACCATGGTGTGGACGAGCCCGGCGACGCCAAGTGTCACCGCAGCGAAGCCGCCGGCGATCGCCATGGTCTCGTGGCGGCGCGGCAACCCGGAGATCAGGATGGCGACGAGCGACCAGGCGATCGACTCGACCAGCAGGATGAGGCCGATGGTCACCGCGTCGGCGCCGTGCAGGCGGCTCATCAACAGCGGCCCGTAGGTGATGAGGCCGGCGGTCGCCGCCGACAGCAGCATAAGCGCGGCCATCACCGAGCCGTGCGGCGACAGCGCGTTCCACGGCCGCGTCGGCAGCAGCCGGTCGGCGCCGGCCACCGCCTCCAACCACAGGAACAGCGCCAGCAGCGCCAACCCCAGCGCGGCGAGCGGCAGCGAACGGCTGGTCTCGACCTCGATGCCGGCCGCGGCGATCGCCACGACGCCTGCCGCCAGCACGCCGACGCGCAGGATGAGCCGCAGCGACCTGCCGGCGGCGGCGATCGCCACCTCGGTGGCGGCGGCCGGCCCTTCGGCCAGGCGCAGGCCGACCAGCATCGCGAAGGCCGCCGCCTGCGCGGCGAACAGGAAGAAGGCGCCGCGCCACCAGCCAGCCTCGGCGAAGCCGGCGCCAATGAGCGGGCCGGTGAAGGCCGACGCCCCCCACACCATGGAGATGACGGCGAAGACGCGGGCGATCAGCCGGCCCGGCATCAGCCGGTGCACAGCAATGAAGGCAATCGCCACCATGGCGCCGCCGCCGAAGCCCTGCACCAGGCGGCCGGCCAGCATCGGGCCGATCGACGGGCTGAAGCCGCTGACGAGGCAGCCGGACAGGTAGGCGAGCGCAGCAGCCACCATGGCGGCGCGCAATCCGAGCCGGATGACGATGAGCGCGCTGACGGCGCCGGCCACGATCGAGCCGACCTCGTAGAGGGCGATCAGCCACGCGACGAAGCGCTCGCCGCCGATCTCGGCCATCATTGCCGGCGTGATCGTCGACACCATCAGTTCGTCGGCGGCATGCAGCCAGACACCGAAGGACAACAGCACGATGCGGCCGAAATGGCCGGAGGAATAGAGCTCCGACCAGCGCGCCGCCTGCCCGCCGGCCACGGTCACGACCGCGCCCGCCGCGCCGGCCCGTTGCCGGCGAGTAACGATCGTGCAGGCTCCGCCCTGCCGGCCACCGCCCGCTCCCAGTCGTCCTCAAGCCGCGTCAGGTCTACGGCCTCAAGCGGGGTTGAAGTCAAGGGGCGCAGACGACCCGCGGAACCGGCGGCGGGCAGGCCGACCGTCATCCACCCTTGGTACCGGACTTCAGCCCTTCCAGATAGAGCTGTTCGAGAAACCGGGCGGCATCCTCGAAGCGGCCGTCGCCGCCACGGTCGGGACCGAGCACGGCGCGCACCTGAACGTCGAAATCGGCATAATGCTGTGTCGTCGCCCAGATCGAGAAGATCAGGTGATAGGGGTCGCAGGGCGCCAGCCTGCCCTCGCGGCTCCACTGGCGGATCACCTCGGCCTTCTCGTCGACCAGCCGCTTCAACGGGCCTTCCAGCGCATCGGTGATGCGCGGCGCCCCCTGCAGTATCTCGTTGGCGAACAGTCGGCTTTCGCGCGGGTAGTCGCGGGCCATCTCCAGCTTGCGGCGAATATAGGAGCGGATCTCGGCGAGCGGGTCGCCCCGCGGCCGGATCGCGCGCAGCGGATCGAGCCAGGTGTCGAGCAGCCGCTCGATCAGCAGGCGGTGGATGTCATCCTTGGTGCGGAAATAATAGAGCAGGTTCGGCTTCGACATGCCGGCCGCCTCGGCGATCTGGTCGATGGTCGACCCGCGGAAGCCATGGGTCGAGAACACCTCCAGCGCCGCCTTCAGGATGCGCTCCTCGTTCTCCTCCTGGATGCGGGTGCGGCGCTGCGTCCTTGCGGCTCTGGCTTTCACGAATGTTCCTCCCGGCGTGCGGGTACGCCCGATTCCGGGCAATCCGCCGCGCCGGATTCTTGTCGGCGCCGCCAAATTCAGCTTGAGTGCGCTGTGCGAACCTGCAATGTTTACCAAACGGTCAAAATATTAGAGGTTCGCGCGCCAAAGGCAAGCGGCCTCCGGCCGTGGCCGGCGCCAGCCGTGACTTGCCGTCGGCCAAGTTGCGAATCTCGATGCGCGCCCTCCGGCCACGGGCAGGCACGCCCCTAAGGGAACGAACCCGATGTCGAACCGCCTCAGCGTCACCCCCAACGACCTGCGCGCCTTCTGGATGCCGTTCACGGCCAACCGCCAGTTCAAGCAGAACCCGCGCATGTTCGTCGCCTCGCGCGGCATGCATTACACCACGGCCGACGGCCGCGAGGTCCTCGACGGCACCGCCGGGCTGTGGTGCGTCAATGCCGGCCACTGCCGGCCGAAGATCACCGAGGCGATCCAGCGCCAGGCGGCCGAACTCGACTACGCGCCGGCCTTCCAGATGGGCCATCCCAAGGCATTCGAACTGGCCAACCGTCTCGTCGACATCTCGCCCGATGGCCTCAACCACGTCTTCTTCACCAATTCGGGCTCCGAATCGGTCGACACGGCGCTCAAGATCGCGCTCGCCTATCACCGCGTGCGCGGCGAGGGCTCGCGCTTCCGCCTGATCGGCCGCGAGCGCGGCTACCACGGCGTCAATTTCGGCGGCATCTCGGTCGGCGGCATCGTCGCCAACCGCAAGATGTTCGGCACGCTGCTCACCGGCGTCGACCACCTGCAGCACACCCACCTGCCGGCCAGGAACCGCTTCGTGCGCGGCGAGCCCGAGCACGGCGCCGAACTCGCCGACGAGCTGGAGCGCATCGTCGCCCTGCACGACGCTTCCACCATCGCCGCCGTCATCGTCGAGCCGGTGGCGGGCTCGACCGGCGTTCTGATCCCGCCCAAGGGGTATCTCAAGCGGCTGCGCGAAATCTGCGACAAGCACGGCATCCTGCTCATCTTCGACGAGGTCATCACCGGCTACGGCCGCCTCGGCGCCTCCTTCGCGGCCGAATATTTCGAGGTCACCCCCGATATCATCACCACCGCCAAGGGGCTCACCAACGGCGTCATCCCGATGGGCGCGGTGTTCGTCAGGGACGAGATTCACGACGCCTTCATGACCGGGCCGGAACACCTGATCGAGTTCTTCCACGGCTACACCTATTCGGGCAATCCGATCGCCTCGGCGGCGGGTCTGGCCACGCTCGACACCTACCGCGAGGAAGGCCTGTTCGAGCGCGCCACCGAGCTCGCCCCCTACTGGGAGGACGCGCTGCATTCGCTGAAGGACGCCCGCCACGTCATCGACATCCGCAACATCGGGCTGATCGGCGCCGTCGAACTGGAGCCGATCGCCGGCCATCCGACCAAGCGCGCCTTCTCCGCCTTCGTACGCGCCTTCGAGAAGGGCATCCTGATCCGCACCACCGGCGACATCATCGCGCTGTCGCCGCCGCTGATCATCGAGAAGCCACACATCGACCAGCTGGTGGCAACGCTGCGCGAGGTGCTGGCCGAGGTGGAGTGAGGGCGGCGCATCAGACAGGCAGGGAGCGAAACGGCATGGCAGCACCGGGCGAAAACCTGAAGATCAACGGCGACCGGCTGTGGGACTCGATCCACGAAATGGCCAGGATCGGCCCGGGCGTGGCCGGCGGCAACAACCGCCAGACGCTGACCGACGAGGACGGCGAGGGTCGCCACCTGTTCAAGCGCTGGTGCGAGGAAGCGGGCTTGACGGTGGCCGTCGACCAGATGGGCTCCATGTTCGCCATGCGGCCCGGCACCGACCCGGACGCGCTGCCGGTCTATGTCGGCTCCCACCTCGACACGCAGCCGACGGGCGGGCGCTATGACGGCGTGCTCGGCGTGCTCGGCGGGCTCGAGATCGTGCGAACGCTGAACGACCTCGGCATCAGGACCAGGCACCCGATCGTGGTCACCAACTGGACCAACGAGGAAGGCACCCGCTTCGCCCCGGCCATGCTCGCCTCCGGCGTCTTCGCCGGCGTCATCGACCAGGACTGGGCCTATGAACGCACCGACGCCAGGGGCAAGAAGTTCGGCGATGAACTGAAGCGCATCGGCTGGCGCGGCGAGGAGGAGGTCGGCAAGCGCAGGATGCACGCCTTCTTCGAGCTGCATATCGAGCAGGGCCCGATCCTGGAGGCCGAAGGCAAGGACATCGGCGTCGTCACCCACGGACAGGGCCTGCGCTGGATCGAATGCACGGTGACCGGCAAGGGCCAGCACACCGGGTCGACGCCGATGCGCATGCGCCGCAACGCCGGCCGCGGGCTCGCCCAGATCACCGAGCTCGTCCACGAGATCGCGATGCGGCACCAGCCCAATGCGGTCGGCGCCATCGGCCATATCGACGTCTATCCCAACAGCCGCAACATCATCCCGGAAAGGGTGGTGTTCACTGTCGATTTCCGCAGCCACGAACTCGACACGCTGAACGGCATGGTCGCCGAACTGGCCGAGCGGGCCCCGGGCATCTGCCAGGCGCTCGGCTGCACCTTCGAATCAAAGCTCGTCGGCGAGTTCGACCCGCCCGCCTTCGACAAGGGTTGCGTCGAAGCGGTGCGCCGCGCCGCCGAGCGGCTCGGCTACAGCCACATGGACATCATCTCCGGCGCCGGCCACGACGCCTGCTGGATCAACCGGGTGGCCCCGACGGCCATGGTCATGTGCCCCTGCGTCGACGGCTTGAGCCACAACGAGGCCGAGGAAATCTCGAAGGAATGGGCCGCCAAGGGCGCCGACGTGCTGTTCCATGCGGTAGTGGAGACAGCGGGGATTGTGGGGTGAGGGGCTTGCCGACATTCCACATATGTTTGTTGGCAGCACTTGCCGACGGGGCATGTTCATGATCTCGCCGGATGGCATAGAGGAACTGGAGCAGTGTCTCTAATGCTGTCGCCTTTCGAGGCGAACATGCGATCGCCCGACAAGAGCGCCGACGTGCGCATTCCGTGCGGTGGTGAGACGGCGGGGATTGTTGAATAGTGGCCGACAAGTGCTGATAATGGGCGTTTCGAACGAATGGAGGCCGCCATGGGCCGACCGAGAGAGTTGACGAATGAAGAGAGAGAGGCACTTCGCAAGGAAGGCCTCCGACCTGTCGAAGTCTGGTTGCCGGATATCTGGTCGGATGAAGTTTGGGATCAGGTTTACAAGGATTGCGAACTGATAGCTGCGTCCGAGGAAGAGGCGGACGTAAACCTCTGGGTCGAGGAAGCTGCTCGTGAATCGATGCGGCTGATCGAAGAAATGGAAGAGAACGATAAGTGAAGCGGGGCGACCTAGTGATCGTTTCCCTTCCGGGTGACTATGGCAAGCCGAGGCCCGCCGTTATTCTTCAAAACGACCGGCTCGATGGCAAGCTGGAAAGCTACATCATTGCCCTGCTGACTACCTTCGACGAAGGTGCGAAGATTCTGCGTGTCGACATAAAGCCTTCAGCGGAGAACGGCCTGAAAAGGGAATCGAAGGTCATGGTCGACAAGTTGTATGCGATTCCCGCGCATCGCATACATCAACACATCGGAAAGCTGGACCATCCATCAATGGGGAGAATCGACCGCGCGTTGATGATCATGCTGGATCTCGACCTATTGAGCCGGGCACACCCTCGGGAATAGTTGCGTGCATTTGCCCAACGCGGAAAAGACAATAGGGGAACCCATGTCCAAGGTCATCAAGAACGGAACCATCGTCACCGCCGACCGCACCTGGAAGGCCGTCGTCCTGTTCCGCGAGGCTGCGGAGACGACGGGGATTGTGGGATGATCAAGGACGCCAGCCTTTCCCCCTCACCCGGCCTGCGCTTCGCGCCTGCCGACCTCTCCCCGGCGGGGAGAGGAACGTCCCGCCACTCCTGGGAGCCATAAATGTCCAAAGCCATCAAGAACGGAACCATCGTCACCGCCGACCGCACCTGGAAGGCCGATGTGCTGGTCAAGCACGACAGGATCATCGCCATCGGCCCGGACCTGCACGGCGATCACGACCTCGACGCTACGGGCTGTTATGTCATGCCGGGCGGCATCGACCCGCACACCCATCTCGAGATGCCGTTCATGGGCACCTATTCGGCCGACGATTTCGAGAGCGGCACGCGGGCGGCGCTGTCGGGCGGGACCACCATGGTGGTCGATTTCTGCCTGCCAGCGCCGAAGCAGTCGCTGCTGGAAGCGCTGCAGATGTGGCACAACAAGTCGGGCAAGGCCTGCTGCGACTATTCCTACCACATGGCCATCACCTGGTGGGGCAAGAAGGTGTTCGACGAGATGCCCAAGGTGGTCGACAAGGGCATCACCTCGTTCAAGCACTTCATGGCCTACAAGGGCGCGCTGATGGTCAATGACGACGAGATGTTCGCCTCGTTCAAGCGCTGCGCCGAGATCGGCGCGCTGCCGCTGGTCCATGCCGAGAACGGCGACGTCGTCGCGTCCTTGCAGCAGAAGCTGCTCGCCGAGGGCAATGACGGGCCGGAGGCGCACGCCTATTCGAGGCCGCCGGAAGTGGAGGGCGAGGCGACCAACCGCGCCATCATGATCGCCGACATGGCGGGCGTGCCACTCTATGTCGTCCACACCTCCTGCGAGCAGGCGCACGAGGCGATCCGCCGGGCGCGCCAGAAGGGCATGCGCGTCTTTGGCGAGCCGCTGATCCAGCACCTCGTCCTCGACGAGACCGAATACTTCAACAAGGACTGGGATCATGCCGCGCGCCGCGTCATGAGCCCGCCCTTCCGCAACAAGCTGCATCAGGATTCGCTGTGGGCCGGTCTCCAGGCCGGCTCGCTGCAGGTCGTCGCCACCGACCATTGCTCGTTCACCACCGAGCAGAAGCGTTTCGGCGTCGGCGACTTCACCAAGATCCCGAACGGCACCGGCGGCCTCGAAGACCGTATGCCGATGCTGTGGACGCACGGCGTCAACACCGGCCGGCTGACCATGAACGAGTTCGTCGCCGTCACGTCCACCAACATCGCCAAGATTCTCAACATGTATCCGAGGAAGGGCGCCATCGTCGAAGGTGCCGACGCCGACATCGTCGTCTGGGATCCGGAGAAGACCAAGAAGATCACGGCAAGGAAGCAGCAGTCGGTGATCGACTACAACGTCTTCGAGGGCTTCAAGGTAAAGGGTCTGCCGCGCTTCGTGCTGACCCGCGGCCAGCTCGTCGTCGACGACGGCAAGGTCAAGGCGCGGCCGGGCCAGGGCGAGTTCGTCGCCCGCGAGCCGCATATGGCGGTCAACAAGGCCTTGTCGGCCTGGAAGGAAATGGTCGCGCCGCGCAGGGTGGAGCGCACCGGCATTCCGGCGAGCGGGGTGTGAATGGCGGGACTGTCGTCGGTGGCCGCCGGCGCCTGGCGCGGAGCCGGACTAGCCTTCCACAAGCGCCTCCAGTTCGGGCAGCAGCATCACACTTTCTTGTTCGTTGGGGTCGGTGCGGGCGATGACGGCGGTCACCGGCGCGTTGGAATTGTTGATCGGCAAATGCGGCATGTTGGCCGGGATGTAGACCATGTCGCCGGCCACCGTCTCCATGCAATGCTCGAGCCGCTCGCCCCAATACATGATCGCCCGCCCCGACAGGACGTAGATCGCCGTCTCGTGGCTGTCGTGCTTGTGCGCCTTGGCGCGGCCGCCGGGCGGTATAGTCAGCAGGTGCATGCAGATCGCCCGCGCGCCAACCGTTTCGCGCGCCACGCCCTCGAAATAGTTGAAGCCCTGCTTGCCGGCATAGGTCGTGCTTGCAACGACCTTGCGGCAGCCCGGGGTGTTCGGTTCGGTCGTCCTTGGTCTGTTGACGGGTGCCATTGGGCCGCATTCCTCTCGCCTCGTCACGATCCTACAACGGTTTGCGCGGAAATGAAGCTGCGGGGGCATCGCCAGTGAAACGAAGCACAGGGGCAGCACAGCCGGCCGCGGCGCGCCCGGCCAAGACCGGCGCCGGGCCGGGCCGGGCCGGCGACGGCGCGCCGACCGTGATCTCGGCGCGCGGGCTGTCGCTAACCTTCGAGACGGATGACGGGCCGGTCAATGCGCTGTCGAATGTCGACCTCGAGGTCGGCCGCGGCCAGTTCGTCTCGTTCATCGGCCCGTCGGGCTGCGGCAAGACGACGCTCCTGCGTGTCATCGCCGACCTCGAACAGCCGACCGGCGGCACCATCCTGGTCAACGGGGTGGCGCCCGAGCAGGCCCGACTGAACCGCGCCTATGGCTACGTCTTCCAGGCGGCGGCCCTCTATCCGTGGCGCACGATCGAGAACAATGTCGCCCTGCCGCTCGAGATCATGGGCTACGCGGCCACAGAGCGGAAGGAACGGGTGCAGCGTTCGCTCGATCTCGTCAACCTGACCGGCTTCGAGAAGAAATATCCCTGGCAGTTGTCGGGCGGCATGCAGCAGCGCGCCTCGATTGCCCGGGCGCTCGCCTTCGACGCCGACATCCTGCTGATGGACGAGCCGTTCGGCGCACTCGACGAGATCGTGCGCGATCATCTCAACGAGCAGCTGCTGGAACTGTGGGCGCGCACCAACAAGACGATCTGCTTCGTCACCCACTCGATCCCCGAAGCGGTCTACCTGTCGACGCGCATCGTGGTGATGAGCCCTCGGCCGGGCCGCGTCACCGACGTCATCGAATCGACCCTGCCGCGGGAAAGGCCGCTCGAAATCCGCGAATCCAGGCAGTTCCTCGAAATCGCCCACCGCGTGCGCGAGGGGTTGAGGGCCGGGCACAGCTATGAGGAGTGAGGCGGCCCGCGCGACCGGGCGGCGGCCCGTCCTGCGCCTTGCCGGCGTCGCCGACCTGCCCGCCTGCGCGCGCATCGTCAACGATTACATCGACGAGACGGAGTGGTTGCCGCGCGTCCACAGCCGCGAGCAGGTCGCCGGCTTCTTCACGCCAACGCTTTTGGCCAGCCGCGCCCTGTGGCTGGCCGAGCTCGACGGCGACATCGTCGGGTACATGTCGGTGGCGCCGACCGGCATGGTCCACGCGCTCTATCTGGCGCCGAACGCGCGTGGCGCCGGGCTCGGCGCCATGCTGATCGACCGCGCCAAGCAGGACCACCCCGAACGGGTCGAGCTCACCGTGTTCGAGCCCAACCTCGCTGCGCGGCGTTTCTACGCGCGCGAAGGCTTCGTCGAGGTGCCGGAGGGCCGCAGGGTCGACACCGAGGAAGGCATCCCCACCCTGCTCATGCGTTGGCGGGGCCGCCAATGAGGGCGCTGGCGCAGGGCAGGACGGTGCCGGTCATGGCCGTGGTCGCGGTCATCGTGCTGATCTGGTACGCCGGCACGTTCTTCCTCAACGCGCCCTTCGAACGTGACCAGGCCGCCCGCGCCGGCCGCGAGATCGCCTTCGGCGAACTGCTGGAAAGGACCATGGCTCAGGAGCGGCCGGTGCTGCCGGCGCCGCACCAGGTCTTCGTCGAATTGTGGGACACGACGGTCAACAAGGCGGTGACGTCGCGGCGCAGCCTCGTCTATCACGCCTGGGTGACGTTGTCGGCCACCCTGCTTGGCTTCGCCATCGGCACGGCGCTCGGCATCCTGCTCGCCATCGGCATCGTCCACAACCGGGCGATGGACAAGTCGGTGATGCCATGGGTCATCGCCAGCCAGACCGTGCCCATCCTGGCGGTGGCGCCGATGATCATCGTGGTGCTCAACGCCATCGGCCTGTCCGGCCTGCTGCCCAAGGCGCTGATCTCGACCTACCTGTCGTTCTTCCCGGTCGTCGTCGGCATGGTAAAGGGCCTGCGCAGCCCGGAAGCGATCCATCTCGACCTGATGCGAACCTACAACGCCTCGCGCTCACAGACCCTGTGGAAGCTGCGCTGGCCGGCCGCCACCCCGTTCCTGTTCACCTCGATGAAGGTCGCCGTCGCCATCAGCCTGGTCGGCGCCATCGTCGGCGAACTGCCGACCGGGGCCGTCGCGGGGCTGGGCGCGCGCCTGCTCACCGGCTCCTATTACGGCCAGACGATCCAGATCTGGTCGGCGCTGTTCATGGCCGCCGCGCTCGCCGCCTGCCTAGTGATGGTGGTCGGCCTTGCCCAGACAATGGTCATGCGTCGCATGGGAGAGCGACCGTGAGCGCCGCCGGCGCTTCTTGCGCGCGTCCGTTCCGCCGCCGGCGCCGGAGGGCGCTGGCATGAACACGACGCTCGTTCTCGGCGCGGCGCTGTTCTGGCTCGTCGCCTGGGCAGCCAATGAGTGGCTGGTGCGGCTCAGGCCGTCGGGGCCGCTCACGGCGCGGGCGCAGTCGATCGCCGTGCCGCTGCTCTTCGGGGTGACGCTGCTCGTCATCTGGGAGGGCTTCACGCGCGGCTTCGCCGTGCCGTCGGTGCTGCTGCCGCCGCCGAGCGCGATCTGGGCGCGCCTCGTCTCGTCGGTGCCGACGCTGTGGGCCGATTTCCGCCAGACCTTTCTGAAGGCGGTGCTCGCCGGCTATTTCCTCGGCTGCGGCCTCGGCTTCGTCGTCGCCATCCTCATCGACCGCTCGCCCTTCCTGCAGCGCGGGCTGCTGCCGCTCGGCAATTTCGTCTCGGCGCTGCCGATCATCGGCATCGCCCCGATCATGGTGATGTGGTTCGGCTTCGACTGGCAGTCGAAGGCCGCCGTCGTCGTCGTGATGACGTTCTTTCCGATGCTGGTCAACACGTCGGCTGGCCTGGCGGCGGCCGGACACATGGAGCGCGACCTGATGCGCACCTATGCGAGCGGCTACTGGCAAACCCTGCTCAAATTGCGCTTGCCCGCGGCCGCCCCCTTCATATTCAATGCCTTGAAGATCAATTCGACGCTGGCGCTGATCGGCGCCATCGTCGCCGAGTTTTTCGGTACCCCGATCGTGGGCATGGGCTTCCGGATTTCGACCGAGGTCGGCCGGATGAACATCGACATGGTCTGGGCGGAGATCGCGGTCGCGGCGCTCGCGGGCTCCCTGTTCTACGGCGTGGTGGCCCTGACCGAAAGGGCCGTCACGTTCTGGCATCCGTCTGTCCGTGGTGGATAGACCATTCAAGAGGGAAGAAGACATGAAGAGACTGACATTCGCCCTTTCGACCGGCGCCATGGCCATCGGCCTGTCGCTCGCCGCGCTGTCGGCCGAGGCGGCCGACAAGGTGACCCTGCAGCTCAAATGGGTGACCCAGGCCCAGTTCGCCGGCTACTACGTCGCCAAGGACAAGGGCTTCTATGCCGAGGAGAACCTCGACGTCGAGATCAAGCCGGGCGGCCCAGACATCGCCCCGCCGCAGGTGATCGCCGGCGGCGGCGCCGACGTCGTTGTCGAGTGGATGCCGGCCGCGCTCGCCAGTCGCGAGAAGGGCGTGCCGCTGGTCAACATCGCCCAGCCCTTCAAGTCGTCCGGCATGATGCTGACCTGCCGCAAGGAGACCGGCATCGCCACGCCGGCCGATTTCAAGGGCAAGACGCTCGGCGTCTGGTTCTTCGGCAACGAGTACCCGTTCCTCAACTGGATGAGCCAGCTCAAGATGCCGACCGACGGCGGTCCGGAGGGCGTCACCGTGCTCAAGCAGGGCTTCAACGTCGACCCGCTCCTCCAGAAGCAGGCCGACTGCATCTCGACCATGACCTACAACGAGTACTGGCAGGTGATCGATGCCGGCCTGTCGCCGGACGATCTGGTCGTGTTCAAGTACCAGGATGAGGGTGTGGCCACCCTCGAGGACGGCCTTTACGTGCTTGAGGACAACCTCAAGGACGAGGCCTTTGTCGACCGCATGGTGCGCTTCGTGCGCGCCTCGATGAAGGGCTGGAAATATGCCGAGGCCAACCCCGACGAGGCGGCCGACATCGTGCTCGAAAACGACGCCACCGGCGCGCAGACCGAGAAACACCAGAAACGCATGATGGGCGAGATCGCCAAGCTGACCGCCGGCTCCAACGGCTCCCTCGACCCGGCCGACTTCGAGCGCACCGTGCAGTCGCTGATGTCGGAGGGTTCCGACCCGGTCATCACCAAGGTGCCGGAGGGCGCCTGGACGCACATGATCACCGACAAGGCGCTCAACTGACCGGCGCCAACCGGACCGAAGACAGGAAGGGGCGGGCCTCCCGCCCCTTCTTTTTTGTCGGCCGGAGCGATATGGCATTCGCAACAGGGGCGGCCGAATTGATTTCGAGCAAGGCGGCCGGCCTGCACCGGCCCAATATGGCGGACGCCATCAGACGTGGCGCACGCCCTCGTCATCGGAGCTAACCGCATGCCCTACCGCATCACACTCGGATCGGCCGCAGTCGTCGCGGGCCTCGCCATGGCGGCGCTGCTGCCGGCCGGCCCGGCCACCGCCGTGACCATCAACCCCTTCGCCTCGATCATCGGCAAATGGGCCGGCAGCGGCATCATGACGATGCGCGACGGCACGCGCGAGCGCATCGCCTGCGAGGCCGAGCACAGCGGCAATGCGCTGCAGCTTCGCCTCGTCATCCGCTGCCTGAGCGGCGAGCGCGACATCCGCATGGTCGCGCGGCTGTCGTCCAATGCCGGCCGGCTGCTCGGCTTCTGGGAAGAGAAATATTTCAGCGCCGCCGGCGCCATCTCGGGCATCGCCACCGAGAACAAGATCAGCTTCACCGTCAGCGGCAATGTCAATGGCGCAATGGAGGTCGCCTATTCGAAGACCCGCCAGCAGGTGTCGATAAGGACGCGCGACGTGCCGCTGAAATCGCTCGAGATCGACATGAAGCGCCGCTGAGGGCGGGCGATGGCCGCCGCCGACCTTGCCGGCAGCGACACGCTGCTGACCTTCGCCGTCAGCCGCGGCCGCCTGCTCGCCCGGGCGCGCGGCGACTGGACCTGCCAGAACGCGCGCGAGCTCGAGGCGGGGCTGGCGCGGCTGGCGCACGCTTCGCGGCAGTCGCCGCGTGTTTCGATCGACATGAGCGGGGTGACCGCCTTCGACACCTTTGGCGCCTGGCTGGTCGAGCGGCTGCGCCGCGACATCGCCGCCGCCGGCGGCAAGCTCGCCGTCGCCGGCATCAGCGCCGTCAACCGGGCGCTGCTCGACGAGATGGCGGCCGTAAGCCATCGCGAGCCGCCGGCCCCGCCAGCCGGGCCGCGGTTCGCCCTGCCCGACACGGTCGGGGCGCTGGCGGCGCTGCGCGGCGACGCGGCGGCCTTTCTGGTCATGGCGGGGGCGCTGGTCGAGGCCTCGGCGCGGGCGATCCGGCGGCCGCGCTCGTTCCGGCTCACCTCGACCGTGCACCAGTTCGACCGGGTTGCCTGGCAGGCGGTGCCGATCATCCTGATGATCACCTTCCTGATCGGCGCCATCATTGCCCAGCAGGGCTTCTTCCAGTTCCGCCGTTTCGGCGCCGATCTCTACGTCGTCAACATGATCGGCTTCCTGATCATGCGCGAGATCGGCGTCCTCCTGGTTGCCATCATGGTGGCGGGCCGCACCGGAAGCTCCTACACCGCCGAACTCGGCTCGATGAAAATGCGCGAGGAGATCGACGCTCTGAAGACGATGGGTTTCGACCCGGTCGAGATCCTCATCCTGCCGCGCGTCCTGGTGATCGTGCTCGCCCTGCCGGCGCTGACCTTCATTGGCTCGATGGCGGCGCTGTTCGGCGCGGGTCTCGTCGCCGTCTTCTATGCCGGCATGAGCCCGGACCTCTATATCAGCCAGCTGCGCGAGGCGATCTCGCTCGACCATTTCAAGGTCGGGCTGATCAAGGCGCCGTTCATCGGCGCCGTCATCGGCATCATCGCCTGCGCCGAGGGGCTCAAGGTGCGCGGCAGCGCCGCCTCGCTCGGCGAGCACACCACCACTTCGGTGGTCAAGTCGATCTTCATGATCATCGTGCTCGACGGGCTGTTCGCCCTGTTCTTCTCCGGCATCGGGATGTGAGCATGGCCGCGGGCAACGCCACTGCGCCGCCGATCGTCCGCGTGCGCGACCTGACCGTCGGCTTCGGGGCGAAGAACGTGCTCGAAGGGGTGTCGCTCGACGTGCGGCCGCGCGAGATCCTCGGCGTCGTCGGCGGGTCGGGCAGCGGCAAGTCGGTGCTGATGCGCACGATCATCGGGCTCCTGCCCAAGCGCGCCGGCAGCGTCGAACTGTTCGGCCATGACGTCGACCGGCTCGACGCGGCCGAACTGCGGCTGGTCGAACGCCGCTTCGGCGTCCTGTTCCAGCACGGCGCGCTGTTCTCGTCGCTGACGGTGATGGAAAACATCCAGTTCCAGATGCGCGAGGTGCTCGACCTGTCGCAGCGCCTGCTCGACGAGATCGCGGTCGCCAAGCTGGAGATGGTCGGCCTGTCGGCGGCGGACGGCCGCAAATGGCCGGCCGAACTGTCGGGCGGAATGACCAAGCGCGCCGCGATGGCCCGCGCGCTGGCGCTTGATCCGGAATTCGTGTTCCTCGACGAGCCGACGTCCGGCCTCGACCCGATCTCGGCCGGCGAGGTCGATGACATGATCGCCACGCTGCAGGCGACGCTCGGGCTCACCGTCTTCATGGTGACCCACGATCTGGAAAGCCTGCGCACCGTCTGCGACCGGATTGTCGTCATCGCCGATGGCGGCATCGTCGCCGACGGCACCATGGCCGACATGGCACGCCACCAGCACCCCTGGGTCAAGTCCTATTTCCGCGGCCGCCGCGGCGAGGCCTTCGTCGCCCCCGCCGGCCGCAAGTAAAGGATCGCAGGCATGGAATTCAACGCGCGCTACCTGCTCAACGGTATCTTCGCCGTCGCCGTCATCGTGGCGGCGTTCGGCTTTGTCTACTGGCTCACCAATGCCGGCGGCTTCGGCGAGCGCGACAGCTACCAGGTCCGCTTCACCGTGCCGGTCTCCGGCCTGTCGACCGGCAGCGACGTGCTGTTCAACGGCATCAAGGTCGGCCAGGTCGAGGCGGTTCATCTCGACGTCGCCCGTCCGGGCGACATCATTGCCACCATCTCGGTCCTGGCCGGCACCCCGGTGCGCGCCGACACGGTCGCGGGGGTCGATTTCGCCGGACTGACCGGGGCGGCCAGCATTCTCCTGACCGGCGGCTCGGCCGAGGCGCCGCCGCTCACGCCGCAGGGCGGGACGCTAGGCGTCCTCACCGCCGACCCCGGCCAGTCGCGCAGCTGGACGCAGGCGGCGGGCCGCATACTCGGCCGCCTCGACGACGTGCTGGAGCGCAACAGCGGCCGCTTTGACGCCATTCTGAAGGGGCTCGAAAGGCTGGCCGGCGGTGGCAGCGACGAGCCGGCGCTCACCCACGATTTGCCCGCGGCCGGCGCGACGGTGCCGCCGGTGGCGGCGCCCGGCTGGCAGATGGCGGTCGCCGAGCCGACCGTGGTGCTGTCGCTCAACACCGACCGGGTCCTCGAACAGGTTGCCGAAGCGGCGACGCGGCCGCTCGGCGAGGCGCGCTGGGCCGACAGCGTGCCCAACCTGTTCCAGGCGCGGCTGATCGAAAGCTACGAGAATGCCGGCCATTTCGGCGTGCTGCGCCCGGCCGACGCCGGCGATCCGGACTACAGCCTCGTCCTTGAGATCCGCCGTTTCTGGCTTGAGGCGGGGCCACAGCCGGCGGCACGCATCGAGCTCGTCGCCCGGATCACGAACCGTGACGGCGCCATCGTCGCCACCCGCCATTTCGACGAGCGCCAGCCGGCGGCGGGCGGCGACGCCGAAGCGGCGATCGCGGCACTCGCGGCCGCCTTCCGCGCGACGGCGGCAGCGATCGTCGACTGGACCTTCGCCACGCTTCAATAGCCATGGCCTCAGGCTGGCGCGGCGGGGCGCGGCGCCAGGCCCTTGGTGACCAGGATGCGTTCGCGGAACAGCGAGATGACCGCGTCGTACAGCGCTTCGCCGGCCCGCTTGTCCTCGATTCCCGCGTCGATATTGGGATTGTCGTTGACCTCGATGACCACCGGCGTGGCGTCGATCTCCTTGAGATCGACGCCGTAGAGTCCGCGGCCCATCTGCAGCGAGGCGCGGACCGCCGTCTTGACGATGGCCGGCGGCACGTCCTCGATCAGCAGCGTTTCGAAGCCGCCCGCCTCGGTCTTGCCCTTCTTGGTGTGGTGGTAGATCTGCCAGTGGCCGCGCGCCATCATGTATTTGCAGGCGAACAGCGGCCGGCCGTCGAGCACGCCGATGCGCCAGTCGAAGGCGGTGGGCAGGTACTCCTGCGCCAGGATGATGAAGGAATCCTCCAGCATCTCGGCCGCCCTCTGGCGGAACTCGGCCGCGTCGGAGACCTTGACGACACCGCGCGAGAACGAGCCGTCGGGGATCTTGAGGACGGTCGGATAGGCGAGCGTGTCGGCCACCTCGCGCAGGCGCGCCTTGGTCACCATCACCGTCTTCGGCGTGGCGATGCGGGCGCGCGCCATCGCCTCGCGCAGATAGACCTTGTTGGAGCAGCGCAGGATCGACATCGGGTCGTCGATCACCGGCATGCCGCCCGCCTCGGCCATGCGCGCGAAGGTATAGGTGTGGTTGTCGATGTTGGTCGTTTCGCGGATGAACAGCGCATCGAAGCTCGACAGCCTGTCGATGTCCTTGGGCCCGATCACCTCGGCCTGGATGTGCTGGCGGTCGGCGGCGCGCACGAAATTGCGGATCGCCGTCTCCGTCGAGGGCGGGAAGGCCTCCTTCGGGTTGACCAGAATCGCCAGATCGAAGCTGGCGCGGCGGCGGCGCAGCGCCGGGTTGCGGCGGTTGTGGCAGTAGTCGCCGAGCGCGGCGAGGAAGCGCGGCAGGTCGGCGGCCGAGACCGTGACGATCGACAGCGGCCAGATGTAGTCGACCTGCCAGCCGGTCCGATGCCGGCTCATCATCACTTCGAGGATCGGCGCCGGGAACAGGCGATAGGCGCGGGCCGCCATGCGGCGCACCCATTCGGGTCCGGCCTGGCCGAAATAGACCTCGAAGGCGAACTTGCCGTCCGGCGAGGCGTCGACTTCCGGCGGCACGCGACCATTGACCAGCGCGGTCAGCTCGCCGAGATAGTTCTTGTAGAGCTTCTTCCAGGCAAGTTCGCTCACGGTGTCGATGTTGGGAATGGCCCGTTGCGCGCGGGCCTCGGCCAGGAGCGAGACATAGTAGCCCTGGCTCAGATAGTCCTCGACAGGGCACAGATTGATGACCTGGCGGGCCTTGGCCGCGATGTCGGGCCGCGCCAGATAGTCGGCGGCCGAGATCACGCCGACATTGAGCGCGCGCGCCGCCTCCTCCAGCGGCTTGCGGTCCTGGCTGCGGCCGACAACGATGACGAAGGACGAGGGCCGCCGGCCGAGGCTCGCCGCGTCGGCGGCGGCCGGCAGCACCTTCTCCATCTGCACGGCGCTGCCGCCGTCCTCGTAATAGCCGGCGAGCACCTTGCGCGCCGCGTAGCCCTGGCGCTGGTAGAACGCCTGCAGCCGCGGTTCGTCGCGCCGGACCTCCAGGCGGATGCATTCGAGGCCGCGCCGGGCTGCCTCGGCCTCGCAGGCGGCCAGCAGGTCGCGGCCGATGCCGCTGCCACGATGGGCCGGGTCGACGGCGATCGAATAGAGGCGCAGGCGGCCGCCGGCCCTGCGCAGATGGATCAGCGCGTAGCCGACGGCGCGGTCGGCTTCGTCGGCGGCGACGAGCAGTATGTGATGGTCGGCGATGATCGCCTTGGCAAATGAGCGGCGCGACAGCCGGTCGGTGGCAAAGCCTCGCGCCTCGATCGCCTGGAGCGCTTCCAGGTCGTCGGCCCGGGCCGTACGGATATGGGTCATGTGGACGGCGGACACCCCGCTCTCTCGACCGAACCCCAAGCGCCCGATCGTCGTGAAAGTCAAGCGAGATCATGTACCGATACAGGGCCGATTTGAGGCCGGCCGCATTGGCGATGGGTGGAATCGTCGCGGCCGCGGCACGCCGGGCGAAAGGTGCTTGACCTGGCCCCGCCGCCGATCGTATGCCGCACCGTCCTTTTTGCGACCGGGAGAAGGCTGTTGGCCGATCGCTCCGACGACATGATCGCGACCCTGTGCGCGCTCGCCATCGAGGGCGGGCGGATCGCCATGCGCCACTATGGCGAGGTGGGCGAGGTCCAGGCCAAGGCCGATTCGAGCCCGCTGACGGCGGCCGATCTGGAGGTCGACCAGTATCTGTGCGAGGGCCTCGCGGCCCGCTTCCCCGGCACTGCAGTTGTCACCGAGGAGCGCGCCGCCACGCACGCGCCGGAACGGGCGGCCAGCCGCTTCTTCCTGGTCGATCCGATCGACGGCACCAAGGAATTCATTCAGGCTCGCGGCGAGTTCACCATCAATATCGCGCTGATCGAGGATCGCCGGCCGGTCGCCGGCGTCGTCTGCGCGCCGGCGATCGGGCGGCTGTTTGCCGGTGCCGCCGGCGCGGGCGCCTTCGAGATGCCGGCCACCGGCGGGCCGCAGCGGCCGCTTTCGCTGGCCAGTCCGGACAACGAGGCGCTGGTGGTTGTCGCCAGCCGCTCGCACCTGACGCCCGAGACGCAGCACTTCCTCGACACCAACCGCGTCGGCCGGCTCACCAATGCCGGTTCGTCGCTGAAGTTCTGCCTGCTGGCGGCCGGCGAGGCCGACCTCTATCCGCGCTTCGGGCCGACGATGGAGTGGGATACCGCCGCCGGACACGCGGTCCTTGCCGCAGCCGGCGGCTTCGTGGAAGAAATTTCCGGCCGGCCGCTCGAATATGGCAAGCCCGGCTACCGCAATCCCTTCTTCATCGCCTATACCCCCGGCACGCAATTCAAGCGGGCCGCCTGACCGCGGGCAGGTGGCGATGCCCGAACCAGTACCGAACCGGACATGCTGACACATCTGCAACGGCTCGAAGCCGAGAGCATCCACATCATGCGCGAGGTGGTGGCCGAGTGCGCCAACCCGGTCATGCTCTATTCGATCGGCAAGGACAGCGCGGTGATGCTGCACATCGCCATGAAGGCGTTCCATCCCTCGCCGCCGCCCTTTCCGCTGCTGCACGTCGACACGACCTGGAAGTTCCGCGACATGATACGCTTCCGCGACGAGACGGCCGCCCGTCTCGGCCTCAAGCTGATCGTCCACGTCAACGAGGAGGGCCTGGCCCGGGGCATCGGCCCGTTCAGCCACGGCTCGGCCGTGCACACCGACGTCATGAAGACGCAGGCGCTGAAGCAGGCGCTCGACAAGTACGGCTTCGACGCGGCCTTCGGCGGGGCGCGGCGCGACGAGGAGAAGTCGCGCGCCAAGGAGCGCATCTTCTCGTTCCGCACCAGGGACCACCGCTGGGACCCCAAGAACCAGCGGCCGGAGCTGTGGAAGGTCTACAACACGCGCAAGGCGCCGGACGAATCGATCCGCGTCTTCCCGCTGTCCAACTGGACCGAGCTCGACGTCTGGCAGTACATCCATCTGGAGAACATCCCGATCGTGCCGCTCTATTTCGCCGCGCCGCGGCCGGTGGTCAGCCGCGACGGCACGCTGATCATGGTCGACGACGAGCGCATGCCGCTGGCGAACGGCGAGACGCCTCAGATCAGGCGCGTCCGCTTCCGCACGCTCGGCTGCTATCCACTGACCGGCGCCATCGAGAGCGCGGCTGAAACGCTTGCCGACATCATCCGCGAGATGCTGCTGACCACCACCTCCGAGCGCCAGGGCCGCGTCATCGACCACGACCAGGCGGCCTCGATGGAGAAGAAGAAGCAGGAGGGGTATTTCTGATGTCCCACATCTCCACCCTCATCGAGACCGACATCGCCGCCTACCTGAAATCGCATGAGGAAAAGTCGCTGCTGCGCTTCATCACCTGCGGCAGCGTCGACGACGGCAAGTCGACCCTGATCGGGCGCATGCTCTATGAATCGAAGCTGATCTTCGAGGACCAGCTCGCCGCGCTCGAGGCCGATTCAAGGAAGTTCGGCACGCAGGGCCAGCAGATCGACTTCGCCCTCCTGGTCGACGGGCTGGCGTCCGAGCGCGAGCAGGGCATCACCATCGACGTCGCCTATCGCTTCTTCTCCACCGACCGGCGCAAGTTCATCGTCGCCGACACGCCCGGCCACGAGCAGTACACGCGCAACATGGCGACCGGCGCCTCGACCGCCGATCTCGCCATCATCCTCGTCGATGCGCGCAAGGGCATCCTGACCCAGACGCGCCGCCATTCCTTCATCGTCTCGCTGCTCGGCATCCGCCATGTGGTGCTGGCCGTCAACAAGATGGACCTGGTCGGCTACAGCCAGGAAGTGTTCAACGACATCGAAATCGCCTACCGGCGCTTCGCCGCCGGCCTCGGCATGGACGGCCATGCCCCGTTCGACATCGTCGCCATCCCGATCTCGGCGCTCAAGGGCGACAACGTCACCGCGCCAGGTCCGGCGATGGACTGGTACCGCGGGCCGGCGCTGTTTGCGCATCTGGAGACCGTCGAGGTAGAGGACCGGGTTCTCGCCGGGCCGCTGCGCTATCCCGTCCAGTGGGTCAACCGGCCCAACTCCGACTTCCGCGGCTTTTCCGGCCAGGTCTCCAGCGGCCGGGTCGCCAGGGGGGCGAGAGTGCGCGTGCTGCCGGCCGGCCGCGAAAGCACGGTGGCGCGCATCGTCACGCGCGACGGCGACCTCGACGAGGCGGTGGCCGGCCAGTCGGTGACGCTGATGCTGGCCGACGAGATCGACGTCTCGCGCGGCGACATGATCGTCGATGCCGCGGCGCCGGCCGAGGTCGCCGACCAGTTCGAGACGACCATCCTGTGGATGGCCGACGAGCCGCTGCTGCACGGCCGCCCCTATATCATGAAGATCGGACCGCTGACGACCCAGGCGACTGTCACCACGCTGAAATACAAGGTCAACGTCAACAGTTTCGAGCACGTGGCGGCGACCAAGCTGGAGCTGAACGAGATCGGCGTCGGCAACATCGCGCTCGACCGGCGCATCCCCTTCGATGCCTATGCGGAGAACCGCGACACCGGCGGCTTCGTCCTGATCGACCGCATCACCAATGCGACGCTGGCGATGGGGCTCATCCATTTCGCGCTGCGCCGATCGGCCAACATCCACTGGCAGGCCGTCGATGTCAGCCGCGATGCGCGGGCGCGGCTCAAGAGCCAGATGCCGGCGGTGCTGTGGTTCACCGGCCTGTCGGGCGCCGGCAAGTCAACCATCGCCAACATCGTCGAGAAGAAGCTCGCTGCGCTCGGCCGCCACACCTATCTGCTCGACGGCGACAATGTCCGCCACGGCCTCAACAAGGACCTCGGCTTCACCGACGCGGATCGCGTCGAGAACATCCGCCGCGTCGCCGAGGTGGCCAGGCTGATGGCCGATGCCGGGCTGATCACGCTGGTCTCGTTCATCTCGCCATTCCGCGCCGAGCGGCGCATGGCGCGCGAGATGATGCCCGATGGCGAATTTCTGGAGGTCTTCGTCGACACACCGCTCACGGTGGCCGAGGGCCGCGACGTGAAGGGGCTCTACCAGAAGGCGCGCGCCGGCCAGATCAAGAACTTCACCGGCATCGATTCGCCCTACGAGCCGCCGGAAGACGCCGAGATCCGCATCGACACTGTGGCCGTCTCGGCCGAGGAGGCCGCCGACGAGATCCTGCGCCATCTGGCGCAGCGGGGCATCGTCGCGCTGGGATAGGCGCAGGAGCAAGCAAGGTGCGAGAGGCATCTGCGCGCCCCACGCAACATCGCCGCATCGGCGGTGGCCCCTCGCACCTTGCGCGGAAGGCGGGCGCCGCCGCCGTGACCCCACGGACGCCCGCTTCCGGCGCCACATTGGCCGACGAAACGTTAAGACGGCGTTAACCAATGCCCATCGCCGCCGCGCGGGCCCGACCGGATGGGCCTTGAACAGGCGACACAAGCGCAATTGCAGCCGGTCGCGCTCGACAATACGATGGCCTTCATGTTCGAGACGCGCTTCCCCCGGCAGCTCACGGGGCTGGAGCGCAATTTCGATGGCACGCCCGGCGTCAAATAGGCCGTTGCCGCCGCCTTTGGACAGGGAGGACCACCGATGCCGTTCTTCAGCTCGTTGCCCGATGACGCCGGCGTGAGACATGTGCTCACCCTCAATCCGCGCGCCGGCCGCGCCCTGGTCGACTTCCACACGGCCGTGCTGCGCCAGCCCTCGGCGCTGAGCGAGGGCGAGCGCGAGCTCATCGCCGCCTACGTGTCGGCCCTCAACCAGTGCCGCTATTGCGCCGGGGTCCATGGCGCCACGGCCGAAGCCTTCGGTGTCGAACCCGACCTGCTCGCCCGCATGGTCGACGACCTCGACGGCGCCGGCATCGATGAGCGCCTGCTGCCGATCATGCGCTACGCGCGCAAGCTCACGCTGGAGCCGGCAAGGATGGTTCAGGCCGACGCCGAGGCCGTCCTGGCGGCAGGCTGGGACGAGCGCGCGCTGCATGATGCCGTCAATGTCATTGCCCTGTTCAATTTCATGAACCGGCTGGTCGAGGGGCACGGCATCAAGGGGGCTCCGGCGATCTGGACCGAACGGGCGCGGGCGCTGCATCAGGCCGGCTACGAGCCGATCCGCGATCTGCTGGCGTCGGCATGAAGCTCGCCTCGCTCAAGGACGGCACGCGTGACGGCCGCCTCGTCGTCGTGTCGAGGGATCTGACCCGCTGCGCCGAGGCCGGTCACGTCGCGCCGACCCTGCAGGCCGCGCTTGACGACTGGCCGCGCATGTCGCCGCGCCTTGCCGAGATCGCCGAGGGGCTGGAGACCGGGTCGCAACCGGCCCGCCGCTTCCACGAGCACGAGGCGCTGTCGCCCCTGCCGCGCGCCTACCAGTGGGCGGACGGCTCGGCCTATCTCAACCACGTCGAACTGGTGCGTCGGGCGCGCGGCGCCGAGATGCCGGCAAGCTTCTGGACCGAGCCGCTGATCTATCAGGGCGGTTCCGATACCTTTCTCGGTCCCCGCGAGCCGATCCGCATGGCCGACGAGGCCTGGGGCATCGACATGGAGGGCGAGGTCGCCGTCATCACCGGCGATGTCGCCATGGGCGTTTCCGACGAGGAGGCGCGCGCGGCGATCCTGGCTGTCATGCTGGTCAACGACGTCTCGCTGCGCGGGCTCATTCCGGGCGAACTGGCCAAGGGCTTCGGCTTTTTCCAGTCGAAGCCCGCGTCGGCCTTCTCGCCGGTGGCGGTCACCCCCGACGAGCTGGGTTCGGCCTGGGACGGCGGCAAGGTGCATCTGCCGCTCCATGTCGACCTCAACGGCCGGCCGTTCGGCCGCGCGAATGCCGGCGTCGACATGACCTTCGATTTCGGCCGCCTGATCGCACATGCCGCCAGGACGCGGCGGCTCGGTGCCGGCTCGATCATCGGCTCGGGAACCGTGTCCAACAAGGGGGCGGACGGCGGGCCGGGCAAGCCGGTCGCGGCGGGCGGCGCCGGCTATTCCTGCATCGCCGAAATCCGCATGATCGAGACGCTGGCAAGCGGCGGGCCGAAGACGCCGTTCCTGCGTTTCGGCGATACGGTGCGCATCGAGATGCGGGACGGGCAAGGCCGCTCGATCTTCGGCGCCATCGAGCAGAAGGTGGAGAAATCCGATCGATGACCCGCTATGTCGGCTATATCGCCATGAGCCTCGACGGGCGCATCGCCGATGGCGACGGCGAGATCGGCTGGCTGCTCGACTATGGCATGCCGGACGAGGCCAAGGCCGACTACGACGCCTTCTATGCGGGCATCGACGCGCTGGTGATGGGCCGGGCGACCTATGACTGGATCGTCGCCAACCACGAGTGGAGCTACGGCGGCCGCATCTCCTATGTCGTCACCCGACGCCCGCTCGAAGCGGAGCGCGACGACATCGTCGCCGTCCCGCCCGACTATCCCGAGCTCAAGGCGCGTCTCGAGGCCGCCGGCCACCGCAATGTGTGGATCCTCGGCGGCGGCGTTGCCCAGCGCGCCGCGCTGGAGGCAGGCATGTTCGACCACATCCGGGTCTTCGTCATTCCGGTGATCGTCGGCTCGGGTCCGCTGCTCTTCGCCGACGGGCCGCTGCACCGGCTGGAGCTGACCGGCAGCCGTGTCTGGCCGGGTGGCGCTGTCGAGATCGCCTACGCATTGAGGCATGAACCATGAGAAGCCGTTGGCCGAGACCACCAGACGACCGGCCGGCCGGGAGATCGCGAAGGTGCGTTCCGTCATCGACGCGCCGATCACCCCGGTCGCGCGCATCTGGGCGGGCGGACGCGATCGGCGATCATGGGAGCGGTTGCAGGGCTGAGCTCATGCCGGCGCCGTGGCATGGGCGGGCCATTGTCGGTGGCCTGCCAGCGCGCGGTCCGTCCGTCTGAACGTCGCGAGGGGGAACGATGCCGCAAGTCTGGGAAGTGCCGCTCTATCCCTATCGGCGCTCGGCCGATCAGGACGCGCGCGCACCCGTGCGCCATCCGGTCGTCATCGTCGGCGCCGGTCCGGTCGGGCTGGTGATGGCGATCGACCTCGCCTTGGGCGGCGTGCCGGTGGTGCTTCTCGACGAAAACGACCGGGTCAGCACCGGTTCGCGCGCCATCTGCTTCGCCAAGCGCACGCTGGAGATACTCGATCGGCTGGGCTGTGGCGAGCCGATGGTCGACAAGGGCGTCCAGTGGCATGCCGGCCGGGTCTTCCTCGACCGTCGCCAGGTCTATGCCTTCGACCTGCTGCCCGAAGGCGGCCACCGGCGGCCGGCCTTCATCAACCTGCAGCAATATCGTTTCGAGGCGTTCCTGGTTGAGCGCATTCGCGCGCTGCAGGCCGAGGGCCGCCCGATCGACCTGCGCGGCGCCAACCGCGTCTTCGCCATCGACGCCCGCGACGACCATGTCTCGGTCACGATCGATACGCCGGACGGCCCCTACCGCATCGAGGCCGACTGGCTCATTGCCTGCGACGGCGCCAATTCGCCGATCCGCACCATGCTGGGGCTCGAATTCCTCGGCCGCACCTTCGAGGACAATTTCCTCATTGCCGACATCGTCATGGCGGCCGACTTGCCGAGCGAAAGGAGGTTCTGGTTCGACCCGCCCTTCAACCGTGGCCAGTCGGCGCTGCTGCACCGCCAGCCCGACAATGTGTGGCGCGTCGATTTCCAGCTTGGCCGCGACATCGACAAGGCCGAGGAGCGCAAGCCCGAGAACGTCATCCGCCGCCTCAGGGCGTTTCTTGGCGAGAAGGCCGAGTTTGAACTGGAATGGGTGTCGATCTACACCTTCCAGTGCCGGCGCATGGCGAGGTTCCGCCATGGCCGCATCCTGTTTGCCGGCGACGCCGCCCATCAGGTCTCGCCTTTCGGCGCGCGTGGCGCCAATTCCGGCATCCAGGACGCCGACAACCTCGGCTGGAAGCTGCGGCTGGTGATCGACGGCAAGGCGCCCGGGGCGCTCATCGACAGCTACGACTTCGAGCGTATCCAGGCCGCCGACGAGAACATCCTCAATTCGACCCGCTCGACCGACTTCATCACGCCGAAGTCGGCGGTGAGCCGCCTGTTCCGCGACGCCGTGCTGGAACTCGCCGAGCACCGCGCCTTCGCCCGGCCGCTGGTCAATTCCGGTCGGCTGTCGCTGCCTTGCACCCATGACGGTTCGCCGCTCAACGGCGCCGACGCCGACGGCCTGCCCGCGCGCACCCGCCCGGGCGCACCAGCCGCCGACGCGCCGCTCGGCGAGGACTGGCTCATCGACCGGCTCGGCGGCGGCTTCCAGCTCGTCACCATCGACACGCCGGCGCCCGACCGGCTCGACTGCGACGGCATCGGCGTCGAACGGGTGGCGCTCAGCGCCGCCGACGATCCAAGCCGGGCGCTTGCCGAGCGCTATCTCGGCCCGGCGGACGGCGCTGTCTATCTGGTGCGCCCCGACCAGCACGTCGCCGCGCGCTGGCGGCAGTTCGACGAGGCAGAAGTGCGCGCAGCGGTGGCCCGGGCCACGGCGCGCCAATGAAAGGGGAGCCACCATGCCCGAACTGATCACGCAGCCCAACATCGACCGTCCCGACGACTTCTATGCCGAGTTGATCGGCCTGCACGAGGGCCTCGCCAGGCAGGAGAGCGACGCGCTCAACGCCCGCCTCATCCTGCTGCTCGCCAACCACATCGGCGACCGCGAGGTGCTGCGCCAGGCGATGCGCGCCGCCCGGCGGCCGTGAAGCACGGCTTCCCGGCGCAAACAGCACGCGCCCTGTCGTTTCCGGCTTGTATACAGCGCCGTTTGTGCACTATCCGGCTTTGACCGGGGCTGGCACGGAACGGAGGGCGGCATGGCGGCAATGGTGATCGACGGCAAGGAGGCGGCGGCGCAGGTCCTCGACACGGTCAAGACAGCGACTGCGGAACTGATCAGGACGACCGGCATCACCCCCGGCATTGCCGTCATCATCGTCGGCGAGGACCCGGCCAGCCAGGCCTATGTGCGTTCGAAGGGTCGGCGCGCCGAGGAGTGCGGCTTCAGGTCGGTCACCCACCGGCTTGGCGCCGACACCGCGCAGGCCGACCTGCTGAGGCTCGTCGGCGAGCTCAACGGCGACGATGCCATCCATGCCATCCTCGTGCAACTGCCGCTGCCCGGCCACATCGACGAGGGCGAGGTCATCCAGGCGATCGCGCCGCACAAGGATGTCGACGGTTTCTCGTTCGTCAATGTCGGCAAGCTCGCCACCGGCCAGACCGACACCGCCTTCGTGCCGTGCACGCCGGCGGGCTCCATGGTGCTGTTGCGGCGCGCCCTTGCCAAGACCGACTATTCCGGCCTCAACGCCGTCGTCATCGGCCGCTCCAACATCGTCGGCAAGCCGATGGCCAACCTGCTGCTGGCGGCCAACGCCACCGTCACCATCGCCCACTCGCGCACGCGCGACCTGCCGGCGCTGGCGCGCTCCGCCGACATCCTCGTCGCCGCCGTCGGCCGGCCGCAGATGGTCAGGCGCGACTGGATCAAGCCCGGCGCCTGCGTCATCGATGTCGGCATCAACCGGGTGCCAGCGCCGGAACTGGGCGAGGGCAAGAGCCGCATCGTCGGCGACGTGGCCTTCGACGAATGCGCCGAAATCGCCGGCGCGATCACGCCGGTGCCGGGCGGCGTCGGCCTGATGACGGTCGCCATGCTGATGGCCAACACGCTGGCCAGCGCCTGCCGGGCGGCGGGCGTCTCGGCGCCGCGATACTGAGTTTCAACGCCGCGCGAAGGTGCCGAGTTCGGCTATCGTGTGGCCGCCGGGATAGGTCGGCAGCCTGCGTCGGCTCTGCAGGCGAAGCGTCTTGCGGTCGGGCAGCCGGGCGGCGATGACGCGGCGCAGCGCCATGGCGCCACCGACCATGGCGTGGACAGCCCGGTGCGGCCGTTCATAGCCGAATGCGGAGGCGACATGCGGCTCCATCAGCGCCACCAGCGCCGCCAGCGCCAGCCCGCGCAGCGGACGGGGCACTTTCAGCATGTCGAGCAGCACCTTGACCGTGGCGTCGGCGACCACGCGGTTGCTTGGCGCGAAGCGGATTTCACGCCGTTCGAACGCATCGCGCCAGGCGCGGAAGCCGTCGAGATCGTCGGGCAGGCCGGCGATGCCCATCTCGGCGCCCAGCCTGCGATAGGCGCTGAACCAGCCGGCGCGCTCGTTTGCCGTCATCGGCCGCGGCCCGTAGAGCTCGAGCGCCCGCATCGGCTCGAAGACGAAGGTCGACAGCGTGTAGAGGAAGTCCTCGTTGCGGATGCGGAAGCGCCCGTGCATGGCGTTGATGCGCCCGAGCGCGGTCCGGGCGTCACCGTGGTCGTAGCCGTGCTCGCCGATCGCCGCCAGCAGCAGCACGGTATCGTCATAGCGCTTCTGGGCGCGCTCGCTGAATTCGCCGGTCGCCACCAGCAGGCGCGAGATCGCCGGCACCGCATAGCTCTTGAACAGCGCGTATTCGAGCGCCTTCTCGACGGTCAGGGGGAAGAGCTGGTTGGCGATCAGGAAAGCGATGCGCTCATAGTCGATCGCGGGATCGAGCGAAGCGATTTCGGCGGACGGGTCGGGTGAAGGCGAGGTGTCGAGGGCCATGGCCGACTATGGCGCCGTGCCGTCGCGATCACAACCGCCCCTCGCAGGCACGCGACCGGCCATGGGGCGCCTCGCGTCGCGAACCACCCATGGATTCACAGGATCGCGCGGGGATTGCGCGCTCCGCCATTTCGCGCGGTTGCGCGGTACGCTATTGCTGGCGCCATTGCCAAAGCGGTGGGCCCCTTGTCACGAGCCGGAATTCTTCCCGACAGCGCCATTGCCACCCTGTTCGAAGCGGGTGCCATCCGCTCGGCGAGCCCGCTCGACCCCGACCAGATCCAGCCGGCGAGCCTCGATCTGCGCCTGGGCGAACGCGCCTACCGGCTCAGGGCCTCGTTCCTGCCCGGTCGCGCCGATCCCGTCGCCGCCAAGCTCGGCCGCCTCGCCCTGCATGAAATCGACCTGGCCAGTGGCGCGGTGCTCGAAACCGGCTGCGTCTATCTGGTGCCGCTGCAGGAGAGCCTGCGGCTGCCGGCCGATACCGAGGCGTCGGCCAATCCCAAGAGCTCGACCGGACGGCTCGACATCTTCACGCGGGTCATCGCCGATCACGCCCAGGCATTCGACACGGTCACGGCCGGCTATGCAGGGCCGCTCTATCTGGAGATCAGCCCGTCGACCTTCCCGATCGTGGTCCGTGCCGGCTCGCGCCTGTCGCAGATCAGGTTCCGGCGCGGGCGGAGCGTCCTTGACGACGCCGAACTCGCGGCGCTCCACCGGCGCGAAACGCTGGTGGCCGGCGCCGATCCCTATTTCCACGCCGGCGGCGTGGGCGTTTCGATAGACCTCGTCGGCGACGGCAACGGCCTCGTCGGCTATCGCGGCAAGCGCCACACCGGCGTGATTGACATCGACCGCAAGTGCGCCTGCGACATCCTTGATTTCTGGGAGCCGATCCACGACCGCGGCACCAACGACCTGGTGCTCGATCCCAACGAGTTCTACATCCTGGTGTCGCGCGAGGCGGTGCACGTTCCGCCCGATCACGCCGCCGAGATGGTGCCGTTCGACCCGCTGGTCGGCGAGTTCCGCGTCCACTATGCGGGCTTCTTCGATCCGGGCTTCGGCTATGCCGGCGCCGGCGGCACCGGCTCGCGCGCCGTGCTCGAGGTGCGCAGCCGCGAGGTGCCCTTCATCCTCGAGCACGGCCAGATCGTCGGCCGCCTCGTCTACGAGCGCATGGCCAGGCGCCCGGACCGGCTCTACGGCGCCGGCCTCGGCTCCAACTACCAGGCCCAGGGCCTGAAACTGTCAAAGCATTTCCGTTGAGGCGGAGGCGCGGTCGCCTATTCCTCGACGCACGGCCAGCCGGTGGAGCCCTGGAGGCCACCCGGCAGCTTCGTCTCGTGATCGCCGCAGGCCATGTCGACCTGCCACTGGGCGAGGCCGACGGCCGCGCTGAGATCGACCCCCTCGATGCGGGTCAGATAGAAGAAGGCGCCGGTGAAGTCGATCGGCGTCTCGAAACGGGCGCTGCGCAGGTCGGCGCGGGCGAGATTGGCGAAACGGAAATTGGTGCCGTTGATGTCGGCGTCGGAGAAGTCGGCGCGGCCTAGTTCCGACTTCTCGAAATCGACATTGGTCAGCGTCGCGCCGCGGAAGTCGGCGCGCTGCATCTCCGACTTGGCGAAGCGCGCCGAGGTCAGATCGGTGTTGGCGAAGGAGGTACGAAAGCCGATCGCCTTTTCGAAGTTGGCGCCGGCGGCCTTCGAATTGTCCATCATCGAGCGCAGCAGGTTGGCCTTCTGCAGGTCGACGCCGTCGAGGCCGGAATTGCGCAGATCCGTCGACGTGAAGTCGGCGCCGCTGAGATTGGCGCCGGCGAGATTGCTGCCCGCCAGGATCAGGTTGCGCTTGCGACAGTCGCTCCAGTCGACGCTGGGCGCGGGGTCCGCGCCGCAATTGCCGGCCTGGGCGGGCGCCGCCGGTAAGGCCCAGCCGAGCAGGCCGGCGAGAAGCGTCGCCAGCAGGACACTGGAGGCCGGGGCGGCCGGGGCGGAAATCGTGGGTTCGGTCGCTGTCGTCGCGCAGTGCAAGGGAACCTCCCGCAAGTGTTGTTGGCGCGCCGCCGCAAGCGCGAGCCGAGGCCGTCAGCCCCGATGACGGCCTCGGCCTAGATATTGGCAGTTTCCCGCGGTTTTGCCAGCCCGTGCGGCGTCTTTTCCCAGCGGAACGGGTCGGTCGCGAACTGCGCCAGCGCCCGCCAGCCGGCTAGCGAAATCAGCAGCCAATAGGCCGGCAGGGTCACGAGCCATAGCGGCGAGACGGCCGATCCGGCCAGCCGGATGACGCCATAGGCCATGAACGCATAGGTCGTGTAGCCGCCGACCAGGTTGAACAGCGAGAGGCCGAACAGCAACGGGTTGGCGATCCCGTGGCCAGCCGCCACCATCGTCAGCTCCCAGCCGACATGGACCAGGAAGAACGGATGGATCAGCATCGACACGATGATCGAGGTTGTCATCAGGTGAAAGAACAGGGCCGAGCGCGGCCCCAATTTGCGGGCGGTCACCAGCGGCCGGCGCGAATGGACCAGCACGGTCTGCAACCAGCCCTTCAGCCAGCGCGTGCGCTGCTTCAGCCAGACCGACAGGATCGGCGGCGCTTCCTCCCAGGTCGGCCGGCCGATCGTGCCGCAGCGAAAGCCGAGCCGGGCAAGCCGGATGCCAAGATCGGCGTCCTCGGTGACGTTGTGGGGGTCCCATCCGCCCGCGGCGCGCAGCATGTCGGTGCGGAAATGGTTCGACGTGCCGCCGAGCGGCAGGGCAGCGCCATGGCTCTCCAATGCCGGAAGCACGCCGCAGAACTGCGTAAGGTATTCGATGGCGAACAGCCGCGTCAGCCAAGTCTGGCGGCCATTGTGGATGAGCAGCGGCGCCTGCAGGCAGGCCATCGCCGGGCCTTCGGCGCGCATCCGGTCCCAGGCCTCGCGCAGTTGCAGCGGGTCGGGACGGTCCTCCGCGTCGTAGATCACGGTAAACGCGCCCGAACAGAGCGGCAGCGCGAACTGCAGCGCCTTGGGCTTGGTGCGCGGCAGCGCCGGCGGGCAGAGGACGAGCTCGAACCCCTGCGGCAGTCCGGTGCGGACGATCGCCCCGATGGTGTCCGGATCGTCCGCCTCGCAGACGAGCAGCACTTCGCGGCGGGTCGCCGGCCAGTCGAGCCGGTCGAGCGCGCGGACCAGGTCGGGCACCTGCCCCGCCTCGCGATAGAGCGCCACGACGATCGAATAGACCGGGAAGTCCTCGGGCGCGGCCGGGCGCGGGCGGTAGCGATCGGACGGGCGCCGCACGACATCATCGAGCCTCAGCATCAGCATGCCGCGCAGCAGCACGATCGCCAGATAGAACAGGCCGAGGGCAACGGCCAGCGCGGCGCCGACGGCGCGCGGCTCAATCCACAACCCGACGAGAAGCACGGCGCCAACGCCGGTCAGGACGACGGCCTGCGCGGCGGTGAGCCGGCGCAACGCCGAGAAGGCCGGCATCTCCTCGGCAAGCCGCCCGACAGCCCGTACCACCAGGCCGCGGGCGGCACGTTCAAACAGGCTGCCGCGCAGCGCCTGACGGCCCGTGAAGACGGCGCGGGCGAACATGCCGGGGCTGCGCCGCGCCATGGTCGCGACGCGCTCATAGCCGCTCGCCTCGGGCGAAACGAACAGGCGCGGCCCGGCCGCGCCGTGTTCGATGGCGCCCGGCACGCGCAGCGCGTTGGTGTCGTCGAGCGCGATCGGGTCAAGGCCGGACGGAACGGGCCCATCCGGCTGCCAGGCGGCGCCGACATGATGGGCCAGGCGGCGCTCGTATTCATCGCGGCTGATCCGGCCGCGGTGGATGAGCACCTCGCTTGCCGCCTGGCCCTTGGCGAGCGCGACGTCGGCGGCCTCGTCAAGCCACGTCCGGGGGAAGCCGTCGGCGGCGAGGAAGGCCACGTCGGCCGGCAGTTGCCGCCGCAGCGCCAGGCGCGCCGCGCCGGAGGCGGCCCATCTGCGCGGGGGCGGCCGCAAGCCGGTCGCAGCAGGCCGATCGACCTCGCCGGCACTGGTCGCCGGCGGCCCGCCGGCAATGGCCGAATGCTGTTCCCCCATCCCCCCAAACCTGCTACAGCGGCGTGGCTCGCCGGCCGCCGCGGCCGGCGCCGTGATCGAGACTTGTGGGTTAACGAAAGCTTACAATCCGCGTCGGAGAAATGCGAGTGGGCGGCTTCAAATTGCGGTCACTGGCGCGGGCGGTCTGGCTCGCCTGCCTCGCCGCCGTCGCGGCAGTGCCGGCGATGGCGCCAGTGGAAGCGGCCCTGGCGCAGGCGGTCACCATTCCGAACTACTGGGATACGGGCGAGAGGCTGCCGAAGCCCGACCTTTCCGCCTTGCAGCGGCTGCGCTTCCTGACGACGACCGACTTTCCGCCCTTCAATTTCATCGACCGGCAGAAGCGGCTGACCGGCTTCCACGTCGATCTCGCCCGCGCCATCTGCGCCGAGCTCGATATCCTGCCCAAATGCCAGATCCAGGCGCTGCCCTGGGCCGAACTGGAGACGGCGATGGCGCGCGGTGACGGCGAGGCGATCATCGCCGGGCTGGAGGTCAATGCCCGCACGCGCGACCAGTACGCCTTCTCGCGGCCCTACCTGCGCATCCCCGCCCGCTTCGTCGCCCGCCGCGAGAACGGCTTCACCGAGCCGATGAGCGAGGTGGTGCTGCGCCACAGGGTCGGGCTGGTCGCCGGCTCGCAGCACCTGAGCTGGTTCGACACCGCCTTTACCCGCGCCCGGCGCGAGGTCTTCCCGACCCGCGCGGCGGCGCTGCAGGCGCTGCAGGACGGTCAGGTCGACCTCGTCTTCTCCGACGCCGTGTCGCTGTCGTTCTGGCTGATGTCGGACGCCGCCAAGGATTGCTGCGCCTTCGCCGGCGGGCCCTATCTGTCGACGGTCGAGTTCGGCTACGGCCTCGCCATCGCCTTCGCCCGCGGCCGGCCGGAACTCGCCGCGGCGGCCGACTACGCACTCAAGGAAATCAACGACAGGGGCGTCTTCGCCGAACTCTATCTGCGCTATTTCCCACTCGGGCTCTATTGAGGAACGCCAGCGCTCAGAGTCGCTGGTAACGCGCCCGCGCGCCCCGCTCGATCGCCGCGCAGGTGAGGCGGTCGAGGTTGAAGCGGTCGCGCAGGATCTGCAAAAGGCGCAGTTCCTCCTGCTCCAGATGCAGGTCGGCGGCGGCCACCTCCACGGCCAGCGCATAGGCGGTCTCGTGCAGCCGGCGCGGCAGCACGTCGAGCGCTCCGGCGATGATCTGGTCGAGACCGTCCTCCTCCTGCAGGATGTCGGCGCAGCGCTCTGCCGCCTTGACCAACTTCTGGATATCGTAGCCGTCGAAAACCGGCAGGGTCTCGATGATGTCGCCCATCTTGGCCAGTTCCTTGTCGGTCATGGTCCGGTCGGCGGCGGACATGGTGACCATGATGTGGATGAGCGCGTCGTGCGGCGTCGGCTTGGCCATTCGCTGAAAATCCCCGTACCCGATAATCGTGATGTCGATCGCCGGCTAAACTAGGCAGTTGCGCGCCGGCCCGCAAGCGGGTTGGAAAAGCCGCGGCAATGATCTAGAGCGGGCGGCACGCCGCATGCTGGAAGGAAGGCCGATGGCCGCCGAACGACCGATACCCGAGCTCGATGACGATCTCCTCGCCGCCGCCGGGCGGTGCCGGACATGGGACTTCGAGGAAGCGCGCAAGATCGTGCGGCGCTATGAAAATGGCGGTTTTCCCGACACCGTGCTGTTTGAGACCGGCTACGGCCCGTCGGGCCTGCCGCATATCGGCACCTTCGGCGAGGTGGCGCGCACCTCGATGGTGCGCCTCGCCTTCCGCGTGCTGACCCGCGACCGGGTGGCGACGCGGCTGTTGTGCTTCTCCGACGACATGGACGGGCTGAGGAAGGTGCCCGACAACGTGCCCAACCGCGCGGCGATGGAAGCCTATCTCGACATGCCGCTGACGCGGGTGCCCGATCCGTTCGGCTCCGAGCACGGTTCGTTCGGCGCGGCCAACAACGCCCGCCTGCGCGCCTTTCTCGACCGCTTCGGCTTCGACTACGAATTCGCCAGTTCGACCGAATATTACACGTCGGGTCGGTTCGACGAGATGCTGCTCGCCATGCTCGAGGCCTATGACGCGGTCAAGGCGGTGATCCTGCCGACGCTGGGGCCGGAGCGGCGGGCGACCTATTCGCCCTTCCTGCCGATCTCGCCGGCTTCCGGCAAGGTGCTGCAGGTGCCGACGGTCGAGCGCCATCCGGCACGCGGAACGATCGTCTATGTCGATCCCGACACCGGCCGCAAGGCCGAGACGACGGTTACCGGCGGCCGCGTCAAGTGCCAGTGGAAGGCCGACTGGGCGCTGCGCTGGGCCGCGCTCGGCGTCGACTACGAAATGGCCGGCAAGGACCTGATCGATTCGGTGACGCTGTCGTCGAAGATCTGCCGCATCCTCGGCAAGGCGCCGCCGGAAGGCTTCAACTACGAACTGTTCCTCGACGAGAACGGCCAGAAGATCTCCAAATCGAAGGGCAACGGGCTGACCATCGACGAGTGGCTGCGCTACGCCTCGCCCGAGAGCCTGTCGCTGTTCATGTACAGCAAGCCGAAGACGGCCAAGCGGCTCCATTTCGACGTCATCCCGCGCCAGGTCGACGAATATTTCCAGCATCTGGCGGCCTATGGCGGGCAGGACATCGACCAGCGGCTCAACAACCCGGTCTGGCACATCCATGACGGCCGCCCGCCGGCGATCGACATGCCGGTCACCTTCGCCATGCTGCTCAACCTGGTCAGCGCCTCCAACGCGCACGACAAGACAATCCTGTGGGGCTTCATCTCCGGCTACGCGCCGGGCGCCACGCCGCGGACCCACCCCAAGCTCGACGAGATGGTCGGCTACGCCATCCGCTATTTCGACGATTTCGTCAGGCCGGCCAAGCGCTTCCGGCCGGTCGGCCAATCGGAGCGGGCGGCACTGGCCGTCCTCGACCGGCGCCTGGCGGCGCTGGCGCCGGACGCCGACGGCGAAACCATCCAGCACGAGGTGTTCGAGGCCGGCAAGGAAGCCGGCTACGAAAACCTGCGCGAGTGGTTCCAGACGCTCTACCAGGTGCTGCTCGGCCAGGATCAGGGGCCGCGCTTCGGCTCCTTCGTGGCGCTCTACGGCATCGGGCGCACGCGCGCGCTGATCGCCGAGGCGCTCGACGGCCGGCTCACGGCTCAGAACCCCTGAGGCAGCGCCGGCGCCTCGGTTCGCCATTGCCCGCGACCGGCCGCGCGTGCCTCTTGCAGCGCCTCGTCATGGCCGGAGCCGGGCAGCGGCAGAGCCCAGCCCTGGCTGACCAGCCATTGGCCGATGTCGCGGCCGGCGACGCGGCAGTGCGTCACCATCGGCGCCGGCTGTGTCGCCACGAGCGCCTCCCCGGCCGGATCGCACTCCACGGGTCGCTGGCGCACCAGCCGCCGCAGCGCGGCGCGGGCGAAGCGGCCGCACGGCCAGGTGGCGCCGTCGGGCAGGCGGCATTCGGTCGCCGCCGCGAGCGGATCGATACCGGCAATGGCGATGGTGGTGGCGCCCGAGCGCAGCAGCCCGGCCGACACGACCTCGGCGCGCGGCCAGGATATCGGCGCGGGCGGCGCGGCCGGCGGCGGCTGCGCGGCGGGCAGCCGGCGGATCAGCTCGGCCTCGATATGCGGGCCAGGCAGCACGTGGTCGGGTGTAACGTTGCGGATGTCGCCGCGCACCGGCTCGTAGACCGCCACCGCTTCAGCCGCGGCGGCGGTCGGCGGGGCCGCGGGCGGCGGCGCCGCCACGGTGACGGGGCCGGCGGGCCCCGGCGGCTGGCGCAGATAGGCGGCGGCGAGGGCAAGGCAGGCGGCGGCGACGAGGATGCCGGCGATGAGGCGCATGGGCCGCCGCCTACTGGCTCGCCCAGATGATGCGGGCGATCCACTCGATCTCCTCGTTGCGCAGCACGCGGTCGCCATGCTCCGGGTTGATCGAGCGCAGTTCGACCTGGCGGGTCGAGCGGCGGGCCAGCACCTTGGCCATCACCTCGCCGGCGCGCGTCTTGACGACGACGCGGTCGCCGGCGCGCACATTCGCGCCCGGCGCGACGATGATGACATCGCCGTTGCGATAGAGCGGCAGCATCGAATCGCCCGAGACTTCGAGGGCATAGACCGCGTCGCCGCCGGGGGCGGGAAACCGGATCTCGTCCCAACCCTGGCCGGCCGGGAAGCCGCCATCGTCGAAGAAACCGCCGACACCGGCCTGGGCGAAGCCGATCAGCGGCACCTGCAAGGGGCGCGGCTGGGCATAGGCGGCCGGCATGCGGCCGAGCACCCGGCGCGCCCGCGGTCTGACGGCGCTGCCGGGAATGAGCGCCATGAACTCGTCGAGTTCGGTGCCGGTCGCCCGCAGCGCCTTGGCGATCGACTCCGTCGACGGCCAGCGCGGCCGGCCGGAGCCGGTGATCCGTTTCGACTTGTTGAAGCTGGTCGGATCGAGCCCGGCGGCGCGCGCCAGGCCGGAGGCGGTCAGCCGATGCTTCGCGGCGAGCGCGTCGATCGCCGCCCATACGCTCTCATGCGATAGCATGCCGCTACCAGACCGTGATGCGCCAAGGAAATTATTCCTTGCAGCCTAGCGGGCCAGCGGCCGCGAGTCCACCCCGAAAGACTCCACGCAGGTGGCCGCCGTCACAGCGGCAGATAGGCGGGCCGGCCGCTGGCGATCATGCGGTCAAGCAGGTCGAGCCGGTCCTGGCCCCAGAAGTTCTCGCCCCGATAGACATAGGTAGGCACGCCGATGGCGTCGGCGGCATTGGCGGCCGCGTTGTTGGCGGCGATCGCGGCGGCGGCCACCGGCTGCTTTGCAGCCTCGATGATGGTCGGCGCGTCGTGGCCGGTGGCGGCGAGCAGTTCGGCGACCACCGCCTCGTCGGCGATGTTGCGGTTGAGCGACCACACCGCCTCGCCGCAGCGCAGCGCGAATTCGGCCGGATCGCCGCCGGCCGCCACGATGGCGGCGATGGCAAGGTCGGCGCGCGACGCGTCGGCCGGAAAGAAGGCCGGCTTGCAGTTGAGCGCCACCCCGCGCAGTTCGGCGTAGCGCTGCAGCTCGACGAAACGGTAGCGCTGGCGCGCCGGCGAGCGCTGGGCGAGCGGCACCGAGCCGGAATGCTGCCAGACGGCGCCGAGCGCCACCGGCCGGAAACGGATCGGCACGCCATGGCGCCGGGCGATCTGCATCAGCGGCCGGTGGCCGAGATAGACCCATGGCGAGATGACGGTGAGGAAATAGTCGATGGGCTCGGCCATGCGGCCTCCGCTTGGTTTTGACGTCATGCGGCGCTCAGGTTACACAGCATCGAGCCGGCCGCAACGGCCGAGCAGCGAGGCTGACACCATCGTGAAGGGCAAGGTTCCTTTGCTGCCGCGCGACGACGGATCGGCGGCGGCCACGCCCGAACGGATGCTGGCGCGCGCCTATCGGCTGCGCGATCCGGCCGAGGCAAGGGCGCTCTATGCCGACTGGGCGCCGACCTACGACGCGACCATGCTGGCCGGCCTCGGCTATCTGACGCCGGCGCGCACCGCCGCGTTGCTGGCGCGCCATCTGGCCGACCGCCGGGCGGCGATCCTCGACGTTGGCGCCGGCACCGGGCTCGCCGGCGCCGAACTGGCCAGGGCGGGATTTGCCATTGTCGACGCGCTCGACCATTCGCCGCAGATGCTGGCGGTGGCGGCCGCGCGCGGCATCTACCGCGCGCTGATTGAGGCCGACCTCAACCGACCGCTCGCTCTGGCCGACGCCAGCTACGACGCGCTGATCTCGACCGGCACCTTCACGCACGCCCATGTCGACGCCGCCTGTCTCGACGAACTGTTCCGCGTGCTGAAGCCCGGCGGCCTGTTCGCCTGCACTGTGCACCGCAACGTGTGGGAGCCGGCGGGTTTCGCCGAGCGGACGGCGGCGCTCGCCCGCGCCGGCCTCATGGAGACGCTGGCCAGCGAGCCGGGCCCGTTCTTCACGGCGAGCAGCGAGCCCGACGGCCACTATTTGCTGTGGCGGCGGCCGGGCTGAGCCGAGATCAGAGGAGAAAACATGGCAATTCGACGATCCAACGCCCTACCGGGCAGTGTCGCCGCCCAACCGTTTCGAACTGAACGACGACGCCATGCTCGTGGCGGCGACGGCCTGCCATGCCGAAATGCGGCGGCGCCACACGGTGCGTGACTTTTCGCCCCGTCAGCTTCATGCACTATGATCTGGGCTATATCGACCTGGAACAGAGGATCATGCAGACCATTGACAACCCGTTCGGCACGAGGTTGTCACCGATGTCTTGGGGACATTCTGTTTTGCCTATGTCTCCGGGCCGCAACAAAATTGACTGGCGGAGAGAGCGGACCGGAATTCCAACGTTCTCTGGTCCGACCACCAGGCTACTCCGCAGCTGCCCTGGTCGCGAGCTATCCGCTTGCCGGCTGCGAGTTTGGGATCAGTAACATCTCAGACCAGGAGACCGGCCTGTGAAGCGTTGGCGCATGCGAGGAGAGATCGGCGTCAAAAGCCGTCTTTAGGCGTTCGACCGTCGGCGCGGCCTCCAGGTCGACAGTTGCGCTACCCGGAGAGCTCTTGGGCAAATTGGTGTTGAGCACGTGAAGGAGTTCCCAATCGCGAAGCACTTCGGCCTTCCCCTCCTTCTCCGTTACGCCAAAGATCAATCGGTGAACGAGCGCTCCCGTCCCAGTGACCTCATCCTCAACCGTGACGACCAGCAAAGGCGCGACGAGACCGTCTACGCAGGCTAGGCTCGATGGAAGGTTTCGGGCTTCTTCAAGAGCAATATCGAACAGGAGATGGCCTACCCCTAGAACACGTGAAGCCGCATTGGTTCCGCGGAGGTTGCGATCGAAGACAAGCCCTTCGTATTTGTCTCGGAGCGCATAGCTGCGTTCTTTCCACTCATCGGGGGTCTTAATCTCCAGTCCCTCATCGCGTCTGAAAATCCGGCGCCCATGGCGGCCAACCGTTTGAGTGAAGAACTTTTCGAGATCTGGGAGATCAACCTTGGGCAGATCCTTCCCCACCTGCTGGAAGTCGAACCTCGAAACGTTGCCAAGGAGTTCGCGAACCGTATCGACGACGTCGCGCCCACCGAGTGTTGCGGTTGCTTGATCGAACCATGCCCCTAGGCGCTCGTTGGAGAGTCCCTGGCCCCCTGAGAACAGCTCGTTGAAAAGCGAGTTCCCAGCCATCCCGATGACCAGCTGAGAGATGTCCTCCTGCTCCTCCATCACCGAGGAAAGGGCCAGCTGAATTCGCTCAAGCTTCTCGTTCAGAAGATCCCAGATCCGAGCCTCAACCGTCTGGGGATTCCGCAGAATGTAGACGGAAACCGGACGCGTCTGGCCATAGCGAGACAAGCGTCCAACTCGCTGGTGAAGACGCATCGGATTCCAAGGCATATCTACGTGGACGAGCACAGCACAGCGCTCTTGAAGGTCGATCCCTTCGCCGCCAGCCTCCGTGGACACAAGAAAGCGCAGCTTGCCCGCGTTGAATGCGTCCGCGGCATGCTCTCTCGGCTGGCTGATCGTCTTGGTCACCCCCGACGCCTGCTCCAGTCCATCAAGCCGCTCGTCACCGTTAATAAATGTAGCCGAACCAAAACCGAACTGCCGATGGAGAGCATTCACGACCAATGCCTGGGTCGCCTTGTACTCTGTGAAAAGCAGGACTGGTTCTTCTGCGGCAAAATCCTCGCCAATCATCTCGAGCAGGCGCTCGATCTTCGTTTCGTTGGCGACCCCCTCACTGAGCGCGACCAGTTCATCCAGCCGCTGTATCTCATCTTCCATCAGCATCACGGCCGCGGAACTGGGAATGGCCTCTTCTGCCTCCGCCAAGTCGTCGAACGTCACCTGCTCTTCATCAGGTAGGGCAATCGAAGCATCGCCGTTTGAACGGTTGACAGCGTCCGCCAGCATTACCCGGCGTTTACGAAGGGCGTTTCGGACAGCCGCAATCGAGCTGGCAGCCAACTTCTGGAGGGTGACGAGCACAAGCATTCGAGCGGTCTGCGCACGACCGTCAAGCGTTCCGGCATATGCGCGACCGTCCAGGATGAATTCGCTAAGCGTCCTATAAAAGAGTGTCTCTTCGGTGCTGTATCCATATTCGCGACTGAAAACACTGACTGGCTTGAAAAGCCGTTGGCCCTGGAGGTCAGTGACGGTCGCCTTGTTGTTTCGGATCATCACCTTGGACAGCTGAGAGAGCTGCTCAATCTTGTCGCCATCCGGATCGAAAAGGTCGGGCCGCACAAGATGCATCAACCCAAAAAAACCGTAGTCCTTTCCTCGATGAGGGGTTCCGGTGAAGAAGAGCAGGGAGTTGATCTTGCTCCGCTCCTCAAGGTCTGAGACGAGGCTATAAGCTAGGGTCTCACCGGCTCGTTCGTCCACGCCTAGGTGATGAGCCTCATCGACGATGACCAAATCCCACGGGTCGGCGTCGAGGAGTCTTTGGCGAGCGCCGCGACGATCGTCCCTCAGCGTGTGAAAGGATGCGACGACCATTGAAGCGGTCGCCCAGAAATCTCCGCGCTGAGTGTCTGCCTCCGTCACGTAGCGTTGGAGCCGGATATCAAACATGTCCTTGAGGCGGAACTGCCACTGCGGGACGAGCTTCGCTGGGGCAAGTATCAGCACTCGACGCACTCGCCCGGAGGTGATCAACGGCATTAGAACCAGACCGCATTCAATCGTCTTGCCAAGTCCCACGTCGTCTGCGACCAGCCATCGGAACGGCCACTCTTGGTTCACCTTCCGGCAAACCCACAATTGGTGAGGCAGCAACTGCACGCGTGATCGCGAGAATACCCCCCACTGATCATTGACCGACCCAATGGCGAGTGCCTGCGCTCGAATGACTGCATCGGTAGGGTCGCTGAGAGAGCCATTTCGAAGCGCCGAATGAAGTGACGGGACCTCGATTATTTCGGTGGCGAGAACTTGTTCAACTGCTCCGCCGAACCGCACGATCGACGTGGCCCCCATGTCCACTACCACTCGCCCGTTTCCATGGCGCGGATGGTGAACAGGAGTGCCTGCCTCTAATCGCCTTGCTGTTGTCATCGTCCTGCCACCTCAAAAATCGGCGCGTCTTCTGCCTCCTCTTCGGTTTCTACGAAATCCGGAGCATCGCGGCCGGCTGCTCCAAAGCATTCATCCAAGGCCGCCCGATGCTCATCACGGGTGATTAGTTGGAGGGGAAGGTCGAAGTCGCCGTTGAAGCGAGCGCTATCGCCGCCGATCTGTTCTACAACGAACTCGTAGATCGTCCGGCTCGCTTCTTTGTCCGCTGTTTCACCGACGTCGGCGCCAAGGTCATTCAACAGGTCGCGAACACGCAGAGAGGGCGCCCAACTGTAGGGAGCCATAAGGTCACCATCGCGTGAATCGTATGTGCCGTGGCAGAGCATCTCACGAATCATCCAGTTCATGCCGATGCCAAGGGAACGGTTGATCGGCGCGGCATCGATGCAAAGGCGCACGGCTGGTGCCCAGTAGCTCGGTTGCAATGCGCCATTTAGCGAGATGACCCCATGGTCCTCGATAATGCGGGGGAGCTTTAGCGTGATCTCTCGATATTCGTCGAGCCACCGACCGATCGTATACAGATCAACAAATGCCCGGCGCCACGGTAAGAATCGCTGGTCGAATTGTTCTGGCGCACTCCAACGCTCAAGCCGGTCAAGCCACGATTGGACGTCGCCAGGCGGGCGCGACTCGGCGAGTTCCAGCCACCAGCCGTCTCGATGGCCAGCCTCGATAAAGCTCCTGTGCTGTCCGTCCTGCGTCCGGCCGAATGAGTGAAAGCAGCCAAGCGCGAACATGGTGAACCACGTCACGCGATCGGTTGCTTCTCGAAGCTGAGACGGAGAGAGCAGGTCCGGATAGGTTCGGCGCGAATACGAGGCCCGAAGATTAGCCCCTTCGGAGCTCCACCACTCATGGATGGCGCGGAGAACAGTTTCGGGTTCGGGTTGCGGTGGCGGGACGATTTGCGGAGGCTCGAATGCTGCACGTCCCTGAAGGGCGTAGAGCAGATCGTCTTTTTCCTTTTCGGTCCAATTCGAGAGCAACTGACTGGTCCGGAGCCGCGAAGGCGGCCAAGGCAGCCAACTCGGCCGGTGACGACCAATCTCATCACCTAGTTCTCGGCCCTGGCGGCCTTCGATGATGTATCTGAGCGTCGCCGCCTGACGGGCATCGTCCTCGGCAGAAATCTCCGCGGCCCACAACGCGAGGTCGCGCACCTGCGCGCCGAAGCCTGATCGCTCGCGGGCGACCCGAAAGAACTCCAGTGCTGGGCCGCTATATCGCTTGTCGAGCATATGCGTTGCAGGCGCGAACCCGCACAATCTGCGCTCTTCGCTATCGTCCGCTGCATCAGGATGAGGAAGCTGCGCCACCCGCCAAGATCCGTCCTGCGCGAGGAATAACGCGTGCCTAGCGATATCGAGAATCTCGCTGAGCTCATTGTCGAGGGGCGGTTCCCGAACAGCATGGGACGTGACAGTGCGTCCAAGAGCCAGGGCCAAATCCGGATCGATACGCTTTCCTTCACCAATCTGGCGACGAAGGAGGCTTGAGAACCGAAGCGGACGGGCATTTCCGAAGCCAAGCTTTCTCAGTTGTCCAGCTATCTCTGATGCGATGACCCGATTATGCAATCCGGCAAGCGCAGGCCAGTCTCGGACCTTGGCGAGCACAGCGGGGTCAGACAACGCGCCATCCGTGTAATGATCTGCTTCCGATGCTCGGATTAGCGAAGCGAACGGCGTCGGCAAACGCGTGGGCACAATTGGGCATTGCCCGGCGAGATGACCGTATCCTCGGTCGTCCAAGTGCAAATGGCGGGCAAGGTCGTCGTCGAAGTCCGGCGCAAAGACATCGAACAAGCGGGACCAAAAGATATCTCTTGCTATTTGCGCTGATGCATCAAGGTCCAGGCTTTCCGCGAGAACACGCCAGTCGGAATCTACGAGGTCGTGCAGCTCCGCGAGACGGTCTCCGAGAGCTGACCCCAGTTCTCGGAATTTTGTTGCCGATCGGCAATCGAACCGGCCAGCCCTGTTCGCCCGGGGTCGACCGCGAAAGGACCGTTAAGCAACCACCCGGAGCGGAGTTCCTCTTCAAGTGGAGCGAGATTCCATAGGTTCCTTAGGCCACCGGAGAATGCGCTGGGACCAGCAGCGTCGATGCGGAGCAGGAGGCTATATCCGTTGGAAAGACGGAAACGTAGCGCTCGCTCCCTGTTCCGGCCAGAAACGGCCACGAGGGAGATCGCTGTATTGTCGAGGAGCGGTGAGAAAGCGCAATCGACGCTCTCTGGAGTATCGCCTTCGATCTCGACACGTCGGATGGTGCGTGCAAATGCAGGCAACCAGGTCATGGCGGCCCTGAATGCGGAAATGGCTTCGGCACCTTTGTCGGCGGTCTCCGCCGAGAATTGAACGTCAATGACGGTAGCCTTTCGGCCGTCGGGCTTCTTTCGGCTCTCTCCTATATCCGCGCCTTCCGGCCAAGGTGCCGGAAGAAAGCCGCCAACCGTCCGCAATCGATTCCAGCCGCTCGCTATGCCAACGCTGTCCGACAATACATGGACGCTCTTGAAACCCAGGCCAAATTTTCCAGTCAAATCGTCTCCGGGCCGCTTCTCCGAGAAGTTCATCAGAAGCATGTTGAGCAAGTCACGGTCGTGACCGAGCCGGCGCCCCTCATCAGCGTCGCGCCCCAGATGGTTGATCGGGCGTCCCCAATGGACGATCCGAAACCCGCCTGAACCGTTCGACAGCAGCTCGACCCGAAAGCATGCATCCGTTGCAGCTCCTTCGTGCTGCCGGTAGGCGTCGTCGGCATTCTGGAAAAGCTCGAAGAGAACCCGGCTGGCCGAATATCCGAAGTCTCCAATCTTGCTGCGAACAGCGGAAAGCAGTTCAGCCGCCAGATCGTTAGCGGATACTTTTCGCCATAGCTCTGCCTTCAGTTCCTCCATCTTATGCGCCGGTGCGGAAAGATGATGAAGGCGGCTTTCCTCGGCCTGATACTCGCGAAGCGCTTTCTGCGACCGATACTCGGTGGGAAGCTTCAGTTCGGCGAGAATTGTCGGCAAGCGGTCGCGCAGCAGGCGTTCGGTTTCCTCAATAGTCGATTGATCGACCTCAACCGCCTTGTCCAGCATCGCCTGTAATGCCGCCCGCTGGCCTTCCATATTGAGCCATAGGCAATCCGCCGCAATCGTCTCGACAAACTGGCGGAAGATCCTGCTGGCTTCCCTTTGACTGTATCCGCTCGGATCGGCCGGCCGTATCGGCAGCGTGATCAATGACCGAACCTTGCCGCCGGCAGCGCGGATACCCTCGCTGGCTTTATGCAGGTTACCGATGAGGATTCCTTTGTCGGGACCACCTAATAGCGCGTCGAACGGGTCACCCGACATTGCGATGGCTTGTACGCGCTCGCCAAAGACCAACTCGATAAGGAAACGTCGTTGATCGACTTCGGTCGGCAGCGGATTTGGGAAAAGTATTTCCTTTGGAAAGTGGTTATCGAGATCAGCCCAAAGGGTGTCGACATCAGCTGTCGCGTCGGTCGCCCACTCGCGCGCAAGATGCCGGAAGAGTTCGCCTCGGCCAATGAGCCCGAGATAAACGATCACCAAGTCAGATGGGATGCGCCCCTTCCATGTATCGAGAAACGATCGCTGCTGATCTACAGATTGGGCTTCCAATGCGACGAGATCGATGTCCTTGACCTCTCCCCGGCGAGGACCGGCGGCGAAAGGATCCGGATGAGCACCTGCGGCGTTGGCAACCTTCGCACGCGGCGGCCCATCTTTGTTGAACATGGACGCGAAATCCCGCGCCAATACATGCGTCGGGTCGAGACCGTCACCGTCTTGAACGACCTCCCGGCCGCTGCGCCAGTTCCCGGCCTCTGTGGGAACTCGGGTTCGATCGAATACTTCACGCCGCGCACTCTCTGGCCATCCTGCGATGATACCAAATGCATGCCGGTAGGCTCGACGCGCGGCCTCTCCTTTCCGCCCGTGTTCCCCTGCGAGCACTGCCAGACAGTCGAGATGGGCGCCCGCCAATCTTGCGTCGGAGGCGTCGAGACTCGTGAACGCCGCGAGGGTCTTCGTAGCATCCTCGCGACTATCTCCCACCGATGTAAGGATCGCCGCCAGCAGAGGCCAGCCTGGCAATCCTAAGCTGCTGCCGGCGTTGGCAAGGGCCGTGAAATCGTCGATCGGATAATCGTCGGCCGCTCCGAGACGCCCGATGATCCTAGCATCCTCGATCATCAACGCGAGCGCCTCAAAGGACGAGCGCCTGTCCGGCAGAATCCACTCTTCTAGATAGGGGAACCCGCGATGCTCGCGCACCTCGATCGCCAGCTTGGCGACAGGCAGGAAAGGAGGTGTTTCTCCATGCTTCAGAAGAAGCGCGCGCGCCGCTTCGTCGACTGTTGAAGGGAGAGCGAGCACATCCTGCGGCCTGAATTGCTGTTGGTCCGCAATGAGCCACGGCTGGGCGCTAAGCTCTTCGCGCAAATGCCCGTCTGGCGGGGAATCCAACTCGGCCAGGGCATTGAGGATCTCGCTGCAGAAACGGTGTGGCTCGGGCTGAGCCAGCGCGATCCCGATCTGACTTTGCGGCGACCATGCCTCAATAAGCCGTGCTTGCCGTTCACGTGCTTGCTTGCTGTTGCAAGGTTGGATCGTGAGGACATGGGGCCTCAATACTGCGGGGATCGGCCAGTTGTCCTCACGAAAAACCCCCTCAGCGCTGCCTATTGTCCCATCGGATCGAGCGTGAATAGGCAGACGACGCAGCAAGAGATCCGAGAGCTGCGTCAGCAGGAACGCTTCACACTCTACGGGCGTAGGCTGAACATAAGCGATCGCACTGATATCTCGTTCGAGCAACGCCTCCATTCCCGGCGTGTCCAGCGCCCTGATTCCGATATGCTGTCTCAGCCTGGGCGTGAGCTCGTCGGCTATCTCGATAGGAACCAGGAAGGCGTTTGCGGTCGAGTGCAGAATTGCCTCGACAACTCGCTCCAATCCTTTCGGTACCCCATCGAGCACATGGAGCGTGGTGCCGTTATCTCCAGCTCCGTGCTCACCCACACACAGGCGTCGAAGGGCAGCCCGGTCGTCGTTGTCGCTGGGCCTCAATCTCTCAAGTAGCTTGCGTCTGGCCTCTGTTGTTCCGAAGCGCGACGCGTTGTTGACAAGCTCAAGAATGGAGTCATTTCCGGCGCCGTGGAGCCGGAGGACGGAATTGGAGGTGTCCCGGAGAAACTCCCCCGTCTTTCCCTCCACGATCAGCGGGGCTGCATCCGGCAGGGCGTTCGCTAGAAGCGGCAGCAGTGAGTTGGCCTGTGGCGAGGATGTAAACAGAAGGCCCTGCTGGGATCGCTCGACGAGAGCCTGGAGCGACAAGGCGATCGGGCCGCCGATGCGGACATCCCGCGCCCGGAGAACCCTTACGGACGCGAACTCAGGGTCGCGCGCCAGCTCGGAGATACTCCGCTCCGTCCGAGCGAGCAGCGCTAACGCGGCTGTCGCTGCTTGATCCGCATAGTCGCCGTCAATCAGTGGTTCGAGCGCCTCGAGCAGCGCCTTGAGGTCAGAGTTGGATAACTGGGGCGGGCGTCGACCATCGTCGAGCCACTCGCTGCGGACCGGCAGGATATCAGTCGAAGCCGAAGCCAGTGCACGCAGGACTTGTCGGTTCTCGACGGACGTCGGCAGTGGGAACAGCGCACCGGGCGGCACACGAGCGAGGATCGACTTTGCGAGTTCGGACGAGGCAAGCGGCTGAGTTTCCGTCATCGCCTTGCGCAGAGCTGCGACCACGTGCGGTCCGACGGCCGCTCGCTCGGTATCGTGAATCATCGCTGTGTCGAGGAAATCGACAAGAAGCCGCGCGAGATCACGCGATTGAAACGCACGAGGCGACAGCTCGGAGAAAATCGCGCCCAGGTCCTCAGCGGTCCAGCGTAAGGGCTCTGCACTGAGCGCGGCGCTGTCGTCAACGATGAGCCGCACACTCCTCGACTCGGCCCACGTACCGATGGAGCCGAACAGCTCCTCGATCCGTCGAGGGGCAGCCGCCACTGAGGCCGGCAGCGGACGCAGAACGTCGCCCGACGAAACCGTACGCCAGACGATACTGCCCGGGGCTTCGAGCACGCGCGCCAACGCATGTTCTCGGCAAATAGCTTCCCGGTTACTTCTAAACCATCCGTGTCGCGCGAGTGCCGACACGAGCTGCGCGAGCTCCGCTGATGTCACCATCGCAGAATCGAGCGCATCTCTAAACAAAGTCGGCAGGAGCGGCAGAACGACGGTGTCGCGAAGCTCGGCATTCCATGCACGGCGCAACGCCGAAGCGTCGGCGGGTTCGTCATGCTCAGTAGGCGCATCTAGGCCCTCGATCCGCCGCCGGCCGCTATCAAGGAAGAAGTAGCCGTGCAGCAGTAGATGGAACCGGCCGAGCGCGCTCCCATCGACCGGGATGATGATGTCGGAGGCGTCCGAGACCGGCAGGAACACAGCCCAGGAGACACGCAGTTGCGCGACCTCGGCCCGTTCAGTCGACCCAGGCGGAGCGCGCAGCAGCGTCGTCGCTCCGTGCGGTTCTCCCTTCTCTGACACGGGCTCTGGACTGAGAACGCTGATCGTTTGCGGCCAGTGCTGTGTGCGCTTCAAGCTTGCGAGACGGCCATCCGGGATCATTGCCTCTCGCCCGACGAAGGGAGCGGTTGACCTGTCCGTTGCAGCCCGGATTGCACCTCCGAAAGAGCGAACACCATCGCTTGAGCGGTTAGGTCCGAGGAAACGGCCTTGGGTATCATCGAGTTCGAGCGCGCAGCGAAGCTCGCCGCATTCCCGAATCTCGATGAACTTCAGATGGCGAAGCGCGGTCAGCAGAATGCGCAGATCGTCGGGTCTGTTGAGCTCCCCGATCGTCCCCTCTATCAACGGGATATTGGTGGAGAAGCCAACTCCTGGAGCAGGTTGGATGTCTTTCCGGCGCAACGGCAGCCACAGAATAAGGTGGCGATGCGGAAAATCGGAGGAAACTTCGCGCCTGAGGAATTCAAGGTCGGCGGGGTCCACACGACCGTCGGGCGGCTCCCACTGCCGGCTGATATTTCCATTTACGTCTACATTCAGGAACGGATTTACGATCGTGCTGAATGTTTCACCGTTTTCCGTTCGAGCGGAGACAACCAACGCATCGCAGAGATGAAACACCGATTTCTGGCCAAAGCCAAACTTGCCGATTGTCGCACTGTCAGCAGCCTTGCCGCTTGCGCCGAATGACAGAATGCCTCTCTTATCTTCTTCGCGAAAAAAGCCGTCATTAACCACCAGAAGTCCCGGCCCGCGAAGAAGCGGATTGGCGGCGGTCGACCAGCCCGGCAGCGCATCGAGCCTGAACTTTCCGGCTTCCGCATCGTCTGCGTTTTGCAGCAATTCCTTGAGGATCGGATAACCGGTGTCATACCGATCCCGGAGGTTATTCTTGATCTGATCGAGGATCGAGATCGGGGGAGCGTGAAGATCAGGCATGAAGCATCTTCACGGTTGCTAGAACACCCCAAAGAATGGAGTGGCCCCCCGAGCGGTCTGCCGACCAACGGACGTCTGGCGCGCTCTCGCCTTCCTTTTCTTCCCGGCACATGACTTGCCCCCTTGCATCAGCGCACTTGCGTCGTCCCCGGCGGCTTTCCACCCTGACTTATCGACGTGGCGCTTTGTGCCTCTAAGTAGCGGTCGATGGCTTGGCGCAATACCCATGCGATTGATGCGTCGTTCGCTTGGGCGATCTCCCGAACACGCTTGAACTGCCCCTCAGTCAAAATGACCGAAGTCCGGAACTCTTTCCTGCTTGACCTGGACACCACGGCCCGGCCTCCCGCTGTCGTTTCTGCATGATATGCAAAATGGGCCTGTTGAAGAAGTCACCCTTCGCTGATTCAATCGTGTGGTCGTTGATTCTTGACGGGGGCTCGCGGTGCTGGGGCGCAAGGAGCGTGGTCAACTGGAACTGTTCATCAC
>BOKV01000005.1 GCA_016861165.1 Alphaproteobacteria bacterium | reverse complement strand
GCTGGCATGGTCGGCACGATAGAGCTTTGTCCCGCCGACCGGCACCGGGAGGCGGACCAGATGACGCGACAAAATTACCAGCGCGCCAGTCTGGCGCCGCCGGTGCAGGCCGTCCGCGTCAATAGGTGTCGCTGCGCTCGGCGGCCCAGGCCAGGACCAGCGTTTTCCAGCTCGCCCACAGGGCCAGCGGGCCCGCCACGATGGCGACGAGCAGATAGCCGGCGATGCCGAAGTCGAACATCGAGGCGAGCGACCAGGCCGCGGCGGCGAGCGCCAGCCAGATCTCGGTCCAGATCAGCAGCACGGTGAAGAAGGTGGCGATGACCACCACCAGCAACGAGCGGGCGACAGGCGTCGGGCCCGCGCGGGGTGGGACGGGGGAAGGCGGGACGGGGTCGGACATGACGGAAGCCACGGAGAGAACGGCCGGAGCGGCGCGCGCATCGTCATCTGCGCAGCGATTGCGGCGGATCGGTGGTGGCGCGACGGTCCGGCGACAAAATTTGTCAGCTGTAGCGCGGAGCCTCGCCCTCGTCGGTAGCGGTCGGCAGGTCGGCCGGGTGCTCGTCGTGTTGACCGAGTGCCAGCGCCCTGGCGGCACGGCGGTGGCGGCGCCGGTCGGCGGCGGTCTTCCACAACGAGACGAGGATGCCGGACGCCAGGATCGTCACGGTGATGAACAGCGACCAGGCGGGGTGGATGTGGCCGACATCGAGCAGGTCGGCGACCAGGATCTTGGCGCCGATGAAGACCAGCACGAGCGACAGGGCGTATTTGAGGTACTGGAAGCGATGCAGGAGCGCCGACAGCGCGAAATAGAGGGCACGCAGGCCGAGAATGGCGAAAATGTTGGAGGAAAAGACGATGAACGGGTCGGTGGTGATGGCGAAGATGGCGGGAATCGAGTCGACGGCGAAGACGAGGTCGGCAACCTCGATGACGCAGAGCGCCAGCAACAGTGGCGTGATGTAGAGCTGAAGCGCGCCCGTCTTGGGATCGGGCAGGCGGACGACGAAATGGTTGCCGTGCAGCTTGTCGGTGACGCGGAAATGGCGCGACATGAACTTCAGCACGGGGTTGTTGGCAACCTGGTACTCCTGGTTGCCGGCAATGAGCATCTTGATGCCGGTGACAACAAGGAAGACCGCGAATACGTAGAGTATCCAGTGGAATTCGCGGATCAGCGCCGCACCGGCGAGGATCATCACTCCACGCAGAATGATCACGCCCAGTATGCCGTAGAACAGCACGCGGTGCTGGTACTGGCGCGGAATGGCGAAGTAATTAAGGATCACCGCCATTACGAAGATGTTGTCCATCGACAGGCTCTGCTCGACGACATAGCCGGTGACGTAGAGGAAGGCGGCGTCGGCACCGCGATGGAAATACATGACGAAGGCGAACAGCAGCGCCAGCAGCACGTAGAAGGCCGACAGCCGCAGGCTTTCGCGGACGCCGATGACATGCGCCTTGCGATAGAGAATGCCGAGGTCGAAGGCGATGAGGCCAATAATGAAGCTGAGGAACCCGAGCCACATCCAGGCTGGGGTTCCCATCACGTCGGAGGCAAGGAATTGCATGAATCGCGCGTCCGGCGACGGAAGTGAATCTTCGGCGGGTCTTCGCCGCCACGTGAGCTGTCCGGAACGCTAGCCCCCCACCGCGGGCAGACGCTACCGTTTCTGGCAGTGAGCGCAGATGTGGGGGTGGAGGCCCGCTGGTTCAAGCGCCGGATATTGGCCGTTGGTCTATGTCGGTGTCCGAGAAGGCGCGGCGGGGACAAAAAAACTGCCCAGCTTCAACCCACGAGAAGCTGGGCAGTCAGCGGAAACCTCCAAAGTGGCCGTTTGGGGCAAAACCGGCTCCGCTGCAGCCCAGTTTGACCGCGCCGGAGCCGTCATTCTCAATCCCCGCAATTTGGGGAGGGTGGCGGGAGAGCGCACGGCGCCGGCGCGGCGGAAAGGGTTAACGGCGCCGTAAGGCATTTGTAAAAACATGCGCGCGCATCATCATTCGGCCCAAAAGTCGGGCGAGAAGTTGACCCATCGGGTCGGGGGACATCATGGCGGCCACCCTTCATTGTTCGCGACGCGGCGCGCTGATCGCCGGCGTGGTGATCGGCACCGGCATGGCGCTGTCGGGTTGCGCCGGCCTGCTGGGCGGCTCGGCCGCCTCCAGCCATGCCGGGCGACGGCAGGCGGGCACGGTCAAGCCGCTCGATTTCAGCCCCGCGCAGGGGTTGCAGGCGGTCAATGCGACGCGGCGCAAACTGCTGCTGGCGGCTTTCGAGCACGATTCCCGGCTGCAGCAGGCGGCGCAGAACCACGCCGACTACATGGCGCGCACCGGCAGGTTCGGGCACGAGTTCGGGCCGGGCACCTATTTCCCCCAGCGCATCGCCGCCGTCGGCTTCGAGGGCTCGGCCGGCGAAAATCTCGGGGTCGGCTACGGCTCGGTCGAGGAGGCGATCGAAGGTTGGCTCGCCTCGCCCAAGCACCGCCAGATCATGCTGCGGCCGCGCTACGACCGCGCCGGCATCGCCTACGCGTTCAACCGCTCGGGCCGCAGCCCGCGCCACACCCACTACTGGGTGCTGGTGGTCGGGCAGGAGCCGCCGCCCGGCATGCGGCTCGGCCCGCGCGTGCGGCGCGTCTGAGGCGGTTCAGCCGCTGACGATGCGGGCGAAGTCGTCGAAAGTGATGTTGCCGCCGGTGGCGTAGCACAGCACCGACTGGCCGGCGAGCGAGCCTTCCGCCTGCATGAGAGCGGCGATGGCGACGGCGCCCGACGGCTCCAGCACCAGCTTCAGCGTCTCGAAGGCTAGCCGCATAGCCGCGCGCACGGGCGCATCGGCGACCGCGACGTGGCCGATGCCGGCTCGCCTCGCGGCGGCGAAGGGCGCCTCGCCGGGGGCGGTCGCCTGCAGCGCGTCGCAGATGGTCGCGGTGCCGGAAGCGACACGGGTGATGGCGGCATTGTCGAGCGAGCGGCCCATGCCGTCATAGCCCTCCGGCTCGACGGCGATCACCCTGGTCCTCGGGCGCAGATAATGGAAGGCAAGCGCCACCCCGCCGATCAGGCCGCCGCCACCAACGCAGCAATAGACGAGATCGGGCGCGGGCAGTTCGAGGCGTTCCATCTGTTCGATCGCCTCGAGACCGGCGCCGGCCTGGCCGGCGACGATGACCGCATCGTCGAAGGGATGCAGCAGCACGCGCCCCTCTTCGGCGGCGATGGTGCGGGCGAGTCCGGCGGCGACCTCCTCGCGCGGGCGGTCGCCGTGCCGGGCCGACACGATCTCGGCGCCATGCGCCTCGGCGCCCCGGCGCTTGGCGGCGGGAGCGTCCTGCGGCATCACGATCTTGGCCGAGACGCCAGCCATGCGGGCGGCGGCGGCGAGGCCTTGCGCGAAATTGCCGGAGGAATAGGCGACGACGCCACGCTGCTTCTCCTGCGGCGTCAGCCGGCTGACACGCCAATAGGCGCCGCGGAACTTGAAGGAACCGGTGCGCTGCAGGCTCTCGGCCTTGACCAGGACACGCGCGGCGCCGCATTGGCGGGCGAGCGCGTCGGCCTCGATCAGCGGCGTCTCGACCGAGGCGCGGCGGGTGAAGGCGTAGGCGGCGCTGATCTCGTCCAGATCGGGAACGTGTACCGGTAGCATGGGCTGGCCCGCTGGTCAGGATGAGCGGGCCAGCCTTCTCCCGTGCCGGTCGAAAGTCAAGCAGCGGCGCGGTGGGGCAGGGAAGCTTTCGCTTCGAAGGCGAGCACGTCGGCGAGCAGGTCGAGATCGACCGGGCCGATCTCGGCGATGCGCTGGTAGACTGCCGTGCCGGAAACACCCATGCGATCGAGTTCGCGCACGAGGACGACGAGGTCCTCGAAGCGGGTCAGTCGAGGCTTGCGGATCGAATCAAACATGAAACGCCACTCCCTCGCTTGCGGGAATGGCCGGAGCGTAGGCCCGACATGGTTAATGGCGGGTTAAGGGCGCCTCAGAGGCTGAGTTCGGAGTGCGAGCCGAGACGCACCAGGCGCAAGGTCTTCCCGTCAGGCTTGCAATAGATCAGAACGAGATCGGGGCGAATGTGACAATCGCGATGGTCTTTCCAATTGCCGGTCAGCGCGTGGTCGCGGTGTCGCTCGTCCAAGGAACGGTCATCGGCAAGCAACACCACGACCGCTCCCAGCTCCATGTCCAGCTTGGTTCGATGCCGGCCCTTCTTTTCGCGCTTGTAGTCCTTGGCGAAACGGCGGGTCCACTCAATCCTGCGCATTGAGCGCGTCCAGCAGCTCCTCGACCGTGTCGACGCTCGGCAAGTTGCCGGTGCGGGCCTCCTTCATCGCTGCGATGGTGTCCGCATTGGGAACGAGCGGTTCGAAGGGCAGCTCCTTTTCGCGGGCGATCCGGGTCAACAGCAGACGCACAGCGTCCGACACCGTCAATCCCATGGCTTCGAGGACGACGGCCGCCTCGTCCTTGATTTCCTTGTTGATCCGGGCCTGAACCAATGCGTTCGCGGACATGAGCTGCTCCATTGCTGAATGACAATGTAATGCATACTGGCGCAAGAACAAGCCGCACAAACCGTCACCCCGCCAGATAGCCGCCCCCCGTCGGCGTCGTCACGATCACCGCCTCGCCCGCCTTGACGCTGGTCTGGTCGGCATGGGCGAGTTCATCGAGGCGGCCATCGAGGCGCCTGATCTCGGTGCGGCCGACCTCGCCGTCGCCGCCACCGGCGAGCCCCGCCGGCGGGCGCTTCCTGTGCGACGACAGGATGGCGCATTCCATGTCCTCCAGGAAGCGCAGCACGCGCCTCGTGCCGTCGCCGCCGCGGAACCTGCCGCGGCCGCCGGAGCCGCGGCGGATGGAGAATTCCTCCAGCACGACGGGAAAGCGCATCTCGAGCACTTCGGGATCGGTCATGCGGGTGTTGGTCATGTGGGTGTGGACGGCGGAGGCGCCGTGAAAGCCGCGCCCGTCGTTCATGCGGCCGGCCGGCGCGCCCGAGCAGATCGTCTCGTAGTTCTGGTAGCGCGCATTGCCGTAGGTCAGATTGTTCATCGTGCCCTGGGCGTTGGCCATGGCGCCGAGCGCCATCAGCAGGCAGTTGGTGACGTGCTGGCTCGTCTCGGTGTTGCCGGCGACGACGGCCGACGGGTAGCGCGGCTTCAGCATGCATCCGTCCGGGATGACGATGCGGATCGGTTTCAGGCAGCCTGCATTCATCGGGATCGGCGCCTCGACCATCAGCCGGAAGACGTAGAGCACGGCGGCGCGGGCGACCGGCTCGGGCGCGTTGAAGTTGTTGGGCATCGCCGCCGACGTGCCGGTGAAGTCGACCGTCGCCTCGCGGCTCGCCTTGTCGACCGTGATCCTGACGCGGATCGTCTGGCCGGTGTCGGTGTCGTACGAATATTCGCAGTCGCTCAGCGCGTCGATGACGCGGCGCACGCTCTCCTCGGCATTGTCCTGGACGTGGCGCATGTAGGCGCGCACGGTTTCGAGGCCGAAATGGGCGACCATCTTGCGCAGCTCCGCCACCCCCTTCTCGTTGGCGGCGATCTGGGCGCGCATGTCGGCCATGTTCTGGGCAGGATTGCGCGCCGGCCAGGGGTGGTTGGAGAGCAACGCGATCATCTCCGCCTCGCGGATGACACCGCGCTCGACCAGCTTGAAGTTGTCGATGAGCACGCCTTCCTCGTCGACATGGGTGGCGCGCGGCGTGGCCGAGCCCGGCGCCATGCCGCCGACATCGGCATGGTGGCCGCGCGAGGCGACCCAGAAAAGAATTTCGCTCGCGCTGTCGGCGGCTTCGCCACCCTCGCTCCGCTGGGGCGCGCCATTGGGCGCGGCTCGCTGTTCGCTCGCTGGGAGGACCCTTAATGATTCCGAAAACACCGGCGTCACCACCGTGATGTCGGGTAGGTGGGTGCCGCCATTGTAGGGCGCGTTGAGGACGAACACGTCGCCCGGGTGGATATGGCCTGCGTTGAGGCGGATCACTGTCTCGACCGAACGATCCATCGAGCCGAGATGGACCGGCATGTGCGGGGCGTTGGCAACGAGCGATCCGTCGGCGGCGAAGACGGCGCAGGAGAAGTCGAGCCGCTCCTTGATGTTGACCGAATAGGCGGTGTTCTGCAGCGTCACGCCCATCTGCTCGGCGATCGACATGAACAGGTTGTTGAACACTTCGAGCATGACGGGATCGGCCTGCGTGCCGATCGCCGCGACGCGCGCTTTGGGCACGGCGCGGGTCAGCACGACGTGGTCGAGCGCGTTGATCCGCGCCTGCCACTCCGGCTCGACGACGATGGTCTGGTGCGGCTCGATGATCAGCGCGGGGCCGGCGACGCGGCTGCCGGGCCTGAGATGCCGGCGGCGGTGGACGGCGGCCTCGTGCCATTGACCGCTGGAGAAGAAGCTGACGGTGTCGTCGGCAGCGGCGACGCGTTCGTCGATTTCGGCCGGCTGTTCGACCAGCCCGGCACCGCCGCCGACGGCCTCGACCTCGACGGCCTCGACGATCAGCCGCTTGCCCTCGAAGACGAAGCCGAACTGCCGGCGGTGCAGCGCCTCGAAGGCGGCCGCCATGGCCGCGCTGCCGGCGAGCGGCACCGGCAGCGGCGTGTCGGTGCCGTCATAGCGGATATGGCAGCGCGAAAAGACCGTGATTTCCGAATCGCTTACGCCCTGTTGCGCAAGTTCCGATTCCGCCTTGCCCTTCAATACTGATTCAACTTGTTCAAGTTCCGATTCAGATTCAACGCCGAGCGGTCTGACCACCGCGCGCACGCGGTTGGCGCGGACCTGAGCAAGCCCCATGCCATAGGCCGACAACAGGCCGGAGAACGGGTGGATCAGCACCGTCTTCATGCCGAGCGCGTCGGCGACCGCGCAGGCGTGCTGGCCGCCGGCGCCGCCGAAGCAGTTGAGCGCATAGCCGGTCACGTCGTGGCCGCGCTGGACGGAAATCTTCTTGATGGCGTTGGCCATGTTCTCGACGGCGACCTTCAAGAAGCCGTCGGCAACCTCCTCCGGCGCGGCGCCGGTCTGCGCGGCGAGCTCTTCGAAACCGCGCCGGACCACCTCGGCGTCGAGCGGCTGGTCCTGGCGCGGCCCGAAAATGGCCGGGAAAAATTGCGGCCGGAGCTTGCCGACCATGACGTTGGCGTCGGTGACGGCGAGCGGGCCGCCACGCCGGTAGCAGGCGGGACCGGGATCGGCGCCGGCCGAATCGGGACCGGCCTGGAAGCGGCCGTCCTGGTAGTGGAGGATCGAGCCGCCGCCGGCGGCTACGGTGTGGATGCGCATCATCGGCGCGCGCATCCTGACCCCGGCGACCTCGGTCTCGAAGGCGCGCTCCAGTTCGCCGTCGAAGTGGCAGACATCGGTCGAGGTGCCGCCCATGTCGAAGCCGATGATGCGGTCGAAGCCGGCGAGCCGGCCGGTCTCCACCGCGCCGACGACGCCGCCGGCCGGGCCGGACAGGATGGCGTCCTTGCCCTGGAACAGGTCGGCGGCGGTGAGCCCGCCCGACGACATCATGAACATCAGGCGGGGAAAACCCGCCCCCTCGTGGGCAGGGTCGGCGGGCGGCGCCGGGGAGGGGTGTTTGGCCGCCGCGTCGCCATTCCCCTCGCCATTCCCTCGCCGCGAGGGGGAGGGGGCTTTCATCCCCAGTTCGCCCGCCACCCGTTCGACGTAGCGGCGCAGGATCGGCGACAGATAGGCGTCGACTACCGTCGTGTCGCCGCGGCCGACCAGCTTGACCAGCGGCGACGCCTCGTGGCTGACCGAGACCTGGGCAAAGCCGGCCTCGCGGGCGAGGCGGGCGGCCAGCCGCTCGTGTCCGGGCCATTTCCAGGCATGCATGAAGGCGATGGCGAGGCTGGCGTAGCCGTCTGCCTTGAGCGCCCGCAGTGCCGCGCGGATTTCCTCCGCGTCGGCAGCCTTTTCGACCGTGCCGTCGGCGCGCACGCGCTCGCCGATCTCGATGACGCGCGAATAGAGCTGCTCGGGCAGGACGATCTCCTTGGCGAAGATGTCGGGCCGGGCCTGGTAGCCGATCCTGAGCGCGTCGCCGAAGCCGCGGGTGATGAGCAGGGCGGTGCGCTCGCCCTTCCTTTCCAGAAGCGCGTTGGTGGCAACGGTGGTGCCCATTCGGACCGAACAGATGCGGCGCGCCGGCACCGGCTCGCCGGGAGCTACCCCGAGCAGGTCGCGAATGCCCTGGACGGCGGCGTCGCGATAGGCCTGCGGGTTCTCCGACAGCAGCTTGCGGGTGTGCAGGCCGCCCTGCGGGTCACGGCCGACGATGTCGGTGAAGGTGCCGCCGCGGTCGATCCAGAAATCCCATTGGCCGGTCATGCGTTTGGCTCCATTGCAGTCGGTGCGGCGATCGGACTTGCCAACACCAACATTTTGTCGATAAATTGTCAATGAGGAGCTTGACGATGGACAGCACCAGCAAGGACGGCATCGGCCCGGTGGTCTCGGCCGCGCATCTGGCGGCCGGCGCCATGCCGGCGCTGTCGGAACTGGAATTCGCGCTCAACGTCACCGTCAACGCCTGGCACCGCTGGATGGTGCGGGCGACGGCGGCGAGCGGGGTAGCCGGGCTGACGGCGACCGACGTGCTCGTGCTGCACCAGGTCAACCATCGCGGCCGCGCCAAGACGCTCGCCGACCTTTGCCTCGTCATGAATGTCGAGGACACGCATCTGGTCAACTACGCCATCAAGAAGCTCTCGGCCGCCGGGCTGGTGGCGACCGGCCGGCGCGGCAAGGAGAAGACGGTCGCCATCACTGCGCGGGGCGAGGCCGCCTGCGCGCGCTATCACCAGTTGCGCGAGGCGCTGCTCGTTGCCTCGGTCAAGACGCTGGGCCTTGAGGAGGGGGAAGTATCGCGGCTGGCCGGGCTGATGCGTGCGCTTTCCGGCCAATACGACCAGGCGGCAAGGGCCGCGGCGAGCCTGTAGTGCCTTCGGCTGGGCAATTTGATCCAGCGCATGGCGCCGCGACTGTCGACCGGCATCATCGGCCATGCCCCGCAAGGGAGCGGTGGCCTTGCCGGCGCGAGCCGGACGATCGGCCGCCTGGGGCCGGCAGCGATGCCCCTCCTGCCGGCCCCGTCGCCGCCTGTCATCTCGTGGCCAAGGTTGCCTTGCGAAGCGAATCCGCTAGGCTCAACCGGTCGCCGCCCGCCGGAGCACCGACCATGACCGATACCGAACGACCGCAGCCGCTTGCCGTCGCGCTGGCCGCGCTGGCGCTGCTCATCGCCACGGCGCCGCCGGCGCTGGCCCACACCGGCGAGGGCGTGGCCGGCGGTTTCCTGGCCGGTCTGCGGCATCCGGTGCTCGGACCCGACCATGTCATCGCCATGGTGGCGGTCGGGCTGTGGGGAGCGTTCCTCGGCCGCTCGGCAATCTGGGTGCTGCCGATCGTCTTTCCGCTGGTGATGGCCGTGGGCGGCGCGCTAGGCGTCGTCGGCGTGCCGATTCCCGAGGTCGAAACCGGCATCGCGCTGTCGGCGGTGCTGCTCGGGCTCGCCGTCGCCGCCGCGTTCCGGCCGCCGATCTGGGTGGCGGCGGTGCTGGTCGGCGCCTTTGCCATCTTTCACGGCCACGCCCACGGCACCGAACTGCCGCAGGCGGCGAACTCGGTCGCCTACAGCGCCGGCTTCGTCATTTCAACCGGCCTGCTGCACCTGGCCGGCATCGCCTTCGGCCTCTTGGCGGCGCGGCCGCTCGGCGCGCTCGCCGTGCGCGGCGCCGGCGCCTTGATCGCGGCCGGTGGCGTCTATTTCCTCGCGGCTTGACGTGCCGACGCGGCTTGCTGCGGCTGCGGCGGCGATCGCCTCGTGGCTGGTGGCGGCGGTGCCGGCGGCCGCGCACGAGGCCATTCCCGGGGTCACCGGCTTTGCGGCGCTGATGCTGCATCCGCTGGTCATCGCCGAGCAGCTGCTCCTGGTGCTGGCGGCGGCGCTGGTCGCCGGGCGCATGCCGGCCGCCGCTTTCGCCTCGGCGGCGTTCGCCTTCATCGCCGGGCTGATGGCCGGCAAGGGCGCACATCTGGCGGTCGCCTGGCTGTCGGCCTACTGGTACGCGCCGCTGGTCGCCGCGCTCATCGCCGGACTCGCCGTCGCCGGCTTGCGTGCCATCGCGCCCCTGTTCGGGGTCGCCATGGTGTTCGCGCTCGCCTTCGTGCTGTCGGTCGGCATCGTGCCGGACGAGCCGACCGGCGCCGGCCTCGTCAAGGCGGTGGCGGCGGCCGGGCTCACCGGCCTGGCCATCCTCCTCGTCGTCGGGCTGCCGCTCACGCGGGTGCGCGGCTTCCGGGGCTCGGTGGCGGTCCGCGTCGCCGGCGCCTGGATCGGCGCCATCGCGCTCATCAACCTGGCGCTGGCCTATGCGGCGATCGGCCGGCTGGGCTGAGACGGGCGGCCGGAACCGGCGGCCGCGGCCGCATGCCGGATTTTGGACACAATCGAAGCCAAATTTCTCCAAACTGCTGGTGCAGCTTGTCGCATGACAGTCGGGGGCCGACGTCCAAACCGGCCCTCAGCGTTGCTTGCAGCGGACCCCCGCGGCCGGAGAGCGAGATGGAAAAACTGCTTCTGGCACTGACCTTCTTCCTGCTGCTGGCGTCGACGGCGGCCGGCACTTGCCTCGAAGACACAGACGAGACGGCCGAACCCGTCCAGCCGGCTTAGCACCGGCGCCGCCCGGATCGGCACTGTGTCGGCACCGGCCCAGCACTGGCCCCTTCAACTGTCCCGCGAATTCAACTATTAGACTGCCATGGCGGTCTGGACCCGTTTCGGCGACCTGTTTTCGGCAGCGACGACGGAAGCTTTCACCTCGGTGGTGGAGCGGGTGAAGATTGCCTTTGCCGGCGATGCGCTGACCCGGCGCCAGGTAGCGTTCTCGGTCGCGATGATCGCGCTGTCGGCCAAGATGGCCAAGGCCGACGGCGTGGTGACCGCCGACGAGGTGACGGCCTTCCGCGAGATCTTCCACATTCCCGAGCAGGAAGGCGCCAATGTCGCCCGGCTCTACAACCTGGCCAAGCAGGACGTGGCCGGCTTCGAATCCTATGCCCAGCAGGTCGTCAGGCTGTTTCCGGGGGATGAGGAAATCCTCGAGGACGTGATGGACGGGCTGTTCCACATCGCCAAGGCGGACGGCCTGCTGCATGAGCGCGAGATGGGTTTCCTCGATCAGGTCGCCGGCATATTCGGCCTGGCCAAGCGCACCTATCGGCGCATCAAGGCCCGCCATGTCGCCGCCGCCGGCGCCGACCCGTTCGAGGCGCTCGGCGCCGAGCGCGGCTGGGACGACGACACGCTCAAGAGCCACTACCGCCAGCTGGTGCGCGACAACCATCCCGACCGGCTGATCGCGCGCGGCGTGCCGGAGGAGTTCGTGTCGATCGCCAACGACCGGCTGGCGGCGATCAACGAGGCCTGGGAGAAGGTGAGCGCGGAGCGCGGATTGTGAAGGCGGACACCCGCCTGGCATGCGCGCTGCGGCCGGCGGCCAACAGCGAATGCCGGGCGCCGAGCGAAGCGCTCGACATGATCGTCCTGCACTATACCGGCATGGAGTCGTCCGAGGCGGCGCTCGACTGGCTGTGTGCGGCGCAGAGCCGCGTCTCCTGCCACTATTTCGTCTTCGAGGACGGCCGCATCGTGCAGATGGTGCCGGAGGACCGGCGCGCCTGGCACGCCGGCGTGTCGTGCTGGCGCGGCCGGCGCGACGTCAATTCGCGTTCCGTCGGCATCGAGATCGCCAATCCCGGCCACGAATTCGGCTATCCGCCGTTCCCCGAGCCGCAGATGGCCGCTGTCGTGGCGCTATGCGCCGACATCGCCGGGCGCCGCGCCATCCCCGCGCGCAACATCGTCGCCCATTCCGACGTGGCGCCGACGCGCAAGCGCGACCCCGGCGAGAAGTTCGACTGGGCGAGGCTGCACGCGGCCGGCGTCGGCCACTGGGTGGAACCGGAGCCGATCGCCGACGGGCCGGCGCTCAGGGCCGGCGATCGTGACGAGGCCGTGGTGGCGCTGCGGGCCAAGCTCGCCGCCTATGGTTACGGGATCGACGCCGGCGGCGCCTATGACGAGGCGACCGTCGCCGTGGTGACCGCCTTCCAGCGCCATTTCCGTCCGGCCCGCGTCGACGGCATCGCCGACCCCTCGACACGCGCCACGCTCGACCGGCTGGTCGCCGCGCTGGCCGGCACACGCGCTGAAACATTCCGCAACACCAGTTGAACGGGCGGCCACAATCTCGCCCGGCTCGGCCCGCTTATGCGCCCGTGCTGCACCGCAGCATGAACCTTGCGTCAACCAAGCATCGGTCCGACGGGTGAGTTCCGGCCACGGCAAACCAATCAGCCGGGCGGATTCGGGAATGGCGGACCGGCCAAGCAGAAAGGCAGGAATGATGCGGAAACCCAGGACCGTGGCCGGCATGGCGGCCGCGATCGTGCTCTTGACGGCTCTCGGCGGCCAGCCGGCGAGCGCGGCCGGCTCCGAAACCGGCGGCCGGGCCACCCCCGCCGCCGCGGCGCAAGCCGCGACCCAGTCGTGGCTCGCGGCCATGCGGGCCAATGCCGCCGCGCTCGCGCGGCCGGGCGAGCAGGTCGCCCAGGTCGGCGCCAGCCGCCGATCGGCGGCGGCCCCGGCGCTCGCCGGCAAGCGCAGCCGCTATGATGCGATCATCGCCCGCCACGCCGCCGCGCATGGCGTGCCGCTGGCGCTCGCCCACGCGGTGATCGGCATCGAGAGCAACTACCGTGCCAATGCCAGGGGGCGGGCCGGCGAGATCGGCCTGATGCAGATCAAGCCGGCGACCGCGCGCGGACTGGGATTCGCCGGGACGGTCGAGGCGCTCTACAGCCCTGAGACCAACCTGCGCTACGGCATGAAGTATCTGGCCGAGGCACACCGCCTGGGCGGCGGCGACATCTGCCGCACGGTGCTCAAATACAATGCCGGCCACGGCGCCAGGCGCATGAACCGGCGCAGCTCGGCCTATTGCGCCGAGGTCAAGCGCCGTATGGCCGGTGCGTTCAGCCGGGCACCCTGACCCGGCCAAGAGTGGCCCCAGGGGCGGGCAGCCGCCGGCGCGGCGGCCCTCACAGATGGGCCGCGAGGAAGCGGGTGATCGCCGCGGTGAGCGGGTCGCCGCGCCGGCCGACCGCGCTGCGGATCGACAGGTGGCTGTAGCCCTTGCCGTCGAAGCGGGTGACCGCGTGGCCGCGCGCGGCGAGCGCGTCGGCGAAGCGGGTCGAGACCTGGTGACGGAACTTCGCGCCCGACCAGGCGACGAGGACCGGCATGCCGCCGCCGCCGGCATAGGAGATCGGCGACCAGGCGTTCCATTTCGACGGGTTGTTGAGCGCGGCGTAGAGCACCGGCAGGCGGCCATTGTGGATCTCGGCCAGGTAGGCGAGGTCATAGGCGCCGGTGTCGTTGGCGATGAGCGCGCGCACGCCCGGCGCGCGGCCCGACAGGGCGGCGAGCGCCGCCAGATGCGTGCCGGCCGAATGGCCCATCAGCGCGACGCGACCGGGATTGCCGCCATATTTGGAGATGTTGGCCTTGACCCAGCGTACCGCGGCGCCGATCTCGTCGGCCTGGCGGTCGGCCGGTCCGCTCAGCGAATAGCCGACGGAGACCACGATGTAGCCGAGGCTGTTGAAATAGGCGGCGGGTCCGCGCGCCTCGCCCCGCGAACCGGCGCGCCAGGCGCCGCCGTGGACATAGACGATGACCGGCGCGTTGTCGGTGTCGGGGGTGTAGATGTCGAGGCTGTTTGGCCCGTAGGAGACGCCGCCAAAGGTCTTGGCCACGGCCGCCGACGGCAGCACCGGCGCCAGCGCGGCCAGAGCCAGCAACGCCGCGCCTTGGCGGATGAAATCTCTGCGGTCGGTCATGGACTCCCCCTCCGGACGGCGAATCGCCGGTCATGGCCGGCGGCGAGGCTACCATGCATCCGATTGCGCCGAAATTCCGGCGTCGCGGTCGGCCGCGCCGCGGCCGGCCACGGGCCGGGCGGCGGGCAAGTGGCCCTTGCCTTGCGGGCTTGCTTGACGGGGCGGCCATGCCCACCTAAGGGGGACATGCCAGCCGGCCGGGCGGCCGCCGCCGCATGTGCCCGAAAGGGCGCGGCGGAGGAAAGTCCGGGCTCCATGGAAACACGATGCCGGATAATTTCCGGCTGGGGAAACGGGCAAACGCCCGCCAACCCAAGGGAAAGCGCCACAGAAAGCAGACCTCCGCGAGCCTTTCGCGGGAAGGGTGAAAGGGTGGGGTAAGAGCCCACCGCGCCCGCCGGCAACGGCGGCGGCACGGCAAGCCCCATCGGGAGCAAGACCGAATAGGGACAGCGAGGGCGCACGATGCCGCAAGGGTCGGCGCCCGGGCCGGTTTCCGGGCCGGCTGTCCGGGTGGGTCGCGCGAGGCGTCCGGCAACGGACGCCCAAGAGGAATGGCCGCCACGTCGGCGCGGGGCAACTCGCGCAGGCCATACAGAACCCGGCTTACAGGCCGGCTGGCACCTTCAATCTCGATCGCCGCAGTTCATCCCGCCCGGTGCGCTGGCGGGATCAGTCTTCGCGGTCAGAACCGGAACGTCAGGGCGACGACTGGTCCGGACAGGGTGGTGTCGAACACGTGGCCGGCATTGGAATAGTCGACGGCCAGCGTCTTGTAGCCGAGCGACAGCGTCTTGCGGTCGGTCAGGTTGTAGTTGAGCGTGGCCAGCAACTGCCAGGTCGAGTCGGCGCCGACGCCGAAGCCGCCATAGTCGCCATAGAGCAGCACCGACCAACGGTCGTCGATGTGCCACAGGGCGCGGGCGGCGGCTGACGGCGGCTCAGCCGAGCGGCTCTGGGCCTTCGAGGAAGAAGGTCGCAACCGGGCCGACGCCGCGGATGTCGATCTCGCCACGCGCCTCGAAGCGGAAGGCGTCGCCGGCCGCCTGGCGGAAGGCATCGCTGACATGAACGCGGCCGGCGACGCCGTGCGATTCCATGCGCGAGGCGAGGTTGACCGCGTCGCCCCACACGTCATAGGTGAAGCGCGTGTCGCCGATCACCCCGGCGGTGGCGCTGCCATGGTGGATGCCGATGCGCAGCGCCAGCGCGGTGGTGCCCAGCGGTCCGCGCGCCTGCTGCTCGGCAAGCATGGAGAGCGCCAGCCGGCCGACCGCCAGCGCCCCGGCGCGGCTGTCGCCGGCGAGCCCGCCGACGGCCATGTAGCAATCGCCGATCGTCTTGATCTTCTCGGCGCCGGCCCGCGCGCACAGCGCGTCGAAGGCGCGCACCATGCCGTCGAGATAGTCGACGACCTCCTCCGGCGGCAGGGATCGGGCGGCGGTGGTGAAGCCGGCCAGGTCGGCGAACAGCACGCTGAGACCGTCGATGCGGTCGGCGATGCGGCGGTCGGGCCGCGTCGTCAGCCGCTCGACGATCGGGCCGGGCAGCAGCGAAAAGGTGAGCGCCGCCGAACGGGCGTACTGATCGGCCAGCGCCAGCTCGGTGCGCAACAGGTTCGACAGGACGAAATAGATGATGAGCATGTTGACGGCGGCGACGTTGACGACGGCCTGGGTCGAGACGATCCATTGCAGGTCAGGATCGCTCGCCGCCAGCAGCCCGCCATCGCTGGCGAGCGGCAGGCTGGCCAGCAGCCCGCCCAGCGCGGCGACGAACCAGGGCAGGTAGGCGCGCGGCCGGTCGACGCCGAACATGAAGATGATGACCCCCGACAGGGCAAGGTAGACATAGATCTCGCTGTCGCGGCCGAGCAGGAAGAGGGTGAAGAGGATGGCGACGATCGAAAGGCCGCACAGCGTGTGGGCGGCGAGATCGGTGCCTCTGGCGTGCAGCAGCGGCACTGACAGCATGGCGGCGACAAAGGTCGCGTCGGCGGCGATCAGCGGTGCGAGGCCGGCGAGGTCGTAGGCGGCGAACAATGCGATATGAGCGACGATGTTGGCGGCCGAGGCGTAGGCAAACATATTGGTGAAGCGCTGGCGGCGCACGATGCCGGGATCGGGCGACACGATGCGGTACGCGGTCAGGCGCTCCAGCCAGGCCGGCAGCGGCGCGCCGCGGTCCGGCGCGGCGCGCACGAGCTGTCGCAGTCGATCCATCCCCGCGGCCGACATGAGCCTCCCGTCTGGCAGGGGCGCGCGCACTGGCCCCGATCCCTGTCCCAACCATGGCCGACAGCGCGTCGAAAGCAAGCGCGAATGCGGCCTTGCCTGCCGGCTGCCCGAACGGGCTTCCGTGCCGCGGTCTCGCCTGGCCCGCCGGTTTGCGGTACCAATGGGCCGAGGGGCGGAGCCTAGAGCCGAATCCGATCCAACGGGATCGGGATTCCGCTCCATCCAGTTTTTTTGTCGCATCATCTTGTCCGCCTCGCGTTTCCGCTCGGCGGGATGAGGCTCTAGAGGGAGCAGAAAATCCATGATCGCGAGATTGCACTGGCCGGCCGTGCTGATGGCGGCAATGCTGCTTGGGGCCACAGCCGCGTCGGCCAGCGCCGGCGAAACGCCGTCGCCGGGCGGCGCGCGCGTCTACTTCGTCAATCTCGATGACGGCGACACCGTGACCGGCCCGGTGACGGTCGTCTTCGGGCTCACCGGAATGGGCGTGGCGCCGGCGGGGGTCGAGGCGGAGAACACCGGCCACCACCACCTGCTGGTCGACCGGCCGGCGCTGGGCGAGGGACCGGACGGGGCCGAGGAATTCGACCTCAACCTGCCGGCCGACGAACACCACCTGCATTTCGGCAAGGGCCAGACCGAGATGGTGCTGGAACTGGCGCCCGGCACGCACACGCTGCAACTCGTCCTCGGCGACCACAACCACATTCCGCACGACCCGCCGGTCGTCTCGCAGCGCATCACCATCACGGTCGAATAGAATGCACCCGGAGGCAGCCCGGCGTCCGTCCGCGGCCATCGGCGCGGCGGGCGTCGCGTTCGCCGTCGCGGGCTTCGTGCTGGTCCACGTCGTCTTTGCCCACCTGGTCTTCTGGCTGGCCGGCATGTTCGTAGCCGAGACCATCGACGGGCCGGCGCGGACGGGCGCCGGGCCGGCGCTGGCGATCGATCTCGGTCTCATCGCTCTGTTCGGGCTGCAGCACACCGGCATGGCGCGGCGGTCGTTCAAGCGGGCGACGGCGTGGCTCGTCGCGCCGGGGCTCGAACGGGCCGTCTATGTCTGGTGCGCGGTCATCGCGCTGTTCCTTGTCGTCGCCTGCTACCAGCCGATCCCGGATACGGTCTGGCATGTCGACCACCCGGCCGGGGTGGCCGCGATCTGGGTCGCCTTCACCGCCGGCTGGGCGATGGCGGCCGCCGCCTATCTCTCGGTCGGCATCCCGCACCTGCTCGGCGTCAGCCAGGCGCTCGCTTGGCGCCGTGGCGAGCCGCCGCCACCACCACCGCTCGTCGAGGGGCGCGTCTACGGCCTCGTGCGCAATCCCCAGCAGCTCGGCCTGCTGGTCGCGTTCTGGGCGACGCCACACATGAGCCTCGGCCATCTGGTGTTTGCCTGTGCCATGACCGTCTACATCTTCGTCGGCATGGCGTTCGAGGAGCGCGACCTGGCGGCCACGCATGGCGAGGCCTTCCGCGCCTACAAGGCGCGGGTGCCGCGGATCGTCCCGCGCCTGTTCGGCCGGTAGCCGGCGCCTAAAGGCCGGTCGGGGCTGTTGCCGGCGCGGCGGGGGCCACGTCGGTTTGGACAGACAAGCGCTCGTCGCGCGCCATGGCCGACATGACCTGCGGCGTGACGACGGTCAGCCGCCGGCGGTGGGCGAGCGGGGCAATGGCGTTGGTGGTCAGCGGCGCCACCGCCTCCGCCGGCTCGGTTGTGGCGATCGAGCGCGTGGTCAGCGATTGCGAGCGGCCCGGCGCACGGATGCGCAGCTTCAGCTTCAGTTCGACGATGCGCTTGTAGGATTCCTCGATGCGGGCGGCGACATCGGGGCGCTCGGCGGCGGTACCCGCCAGGATGGCGATCACCTTGTCGGCGATGTCAGGATCGGGGTTCTTGTCGTTGGCGAAGATCAGGATGTCGGTGCCGGCCATCACGGCGCGCAGCACGCTGTCGCGCAGGTCGTGGGCATGGGTGACCCCGGCCATCTGCATGTCGTCGGAGATGACGACGCCGGCAAAGCCCAGCTTGCCGCGCAGCACGTCGGAAATCGCCTGTTTCGACAGCGACACCGGGTCGCTGTCGCCCGGCTCCTGCAGGTGGCGGTTGCGCACATGGGCGGTCATGACCATGTCGGCATTTCCGTCAAGGATGATCTCGCTGAAGGGCTTGAGCTCGGCCTCGGTCCACGTGCCGGAGACATCGACCAGGCCGTCATGGCTGTCGGCGGTGCTGGAGCCGTGGCCGGGGAAATGCTTGATGGCGGTCAGGACGCCATGCTCGCGGTGGGCCTTGATGAAGGCGGTTGCGTAAAGCCGCACGGCCTCCGGGTCGGACGAGTAGCTGCGCCCCAGCCGGCCGATGATCGGGTTGGCCGGGTTGACGTTCAGGTCGACGACGGGACCGAGGTTGAGGTTGAAGCCCCATTCGCCGAGGCGCTGGCCAAGCAGCCGGTAGGCAAGGAGGGCGGCGTTGGGGTCCATGCGCGCCACGCGGGAGGCCGCCAAAATGGAGGGAAAGCCGACGCGAGGCGTCAGGCGCTGGATGCGGCCACCTTCCTGGTCGACGGCGATCAGCAGGGGCTGGCGGCCGTCGGCGGCCTTGTTGAGGGCGGCGTTCATGCTCCTGACATCGCGGCCGCTGGCGATGTTGCGTCCCAGATAGAGCACGCCGCCGATGCGGCCGTCGCGCACCTGCTCGAGCACGTGTTTGAACCGCGCGTCCTCGGTATGGGCGCCCTCAAAGCCGATCAGGATCATCTGGCCGATCTTTTCGCGCAGGTCGGCGGTCTCCGCCCGGGCGGGGCCGGAGACGATGGCGAGGCCGGCGGTGACGGCCAGGGCAAGGGCGATCAGTTTCGGGCGCATGTCGCATTCTTCCGCGGTCGCTGGTCGCGGCGAGACTAGGCGGATCGGATTAACCGAACATTAATCGTAAGGCACAATGCGGCCGCCGCGAGGCGGGCCGCCCGGTTTCGCGCGTCAGTTACGCGCGAAGGACTCGACGACGCTGGCCGGACGGACCGTCTGGCTCACCCGGCGTGCCGAGGTGATGCCCTTGAGGGCGTTGGCGTTGCGCACCGGCCCCGACACGTCGCCGGTCTTCAGCCAGCACTGCTTGGCGCGGGTGAAGTAGACATAGGCGAAGCCGTTGCAGCCGCTCGAGCGGTCGCATGACAGCCGGCAGGCATCGAACGAGCCGGCGCGGCTGTCGCCGAGGTCGATGCCGGTGATGTCGCCGCGGTCGAACACCTCCCAGTCGGCTTCGAAGGCGGGGGCGTTGCCGGGCTGGGTGCTGCGGAAGAAGAAGCCGGTCACCGCGCCCTGGAACACCTGGGCGAACTGGAAGCCGCTCTTGAGGAAGCAGCGCCGCGCGCTCGCATTGTAGGTGAAGGCGCGGCAGGCCAGATTGTTGCCGCACTGGTCGGCGCAATCGCCGATGGTGGCGGCCGGCAGGCCGCGCTCGTGCAGGTCGCCGCCAAACAGATCGAGATTGTCATAGGTGGCCAGATACCAGCGCTCCTGCGGCGGGCTGAACACGTTGGGATCGACGCGCACGGTCTCGGCGGCTCCACCCTCGGCCGGCGGGGGCTCCACGGGTCTCGACGAAAGCCGGGCCATGCGGTCGCGGGCGAACTTGGCGTAGACGCTGTCGCCGTAGTGGTTCAGGTAGGTCTGGTAGTCGCCCGCATCGGTCGAATTCTTGATCGCGTCCCAGGCCAGGCGAGCCTCGTCGTCGACCGGCGGCACCGCGGGAGCTGCGGTCGGGCCCTGGGCGGTCTCATCGGCCGGCGCGGGGCTGGCCGGGTGCAGGTAGACGTCGTCGCCAGGCAGCGAACTGGAGACGAACGGCTCCTGCTGGTTGCCGGTCTCCTTGAGGACCATGTCGCGCACCTTGCGGAACATGCGGCCGGCGTCGAGCCCGGGCTGGCGGACGAAACTCAGCAGCGACTTGGTATAGGGGCTGTTGCGGCCCTCGCCGTCGCTGGCGGTGGTGCCCTCCTTGGCCGCGAAGCTGACCAGCGTGCCGGTCTCGGTCTCGACTGCGGCGAGGCCGCGGCCCAGAACCGAGCGCCGCGCCGTCCCGGCCGAGCGCATGCGCTGCAGGAACGGGTTGTTGCGGCAGGCATCGAGCAGGACAACGCGCAGCCGGCTCGCGCCGGCCACTGCCGTCAGCATCAGGTCGAGCGGGATGGTCAGGAGCGGCACGTCGGTGTCGGCGTTGAGGACGGCGTCGGTGGGGATCAGGTAGTTGTGCTTGTCGATCTCGATGCCATGGCCGGCGAAATAGACGATCGCGATCTCGGCGCCGCGCGCCTTGCCGGCGAAGCGGGCGAGGGCGGTGCGCATCGCCTCGTAGTCGGCGTCGAAGACGGTCGTCACGTCGTAGCCGATCTCGGTCAGCGCCACCGACATGTCCTCGGCGTCGTTGACCGGATTGGGCAGCAAGCCGGCCGCATCGTAGTTCGAATTGCCGATGACGAGCGCGACGTGGCTCGGCCGCGCGACGGCCTGCGCCGGCGCCAACATGAGCGCCGCCGCGAGCAGCAGACCCGCGAGCGCCAGCCGGCGCAGCCAGGCTGAGGACATTGTCGACATCGCCTCACCCATCCCGGCCGCCATTCTGCGAGAAGCCGGCGGCCGAGTCCACCTCCGGTTGGCCATATGGTTGACGGGGCCGGCCGGACGCAGTGCCCGCCCGCCCGCGGGCGGCGGCGGATGCCCGCTAGGCGCAGGCGCGGGCGAAGAGACGCAACGGTTGGTGTGGCGGTTCATCCCATTGACCCCCAAATTTTCCCATGATATCCCAAGCCTCGTCGAGGCTCGGCGCAATGCGGTGGCGGCGGGCCCGGGCGGGGTGCCCCCGAGTGGGTCAAGTTGGGGAAGATGGATCGTTTCGCCTCGAACACGATCAACAATGTCGACAGGAAGGGGCGAGTCTCGGTTCCGGCTGCCTTTCGCGCCGTCCTCAAACACCAGAATGTCCTGCACGCGCTGATGTCGGTCGACCACCCGGTGGTCGAGGCGGGCGGCGAGGCGATGCTCTCCTTCTACGAAAGGCGGCTGGAGCGGCTTGATCCGTTCTCGCCCGAATACGAGGCGTGGTCGTTCTATATCCTCGGCGACGCGCTCGAACTCAAACTCGACGGCGAGGGCCGTATCCAGCTCAACGACCGCATCCGCGAGCAGACCGGCATCGCCGACCGCGTGCTGTTCGAGGGGCGCGGCATTTCCTTCTGGCTTTGGGAACCGGGCCAGTACGAGGCGTACCGTCAGGCTACGCGCGACAGGGTCCGCCAGATGCGGCGGCAACTCGGTTCCGCTTCCGGAGCGCCGGCGGCCGCCGGCAATGAGCACGCCTGATGACGGGTCGCGGCGAAACTTCTCGCGAAGACGCTGCCGGCGGACCGGCCCGCCATCAGCCGGTCATGGTCGACGAGGTGATGGCCGCGCTCGCGCCGGCCTCCGGAAGCGTCATCATCGACGGCACCTTCGGCGCCGGCGGCTACACGCGGGCCATCCTGGCGGCGGGAGCGACCGTCATCGCCATCGACCGCGACCCGGCGGCGGTCGCCGCCGGCGGCGCGCTCGCGGCGGCGCACGCTCCGCGGCTGACGCTGGTCGAGGGCCGCTTCGGCCGGCTCGACGCGATCGCGCGGGCCAATGGCCACGATGCCGTCGACGGCGTCGTGCTCGACATCGGCGTCTCCTCCATGCAGATCGACGCCGCCGAGCGCGGCTTCTCGTTCCAGAAGGACGGGCCGCTCGACATGCGCATGGAACAAGGTGGCGAGGATGCCGGCCCCAGCGCCGCCGACGTGGTCAATCGCGCCGACGCAAGGGAACTGACCCGCATCATCGGCCTGCTCGGCGAGGAACGCCATGCCGCGCGGCTCGCCCGCGCCATCGCCGCGCGCGCCGCCGAGCGGCCGTTCGAGCGCACGCTTGACCTTGCCGGGCTGGTCGAGGCGACCATAGGCCGGCGGCCCGGCGAGCGCATCCACCCGGCGACGCGAACCTTCCAGGCGCTCAGAATCTACGTCAACCGCGAACTCGACGAGCTGGCCGACGCGCTGGTCGCCGCCGAAATCGTGCTCAAGGAGCGCGGGCGCCTGATCGTCGTCACCTTCCACTCGCTGGAGGACCGCATGGTCAAGCGCTTCTTCGCCGACCGCGCCAAGGCACCAGCCGGCTCGCGCCATCGGCCGCAGGCCCAGGCGAGCGCGCCGACCTTCACCCTTGCCGGGCGCGGCATGGCCGCCGTCGGCGAGGCCGAGGCGGCGGCCAATCCGCGCGCCCGCTCGGCCAAAATGCGCTGGGGGCGGCGCACGGCGGCGCCGGCACGCGCCGAGCGGTCGTTCGCGCCATTGCCGGCGCTGGCGCCGCTGTCGCGCTTTGACGGGGGCGGTCATGCTGCGCACGCTTGATATCGCCATGATCGTCGCGCTCATCGCCGGCGCCACCTGGACGTTCAAGGTCAAGTACGATTCGGAGGTCGCCCTGCAGGAACTGACCCGGCTTGAACGGCGCCTGCAGATCGAGCGCGAGGCGATCGAAATCCTCAAGGCCGACTGGAGCCTGCTGACCAGCCCCGACCGTCTGGAAAGGCTGGCGGCGCGCTACCGCGACGACCTCCGGCTCGAGCCGGCGAGGCCTGAGCAGGTGGCGGGCTGGGGCGAAGTCCCGGCGCGGGCGGCGCTGCCGGCCGGCGAGGCGCCGCAGGAGCGCTCGGCCGAGGCACCGGCCGCCGACGCGGCCACGGTGACCGGATCGGTGGCACCGCCGCCGGCAGACCCGGCCGCGGAAACCGGGCTTGAGGACGACGTCACCTCGGGGGTGCTGGAATGAGCACCGTCGCCAGCCCCCAGGCGGCGCAAGTCGAGCCGGCCGAGGAGACCTTCCTGGCGAGCCATCTGCGCCTTGAAGGCGCGCGCAAGATCGCCGCCCACCAGCTGCGCTCGCGCATCGTGCTGGCCATGGTCATGGTCGGTCTCGTCTACGGCCTGATCGGGCTGCGGCTGAGCTATTTCGGGGTACTGGAGCCGAGCGGATCGGCAACACGGATGCTGGCCGATCACACCACCTCGGCGCGCCGTCCCGACCTTGTCGACCGCAACGGGGTCACGCTCGCCACCGACATCAACACCGCCTCGCTCTATGCCGAGCCGCGCCGCATCGTCGATGCCGACGAGGCGGTCGAAATGCTGGCCCGCGTGCTGCCCGACCTCGACATCGAGGAGTCCTACCGGCGGCTGACCTCCAATGCCGGCTTCGTCTGGCTCAAGCGCGAGCTCACCCCGTCGCAGCAGGCGAGGATCCTGGCGTTCGGCATCCCCGGCATCGGCTTCCGCTCCGAGACGCGGCGGTTCTATCCCAAGGGCAGCCTCGCCGCCCACATCGTCGGCCACGTCAACATCGACAATGTCGGCATCGCCGGACTGGAAAAGTACATCGACGACCGCGGCCTGCGCGACCTGCGCAGCGCCGGCTTCACCCTGCACCAGGCGCTGGAGCCGATCCGGCTGTCGATCGACGCCCGTGTCCAGCATTTCGTCCGCGACGAGCTGGAGAAGGGCATGGAGCGCTATGCGGCCATCGCCGCCGGCGCCGTCGTGCTCAACGTCCATACCGGCGAGATCGTCGCCATGGCCTCGCTGCCCGACTATGATCCCAACCGGCCGGTCGACGCGCTGAAAAAGGACCGGCTCAACCGGATGTCGGCCGGCCTGTTCGAGATGGGCTCGACCTTCAAGGCGTTCACCATCGCGATGGGGCTCGACAGCGGCAAGGTCGATATCACCGACCGGTTCGACGCGTCGCGGCCGCTGCGTATCGGCGGCTTCACCATCAACGACTTCCGCGGAAAGAAACGCGCGCTCGACGTGCCCGAGGTGTTCATCTATTCGTCGAATATCGGCGCGGCGGCGATTGCCGACCGGGTCGGCATCGACGGTCACCGCGACTTCCTCCACCGCATCGGCCTGCTCGATCGCATGGATTTCGAACTGCCCGAGGTAGCCGCCCCGGTCGAGCCGGCCGAATGGAAGAAGATCACCTCGGTGACCGTGGCCTACGGGCATGGCGTCACCACCACCCCGCTGCAGACGGCCATGGCGACGGCGGTGCTGGTCAATGGCGGCCGGCTGATCCAGCCCACCCTGTTTCCCCGCTCGCGCGAGCAGGCCGACGCCATCGCCGTCCAGGTGCTGCGGCCGGAAACGAGCGAACAGCTGCGCTACCTGATGCGTCTCAATGTCGAGAAGGGCAGCGGCCGGCGGGCCGAAGTCGAGGGCTATCGCGTCGGCGGCAAGACCGGCACGGCCGAGAAAGTGGTCAACGGCCGCTATTCCTCCGACAAGCGCTTCAATGCGTTCCTGGCCGCCTTCCCGGTCGACGACCCGCAATATGTCGTGCTGGTCATCATCGACGAGCCGAAGCCGGAAAAAGGCGTCGGCGGCGCCACCGCCGGGCTCAATGCGGCGCCGATGGTCGCCAACATCATCCGCCGCTCGGCGCCGGTGCTGGGCGTGCTGCCCGTGTTCGGCGTGCCGGAGGCGGCGGTGCTGGTGTCGCGCTAGCCCTCAGATTCGCCGTATTCGTTGCGTCTTGACGCCAGGGACGGGTCGGGACGAGGCGCCTCCAAGTTGTGGGAATGCGCCCCAGGCGGTACCAAGGAAGGCGCGCCGGGCGATGATTCGGCGAGGCGGAGACAGTCAGCCGATGAAGCTGGGCGAACTGGCGGGCCGGGAATTCAGTCTGGACGCGGCGACCGCGCGCATCGCGATCACCGGCATCTGTGCCGATTCGCGCTCGGTGCGGCCGGGCTTCCTGTTCGCCGCCCTGGCCGGTTCGCGGGCCGATGGCGCCGCCTTCGTTGCCCAGGCGATCGACAAGGGTGCGGCGGCCGTGCTGGCGGCGCCGGGCAGGGTGGCGCCCGGGCTGGCGGTCCCGGTGATCGAGGCGGCCGAGCCGCGCGCGGCGCTGGCCCGCATGGCCGCCCGCTTCCATCCGCGCCAGCCGGAGACCATGGTGGCGGTGACCGGCACCGCCGGCAAGACCTCGGTCGCCGCCTTCACCCGCCAGATCTGGGAGCGCGGCGGCCGGGCGGCCGCCAGCATCGGCACCACCGGCGTGGTCGCGCCCGGCACCAGCCGCTACGCCAACCTGACCACGCCCGACCCGATCGAGCTGCATCGACTGCTCGACGAACTGGCCGGAGCCGGCGTCACCCATGCCGCGATGGAAGCCTCCTCGCACGGGCTCGACCAGCATCGGCTCGACGGCGTGCGCCTCGCCGCCGGCGCCTTCACCAATCTCGGCCGCGACCACATGGACTATCATCCGACGGTCGAGGCCTATTTCGAGGCCAAGATGCGGCTGTTCCGCGACCTCCTCGGCGGCGGCAAGCCGGCCGTGATCTTCGCCGACGACGCCTGGTCGCAGAAGGCGATCGCGGCGGCGCGCCAGGCCGGCTGCGCGGTGAGGACGGTCGGGCGCGGCGGCCAGTTCATCTGCCTCAAGCGGGTCGAGCACGAGCGCTTCCGCCAGGTCGCCGAGGTGCAGATGGGCGCCGACCTCCACCGCATCGAGTTTCCGCTGGCCGGCGATTTCCAGATCGCCAACGGGCTGGTCGCAGCCGGGCTCGCAATCGCCACCGGGACGGAGCCGGCGGCCGCCTTTGGTGCGCTTGAACGCCTCAGGGGCGCCGCCGGTCGGCTCGAACTGGTGGGCACGACGCCCGCCGGTGCGCCGGTCTATGTCGACTACGCCCACAAGCCCGAGGCCATGGAGAACGTGCTGCGCTCGCTCAGGCCGTTCACCTCCGGGCGCCTCATCATCGTGTTCGGCTGCGGCGGCGACCGCGACCCCGGCAAGCGGCCGATCATGGGCGAGGTGGCGAGCCGGCTCGCCGATACCGTCATCGTCACCGACGACAATCCGCGCTCCGAGCAGCCGGCGGCGATCCGCGCGGCGATCATGGCGGCGGCTCCCGGCGCCATCGAGATCGCCGACCGGCGCCAGGCGATCGAGCGGGCGGTAGCCATGCTGGGCGAGGGCGACTGCCTTGTTGTCGCCGGAAAGGGCCATGAAGAAGGCCAGATCATCGGCGACAGGGTTTTGCCCTTCTCCGATCACGCGGTCGTCCGCCAGGCGCTCGGCGGCGCCGAGGGGGCGGGGAGGGCGGCAACGGCATGAACCTGCTGTGGACGTCGGAGGAGATGGTCCAGGCCATGCACGCCCGGCCGGTCGGCCGGCTGCCGCAGGGGGTGACCGGTATCTCGATCGACACCCGCACGATCGGTCGCGGCGAAGCCTTCTTCGCCATAAGGGGAGAGCGCTTCGACGGCCACGACTTCGTCACCAAGGCGATGCACGCCGGGGCGGCGCTGGCGGTGGTCAGCGAGGAAAAACTGGTGATGTTCGGCAATCTGCAATTGCCGCTGCTGGTCGTCACCAACGTGCTCGGGGCGCTGGAGAACCTCGCCCGGCTCGCGCGCCAGCGCAGCCAGGCCCGGATCGTGGCGGTCACCGGCAGCGTCGGCAAGACCTCGACCAAGGAGATGCTGCGCGCCGCGCTCGCCGCCTGCGGAAAGGTCCATGCCTCGGCCGCCTCGCACAACAATCACTGGGGCGTGCCGCTCAGCCTGGCGCGCATGCCGCAGTCGGCCGAATATGGCGTCTTCGAGATCGGCATGAACCATGCCGGCGAAATCACCCCGCTCGCCAGGCTGGTGCGCCCGCACGTGGCGATCATCACCGCGGTCGCTCCGGCGCATCTGGGCGCCTTCCGCAGCGTCGACGATATCGCCCGCGCCAAGGCCGAGATCTTCGCCGGGCTGGAACGCGGCGGCACCGCGATCATCAACCGCGACGACCGGCGCTTCCGGCTGCTCGGCGAACTGGCGGCCAGGGCCAAGGTCAAGAACCTGCGCTCCTTCGGCGCGCGCAAGGGCGCCGACTTCCGGCTGCAGTCGGCGGAGCTGCTTGCCGAGGGCTCGGTCGTCGAGGCTTCGATCGCCGGCCAGCCGGTCACCTACCGCATCGGCGCGCCGGGCACCCATTTCGTCGCCAATTCGCTCGCCGTCCTCGGCGCGGCGGCGACGCTCGGCGCCGACCTCGCCAAATGCGCTCTGGCGCTTGCCGGCGTCCGCCCGGAAAAGGGGCGGGGAGAGCGCCACCGCCTGCGCATCGACGGCGGCGAGGCGGTGCTGATCGACGAAAGCTACAACGCCAATCCGGCCTCGATGGCGGCCGCGCTCGCCGTTCTGGCCGCCACGCCGGTGGCGGGCAGGGGCCGGCGCATTGCCGTCCTCGGCGACATGCTCGAACTGGGCCGCTCGTCGAACCGGCTGCACCGGGCGCTGAAGAAGCCGATCGAGACGGCCGGCATCGACCGGGTGTTCCTGGCCGGCGAGAAGATGGGCGAACTCGCCAGGATCCTTCACCCGTCGCTGCTGGCCGGCCATGCCGCCTCGGCGGCCGAACTGGAGCGGCCGCTGGCGGCGAGCCTGCGCGAGGGCGACGTCGTCATGGTCAAGGCCTCGCTCGGCAGCCGGTTCACGGCGCTCGTCGAGAGCCTGCTGAAGACATATCCCGCGGTCGGGAAAGCGGTCGGGTAGGAACCATGCTGTTTTATCTCTCGCAGGAACTGACCGGCCAATTGCCGATCTTCAACGTGTTCCGCTACATCACCTTCCGCACCGGCGGGGCGCTGATCACCACGGCCTTCTTCGTCTTCCTGTTCGGGCCGGTGATCATCGCCTCGCTCAAGGTGCGCCAGGGCAAGGGCCAGCCGATCCGCGCCGACGGGCCGGAGAGCCATTTCGCCAAGGCCGGCACGCCGACCATGGGCGGGCTGATGATCCTGTCGGGCGTCGTCGCCTCGACCCTGATCTGGGGCAACCTGACCAGCACCTATGTCTGGGTCGTGCTGCTGGTCACGCTCAGCTTCGGCGCCATCGGCTTCTACGACGACTACCTCAAGGTGACCAAGGCGACGCATGGCGGCCTGCCGGGGCGGGCCCGGCTGGCGATCGAGTTCGTGATCGCCGGGCTTGCCTGCGTCGTCATCGTCAACGCCGGCGAGGCGCCATTCACCTCTTCGCTCGCCTTCCCCTTCTTCAAGGACCTGCTGGTCAATCTCGGCTGGTTCTTCATCGTGTTCGGCGCGCTGGTCATCGTCGGCGCTGGCAACGCGGTCAACCTCACCGACGGCCTGGACGGCCTGGCGATCGTGCCGGTGATGATCGCCGCCGGCTCGTTCGGCGTAATCGCCTATCTGTCGGGCAACGCCATCTTCGCCGACTACCTGCAGATCCACTTCGTGCCCGGCACCGGCGAGCTCGCCGTCATCTGCGGCGCGGTGATCGGCGCCGGCCTCGGCTTCCTGTGGTTCAACGCGCCGCCGGCGGCGATCTTCATGGGCGACACCGGCTCGCTGGCGCTCGGCGGCATGCTGGGCACGACGGCGGTGGCGACGAAGCACGAGATCGTGCTGGCCATCATCGGCGGCCTGTTCGTCATGGAGGCGCTGTCGGTCATCATCCAGGTCGCCTCGTTCAAGATGACCGGCAAGCGCGTGTTCAAGATGGCGCCGATCCACCACCACTACGAGAAGATCGGCTGGACCGAGAGCCAGGTCGTCATCCGCTTCTGGATCATCTCGGTCATGCTGGCGCTGATCGGCCTGTCGACGCTGAAGCTGAGGTAGGAAGGACTTGATCCCGGTCACGACCGAAAGAGGCAGGCGGGTGGCGCTGTTCGGGCTCGGCGGGTCCGGCCTGGCGACGGCGCGCGCGCTGATCGCCGGCGGCGCCGAGATCACCGCCTTCGACGACAATCCGGACCGGGTCGAGGCCGCGCGCGCGCAAGGCGTGCCCGTCGGCGATTTCAGGACTGGGGGGCTGGCCGGCTATCTCGCGCTGGTGCTGGCGCCGGGCGTGCCGCTCACCCATCCGCGGCCGCACTGGAGCGTCGAGCTGGCACGGGCGGCGGGCGTGCCGGTCATCGGCGACATCGAGCTGTTCTGCCGCGAGCGCCGGGCGCGGGCGGCCGGCAGCCCGTTCATCGCCATCACCGGCACCAACGGCAAGTCGACGACGACGGCGCTGATCGCCCATGTCCTCAGACATGCCGGCCGCGACGCCCAGATGGGCGGCAATATCGGCACGGCGGTATTATCGCTGGAGCCGCCGGCGCCGGTGCGTTTCCACGTCGTCGAATGCTCCTCCTACCAGATCGACCTGGCGCCCAGCCTCGATCCGACGGTCGGCATCCTGCTCAACCTGACGCCCGACCACCTCGACCGGCACGGCACCATGGCCGCCTATGCGGCGATCAAGGAGCGGCTGGTGGCGGCGAGCCGGACGGCGGTGATCGGCATGGACGACGACTACACCGCCTCGATCGCCGCCTTCCTCGCGGCCAAGGGGCGCAAGGTGGTCAGGATCTCGACCACTGGCAAGCTCGACGAGGGGGTCTGGCTCGACGGCCGGCACCTGGTGTGGGCGCGCGGCCGGGTGGTCGAGACGGTCGCCGACCTCGCCGACGCGCCGGCGCTGCGTGGCCGCCACAACGCCCAGAACGCGGCCGCCGCGCTCGCCGCCTGCGAGGCGGTCGGGTTGACGCCGGCCGAAATCCGCTCGGGCTTTGCCAGCTTCCCGGGATTGGCCCACCGCATGGAGCAGGTCGGCCGCGCCGGCCATGTCCTGTTCGTCAACGATTCCAAGGCGACCAATGCCGACGCGGCGGCGATGGCGCTGGCGAGCTTTCCGCGCATCTACTGGATCGCCGGCGGGCTGGCCAAGGAAGGCGGCATCGCTCCGCTCGCCCGCTTCTTCCCGCGCATCGCCAAGGCCTACCTGGTCGGCGAGGCGGCGCCGCAATTCGCCGCGACGCTCGGCGACCGCGTGGCCTACGAGATTTCCGGCACGGTCGAGGCGGCGGCCGCGCATGCGGCGCGCGACGCGGCGCTCGATCCGGCGCCGGAGCCGGTCGTGCTGCTGTCGCCGGCCTGCGCCAGCTTCGACCAGTTCGCCAATTTCGAAAAGCGGGGCGAGGCCTTCCGTGCCGCCGTGCTGGCGCTCAAGGGCGTGGCGCCGATGCGGGAGGCTTCGTGACGAGGGCCGCGCAAACAGGAGGCAGTCATGGTAAGCCGCGCTGACCGATCGAGCCTGGCCGAATGGTGGCGGACCATCGATCGCCTCCTGCTTGCCTCGGTGCTGTTCCTGATGCTGTGCGGCTTCCTGCTGTCCTTCGCCGCCAGCCCCGCGGTGGCCGAGCGCATCGGCGTCGACACCTATCATTTCGTCAAGCGCCACGCCGTATTCCTGCTGCCGGCAATGGTGGTGTTCGTCGCCGCCTCGGCGCTGAGCCCACGCCAGGTCAGGCGCGCGGCGATCGTCCTGTTCGCGATCTCGGTGGTGCTGCTCATCGCGACGCTGTTCATCGGCGCCGAGGTCAAGGGTTCGCGGCGCTGGATCGCGCTCGGCGGCTTCTCGCTGCAGCCGTCCGAATTCGTCAAGCCGGCCTTCGTCGTCGTCACCGCCTGGCTGTTTGCCGAGAATTCGCGCCGGCCCGACATTCCGGGCAACCTGTTTGCCATCATCCTGTTCGGCATCGTCGCGGCGCTGCTGCTGGCCGAGCCCGACATCGGCCAGACGGCGCTCATCGCCGTCGTGTGGGGGGTGCTGTTCTTCCTGGCCGGCATGTCGTGGCTGTGGATCGCCGGCCTCGGCGGCCTGGCGCTTGGCGGCCTCCTCACCGCCTATTCGTTCTTTCCCCATGTCGCCGGGCGCATCGACCGCTTCCTCACCGGCGACGGCGACAACTTCCAGGTCGAGGCCGGGCGCGAGGCGATCATCTCGGGCGGCTGGCTCGGGCAGGGGCCGGGCGAAGGCACGGTCAAGCGCATCATCCCCGACAGCCACGCCGACTTCCCGCTGGCGGTGGCGGCCGAGGAGTTCGGCATTATCGCCTGCCTGCTCCTGGTGGCGCTGTTCGCCTTCATCGTGCTGCGCGGCCTCAGCCACGCGCTGCGCGAGCGCGACGCCTATGTGCGCCTGGCGATCTGCGGGCTGGTGTCCTTGTTCGCCATCCAGTCGATGATCAACATGATGGTCAACCTGCAGCTGATGCCGGCCAAGGGCATGACGTTGCCGTTCATCTCCTATGGCGGCTCCTCGCTGATCTCGATGGCGGTCACCATGGGCTTCGTCATGGCGCTGACCCGGCGCCGGCCCGAAGCGCGCGGCAACCTGCCCTACGGCTTCACCATGCGCGCCTACACGCCGGGGAACTGAGGGTTGGCCGGCCGGACGATATTGCTGGCGGCCGGCGGTACCGGCGGCCATCTGTTCCCGGCGGAGGCGCTGGCGCACGAACTGGCGGCGCGCGGCCACGCCGTCCATCTCGCCACCGACCAGCGCGCCGAGCGCTATGCCGGCGATTTCCCGGCCGAGCGGATTCACATCGTGCGGGCGGCGAGCCCGACGGGCAGTCCGATTGCCGCCGCCGGGGCGCTGATGGCGCTGGGGGCGGGCTATTTCGAGGCGCACGGCCTGCTCGGCCGGCTGCGGCCGGCAGCGGTGGCGGGCTTCGGCGGCTATCCGACCGTGCCGCCGCTGCTCGCCGCCGTCCACCGCCGCGTGCCGACGCTGATCCACGACGCCAACGCGGTGATGGGCCGGGCCAACCGGCTGCTGGCGCGCTGGGTGCGGCTGGTGGCGATGGGCTTCGAGGCAACCGGCGCCCGCAACGCCGTCGTCACCGGCAATCCGGTACGCCCGGCCATGCTGGAGGCGGCGAAGATGCCCTATCCGCGGCGGCGCGGCGACGAGCCGTTCAACCTGCTCGTCTTCGGCGGCAGCCAGGGGGCGCGCTTCTTCGCCGAAGCGGTGCCGCCCGCCGTCGCCCGCCTGTCGGCGGCGATGCGCCCGCTGGTGCGGGTCGTCCAGCAGGCGCGGCCCGAGGACGCCGCCGCGGTCAAGGCCGCCTATGGCGGGATCGGCGTCGAGGCCGAGGTGGCGCCGTTCTTCGCCGACATGGCGGCACGCATTGCGGCGGCCCATTTTGTCATCAGCCGTGCCGGCGCCTCCACCGTGGCCGAACTGTCGGTGATCGGCCGGCCGGCGATCCTGGTGCCCTATCCGCATGCCCTCGACCATGACCAGGTGATGAATGCGCGCGCGCTCGAGCAGGCCGGCGGCGCGCGCATCGAACTGCAGCCGTCGCTGACGCCGGAGCGGCTGGCCGAGATGCTGACGACGGCTATCGGCGGCCCGGCCGCCCTTGCGCTCGCCGCCGAAAAGGCAAAAAAGACCGGCAGACCGGACGCGGCGGCGCGGCTCGCCGATTGCGTCGAACATGTCGCCGCCGGCGGCAGCGCCAGGGACTTCAAGGGAAGCAGCGATGAAGATGCCTGAATCGATCGGTCTCGTGCATTTCGTCGGGATCGGCGGCATCGGCATGAGCGGCATCGCCGAAGTGCTGCACAATCTCGGCTACCGCGTGCAGGGATCGGACCAGGCCGAGAACGCCAATGTTGCCCGGCTGCGCGCCAGGGGCATCGAGGTGTTCATCGGCCACCGCGCCGAGAACCTCGGCGAGGCGGAGGTGGTCGTCGCCTCCAGCGCCATCAAGAGCGACAATCCCGAGCGCATCGAGGCGCGCGAGCGCCACCTGCCGATCGTGCGCCGGGCCGAGATGCTGGCCGAGCTGATGCGCTTCCGCCAGGCCATCGCCATCGGCGGCACGCACGGCAAGACGACCACCACCTCGATGGTAGCCGCGCTGCTCGACGCAGGCGGGCTCGACCCGACCGTCATCAATGGTGGCATCATCAACGCCTACGGCACCAATGCGCGCATGGGGGCCGGCGACTGGATGGTGGTCGAGGCCGACGAATCGGACGGCACCTTCCTGAAGCTGCCGGCCGACATCGCCGTCGTAACCAATATCGATCCCGAGCACCTCGATCATTACGGCTCGTTCGACAAGGTGCGCGAGGCCTTTACGAGCTTCGTGGAGAACGTGCCTTTCTACGGTTTCGGCGTGCTGTGCCTCGATCACACGGAGGTGCAGGCGCTGGCGCGACGCATCACCGACCGGCGCGTCGTCACCTATGGCGCCAACCCGCAGGCCGACGTGCGCTTTCTCGACCTTGCCGCCGACGGCTCGAAGAACCGCTTCAGCGTCGAAATCCGCGACCGCAAGAGCGGCGCGACCACGCGCATCGACGGCCTCATGCTGCCGATGCCCGGCGCCCACAACGTCTCGAACGCGACGGCGGCGATCGCGGTGGCGCACGAGCTGGGGATCGCCGAGGAGGCAATCCGCAAGGGGCTCGCCTCCTTCGGCGGAGTTAAGCGGCGCTTCACGCGCACGGGGACCTGGGGCGGCGTCGACATCTTCGACGATTACGGCCACCACCCGGTCGAGATCCGCGCCGTGCTGAAGGCGGCGCGCGAGGCGGCGGCCGGCCGGGTGATCGCCGTCAAGCAGCCGCACCGCTTCACCCGCCTGCGCGACCTGTTCGATGATTTCTGCACCTGCTTCAACGACGCCGACTTGGTGCTGGTGGCGCCGGTCTATCCGGCCGGCGAGGCGCCGATCGAGGGGATCGACGCGCAGGCGCTGGTCGCCGGCATCAAGGCAGCCGGCCACCGCCACGCCACCTATGTGTCGGGACCGGCCGAGATCGCGCCGATCATCGCCAAGGAGGCGCGGCCGGGCGATTTCGTCGTCTTCCTCGGCGCCGGCACCGTCACGCAGTGGGCCTATGCCCTGCCCGGCGAACTGGCCGCCATTGAGACCAGGGGATGAGGGGCGCCGGCCCCTCACCCGGCCTGCTTCGCTGGCCACCCTCTCCCCGCGAGCGGGGCGCGGGGACGCGGAGGCCGCCGTCCGCCCGCTGGGAGAGGGGAGCAGAGGGCTGTGCCGTTCACCCCTTCTCCCCGCCTGCGGGGAGAAGGTGCCCGAAGGGCGGATGAGGGGCGGCGGATGGACGTAGTCAAGACATGACCGGTGGTGCCGAACTGCTCGAACATCTGAAGCCGCGGCTCAGCGGCGTTCGCGGCAGGCTGACGGCCGACGCGCCGCTGGCGCCCTACACCTGGTTCCGCGTCGGCGGGCCCGCCGACCTGCTGTTCCAGCCGGCCGATGTCGACGACCTCGCCGCGTTCCTGGCGGCGTTGCCGGCCGATGTACCCGTCACCGTCATCGGTGTCGGCTCCAACCTGCTGGTTCGCGACGGTGGCGTCGAGGGCGTCGTGATCCGCCTGTCCGCGAGAGGGTTCGGCCAGCTCGAAAAGGTCGGCGGGACGCGCATCCGCGCCGGCGCCGCCGTGCCCGACAAGCGGCTTGCCGCCTTCGCGCTCGAATGCGGCATCGGCGGGCTGGAATTCTATCATGGCATTCCCGGCACGGTCGGCGGGGCGCTGCGCATGAACGCCGGCGCCAACGGCACGGAAACGACCAGCCGCGTCGTCGAGGTCGAGGCGGTCGACCGGCGCGGGCGCCGGCTCACCTTGGCGCATGCCGAGATGGGTTACCGCTACCGCCACAGCGGCGCGCCGGAGGGCCTGGTCTTCACCGCCGGCCTGTTCGAGGGGGTAAAGGCCGAGGCGGCCGCCATCCGCGCGGCGATGGACGCCGTGCAGCACCACCGCGAAACGGCGCAGCCGGTACGCGAGAAGACCGGCGGCTCGACCTTCAAGAACCCGCCGGGAACCTCGGCCTGGAGGCTGATCGACGCGGCCGGCATGCGCGGCGCCAGGGTCGGCGGCGCCCAGGTGAGCCCGATGCACTGCAACTTTCTCATCAACGCCGAAAACGCCACGGCCCACGACCTCGAAACGCTGGGCGAGACCGTGCGCGCCAGGGTGCTGGCGCATTCCGGCATCGAGCTCGAATGGGAGATCAAGCGCATCGGACGGTTTCTGCCGGGCGGGGAAGTGGCGGCATTCGCTCCGGCCGTTCCGGACCCGGCCTAGACAAGCTCGATTCGGGCGCGGTGGCCTGCGGCGGACGCGATGCGGACGTCGCGCGTCAGCAGGATGGCGTCCAGCGCCTCGGCCAACGCGACATACACCGCGTCATAGGCAGTCAGGTTGTTCCGCAATTGCCAGATACGTTCGAGCAGAAGCTCGTGCGCGTGGCGACGCATCGGGAAATCTGCCAGATCGGCAAGAGCCAGTCGGCCGCGTTCGGCGTCGAGCTCGCCGGCAAGGGCGTAGCGGCGAATGGTCTGCGCCACCTCCAGATCGACGAGATGGGGACCGTGCAGCGTGGAAGGGGTCAGGAACAGGCGCCGCTCTAATTGCCCTGCCGCCCGGGTGCGCAAGAGAAGTTCGACCAGTACCGACGCGTCGAGGACCAGCATGCCCGTGTCATCGTGCGTCGCGTTCCTGGCGGATCGCTTCGGCTGGCGATAGGCGAGGTTCGACCGGCGAGCGCAGCGAGAGGCGTTGGCGCATTTCTTCCAAGGTCGGCCGGGCGGCTATCTGAGATATTTCCCAGAGCAGGAAATCGGACAGCGACATTCCGGCGAGCGCCGCTCGCGACTTCAGCAGCCGGTGGATATTTTCGGGGACGTTGCGAATCTGGATCATTACTGACATGCGGGTAACATGATCGCATGTGGAACGCATGTCAAGCGGGCGCCCATCCGTGAAACCGCGGCTTGCCATGTGGGCGGTCGGCGCCTAAAAGGCCGGGCTGCCGGCGCGAGAGGATGGGGCCGGCGACTGCCGAAAACCGAACCCGTTGGAGCAGGCGATGGCGACCGCCGCCCTCGCATCGCAGGAACGTTTGCCGTGGCGTGGCCATGTCGCCGCGACGCTGAAGCTCGGCCTGCCGCTGATCGGCGCCCAGATCGCCCAGATCGCCATCGCAACCACCGACACGGTGATGATCGGCTGGCTCGGCGCGCGCGAACTGGCGGCGAGCGTGCTCGGGGTGCAGGGGTTCTTCGTGGCGCTGATGCTCGGATCGGGCTTCGCCTTGGCCGTCATGCCCCTGGTGGCGCAGGCGCAGGGCGCCGGCGACGTGCGTTCGGCGCGCCGGGCGACGCGGATGGGCCTCTGGATCGTCGCGCTGTACGCGGTGGTGATGATGCTGCCGCTGTGGAACTTCGAGGCGTTGCTCGTCGCGCTGGGGCAGGATCCGCATCTCTCGGCCCAGGCGGCCGACTACCTGCGCATCATGCAGTGGTCGCTGTTTCCGGCCCTGTTCACCTTCACGCTGCGGTCATTCCTTTCGGCGATCGAACGACCCCGCATGGTTCTCGTGGCGACGGTGCTGGCGGCGGTGCTGAACGGTTTCGCGAACTATGCGCTGATCTTCGGCAATTGGGGCGCTCCGGCGCTGGGGCTGCGCGGCGCGGCGATCGCCTCGGTTCTCAGCTCGACCCTGTCCTTCACCCTGCTGTGGGCGTACGCGATGTGGACGCCGGCCATCCGGCGCTTCGAAATCCATGTACGGCTTTGGCGCGCCGACTGGCCGGTGTTCGGCGAGGTTCTGCATCTCGGCTGGCCGATCTCGCTCACCATCATCGCCGAAGTGGCGCTGTTTGCCGCCGCCTCCATCCTGATCGGCTGGGTCGGCCCGGTCGCGTTGGCCGCGCACGGCATCGCGCTGCAGCTCGCCTCGCTCGCCTTCATGGTCCCGCTGGGCCTGTCATCGGCGGCGACGATCCGGGTCGGGCGGGCGCTGGGGGCGGGCGAATATGTCGACCTGCGGCGCGCCGCGGTGTCGGTGCTGATTCTGGCGGTCGCGTTCATGGCGCTCAGCGCCACGGCATTCCTGGCGGTTCCCGAACCGCTGACCTGGCTGTTCCTCGACGCGGCCAAGCCCGACGCGGCGCAGGTCGCCGCCTATGCGGTGGGGTTGCTGGCGGTGGCGGCGACCTTCCAGCTCGTCGACGGCGTCCAGGTGGTGGCGACCGGGCTGCTGCGCGGGCTGAAGGACACCCGCGTGCCGATGACCATCGCCGTGTTCAGCTATTGGGTGGCCGGCATGCCGCTCGCCTATGTGCTGGCGTTTCCAGCCGGGCTCGGCGGCGTCGGCGTGTGGTTCGGGCTCGCCGCGGGGCTTGCCTTCGCCGCTGTGCTGCTGACGGCGCGGTTCTTCTGGAAGGCGGCGCGATATCACTAGACTCTTTTGCGAATCAGGGACTTGGAAATTCCCGCGATTCGGCTAGAGTGCCAAATCAGGCGCATGAGCCGCCCGGCTGAAGCCGGGCCGGCGCGTCTGCAGTGGCGGACCGACAAGCAGCAAGCAACCAGCGCGCGTCCGCCAACCGGCATTCGGCCGGCTGTATCCGGTAACAGGGCAGGAACAGGGATTGGGTTGCGGGGGTGTTTCCCCCGCGGGCGGGCGGATTCGCTCGGGCGGGCAGGAGTCGGAAGGGTTCGCGCATGGCGGTCAGGCGCTTCGAACATGTGGCTGTTCTCATGGGGGGGTTTTCCTCCGAGCGGCCGGTGTCGCTCGCCTCCGGCAATCCCTGCGCCGACGGTTTGGAGCGGGCCGGCTACCGGGTCACCCGCGTCGATGTCGGCCGCAACGTCTCGCAGGTCCTTTCCGAACTGAAGCCAGACGTCGCCTTCAATGCGCTGCACGGGCCGTTCGGCGAGGACGGCACCATCCAGGGCATCCTCGAATATCTGCAGATTCCCTATACCCATTCGGGCGTGCTGGCCTCGGCGCTGGCGATGGACAAGGAGAAGGCCAAGCGTGTCGTCGGGCCGGCCGGCGTGCCGGTGGCGCCGTCCAGGGTCATGCACCGGCTGGAGGCGGCCGAGCGGCACGCCATGGCGCCGCCCTATGTCGTCAAGCCGGTCAACGAGGGCTCGTCCTTCGGCGTGCTGATCGTCAAGGAGGACATGGCCAAGCCGCCGCAGGAACTCTATTCGGCCGACTGGCCCTACGGCGACACGGTGATGGTCGAGCAGTATGTGGCGGGGCGGGAACTCACCTGCGCGGTGATGGGCGACGTCGCGCTCGGCGTCACCGAGATCGTGCCGCTCGGGTCCGGCTTCTACGACTACGACGCAAAGTACGTCCCGGGCGGATCAAAACACGAATGCCCGGCAAAACTTAAACCAAATATTTACCAAAAAATACAGACACTGAGCCTCAAGGCGCACCTTGCCATCGGCTGTCGCGGCGTGAGCCGCTCCGACTTCCGGCTCGACGACGGTCCGATGGGGACCGGGCAACTCGTCTGGCTGGAGATCAACACGCAGCCGGGCATGACGCCGACATCGCTGGTGCCCGAGATCGCGGCGCAGGCCGGACACAGTTTCGAAGAGCTTCTGACCTGGATGGTTGAGGACGCTTCATGCAATCGCTAGCCCGCAGCCCGGCACAAGACGCAGCCGTCGCCGGCGGACTGGTGCTGCCGCGCGCGCTGCGCCGGCCCTATCGCATGCTGCTGCGGCTGCTGAGCGACGGCGTGGCGCTGTCGCCGCGCCGCGTCGCCGTGGCGGCGGGGGTGGTCGTGGCCGGCGCCACGGCGGCGGGCATTGCCAATAGCGGCCAGGCCGACGACCTGTTGGCCAGCATGTCGGTTATGGCCGGCATCCGGGTCGACGACATCGAGATCAACGGCATCCGCCGCGTCTCGCGCATCGACGTGCTGACCAATATCGACCTCGGGCCGGACCGTTCGCTGTTTGCCTTCGACGTGGCCCAGGCGCGCGAGGACCTGAAACGGCTCGCCTGGGTGCGCGACGCCTCGGTCGCCAAGGCCTATCCCGACAGGCTGGTCATCAACATCGTCGAGCGTGAGCCATTCGCCATCTGGCAGAACGGCCAGGCGCTCTATGTCGTCGGCCGCGACGGCACCGAGATCGAGCCGTTCGACGAACGCTATTCGGGGCTGCCGCTGGTGGTCGGCAAGGGGGCGGCCGCGCACGGCGCCGAACTGATCGCCGCGGTCGACCGCCATCCGGAACTGGCCGGCACCGTGCGGGCCTATGTCCGGGTCGGCGACCGGCGCTGGAACCTGCAGCTTGCCAACGGCATCACCGTGCTGCTGCCGGAATTCGAGATCAGCGCCGGGCTGGCCGAGCTGGCGCGGCTCGTGCGCGAGGAATCGGCGTTCGACCGTGCCATCGAATCGATCGACCTGCGGCTTGCCGACCGCACCGTCCTGCGGCTGTCGCCCGAGGCGGCCGAAGCGCGCAAGGAGACGATCGAGCAGCGCATCAAGCAGGCGTCGCGGCGGGGAGGCAAGACATGAGCCTGCTGTGCCAGGACGGCTTCCTGCCACGCATGCGGCCGCCGTCGACCAAGCGGCCGACCATCGTGTCGGTGCTCGACATCGGCTCGACCAAGGTGTGCTGCCTGATCGCCCGGCTGAAGCCGCGCGAGGAGAGCCGGGTGCTGCCCGGCCGCACCCACAAGATCGAGGTGCTGGGCTTCGCCCACCAGCGCTCGCGCGGCATCAAGTCGGGCGTCGTCACCGATCTGGAAGGCGCCGAGCAGTCGATCCGGCTTGCCGTCGACGCGGCCGAGCGCATGGCCGGCGTCACCGTCGAATCGTTGATCGTCAGCGTGTCGGCCGGAAGGCTGATCTCGGAGGCGTTCTCCGCCGACATCAGCCTCGGCGGCCACGCCGTCGAGGACGCCGACATCGCCCGCGTGCTGCGCGCCGGCGCCCGCCACGCGCTCGCGCCCGAACGCTCGGTCGTCCATTCGATCCCGATCGGCTTCTCGCTCGACGGCGAGAACCGGGTGCGCGACCCGCGCGGCATGATCGGCGACCGGCTCGGCGTCGACATGCACGTGGTCACGGCCGAGAACTCGCCGCTCAGGAACATCGAACTGTGCGTCAACCGCGCGCACCTGTCGGTCGAGGCGGCGGTGGCCGCGCCCTATGCCTCGGGGCTCGCCGCGCTGGTCGACGACGAGGCCGAGATGGGCTGTGCCTGCATCGACATGGGCGGCGGCACGACGACGCTGTCGGTGTTCATGGACGGCCGCTTCGTGTTCTGCGATGCGGTGGCGATCGGCGGCCACCACGTCACCTTGGACATCGCGCGCGGCCTGTCGACCCGCCTGGACGACGCCGAGAAGCTGAAGATATTGCACGGCTCGGCGCTCGGCGCCGGCAGCGACGACGACGTCATCTCGGTGCCGCCGATCGGCGACGACGAGCGCGACCTGCCCAACCATGTCGCCCGCGCCCAGCTCACCCGCATCGTGAGGCCGCGCGTCGAGGAGACACTGGAGCTCATCCGTGACCGGCTCAACCGCTCCGGCTTCGCCGGCGCCGTCGGCAAGCGGGTGGTGCTGACCGGCGGGGCGAGCCAGCTCACGGGCCTCAGCGAACTGGCGCGCCGCATCCTGGCGCGCAACGTGCGGCTCGGCCGGCCGCTCGGCGTCGCCGGCCTGCCGGAGGCGGCCAAGGGACCGGCCTTCTCGGCGGCGGTGGGTCTCTTGATCTACCCGCAGATGGCACATCTTGAGAATTTCGCCGCGCGTGGCCCGGCCGCGCCGCGGCGGCTGACAGGTACCGGCGGCACATTCGCCAGATTGGGGCAATGGCTGAGGGATACGTTGTGATGCGGCGATGACCCGAGCCGGCAGTGGAACGGGTCACAAAAGGAGAGGTTCGCGGTCGGCTAGTGCGGCGTTTCCGGCGAACCTGAAAATGGAGACGAGGAAATGACCATCAAGCTGCAGAAGCCCGACATCAGGGAGCTGAAGCCCAAGATCACGGTCTTTGGCGTCGGCGGCGGCGGCGGCAACGCCGTCAACAACATGATCGCCGGCGGCCTCCAGGGCGTCGAATTCGTGGTGGCCAACACCGACGCCCAGGCGTTGACGATGTCGCGGGCCGAACGCATCATCCAGCTCGGCGTCGACGTGACGCAGGGGCTCGGCGCCGGTTCGCAGCCCGATGTCGGCCGCGCCTCGGCCGAGGAATGCATCGACGAGATCGCCGATCACCTGCAGGGCACCCACATGGCCTTCATCACCGCCGGCATGGGCGGCGGCACCGGCACCGGCGCCGCCCCGGTGGTGGCGCGGGCGGCGCGCGAACTGGGCATCCTCACCGTCGGCGTGGTCACCAAGCCATTCCATTTCGAGGGCGGCCGCCGGATGAAGACGGCGGAAACCGGCATCGAAGAACTGCAGAAGAACGTCGACACCCTGATCGTCATCCCCAACCAGAACCTCTTCCGCATCGCCAACGACAAGACGACCTTCGCCGACGCCTTCGGCATGGCCGACCAGGTGCTCTATTCGGGCGTCGCCTGCATCACCGACCTGATGGTCAAGGAGGGGCTGATCAACCTCGACTTTGCCGACGTGCGCTCGGTCATGCGCGAGATGGGCAAGGCGATGATGGGCACGGGCGAGGCGTCCGGCGACGGCCGAGCCATGCAGGCGGCGGAAGCGGCGATCTCCAACCCGCTGCTCGACGAGACCTCCATGCGCGGCGCCAGGGGGCTGCTGATCTCGATCACTGGCGGACGCGACCTGACGCTGTTCGAGGTCGACGAGGCGGCCACCCGCATCCGCGAGGAGGTCGATTCGGAGGCCAACATCATTCTCGGCGCGACCTTCGACGAGGCGCTCGAGGGCGTCATCCGTGTCTCCGTCGTTGCGACCGGCATCGACCGGGCCGCGCAGGAAGCGGCGGGCGCGCCGGAACGGCCGGCCGCCGCCACCATCTCGCGGGTCCAGCCGGCCCGCCCGCCAGCGGCACAGGCCCCGGTCCAGCCCGCCGTGGCGGCCGCCCAGCCGTCACAGCCGCCGCGGGCCACGCCGGTGGCCACCGAACAGCGCATCGCGCGCGCCGCCGAGGCGTTGGCCCGGCCCAACCCGGCGGCACGGGTGGAGCGCGACGGCGTTTCGATCGAGCCGATGAAGCCACGCGTCTCGCTGCTCAGCGACAGCGCCATCGAGGAGGAGTTCCGCAACGAGCTCGAGAAGGAGTTGATGCCGAGCAGCGAGCGGTTCATCCCGGAGGCGCCGCTGGTGCCCGAGCCGCAGCCGGCGGCGCGCATGCCGGAGGTCGCCGACTTCCCGCCGATGATCCGCGCCGAGATCGAGCGCCAGGCCAGTCCGCCGCCCGAGGCGCAGGAGGAACGCGGCCCGATCGGCCTCCTGAAGAAGCTGGCGCACGGCTTTGGCGGGCGCGAGCCCGAGCCGGCGCCGCCGCAGCGGCGCGAGCCGGCCCCGGCCGCCGCGGAACGCCAGGTGCAGCGCCCGCCCGCCCAGACGCCGCGGCCGGCGGGCCATGCCCCGCACGGCTCCATCGGCCAGGGTCATGCGCCGCGCCCCGGCCAGCCGCCGCAAGCCCGGGCACCAGTGCCGCCGGCGCAACCGGCCGGCCGCGCGGAAGCACGCGGCGAGGACAGCCCGTTCGCCCCGCGCCGGGCGGCGCTCGACGCGAACGGCCGAATCACGCCGGTCGCGCGGCACGGCGACGATGACGACCAGCTCGACATCCCCGCCTTCCTGCGGCGCCAGAGCAGTTGACCGGATGGCTGCCATTGTAACGAAAACTGCGCCGCCCGCGGCCGGGCGGTGCAGGCCGTGGTCGGAAACGCTTGAACTATCAGGGTAAATCGCCGAAGGCGGCGACCGCCCGATGGTAACATTGCGTAAGAAAGCGTGATTTGGCCGCAGCATGCCCGCTGGTTATTGTGACCGGGTTGGCGGCATTCCGGCGCCGCCAGCCGGTAGTTGACAAGCAGCAGTTCGTCCCGGACGGAGAGGCGCGGCAAGCGCGGCCTGCAAAGGCAACTCCGCCGGCAAAAGCGAACCAGGGCGGGCATTATGGGGATTAATGTGCTGGGCTACCAGACAACGCTACGCGAACGCGTGGAATTCTCGGGCGTAGGGGTCCATTCCGGCCAGCCGGTCTCGATGGCCCTGGTACCAGCCGAAGCCAATTGCGGCATCCTCTTCAGCATTACCGATCCCGACAGCGGCCGCACGATCGATCTGCCCGCCAACATCAATTCGGTCGGTGCCACCGACCTGTGCACCGTGCTCGGCAACCCGGCCGGCGTGCACGTCGCCACCGTCGAGCACCTGCTGGCGGCGCTGCGCGCGCTCAATGTCGACAACGTCGTCGTCGAGATCGACAGCGCCGAGGTGCCGGTGATGGACGGCAGCGCGCACGAGTTCGTCGAGGCGATCCGCGCCGTCGGGCTCGCCTCGCTGCCGGAGCGGCGCTGCTACATCCGCATCGCCAGGCCGGTGCGGGTCGAGATGGGCGCCTCCTGGGCTGAATTCGTTCCCTATGCGGGAACCCGCTTCGAGGTCGAGATCGATTTCGACTGCGAGGTGATCGGCCGCCAGCTGTTCAGGGCCGACCTCAACGAGGACGTGTTCACCCGCGAACTGAGCCGCGCGCGCACCTTCGGCTTCATGAAGGACGTCGAGCGGCTGTGGGCGGCCGGCTTCGCGCTTGGCTCCTCGCTCGACAATTCGGTCGTCATCGGCGACGGCAACCGGATCATCAACCCGGAAGGCCTACGCTTCCCCGACGAGTTCGTCCGCCACAAGGCGCTCGACGCCGTCGGCGACCTGGCGCTGGCCGGCGCGCCCTTCATCGGCTGCTTCCGCTCCTATCGCGGCGGCCACAAGCTCAATTCGGCGATCCTGCGGACGCTGCTGTCGGATGCCAGCGCGTTCGAATTCGTCGGTGCAACCGTGACGCGCCCGCGCGTCGGCCATGGCGAACTGGTCGCCGTCAGCGCCCCCGCCTACGCGGCCGTGCTCAACTGACGCAGGACTGGCCGGCCCGCCAAGGCGGCGCCACCCGCATTCCGCCACAGTTCTGCGCAAGACCGGCGCCCGGGCGTCGCCTATGGCGGGGGTGACGGAATTCGAGTATCAAGGGCGCCGAATGGCCGTTCCCGCATGCAGGCGGGCACGGAGGAGTTGACCGGAATGGCAGACGCGGACACGAAACGGGAGACCGGGCCGGTCGCCACCGCCTCGCTGCGCGGCGCCGCGCTCGCGCTGCTGCTCGGCCTTGCCGCCTGCAGCACGTCGGAGACCAGCAGCAGCGACTTCGTCGACGACATCCAGCCACCCGACCGGCTCTACAACCAGGCACTTGCCGACATCGACGGCGGCAATCTCAAGGATGCGTCGAAATCGCTGGAGAAGATCGACAAGCAGCATCCATATTCGGAATATTCCCGCCGCTCGATGGTGCTGCAGACCTTCCTGCACTACCGCCGGCGCCAGTATGACGACGCCATCAACATGGGCAAGCGCTACGTGGCGCTCTACCCGGGCGACAAGGACGCCGCCTACGCCCAGTACCTGGTCGGCATGGCCTATTTCCGCCAGATCCCGGATGTCACCCGCGACCAGACGATGACCGCGCGCGCCTACAACACCATGAGCGAACTGGTCGAGCGCTATCCCGACAGCGAATATGTCGAGGACGCCAAGGCCAAGATGCGCATCGCCCGCGACCAGATCGCCGGCAAGGAAATGCTGACCGGGCGCTACTATCTCGAGCGTCGCGAATACCTGGCAGCAATCAACCGGTTCAGGAAGGTGGTGGAGCAATACCAGACCACGCGCCATGTCGAGGAGGCGCTGGCGCGGCTGGCCGAGGCCCACATGGCGATGGGCGTCATCGACGAGGCGCAGACGGCGGCGGCCATTCTCGGGCACAACTTCCCCGAAAGCCAGTGGTACAAGGATACGGTCGCGCTGCTGCGCTCGGGCGGTGCCGAGCCGCGGGAGAACACCAATTCCTGGCTGTCGCGGCTGTTCAGCACGCCTGGCGCCCGAAGCTGAGCAGCGGCTCGGGATGCTGGCGCAGCTTTCGATCCGCGACATCGTCCTCATCGAACGGCTGGAGATCGATTTCCGGTCCGGGCTGTCGGTGCTGACCGGCGAGACCGGCGCCGGCAAGTCGATCCTGCTCGACGCGCTGGCGCTGGCCCTGGGAGCGCGCGGCGACGGCGGCTTGGTGCGCGCCGGCGCCGAACAGGGACAGGTCACCGCGCTGTTCGCGCCGGGGCCGGGCCATCCGGTCCGCGCCATCCTCGCCGAGAACGCCATCGCCGGTGAGGGCGACATCCTGCTGCGGCGGGTGCAGGGCGCCGACGGGCGGACCCGCGCCTTCGTCAACGACGCGCCGGTGTCGGTCGGGCTGATGCGCCGCGTCGGCCAGGCGCTGGTCGAGATCCACGGCCAGCACGACGAGCGGGCGCTGGTCGATCCGCAGGTGCACCGGGCGCTGCTCGACGCCTTTGGCGGGCTGGAGGCCGACGTGGCGATCACCGCGGCCACCTGGTCGGCCTGGCGCGCCGCCCGGCGCCAGCTCGATGAATTGCGGCAGAAGGCCGCCCGCGGCGAGCGCGAGGCCGACTATCTGCGTGCCGCCGTGGAAGAGCTGACCCGGCTGGCGCCGCTGCCGGGCGAGGAGGAGGCGCTGGCCGAAAGGCGGGCGCGGCTGATGAAGGTGGAGAAGATCGCTGCCGACATCGCCGAGGCGGTCGAGGTCCTGGGCGGGGCGGCCTCGCCGGTACCGAGCCTGTCGAGCCTCATCCGGCGGCTCGAGCGCAAGGCGGCCGAGGCGCCGGGCATCATCGACGAGGCGATCGGTCATCTCGACCAGGGGCTGAACGGGCTGATGGAGGCCCAGCAGGCGCTCGAACGGGCGCTGGCGGAGACCGAGTTCGATCCGCGCGAACTGGAACAAGCCGAGGAACGGCTGTTCGCGCTGCGGGCTGCCTCCCGCAAGTTCGCGGTGCCGGTCGACGATCTGGCCGACCTTGCCGTGCGCATGGCCGACGAGCTGGCGGCCTTCGACGCCGGCGAGGAGCGTCTGGCGGCGCTCGAACGGCAGGTGGGCGGGCTCGAGGCCGAATACCGGCGCAACGCCGGCGAGCTGTCGCGGCGCCGCGCGCGGGCGGCCGAGACGCTGGAGGCGGCCGTGGGCGGCGAACTTCCGGCGCTGAAGCTCGAACACGCGCGCTTCTTCGTCGGCATCGAGGCCGACCCGGAGCAGGCGGGTCCGCAGGGCATCGACGCGGTCGAGTTCCGGGTGCGCACCAATCCGGGCACGCCGGCCGGACCGCTGATGAAGATCGCCTCCGGCGGCGAGCTGGCGCGTTTCCTGCTGGCGCTGAAGGTGGCGCTGGCCGACCGCGGTTCGGCGCCGACGCTGGTCTTCGACGAGATCGACGCCGGCGTCGGCGGCGCGGTGGCGGACGCCATCGGCCAGCGGCTCGCCAGACTGGCCGAGCGCGTGCAGGTGCTGTCGGTCACCCATGCGCCGCAGGTGGCGGCGCGGGCCGGCGATCACTTCCTGATCACCAAGAGCGCGCGCGCCGCCAATGGCGGAACGCCGGAACAGGTTGTCACCGCGGTCGAGCGGGTGGCGGGCGAGGCGCGCCGCGAGGAGATCGCGCGCATGCTGGCCGGCGCCACCGTCACCGAGGAGGCGCGCGCGGCCGCCGCCCGGCTGATCTCCCAGTCGGCGGCATAGCGCCCGTCCGCGTCGCCGCCCGGCGGGACGAAGTCTCGGTGTCAGCCCTGGCGGGTGCCGTCGAAGCGCTCGCGGGCCTCCTGGATGCGGTCGATGTTGGCGCGCGCCCAGTGGCCGAGCGCCTTGACCGGCACCCGCAATTCGCGGCCGAGCCCGGTCAGTTCATAGTCGACGCGCGGCGGGATCGTCGGAAAGACGGTGCGGGTGACGAAGCCGTCGCGCTCCAGATTGCGCAGCGTCGTCGTCAACATCTTCTGCGAAATGTTGCCGATGCGCCGGCGCAGCTCGTTGAACCGCATCGGGCCGCCATCGAGCAGCTCGACGACCAGCACCGTCCACTTGTCGCCGATGCGCGACAGCACCTCGCTGATGGCACGGCAATCGCCGGCATGTTGCCAACCGCGATCCGCCGCCGCCTGGCCGGTCTCGTCATGGTGACTGACTGTCAACGAAGTGCCTTCTTGCGCCTGTCTCTTAGGTATCCAATATAGCGCCGGTATCCAATCCATACCAGAGCGAAAAAAGGGACTGACAATGGCCAAGCCAAGAATCGGGATCATCATCGGCTCGACCCGGCCGGGCCGCTTCGCCGACAAGCCGGCCGAGTGGATCAGCGCGCGGGCGAAGGCCAGGGGCGAATTCGACATCGAACTGCTCGACCTGCGCGACTACCCGCTGCCGTTCTTCGAGGAGAGGGCGTCGCCGGCCTGGGGACCGTCGGAGAACGCCGTGGCGAAGCGCTGGCAGCAGAAGATCGACAGCCTCGACGGCTTCATCATCGTGGCGGCGGAATACAATCGCGGGCCGACGGCGGCGCTGAAGAACGCGCTCGACTACGCCTACCGCGAATGGAACCGCAAGCCGGTGGCGTTCGTCGGCTATGGCGGCGTCGGCGGCGCGCGCGCCGTCGAGCAGTTGCGGCTGCATTCGATCGAATTGCAGATGTCGCCGATCAGAGCCGGCGTCCATATCCTGATGCCGGACTTCCTGGCCGTCATGCAGGGCGACAAGGGCCTCGCCGAACTCGACCACCTCAACCGGAGCGCCGACGACATGCTGGCCCAGTTCGGCTGGTGGGTCAGGGCGCTCGGCGCGGCGCGCGAGCGCGACGGGGCGGCCGACCAGGCGGCCTGAGCGGCGGCCGCGCCAGACCAGCGAAAGACCGGCGGCGCGGGGGGTTTGCCTCGGCGCCGCCGTTGACTATTGTGCCCTCGGGACGAACCTTTGCGCATGACCTCCGTCGAGGGCAGGATGGGTGCGAGCGTCTTGCGATCGTTGCTCGCCGGTGTGCTGGCCGGCGCCTTGCTGGGCGCCGGAGCGGCATCGGCAGAGATCGTCGTCACGGAGAAGGTCAGCCACTATGCGGTAAGCGGCATCAGCGGGCGCGACCTCGGTCGCTCGATGCTGCGCGGCGGCGCGCGCACGATCAATCTGCGCCACGCCATCGCGGCGACGACGACCCGCTTCGACTTCACCGATCCGGTGCTGGCGGTCGAGCGCGGGCGATGCGTCGTCAAGGCCATCACGGTAAGGCTCAGCATCGAATACCAGCTGCCGAAATGGACCAGCCGCCACAAGGCCAACGCCCGGCTGCGGCGCAGCTGGGACGACTTCTACGCCGAACTGGTGCGCCACGAGCAGACGCACGGCCGCATCGCCAGGGAATTCGCCCGGCGCATCGAGCGCGAGCTGTTGCGCCTGTCGGGCACGCAAGCGTTCGGCTGCAGCGATTTCGGTGCCTTCTCGGAGGCCCGCTTCGCCGCGCTGTCGGCTGAGCTGAGGCGCCAGCAGCTTGCCTTCGACCGACGCGAGAACCGGTCGACCAGCACCATCTCGCGGCTGCAGCACGCGCTTCTTGTAGCGCAATAGGAACTTGGTGGCCGCCGGACGGCGCGCTACATTCCGCGGCCCGACTGCAACCGACGGATCAGCGATGTCGTCCCTGCGCGAAAAACCGGTCGCCGCGCTTTCGGCCGAAGAGGCGGCCGCCGAACTCGACCGGCTGGCCGCCGAGATCGCCCGCCATGACGCGCTCTATTACGGCGAGGACGAGCCGGAAATCTCCGACGCCGAATATGACGCGCTAAGACGTCGGAACCTGGCGATCGAGCAGCGCTTTCCGGACCTGGTGCGCGCCGATTCGCCCTCGCACCGGGTCGGCTACCAGCCAGTGTCGAAATTCGCCAAGGTGGTCCACCGGGTGCCGATGCTGTCGCTCGACAACGCCTTCTCCGATGACGACGTGGTCGATTTCGTGGCCCGTGTGCGCCGCTTCCTCAAGCTCGGCGCGGACAGTGAAATCGCCTTCACGGCCGAGCCGAAGATCGACGGGCTGTCGCTGTCACTGCGCTACGAGGGCGGGCGGCTCGTCTCGGCGGCAACGCGCGGCGACGGCGCCGAGGGCGAGGACGTCACCGCCAACGCGCGCACCATCGCCGACATCCCCGGCGTGCTCGCCGGCAGCCCGCCGGAGATCCTCGAGGTGCGCGGCGAGGTCTACATGACCACGGCCGATTTCGCGGCGCTGAACCAGCGCCAGGCGGCACTGGGACGGCCGACCTACGTCAACCCGCGCAACACGGCCGCGGGCACGCTGCGCCAGCTCGACCCGGCGGTGACCGCCAGCCGGCCGCTCAAGTTCTTTGCCTATTCGTGGGGCGAGGTGAGCCGGATGCCGGCCGACACCCAGCTGGAGATGGTGCGGGCGCTCGCCGGCTACGGCTTTGCGATCAACGCGCTGATGCAGCGCTTCACCCGCACGCACGATTTGATCGCCCACTATCACCGCATCGAGGCCGAACGGGCGACGCTCGGCTACGACATCGACGGTGTCGTCTACAAGGTCGATTCGCTGGCGCTGCAGGAACGGCTCGGCTTCGTCTCGCGCAGCCCGCGCTGGGCGATCGCCCACAAATTTCCCGCCGAGAAGGCGATGACCATCCTCAAGGCGATCGACATCCAGGTCGGGCGCACCGGCGCCTTGACCCCGGTGGCGCGGCTGGAGCCGGTCACCGTAGGCGGCGTGGTCGTCACCAACGCCACGCTGCACAATGCCGAGGAGATCGAACGCCTTGGCGTCATGATCGGCGACACCGTGATCGTGCAGCGGGCGGGCGATGTCATCCCGCAGGTGCTGGGCTACGTGGCCGAAAGGCGGCCGCCGGACGCCAGGGCGTTCCCGTTTCCGACCGTCTGTCCCTGCCCGCTCGAGACGCCGGTGGTGCGCGAGGAGACGGCCGGCGGCGGCGAAGGCGTGGTGCGCCGCTGCACCGGCGAGTTCGCCTGTCCGTTCCAGCGCAAGGAGCACCTGAAGCACTTCGTGTCGCGGCGCGCCTTCGACATAGAAGGGCTGGGGGAGAAGCAGATCGAATATTTCTACGATGACGCCGACCTGCCGATCCGGACGCCGGCCGACATCTTCACGCTGGCACGACGCGACGCGACCGCACCGACCAGGCTGAAGGACCGCGACGGCTATGGCGAGGTGTCGGCGGGCAAGCTGTTCGAGGCGATCGCGGCGCGCCGGCGCATCCCGCTCGAACGGCTGATCTACGCGCTCGGCATCCGCCATGTCGGCGAGGCGACGGCGCGAACCCTGGCGCGCGCCTACGGCACCTGGGAAGCCTTCGAGGCGGCCGCGCTCGCGGTCGCGGCCGGCGAGGCGGGCGCGCGCGAGGAGATGGACGCGCTCGAGGACATCGGCGAGGCGGTGATCGACGCGGTGGCGACCTATTTCGCCGAACCGCACAACCGGCGCACCGTCGAGGACCTCATCGCCGAGATCGAGGTGATCGAGGCGGAAAAGCCGGCGGCCCACTCGCCCGTCGCCGGCAAGACCATCGTGTTCACCGGCTCGCTCGAGCGCATGAGCCGCGACGAGGCCAAGGCGATGGCCGAGCGGCTCGGCGCCAAGGCGGCGGGCTCGGTGTCGGCCAGGACGGACCTCGTCGTCGCCGGCCCCGGCGCCGGCTCGAAGCTGAAGAAGGCGCAGGAACTGGGCATCGAGGTGATCGACGAGGACGCCTGGTTCGAACGGATCGGGCAAGGCTGACATCGGGTCGGACAGACGAAGGGAGTGGACGGCATGGCGGCAAAGCCAGCGAAATCCGGAGAGACCGGGGCCGAACCCCGCCGGCCGGTGCTGCTGTCGGGCGGTAACCCGCAGATAGCGAAAGGCCATGGCGAGGCCCCCGTGCAGGCCTACATCGCGGCGATGCCGGGCTGGAAGCGCGAGGTCGGGCGCCGCCTCGACGCGCTGATCGGGCAGACCGTTCCCGGCGTGAAGAAGGCAGTCAAGTGGAACTCGCCCTTCTACGGTGTCGAGGAGGGCGCATGGTTCCTGAGCTTCCACTGCTTCACGAACTACGTGAAGGTGACGTTCTTCCGCGGCACTTCGCTCGATCCCGTGCCGCCGGGCAAGTCGAAGCACCGGGAAGTGCGCTATCTCGACATCCACGAGGGCGAACTCGACGAGGCGCGGTTCACCGACTGGGCAAGACAGGCGAGCCGCCTGCCGGGCGAGCGGATGTGAAGCGGACGAGGAGCGCGGTGCCTCAACCGGCGTAAGCGGGTCGTTCAGAAAAATTGGGCTGACAGGCGCCGCGGACCGCCCTAGAAAATGCTCTCCTCCCGGGACGGCCGCGCATGGATTCCGAATTCCGCGACGGTGCGCGCACGGCGCTGCCGATCGTCATATCGTTCATTCCCTTCGGACTGCTGTTCGGGGCACTCGGCGTCGACAACGGCCTGACCAGCTTCGACGTGGTGCTCGCGTCGGCCACGATTTTCGCCGGAGCCAGCCAGATGGTCGGCATCGAGCTCTACGGCCAGAAGGTGGCGCCGTGGCTGATCGTGCTGTCGATCTTCGCGGTCAACTTCCGCCATGTGCTCTATTCGGCGGCGATCGGCCGGCGCATGCGTCGGTTCTCCGCCGGGCAGAAGGCGCTCGCCTTCTTCTTCCTGACCGATCCGCAGTTCGCCGAATCCGAAAAGCATGTCGGCGCCGGCAAGGCGCTGACGCTGCGCTGGTACATGGGACTGGGGCTCACCAACTATCTGTGCTGGATCGGCCTGTGCTGGCTCGGCGCGCTGTTCGGCCGGCTGATCCCCGACCCGCATGCCTTCGGCCTCGACTTCCTGCTGCCGATCTATTTCCTCGGCCTGGTCATGAGCTTCCGCAAGCGGCCGTTGTGGCTGCCGGTCATCGTCGCCAGCGGCGCGGCCTCGGTGGTTGCCTGGCACCTTGTCGGCTCGCCCTGGCACGTGTCGCTCGGCGCCATCGCCGGCATCCTGCTGGCGGTAGTGCTGCCGCCGCGTGCCGGAAGCGGGGCGGCGGCGGAAGGGGCGAGCCGATGATGCTCAGCGAGCAGGCGCTGGTTATCCTGGGCGGGGCGGTCGCCACCTATCTCACCCGCATCGGCGGCCATCTCGTGCTGTCGCGTTTTCGCTCCATCCCGCCGCGCGTGGAGGCCGGGCTCGACGCGGTGCCGGCGGCGGTGCTGGCCACGCTGGTGGCGCCGCAACTGTTCAACGGCGGGGTGGCCGAGGTGGCGGCGCTGGCCGTCACGGCCGTTGCGGCGCTGCGCTTCGGCATGCTCGGCCTGTTCCTCGCCGGCGCGGCCACGATCATCGGCCTCAGGGCGCTCGGATTGTGAAGCCGGCCGCCAGCGGCGCGCAGGCCGCCGCCAGCCAGGCGCGGTCGTTTTCGTCGAGATGGGCCGACAGCGCCGTGCGAACGCGGGCGTGGTAGGCATCGAGCCAGGCGACCTCGTCCGGCGACAGCAGGCCCGCGTCGATCAGGCGGCGGTCGATCGGCGCCAGCGTCAGCGTCTCGAACTCGAGGAAGCGCTCGAAATCGGCGCAATCGCGCACGAGCACGAGATTCTCGATGCGGATGCCGTAGGCGCCCTCGCGGTAGAAGCCGGGTTCGTTCGACAGGATCATGCCGGCCTTGAGTGCCACCAGGCCGCGCCGCGAAATCGAGGCCGGGCCCTCATGCACCGACAGATAGGCGCCGATGCCGTGGCCGGTGCCGTGGGCATAGTCCCTGCCGCGGTCCCACAGCGGGCGCCGGGCGAAGGCGTCGATGTCGATGCCGCGGGTGCCCTGCGGAAAGCGGGCGTTGGCGATGGCGATGTGGCCCTTCAGCACCAGGGTGAAGTCCTCGCGGGCGCCCGCCGGCGGCCGGCCGATCGCGACGGTGCGGGTGATGTCGGTGGTCCCGTCGACGAACTGCGCACCCGAATCGACCAGGTAGAGCGTGTCGGCCGCCAGCGGCGCGTTGGTCGCCGTCGTCACGCGGTAGTGGACGATGGCGCCATGGGCGCCTGCGGCCGAAATGGTGTCGAAAGACAGGTCCTTCAGCTCGCTGTTCATCTGCGCGGCCGTCTCGGCCCGGATCGCCTCCAGCCGGACGGCGGCGCCGATCTCGTCGAGAATGCCGGGAGGCTGGCGGTCGAGCCAGGCGAGGAAGCGGCTGACGGCGACGCCGTCGCGCAAGTGGGCGGCGCGCATGCCGACGATCTCGGCCTCGTTCTTGACGGCGCGGCGCATCGCCACCGGATCGTCGCCGGCGACCACGATGCCGCCATGGTCGGCGATGCACCGCTCGATGGCGCTGGCAACGAGCGCGCGGTCGCACAGGAATTTTCGGCCATGGGCAATGCCGGCGATCTCACCCAGCAATGTCGCGGGATCGGCGAGGCGGCAGATGGCGCCGAGCGCGGCCCGTGCCGCATCGTCCGGCTTGGCGGCATCGATGAACAGCACCGGCTGGCCCTCTGCGGAAATGAGCGCGAAGGCGAGCGCCACCGGGATGTGGCGGACGTCGTCGCCGCGGATGTTGAATGCCCAGGCCACCGAGGCGGGATCGGTCAGCACGCAATGGTCGGCGCCGGCCTCGGCCACGGCCCGCGACAGTTCGTCGAGCTTTTCCGGCGCAGGCCGGCCGGCGAACTCGATCGGATGCAGGCTGACGCGGCCACTCGGGCGGGCGGGCCGGTCGGTCCAGATGCGGTCGATGAGGTTGGCGGCCGGCACCAGCGCGGCATCCCTCTTCGCCAGCGCCCTGGTGAAGCGCTTCTTCTGCTCGATGGTGACGAGCCATGGGTCGAAGCCGACCTTCATGCCGGCTGTCGCATTGGCCTCCAGCCAGGCGGAGGGCGGATGGTCGATCAAATTGTCGATCTCGATGAGGCCGGGGTCGGTCTGGGCGCGTGCCTGCAGCGTGTAGCGGCCGTCGACGAACAGAACCGCCCGGTCGGGCGTCACGATGCAGAAGCCGGCCGAACCGGTGAAGCCGGTCAGCCACGCCAGACGCTCGGCATCGGCCGGCGGATATTCGCTCTGATGTTCGTCGGCATGGGGCACGAGAAAGGCGTCGAGGCCCTCGCGACGCATCTCCTCGCGCAGGCGGCCGATGCGGGCGGCCGCGGCGGCGGGCGAGGATCGCTCGTCGAAAGTCTGGAACATGGCGGGCGGTCTCCGGCGACGGATGCCACTCCTATAACGCGGGCGGGCATGGGAGGGAACGGCTCCGAACCGCGCCGCCGCCATGCGCGCAACGCGAGGTAGGCATGCAGTAGTAGAATAGCTGATGCACAATTCATCATCGCGCCATGCAGGCGGTGCAACGGCATCATGCAAGCCTGGTGGTTGTCGCGTTGTGCGCCGCAGCATACCTTTGCCGCAGGGAGGAAAGACAGTGGCTTCAGTGAAAGGAGCAACCCGATGTCTTTCTTTGCTGGAATCCGCCGTGCCACCCGCTCGGGCTTCGACCGCATGGTCAAGGCACGCGAACGCCAGGCCCGGCGCTACGTCAACGCGGCGCTGCTGCAGTTCGATGACGAGACGCTGGCGCGCGCCGGCTTCAGCCGCCAGGAACTGGAGCGCCAGGGCGCCATCTTCCCGATGTGAGGGTGCTTTCCGGTGATCGATGCGCGGGGCGGCGCCGCAGCCCGGCGCCGCCCTCGCGCCCGTGGCGGGCCGTCCGGCCGCGCTGTTGCGGCCTGCAACAGAAATTCAAAACCTTCTTTACCGCGATCGGCTATGGTCGCCGGCGGCAAGTGAAAGGCGGCTGGCGGGCAATGCGGCGGACGGTTCTGGTCTTCGACATCGATGGAACGCTGACGGCGTCGCGCCGGCCGATGGAGCCGGCGCTGGCGCTTGTACTGGCCGACGTGCTGGCGCGCCATGCCGGCTATCTGGTCACCGGCAGCGACTACGCCAAGGTGGTCGAACAGATCCCGACGCAAGTGCTGGTGGCGGCGGCCGGCACCTTCACCTGCGTCGGCAACGAATTGTGGCGCGGCGGCCGGGCGGTGTTCTCGATGCGTCACCGCTTCCCCGACGCGATGATCGAGGCGGTCCAGGCGCTGATGGCGCAAAGCCCCTATGGCGTGCGCACCGGCCGCCATGTCGAGGAGCGGGCCGGCACGCTCAACGTCTCCGTGGTCGGCCGCAACGCCGACGCCGCCCAGCGCGCCGACTATCAACGCCACGACAGCGCCACCGGCGAGCGCCACCGCCTGATCGCGGCGATCGAGCGGCAGTTCCCAGACTACGAGGCGCGCCGCGGCGGCCAGATCTCGATCGACATCTCGCCGCGCGGCTGGAACAAGAGCCGCGTGCTGGCCGAGATCAAGGCGCGCCACGGCGACCCGGCGGTGCACTTCTTCGCCGACAACCTGCAGGCGGCCGGCAACGACCGGCCGCTGGCCGAGGCGCTCGCCGCCGACGGGCCGCATCACCGCGTCCATGCCGTCACCGACTGGCGCGAGACGCTGGCCATCCTCGAACGCGACTATGCCGCGCGGCGCCGGCGCGGCCGGGTCGACGCCGCCTGAGCCGGCAACCGCCGGCGCATGACCAGCGTCAGCCAGCCGTCGCGCAGATGGGCGCGGACGAAGACAAGCCCCTGCGCCCGATAGGCGGCGACGATGCGGGCACGCTGGTGGGCGAGCAATCCCGACAGGATGAGGGTGGCGCCGGGCGCGCAGGCGCGGGCGAGATCGCGCGCCATCGCTTCGAGCGGGCGAGCGAGGATGTTGGCCATCACCAGGTCGAACGGGCCGGCGCGGGCGATCGCCGGGTGGCGGAGCCCGGCGGCGGTGAGGCAGGCGACGCGGCTGGCGACGCCGTTCAGCCGGCAATTGGCGCGGGCGGTCGCCGTCGCTACCGGATCGATATCGCTGGCGACGACGCGGGCCGGCGTCGCCCTGGCAGCCGCGATGGCGAGCACGCCGGTGCCGGTGCCGATGTCGAGGGCCCGCGCGAACCGCCGCTGCTTGAAGAGCGCGTCCAGCATGTCGAGGCAGCCGGCGGTGGTGCCGTGATGGCCGGTGCCGAAGGCGAGCGCGGCGTCGATCTCGATCGCCCGCTCGCAGGCACGCGGCGCGGCGCGGTCGTGGCTGCCATGGACGACGAAACGGCCGGCGCGCACCGGCGCCAGTTCGCGCAGCGTGGCCGCCACCCAATCGGTTTCGCCCAGTGCCTCCCGTCCGATCTGCGTGCCCAGCCCGACCCGCTCCAGCGCCGCTGCCATGCGCTCGGCGATCTCGGCCTCGCGCGCGCCGGACACGTAGACGCTGACGGCCCAGCAGTCGCCGGCGCCGTCGACTTCGAAGGCGGCGACCGGCAGGCCGTCCTCCTCGAAGGCGGCTTCGAGGGCAGCATGGGCGGCGAGGGCGGCGGCGCGCGGCGCGGCACGGAACAGGCGTATCTGGGTCACGGGGCAATCTCTCCATTGCGGGCGGTAGCGCCCGGCGGGCCGGCGGGCAAGCCCCTTGCCCGCGCGGCAAGGCTGTGGTCATCGTGTGGCGGCGAGCGGCGGCGGAGGCGGCAATGACACAAGGCAGGAGCGCGGCGCGCTGGGACCGGGAATTCGGCGCCGGCAAATATGCCTATCTGCACAAGCCGGCCGAGACGGCGCGGCTCGCGGAAATCGCGGCGATGGTCGCCCGCTCGATCGCCGAGAACGGCCCGTGCGAGGTGGTCGACATCGGCTGCGGCGAGGGTCTGCTGCTGGAGCGGCTGGCCGGGCTCGCCATCAGCCGCTATGTCGGCGTCGACATCTCGGCGGTGGCGCTGTCGCGCCTGCCCGCTTCGGCCATCCCCGTGACGCGGGTGAGGCGGGCGCTGGCGCGCTGGGACGGCGGGCCGGCGCCGGAAGGGCGCCGCGTCATCGTGGCGAGCGAGGTGCTCTATTATGACACGCAAGGCGTGGCGCAGCTTCAGCGCGTCGTCGCGGCCGGCGGCGTCGCCGAGATCATCGTCTCCTGCGTCGGTGGCCGGGCCGACAAGCCGAACTGGACGGCGGCGTCGCAGCGGCTGTGGGCGCAGCTCGCCGCCACCGGCTGGCGGCTGGTCGAGCGGCGCTATCTCGCCGACCGGGCGAGCGGCACCGGCTGGGACCTTGCCCGCTACGCGGTGTGAACCGTTCAGGCGGCCTTGCGGCGCCGCGGCCGCGACGGCGCGGCGGCCCGCGGCACGGCCGCGACCGGCGGCGTCAGCGGCGGCGACGCGCGGTGGGCGCGCAGCATGACCATGACGACCACGGCCAGCGACAGCGCGATGGCGGCGGCCGCGGCGGCAAGCTGCCAGAGCGCGGCCGCGCCAAGGTTCTCGGCGAGGGTCGTGACGCCAAAGGCGAGGATGGCGGTCAGCACCACCGCGACATAGCCGCCGAAATCGTCGTTCTGAGTGAGCGGATGCGGCTGCGGGCGGTGGAACAGCATATAGGTGAGGGCGAACAGGACGAACCCTGCGGCGATCAGCAGGGCACCGGTGAGCGCGGCCATGGGGAGCCAACCTCCACGAGGACAGGCGAAACGCCGCGCCGGACGACCCGGCCGGCCTCCTCCGCCCGCCAGAAGGCGCGGGGATGGAAATCAGATCATCCCGGCCCGGCCGCCCGTCAAGGGTGCGGCGAAAATATTTGCGGCTGCGTGGCTGCCGGGGCGGGGCGCATGGCGGGAGGCGCAGGCCAGCCGCCAGCGTCGACGCCGCCGTGCCGCCGAGCCGTTTCGACTCGTGGAGGGGACAAATGGACCCCGGCTCGCTATTGCGGCCGGGGTGACAGGCCGCGCGGGGGCGCCTGACTGCAGTTGCCCTGGTGAGGCGAGGTCACTTGATCCGAGGCCGGAGTGGACGGGGGAAGGGTCGGGTAGCGGTCGCGCCAGGCTTATCGGCGTTCGCGTGCCGCAAACCTCATCGACTCGCGGAGACGCAGGCCGGCAGCCCGCGTCGACGCCGTCGTGCCGCCGTGCCGCTTCGACTCGCGGACGGGACAAATGGACCCCGGTTTGCATGGCGACCGGGGTGACGGGCCGCGCGGGGGGCGCCTGACTGCAGTTGCCATGGTGAGGCGAGGTCACTTGATCCGAGGCCGGAGTGGACGTCGACGGGGGCGCTTCCCAATACCTTCTCCGCCCACTATTGCCATGGGCGTGGACGATGACGGGGGAAGGGTAGGCGCACCCCTTCACTCGGCGTCATCCCGGCCGCGGTAGCGAGCCGGGACCCATTGCCCGTTTCAGCGCGCTCGATCAGACGAGGTCTGGAATGCGCACAGCAAGAGAGCCGCCGCAGCTACCGACGCGGGAGCGCGTGACGAGGCTCTTTCGCTGCGTGGCCATATCACATCATACGGATTTGATATCGCCTACCGATGCACCCCCTCCACAAATGAATCGAGCACGCGCTTCTGGCCCGCCCTGTCGAAATCGATGGTGAGCTTGTTGCCGTCGATCGCGACAATGTTGCCGTTGCCGAATTTCATGTGGAAGACCCGGTCGCCGATCGCGAAGCCGGAGGCCGGGCGGTTGACCGAGGCCGCCACCAGCTCGCCCTCGATCACCCGGGCCTTGGTCTGCGGGCCGGAGCGGCTGCCCCAATTGGTGCGCGCGGCGTCGGAATCGCGCTGGCGCGCCCGCTGCCAGCCGGGCGAGGAATAGCCCGAGCGGGTGAACGGATCGGCCGTGTCGAAGCGGCTCGCGCCATAGGGGCCGCCCATCATGCGGCCGTAGCCGCCATAGCCGGTGCCGCTCTCGCGTACCTCGACATGGGCAACCGGCAGCTCGTCGACGAAGCGCGAGGGCATGGTCGACTGCCACAGGCCGTGGATGCGGCGGTTCGACGAAAACCAGACATAGCAGCGCCGGCGCGCCCGGGTGATGCCGACATAGGCGAGGCGCCGCTCCTCCTCCAGTCCGGAGCGACCGCCCTCGTCAAGCGAGCGCTGGTTGGGGAACAGCCCTTCCTCCCAGCCGGGCAGGAAGACGGTGTCGAATTCGAGCCCCTTGGCCGAATGCAGCGTCATGATGGAGACGGCGTCGAGCGCCTCGCCGCTCTCGGCGTCCATGACCAGCGCCACGTGCTCGAGGAAGCCGCGCATGGAATCGAAGCCCTCCATCGAGCGGACGAGCTCCTTGAGATTGTCGAGCCGGCCCGGCGCCTCGGCCGAACGATCATTCTGCCACATTTCGGTGTAGCCCGATTCATCGAGGATCATCTCGGCGAGCTCGGTGTGGGCGGTGGTCTCGATGAGGCCCGACCAGCGGTCGAAATCGGCGAGCAGGTTCTTCAATGTCGAACGCAGCTTCGGCTTCAGCTCGTCGGTCTCGGCCAGTTCGCGCGCCGCCTGGGTCAGCGGCACGGCGCGGGCGCGGGCGTGGTCGTGGAGGGCGCGCAGCGAGGTGTCGCCGATGCCGCGCTTGGGCGTGTTGACGATGCGCTCGAAGGCGAGGTCGTCGGCGGGCTGGCAAACGACGCGGAAATAGGCGAGCGCGTCGCGGATCTCCATGCGCTCATAGAAGCGCGGGCCGCCGATGACGCGGTAGTTCAGGCCCAGCGTGACGAAGCGGTCCTCGAACTCGCGCATCTGGAAGGAGGCGCGCACCAGGATGGCCATGTCGTTCAGAGCATGACCCTGACGCTGCAGCGCCTCGATCTCCTCGCCGATGGCGCGCGCCTCCTCCTCCGAATCCCAAGCGGCGCAGACAATGACCCGCGGCGCGTCGGGGTCGGCGGGGGCGTCGGTGAACAGGGTCTTGCCGAGCCGGCCCTCATTGTGGGCGATGAGGTGGGAGGCGGCGGCGAGGATGTTCGCCGTCGAGCGGTAGTTGCGCTCGAGCCGGATGACCCTGGCGCCGGGGAAGTCGCGCTCGAAGCGCAGGATGTTGTCGACCTCGGCGCCGCGCCAGCCATAGATCGACTGGTCGTCGTCGCCGACGCAGCAGATATTCGGTGCTTGGCCCGAATGTCCGCCGTTCGCCTGGTTTTCCGCGAGCGCATCCGCGCTCGCGTCCGTTCGCGGGCTGGCGCCTTTGGCTTGCCCTGCCAGGGAGGGGAGCGTTTCCCTTGCCCGCTCTCCACTCGCCTTCCTGCCGAATGAAGCCTCTCCAGTTTCCTCCCCAGCCGCCGAAGAGGCGGCCGCGCCCGATGGCGCGCTCCCGCGGAGCCGATCGGCCGGAGGCTGATCTGGCGCAAGCGAAGAAGATGGCCGCTGCGCCAGCAGGCGCAGCCACAGATACTGGGCGACGTTGGTGTCCTGGTACTCGTCGACCAGCATGTAGCGGAAGCGGCGCTGGTAGTCGGCGAGCACGTCCGGGTTCTCGCGGAACAGGCGGATGGTCTCGGTCAGCAGATCGCCGAAATCGACGGCGTTCAGCAGCTTCAGCCGCTCCTGATAGAGGGTGAAGAGTTGGCGGCCGCGGCCGTCGGCAAAGGCGCGGGCATCGCCCTCGGGGATCGTCTGCGGTGTCAGCCCCTTGTTCTTCCAGCCGTCGATCATGGCGGCGAGCTGGCGGGCCGGCCAGCGCTTGTCGTCGATCCCCTCGGCGCGGATGATCTGCTTCAGAAGCCTGATCTGGTCGTCGGTGTCGAGGATGGTGAAGCCGGACTTCAGCCCGACCAGCTCGGCATGGCGGCGCAATATGCTGACGCCGATCGAATGGAAGGTGCCGAGCCAGGGCATGCCCTCGACGGCGTGGCCGACGAAATGGGCGATGCGCTCCTTCATTTCGCGGGCGGCCTTGTTGGTGAAGGTGACGGCGAGAATCTGCGACGGCCAGGCAAGGCGCGAGGCGAGGATGTGGGCGATGCGGGCGGTGAGCACCCGGGTCTTGCCGGTGCCGGCGCCGGCCAGCACAAGGAGGGGCCCCTCGGTGGTCAGCACCGCCTCGCGCTGCTCGGGGTTGAGGCCGGCAAGATAGGCCGGTTCGCCCGCCGCGGCGGCGCGCGCGCGCCCGAGCGCGCGCGCGGCGATGCCGCCCGGCGCGGGGGCAGGGGCATCATGATCGAAGAACGGGATGTCGTCGTCGTCCGGGCGCGGGTCGGCCATCGCGCCAATCTAGTGATTCCGGCGCAAAAAGGAAACGCGTGTCCGGGGCGGGCGGCCGGCTCACGCATGCGTGACTGGATCGGGCGGCGGCCACCCCTATTGTTACCGGTGGCGACCGGCAAACCGAGAGAGAGAGGACAGGGAGTTGAGGATGGCCCGACCAGAAATCACCCAGGCAATGATCGACGCCTATGACGAATACACGCATCTGACGCTCGACCGGCGCGGCTTCATGGACAAGCTGACCAGGCTGACCGGCTCGGCGGCGGCGGCCGCGGCGGTGGCGCCGCTGATCGCCGCGAGCAGCGCCAGGGCCGCCATGGTGGCGGCCGACGACGCCCGCATCGCCGGCGAGGAGGTCAGCTTCGAGGGGGCCAGCGGCCCGGTCAGCGGCTACCTGGTCAAGCCGACGGCGGCCGAGGGGCCGATGCCCGCCGTGATCGTCATCCATGAGAACCGCGGCCTCAACGAGCATATCCGCGACGTGGCGCGGCGCGTGGCGCTGGAAGGCTTCGTGGCGCTGGCGCCAGACTTCCTGTCGCCTGCCGGCGGCACGCCGGACGACGAGGACAGGGCGCGCGAGATGATCGGCCAGCTCGACGCGGCGCAGACGCGCCAGAACGCGGCCGCCGCCGTCACCTATCTGATGGAGCGCGACGACACCACCGGCAAGGTCGGCGCCGTCGGTTTCTGCTGGGGCGGCGGGCTCGCCAACGACCTCGCCGCCGCCTCGCCCGAGCTGGCGGCGGCGGTGCCCTATTACGGGCGCCAGGCCAATCTCGACGAGGTGCCCAACATCCAGGCAGCGCTGATGCTGCACTATGCCGGGCTCGACGAGCGCATCAATGCCGGCATCGACGCCTATCGCGCGGCGCTGGAGGCGCATGGCAAGGAGTTCGAGATCCACGTCTACGAAGGCGCCAACCACGCCTTCAACAACGACACCTCGGAGGCGCGCTACCACAAGGAGGCGGCGGAACTCGCATGGAGCCGGACGATCGCCTTCTTCAAGGACAAGCTCGGCTGACGGGGCGGCGGCCGGCGCGGGCCATGAGGCGTGTTCGCCTGGCGGCGGCGCTGGGGCGGCTGGCGGCAGTCGCCGCCATCGCCTTCGCTGCGCCGGCGCTGGTCTCGACCGGGATGTGGGCGCTCGCCGACCGGCCGCAGAGCTGGCGGGCGGCCGACTGGGGGTCGTCCGGGCTGCTCGCCGGCGAGCGGCCGGGCGAGGCGGTGATCCATGTCCTGGCGGCGCGCACCGGCGGGCTGAAGGGCGCGCTGTCGGTGCATTGCTGGCTGGTCGTGCGTCGGGCCGGCGCGCCCGAGTTCGACCGCTACGACAAGGTCGGCTGGGGCAGTCCGATCCGCAGGAACGGCTACCCGCCCGACGGGCGCTGGTATTCAAACGATCCGTTCATCGTTGCCTCGGTCCGGGGCGAGGCGGCCGCGCGGCTGATTCCGAGGATCGAGGCGGCGATCGCCGCCTACCCGCACCGCGAGCGCGGAGCCTACCGGCTGTGGCCAGGGCCCAATTCCAACTCGTTCGTCGCGCACGTCATGCGCCAGGTGCCGGAGATCGGCGCCGTGCTGCCGCCCAACGCGATCGGCCGCGACTATCTGGCGGGCGGGGCGCTGGTGGCGGTCGACCGCGACTGGCGCGACGCCCACCTGTCGCTCGGCGGCCTCGCCGGCATCTCGCTCGGACTGCGCAGCGGCTTCGAGGTCCACCTCACGGGGCTCGTCGCCGGCATCGACCTGATGCGGCCGGGGATCAAGATTCCTGCGCTCGGGCGGATCGGGATATAGCGTGCACGCCGCCGCCCTACAGCGTGCGGGTGTTGGCGCGCAGCCATTCGGCGACCGCCCGGTCGTCGATTTCAGCGGCGGCCAGGGCGAACATCGTCGCCACCGCGTCGGTCTCCGACGCGACGAGCTCCTGGCCATTTATCCGCAGGAAGGTGTAGGCAGCAAGAAGAGCGGTCCGCTTGTTGGCATCGACGAAGGGGTGGTTTCGGGCGATGCCGAAGGCGTAGGCGGCGGCCAGGGCGCAAAGGTCACCTTCCCCGTAGGCGAAAAGGTTCTTCGGCCGGGCCAGCGCCGACTCAAGCATGCCGCGATCTCTGATACCCTGCGCTCCACCGTGCTCGGCGAGCTGCTCGTCGTGCATGGCAAGGACGATGCTGTCGAGGAGCCAGATCGGCTCGGTCATTTCGCCAGCGCACGCAGGGCGTTGCGATAGGCCGCCATGCCCTTGCGAGCGGCTTCCATCTGGCGCTCGAATTCAGGATCATAAGGTGTCACCCTTATTGAGCCGTCCGGCGCACTGGTAAAAAAAATCCTGTCACCCTCGGCAACGCGTAGGCGCTGCAGCATTTCCTTGGGCAGCACGACGCCCAGCGAATTGCCGATCCTGCGAATTTTCAGCATGCCCATGGCAATACCCCATCGACAACCGTAGAAAAAATTACGGCAGATGCTGGGTAATTACAAGCGTTATAACGCGGGTGTCGCCATTGACACGGCGGCGCCGGTGACCAGACTGGCCCGCTCTGCCGTCGGCAATCTACGAACATCGCGAGACATGGGATGGAATACCGCAAGCTCGGACGCACCGACATCGAGGTCAGCCGCATCTGCCTCGGCACCATGACCTGGGGCTCGCAAAACAGCGAGGCCGAGGCGCACCGACAGATGGACTACGCGCTCGATCACGGCGTCACCTTCTGCGACACGGCCGAGATGTATCCGACGACGCCGCGGGCGGCCGAGACCGTCGGGCGCACCGAGGAATTCATCGGCAGCTGGCTGGCACAGACCGGCCGGCGCCACGAGGTGGTGCTGGCGACCAAGATCGCCGGCAACGGCTCGATCACCCGCGGCGGCGAGCCGATCACCGCGGCATCCATCGGCCGGGCACTGGAGGGCAGCCTGCGGCGGCTGAAGACCGACCATGTCGACCTCTACCAGCTGCACTGGCCCAATCGCGGTTCCTACCATTTCCGCCAGGCGTGGAGCTACGACCCCTCGACCCAGCCCCGCCGCGAGACGCTCGACAACATCGCCGAAGTGCTCGACGCGCTCGGCCGGCTGGTCGCGGCCGGCAAGGTGCGGGCGATCGGGCTGTCCAACGAGACGGCCTGGGGCACCATGCAGTTTCTGCGGCTGGCAGACGCCAACGGTCTGCCGCGGGTGGCCAGCGTGCAGAACGAGTACAGCCTGCTCAACCGGCTGGCCGACACCGACCTTGCCGAACTGTGCCATCACGAGGAGGTCGGGCTGATGGCGTTCTCGCCGCTGGCGGCGGGGCTGCTGTCGGGAAAATATCTGTCGGGCACGGTGCCGCCGGGCAGCCGCATGTCGATCCAGCCCGACCTCTACGGACGCTACAACGTCCATTCCAAGCCCGCCATCGCCGCCTATGCCGAGATCGCCCGCCGGCACGGGCTCAACTTTGCGCAGATGTCGCTCGCCTTCTGCCTGACGCGACCATTCATGATGTCGGTGATCATCGGCGCCACCAGCATGGATCAGCTCGCCACCGACATCGGCGCAGCCGAGGTGCGGCTGTCCGACGCGGTCATGGCCGAGATCGCCGAGGTGCGGCGGCAATACCCGATGCCGATGTAAGGGGCGAGCGCAAAACCCGGTCCAGATGCATCGGGACTGTGCACCATCTGCTGGTCTTGTCGCTTCGTCTTGTCCGCCTCGCCGCGGCGGGATGCAGCCCTACTTGACGATCCTGAGGTCGGAAATTTCGTTGCCGATGGCGATCATCGCCTCGGTCAGCGCCTCGCCGGAAACGTCGTAGTAGTAGCGCTGGCCCTTCTTGTTGACCGAGGCGCAGTTGTAGAGGAGCGTCTTGACCGACGAACCGTCGGGCACGTCGTAGGCGATGGTGAAGATGCGGTAGGCGGCTTCGTTGTCGCCGTCGATGATCGCCTTGATGTTGTCGCAGGTGGTGGCGGTGTGGGCGTCCATGGCGGCGACATTGGAGAGCCAGGCGTCGGTGCCGCCATGGACGCGGTCATCCTTGCCGTAGCCCCAGGCATAGTATTCGGTCGAGTTGAGCGTCGACTGGCCGGGATAGGTGTTGTTGCCGTCGGTCAGGACGATGATGTATTTGTCGTTCTCGATCGTCGAATAGGGCCGGCCCTCGGTGAACGGGGCTCCCGACGACAGCACCCGCCAGCCCCAGGCGATGCCCTCCTGCACATTGGTGTAGCCGCCGGCTTGCATGGCGTTGACGGCGTCGATCGCCGCCTGCTTGTCGTCGGTCAGCTCCTGGATCGGCGTCGTCGTGCAGCCCATGTTGGGGCCGTAGGGGCCGAAATCGCGGCTGCGCTCCTTGCCCATGATCGGGTTGCCGTAACTGTCGGTGAGCAGCGCCTCGGTGTTGTACTTGCGCGTCCAGTACTCGCGCTTGAGCTGCTTGGAGGTGCTGCCGTAATTGGCGCTGGCGAGCGGATAGTCGGTGCCCGGCCGCACATATTCGTCGAGATAGCGGTTGCGGTAGTTGTTGGATTCGCTCGAATTGACGCGCTTGGGCTCGTCGGGGGCGAACATCGGCACGTAGAGCGTGTCGGGCACCACGTCGCCCGGCGCCTCGTCGGTGGTCGAATGGGGCCAGGGGCGCATCTCGACGCATCCAGCCCAGTCGACCCCGAGGGCGTCGTAGAGCGTCCAGCGCGACAGCCAGGTCGTGTCGAAGGAGGTGATGCCGGGCGGCAGCGGGTCGGGCGGGCTGGGGCCGACCGAGACCGTGGTCGTCGACGCCGACTTGAAGCCGTCGCCGCTCGCCAGCGCGTCCGGCCAGGCATCGCCGTTCGAATTTGTGCCGAGCCAGTCGAGGTTCTCGTGGTGGATCGACGACCAGCCGGTCATGTCGAGCCAGTCGGCGCCGCGATACTTCGCCCCGACATTGACCGAGCCGGCGAAGGGAACGACGGCGATCCTGACCGGGTCGGGCTTGTTGGAGAAGGCGGCGACGGTGTGAAGCGCCTCGACGAGGTCGATCGCGGCGGACCTGGCCACCTGGATGCGGGTCTGCGACGTGCCCTCGGTGGTGCTGTCCATCGACCCGGAATTGTCGACGACGATCGCCACCTCGACGGTGCGGTTGGCGGCGGCGACCTCGGCGGCGATCGCCATGTCCATGTCGTAGATGCCGACGACGCCGGCCATCACGGTCTTGTAGTTGTACTGCGCGGCGAGGCGCACGGTGGTCGGGCCGCTGTCGGCGGTCACGTAGGAGAAGGTGAAGCCGATCTCGGCCGGGTCGAGGCTGCCCGACAGGTTGGCGTCGAAGAAGTCGCGGGCATACTGGGCGAGGTATTCGGCGTCCTGCGATTCCGACAGCTCCTTGGCGGTGGCGAGCGCGGCGGCATCGAGCGCCTGCTGCAGGTTGGAGCGGGTCTCGAAGATGCGCGAATATTCGACGGCCGTCGCCGCGGTGCCGAACAGCGGCACCGTCAGGATGGCGAACATCGGGCCGTAAGAGGCCGCCCGGTCCGCCAGGAAGGCGCGCAGGCATGCGATCATGGAGCCCCAGCCGGTCTGGCCCGCCGTGCTGGCGACGGCGGCGGAACCAGCCATAGCAGGCCGGCCGTCACCGCCCGGTTGCCCGCGACGCTAAAAGTTTAATGTCGACGACCGGTCAGCTCTGGTGCTCTTCCTGGCTAGCCTCGACCAGCGCCCGGTTGAAATAGCGCAGGGCATCAACCTGGCTCGCCCAGCCGACCAGCCGGGCCGGGTCGCCATCGCCGGCGACCGGCAGACGGTCATGGCCGCTGGTGTCGAAAAGCCTGAGCGCCTGTTCGAGGGTATCGTCGGCCTTCAGGCGTGGCAGGCCGGGCGCGGCGGCGTCGACGGTTTCGGGCTCGCTGTCGGGCGGCGTCATGAAGTGGCGGACGCGGCGGGCTCGCAGCACATGCAGATGCGGGCCGGAACGCAGCGACACGCCGCGCATCTCCAGCTGCCAGTGGAAGAAGGAATGGCCGTGCAGCGCGTTGTTCAAGCCGTTGGCGATCGACACGGTGAGCAGCAGCGCGATCGACAGTGCGTAGCCGCCGGTCAGTTCGAACACGATGACCGTGGTCGAGATCGGCGCGCCGAGCACCGCGGCGGCGACGGCGCCCATGCCGAGGATGGCGTAGAGCCCCTCGCTCGACGCCATGTCGGGGAAGACGCCGGCGGCGATAAGGCCGAAGGCGCCGCCGGTCATGGCGCCGATATAGAGCGAGGGCGAGAAGATGCCGCCGCCGAAGCGCGAGGCGAGCGTGATGGCGGTCGCCGCCGTCTTGGCGACGAGCAGCGACAGCAGCAGCCATAGCGGCAGTTCGTGCCGCAGGGCCTGGTCGGTCGCCTCGTAGCCGACGCCGAGGACCTGGGGAAAGATGAGCGCGATGGCGCCGACGGCGACGCCGCCGACCGCCGGGCGCAGCACCAGCGGAATGGGGACGTTGCGGGCGACGAAATCGGCGATCATCAACGAGGCCTGGAAGATGACCGACACCAGCGCGCAGACCACGCCGAGCAGGGCGAAGGCGGGAAACTCCCACAGCGAGGTGATCTGGTAGGCGGGGATGGTGAAGGCGGCGACATCGCCGAACCACAGGCGCGAGACGATGGTGGCCGACACCGAGGCAAGCACGATGGGCACGAAGGCGCGCATGGCGTAGTGGCCGAGGATCACCTCGTGGGCGAAGAGGACGCCGGCGATCGGCGCGTTGAACGAGGCGGAGATCGCGGCGGCGACGCCGCAGCCGAGCAGGGTGCGCTGGCCCCAGTCGGGCAGGCGCAGGCCGCGGCCTACGGCCGAGGCAATCACCGCGCCGAGATGGACGACCGGCCCCTCGCGCCCGGCGCTGGCGCCCGAGCCGAGCGACAGCGCGGTGACGCCGGCCGAAACGAGCCCGTCGCGCAGGCTGATGCGGCGGCCGCCGAGGGCGCGGGCCTCGATCACATCGGCCACGCCGCTGCAGCGGCGCGCCGCCAGCAGGTAGCGCAGGGCGAGGCCGACCAGCAGGCCGCCGCCGACCGGCCCGAGGAACAGCAGCGGCCACGGCAGTTCGCGCGCGATCGAGTGGACCCGCTCGGAGGTGTCGCCCAGCCAGAACAGCTGAGTCCAGCCGATCATCAGGCGAAACAGGATGGCGGCGGCGGCCACCGCCAGGCCGGCGAGCAGCGCCAACACCCAGATCAATGGCTGGCGCGAGCCGAACCAGGCGCGCAGGTTGGGTTCGACCCACTTGATCAGGATGGCGCGCAGGCGGGCGAGCGCGGCCGGCATCGCCGCCGCCTCAGGCCCGGCCGGGCGCGGCCGCCTGCTCGGCCCTGCGCCGGATGGCGATGGCGCGGCCGGCCCGCTCCGGCCATGTAAGGCCCGCATGGGCGGCGCGCATCGCCGCGATGCCGGCGAGGATGTCGGCCGGCCAAGGCACCACGCGGGGCCCGCTCATGTCGATATGCAGCGACAGCACCTCGCAGGTGGCGGCGAGCCAGCCGTCGACATGGACGAGCTCCTGATAGAAGCGGATGCGCTTGTCGTCATGATCGAGCAGCTGCAGCGAGCAGCTGACGCCGTCGCCCAGATGCAGTTCGCGCACGTAGCAGACATGGGCCTCGGCCGAATAGGTGGTGAGCCGGCGCTGGCGCGCATAGTCGGCGCCGATGCCGAGTAGCGCGAAGGCCTCGTCGGCGCAGCGGTCGAACAGCACATGGTAGTAGGCCATGTTCATGTGACCATTGTAGTCGATCCATTGCGGCTCGACCGCCATGACACTGGAGACGAACGGTGCGGTTGCGGATTGCGGCGGTGCGGCCGGCATCGGAAAAGGCCCCTTCAAGCTGTTCTTCCGTAGGATTTTTTTCGGCGTATGCTGGACAAAGGCGCCGCGTCGGGCAGATTACCGGACGAGGCAGCCAAGACAAGGCCGGCGAGGGGCCGGCGGCGAGCCGCCGGCGGCGAGGGGCCGTCGCCAACGCGGCGACCGCCGGGAGGAGTACAGCGTGGCACTGACCGACCTCGAACGGCTGGAGCGCAACGAAAACGGCATCGCCACCGCGGTCGCCGTGCTGGCGCAACGCTTCGGCGACCGGCTGAAGACCTCCATGGCGCTGCGCGAGCAGCACGCCCACACCACCACCTACATCCCGAGCCAGCTTCCCGACGCGGTGGTCTTCGCCACGGGCGAGGACGACGTGCGCGAGACGGTGCGCGTCTGCGCCCAGTACCGGGTGCCGGTCATCCCGTTCGGCACCGGAACCTCGCTCGAAGGCGGTGTCAACGCGCCGGCCGGCGGCATCAGCATCGATCTGACCAGCATGAACCGGATCGTGCGCGTCGATGCCGAGGACCTCGACGCCACCGTCGAGGCCGGCGTGACGCGCGAGCAGCTCAACAGCCATCTGCGCGACAGCGGGCTGTTCTTTCCGATCGACCCCGGTGCCAACGCCTCGCTCGGCGGCATGGCGGCGACGCGCGCCTCGGGCACCAATGCGGTGCGCTACGGCACCATGCGCGAGAACGTCATCGCGCTGCGCGCCGTCCTGCCCGACGGCCGCGTCATCCGCACGGCGCAACGGGCGCGCAAGTCGGCGGCCGGCTACGACCTCACCCGGCTCATCGTCGGCTCGGAGGGGACGCTTGCCATCATCACCGAGCTGACGCTGCGGCTCTACGGCATCCCGGAGGCGATCTCGGCGGCGATCTGCTCGTTCCCCGATCTCGAATCGGCCTGCAACGCCACCATCCTGGCGATGCAGAGCGGGCTGCCGATGGCGCGCATCGAGCTGATGGACGCCAGCACGGTGCGCGCCGTCAACGCCTATTCCAGGACCGACATCCCGGAGCAGCCGCTGCTGCTGCTCGAGTTCCACGGCTCGCCGGCCGGCGTCCAGGAGCAGACCGAGGCGTTCGGCGCGATCGCCAGGGATTGCGGCGGATCCGATTTCCGCTGGGTGACGACGACGGAGGAGCGCAACCGGCTGTGGAAGGCGCGCCACGACGTCTATTGGGCGGTGCGGGCGGCCGCGCCCGGCAAGCAGGCCTTCGCCACCGACGTCTGCGTGCCGATCTCGCGGCTCGCCGAGTGCGTGGCCGAGACCGAGCGCGACATCGCCGACAGCGGGCTCTACGGCCCGATCGTCGGCCATGTTGGCGACGGCAACTTCCATGCCGCCATCTGCTGCGACCCGGCCGACGCCGACGAGCTCGGCCGGGCCGAGGCGGTGGTCGAGCGCCTGGCGATGCGGGCGCTGGCGATGGAGGGCACCTGCACCGGCGAGCACGGCATCGGCCAGGGCAAGCGCCGGTTCCTGCGGCTCGAACACGGGCCGGGCGTCGACGTCATGGCCGCCATCAAAAAGGCGATCGATCCTGACAACATCATGAACCCCGGCAAGGTGCTGACGGCCTGAGCCAGGTTCCGGGGGCGGCGGGAGAGGGAACGGAGGAGCACGGATCTGTACCGGCTGTTCGTGATCATCGGCGGACTGATCGTGATCGCGCTGTTTGCCGCGCTGATCGCGCCGTGGTTCATCGACTGGACGGCCTACCGGACCGCCTTCGAGCGCGAGGCGACGCGCGTCCTCGGCCAGCCGGTGCGCGTCGGCGGCAGCGCCAGCGTGCGCATCCTGCCGATGCCGTCGGTCACCTTCACCGATCTGACGGTCGGCGAGCATGGCGACGGCACGCCGATGATGACGGTCGACGCGTTCTCGCTCAACGCCGAGCTGATGCCGCTGCTGTCGGGCGAGCTGCGCATCGTCGACATGACGCTGACGCGCCCGGTGGTGACCGTCGTGGTCGGCGAGGGCGGCGCCATCGCATGGACCGAGCGCAAGGAGATGCTGGTCGATCCGGACAAGATCCTGGTCGAACGGCTGAACGTCGTCGACGGCTCGCTGCGCATCGAGGGGCTGGCCGGCGGGCGCACGATCCGGGGCGAGGGCATCGCCGCGACGCTGCAGGCGCAGAGCCTGATCGGCCCTTGGCGCATCGACGCGGCGGGCCTGTTCGACGGCGTCGCCTCGTCCTTCCTGGTCTCGACCGGCCGGGTGCAGCAGGACGGCTCGGTGCGCATCAAGACGGTGGCGCGGCGCTCGGGGCTGCCCTACCGGCTGACACTGGACGGGCCGGTGGCGCTCAAGGAGGACGTGCTGACCTGGGAAGGCCAGTTCGAGGTGGCCCCGGCAGGCGAGCCGGCATTCGACGGCGAGCAGCCAGGCGAACCGCTGCCGATCGTCGCCGCCGGCCAGTTCGCGGCGACGCCCGCCCGGGTCACGGCGGCCGAATACCGGCTGGAGATCGGCCCGCGCGAGGACCCCTATACGGTCACGGGCGAGGGCAGCGCCAACATCCGCGAGGAAATCTCGTTCCGCGTCAGCGCCGACGGACGGCAGATCGACCTCGACCGCCTCGACCAGGCCAACGCCCTGCGCCCGCAGGCCGCCGGCCTCGACCGGCGGCTGGCGGTGGTGCGCTCGATCGTCGACCGCGTGCCGGTCCCGCCGGTCAAGGGCACGATCGACGTGCAACTGCCGGCGGTGGTCGCCGGCGACACGGTGATCCGCGAGATCAGGGCCGAGGTCGAACCCGACCGCGACGGCTGGCGCATCAACAATCTCAGTCTGGCGCTGCCCGGCAACACGGTGGTCGAGGCGCGCGGCAGGCTCGGCACAGGCGGCGATTTCGGCTTCACCGGCCACATGCTGCTGGCCTCGCGCCAGCCGACGGGCTTTGCCGCCTGGCTGTCCGGCCGGTCGAGCGCGGCGCTGAGACGGCTGCGCACGGCGGGGTTCTCGGCCGACGTCACCCTGTCAGGCCACCAAGCGAGCTTCGAGCGGCTCGAAATGATACTCGATGACGCGGTGCTGCACGGCAAGCTGCAGCGCCTGGCGCCGGCCGGCGGGCGGCCGGGCATCGTCGCCGAACTGGCCGGCGAGCGCATCAATACCGACGATCTGAGGGCGGTCTACGCGCTGACGCAGAGCGAGGAGAGCGGCGAACTGACCGACCACGACCTCGACATCTCGCTGAAGGCCGGGCGGCTGGAAGGTTTCGGCCTCAGCGCCGGCGATGTCGACGCCCATATCCGCGTCGAGGCCGGGTCGGTGCTGATCGACCGGCTCAATGCCGGCGATTTCCATGGCGCGGCGATCACCGGTTCGGGCCGGCTCGCCAACCCGCTGCAGCGGCCGGAGGGACGCTTCTCGCTGACGGTGGCGGCCGAGGACGGCGCCGCGCTGGCGGCGCTGGCGCAGCGCGAACTGGGCGACAACCGCCTGCTGGCGGCCTTCGCCGGCGAGCCGGCCCTGTCGCGCGGACTTTCCGCCAAGCTTGAGGTGGAGGCGCGGCCGCAGGGCGATGTCTCCAGGGCGACGCTGACGCTGTCGGGTTCAATGGGCGGCACCGCCTTCGCCCTGCGCGACCTGTTTGAGGGCGTGCCTGCGCGCTGGCGCGAGGCGACCCATGACCTGACCGCCACACTCGAACAGGACGACCCTGGCGTGCTGGCGCGCCAGCTGGCGCTGCCGGTGAGCCCGATTTCACCGGACGGACCGGTAAAGGTGACCGCCGATCTCGCCGGCAGCCCGCGCCAGGGACTGCAGCTCCACCTTGCCGCCCATGCGCCGGAAACCGACCTGTCGGTGCGCGGCCGGCTGGCCTTTCCGGGCCTGCCCGGCGACGACAGCCTGTTTTCAGGCGAGCCCGAGCACGAACTGGAGGTCACCTTCGGCACGCGCGACATCGACCCGTGGCTGATGATGGCCGGCCGGCCGCTGCCCGACACCGGCGAGGGCCACCCGGCGGCGGCGACGTTCAGCGCCAGCGGCCGGCAGGGCGTCCATTCCTTTGACGGGCTGACCGGCAATTACGGCGACAACCGCTTCAGCGGCGCGCTGGCGCTCGACCTGGCACGCGCCGGACGCCCCAAGGTGACCGGCCGCATGCGCTTCGACACGGTATCGGCACCGTTCGTCGCCGAACTGCTGCTCGGCGCCGGCACGGTGTCGGGCGACGGGCTGACGGCCGGGCTCGCCGATACCGAGTTCGCCGGCGCGCCCCTGCCGGGCTTCGACGCCGAACTGAAGCTCGAGGCGGCCGTGCTCGACCTCGGCGGCGGCACGGCGGCCGCCCGCCTGTCGGCCGAGGCGACCCTGATCGACGGCAGCCTGAACGTGCAGCCCTTCTCGGCAGAGTGGCTGGACGGGGTGCTCGCCGGCAATCTCTCGCTCAGGAACGCTTCCGGCAGCGCGCTGGTCGAAGCCCAGCTTTCGCTCGGCGGCGCCGACGCCGGCAAGCTCGCCGCGCTCGCCGGCTTCGCGCCGGTCGTCGTCGGCGACATCGATTTCGGCGTCAAGGTTGAGGCGGGCGGGCGCAGCCTGAAAGGGCTTGTTGCCGCCCTGTCGGGAAGCGGCGTCGTTTCGCTGACCGACGGCCGGCTCAACGGGGTGTCGACGGCCGGGCTCGACGCGATCCTGGCGGCAGCCGACGCCGAGGGCTTCGAGATCGAGCCGGAGACCGTCGAGCCGCTCGCGCGGCAGGCGATGCTGACCGGCGCCACCGCGGTGCCGACGCTCTCGGCGGCGTTCACGCTGGTGCAGGGGCGGCTGGCGGCGCGCAACCTGCGCACGCAGGACGCCGGCGGCGCGGTCGACGCGCAGGGCAGCCACGACCTTGCGACCGGCGCCACCGAGATCGGCGCGACCGTCATGCTCGACGCGGGCAAGGAGGCGCTGACCGGCGCCGAACCGGCGGCAAGCTTCTCCTGGACCGGCACGCCCGGCGCCATGACCGTCAGCGTCGATGCCGGCGCGCTCGAAGGCTTTCTGTCGCTCCGGGCGTTCGAAAAGGAGCAGCGGCAGGTCGAAATCCTGCAGGAATCGGTGCTGGAGCGCCAGCGGCTGCGCCGCGACACGCTGCTGACGCGGGCGCGCATGACCTATCGCGAGCAGCGCCGGCTGGAGGAACTGCGCCGGCTGGAGGAGGTCCAGCAGCGCCTCGAGGCCGAGCGTCAGGGCAGCGAGGAGGAGGTGTGGCCGCCGCCCGAGGCACCACCGGCGGCCGAGGCGGCGACCGAGGGCGCGGCAACGCCGGTGGCGGTGGCGCCGCCGGCCGATGCGGTTGGTCCGCCGGCGCCGCCGGCATCCGAACCGTCCGCGCCGCCCGCCGCCGACCCGCCGGCGGCGGCCGCCAGCGCGCCGGCCGTGCCGCGCGCGGTCGATGTCGTGCCGGTACCGTCGCCGGCCCGGCGCCGCCCGGATTTCTCGCTATTCGATGAAATACAGAGGAAGCTGTTTGGGGAGTAGTGAATGGTGAACGGCAGTCGGCAGTCGGTTGACGTGGCCGTGTCGACAGAGTCAATGCATGCAACCATTCACCATTCACCATTCACCATTCACCCGACTGCCGACTGCCCACTCCTGACCTCCCGCAGGACAAACAGCCGGATGGCCGAGGACAGGTTGGTCGCCGGCGGGCGGGCGGCGTCGATCTCGGCGACGAGGCGGGCGAGCGCAACGCCGCGACGGGCGGCAATCGCCCGCAGTTCGTCGTGAAAGGCGTCCTCGACCGAATAGCTGGTGGCGTGGCCGCGGATGGTGACGGAGTGTTTGCGGAGCACGGGCGAGAGCGGATCTATTCGTCGCGGCCGGGATCGTCGCGCCGGCTGCCGTCGAGGCGGCCCTCGGCCAGTTGACGCTCGGCGGCGACCCTGCGGCGCTCGGCGGCGGGGGCCGAATGCATGGCGCGGTTGGCGGCGGCCTGGTGCTCGCGGCCCTTGCGCGCGGCGCGCTTGCGGGCAAGTCGCAGGTTGACCACCTCGCCCATCGGATCACTTCTTCTTGCGGAAGGAATCGAGCGAGACGACATGGGCGCCGTCCTTGTCGCCGGCCTTGCCGGGCGCCTCCTTGACGACGATCGGGCGCGCCTGCGGCTTGACCGCCGGCACGGACGCGGCCGGCGGGCGCTTGTCGGGCTTCGGCGCCGGCGCCTCGGTCGGGCGGGCCGGCTCGGCGGCGATGTCGAACTGCAACCCGAACTTGACCGACGGGTCGAAGAAGCCGCGCACGGCGGCGAAGGGGATGCGCAGGCGCTCGCGGATGTCGTCGAAGGAAAGGTCGATCTCGAAGGCGGTGTCGGTCACCTCCAGGTTCCAGAAGGTGTGCTGGATGACGATGGTCATCTCCTCGGGGTAGCGCTCGCGCATGCGCTTCGACAGGCGCACGCCCGGATGCGTGGTCAGGAAGGTGATGAAGAAATGATGGTCGCCCGGCAACCCGGCCCGCGCCACCTCGTCGAGGACCTTGCGGATGACGCCGCGCAGCGCCTCCTGGGCAAGAATGTCGTAGCGGATCAGATCTTCGCTCATGGGGACCGTCCGGGAAGGCGGCGGACAAGCCGCGAATCCGTTCGCGCCGCCAGCGCCGATATAAGCGCAAATGCCGACCCCGCAAAAGGGAGAAAGCCGCGGCGACGGCGGCGGATCGGCGGGCAGGCGCTGAAAGGGAAAGTGGAGGCTTCTGTTGCCAGGTGCCTCCGGACCCCGCCTGGCCGTGCGAACGGTCAGGAGTTCATTCGAAGCTGTCGCACCGCATCACGCGGCGAGACGGGCTTCCGCATAGTTGTCGTTGGCAACTATAGAATCGGCCCGATAACGGCGGAACCATGCCGGGCGAAAGCGCTGTCTTTACACCCTCGTCGATCCTGTTTCGCCCCCGCCAGGGTCCTTCTTGGTCCGCAAGGTCCGCCAAGGAGCCTGGTGGAGGCGCCGGGTACCGCCCCCGGGTCCGATAGGCTTATTGCACAGGCCATTTATCGCCATAGCCGGCAAGCCGGCCCGCCCAATATAGGGACGATCGCGGCCAAGGGGAAGAGCAGGTGGCGCCCAAGGTGGCGCCCAAGGTGGTGCTTGACGGCGCAAAAGCACTACCCGGGCGGCTCGCCGCGCCCGGCTTTTCACGACGGAAATGTTGCACTAAAGTCTATAAGTCGGATTCCGTGAGGGAAACCGCCGCCGGCAGAAAGGGAAATGCGGGCGACGGGCGCCGGATTGTATGGGGGTGCGGCCATGTTCATGCTCGACGGCCTGCTGCGGTCATTCGTTCGCCGGGGCACGCTCAACGTCATCGACCACGAGGGCAGGCGGCATGTCTTTGCCGGCGGCCCGGGCCCGGAACTGGCGGTGCGCATCCACGACCGCCGGTTCTACACCCGCTTCGTCGTCGATCCCGACCTCGCCGCCGGCGAGGGCTACATGGACGGTACGCTGACGCTCGAGGAAGGCACGACGCTGCGCGGCCTGCTCGGCTTCTATTTCCTCAACCAGGAGGGGATGGCCGAATACCGGCTCCGCCGATTCTTCGAATGGACCAGCTTCCTGGTGCGGCGCTGGCAGCAGTCGAACCGCAAGGGCGAGGCGCAGAAGAACGTCTCGCACCACTACGATATCGGTAATGAGCTCTACCGGCTGTTCCTCGACCGCAACCTGATCTATTCGTGCGCCTATTTCCGCTCGCCCGACGAGACGCTGGAAGAGGCGCAGCGCAACAAGCTCAGGCTGGCGGCGGCCAAGCTTCACCTGAAGCCCGGCAACCGCGTGCTCGACATCGGCTCGGGCTGGGGCGACATGGCCATCTACCTGGCGCAGATGGAGGATGTCGAGGTCACCGGGGTGACCCTGTCGAAGGAGCAGCATGAACTGTCCAACGAGCGCGCCCGGGCGGCCGGCGTGGGCAACCGGGTGCGCTTCGAACTGAAGGACTATCGCGATCTCGACGGCACCTTCGACCGGATCGTCTCGATCGGCATGTTCGAGCATGTCGGCGCCCACCATTTCGACGAGTTCTTCGCCAAGGTCAACGCGCTGATGCCCGACGACGGCGTCATGATGCTGCACTCGATCGGCTCCATGGCGCCGCCGACGACGGCGAGCTCGTTCTACCGCAAGTACATCTTTCCCGGCGGCTACATCCCGTCGCTGTCGGAGGTGTTCGCCTCGCTCGAACGCAGCCGGCTGTGGGCGCTCGACGTGGAAATCCTGCGCCTGCACTATGCCGAGACACTCAAGCACTGGTTCGAGCGGTTCTCGGCCAACCGGGCGAAGGTCGTCGAGATGTATGACGAACGCTTCGCGCGGATGTGGGAATTCTACCTGAACAGCGCCGAGATGATGTTCCGCGGCGGCACGCAGCAGGTGTTCCAGCTGCAATTGTCGCGCTCGCGCGACGCCACGCCGCTCAGCCGCGACTACATCATCGACAAGCAGCGCGAATATCTGAAGGCCGAAGAGAAGAAGCTTACGCGCCGGGCGGCGTGACAGGGATCTTCAATATGCCCGCCACAGGCTGACACGGTCGTCGGCCAGCGCGGCAACGCCGGCCGGCCCCAGTTCGCGCTCGACTGCGGCAAGCAGGTTGCGTCCGACGCTGAGCACGTGTGCGACTGCGGGCAGGGTTTCGCGGCGTGTATCCCAACGCTGGCCGTCCGGCCGGAACAGGCCCGGGTTGGCGGCTGACTCGTCGCCTATGCGCTCGAAGGCGAATGACAGCGTGCTGGTATCGTAGAGGACTAGGTGGGTAGCCATGTCGACGAGCAGATAGCGCGCCGCGGCATCGAAGGCGGAGGTCGCCGATTCGCTGCCTTCGGGCAAGCGCATGCGAACCGCTCCCGACCGCCGATCCCACAGCCACAGGCGGCTTGGCGCGGCTTCGTCGGCGGCGGCAATCGCGAACCAGCGTCCGTCCCGACTGCAATAGGTACCGTAAGAGATCCAGGCACGGTCGGCGTCAAGTGTTCCCGCGAGCTCGAAGGAGTCGGAGGCGATGTCGTAGATGCCGAAGGCGACAGGCAGGGCCGACTGATTGGACGACTCGCCGGAAGCGCCGACGCACAGCCGATTCTCGTCAGCGAAGCTTATCTTGAGCGTGCTGTGCCTGTGGCCTCGCAAGAAAGCGGCCAACCGAGCATCGTCCCTCTTTAGCTCGTCCAGGGTCGAGCGGGCGAGCCGCCGACCGGTCGCCGCATCGACCACCGTGAACTGGTTGCCCGCTTTGGTCAGCAGTCGCGTGCCCAGCGGACTGAGCGCCAGTTCGCCGGTCCCGAGTCGCTCCTGGGGGAAACGGCTGACGAGAGCGCCGTCGCCGGTACGCCAGACTCGGTACTCGCCGAACACGTCGGCGGCAATGACACGGCCGTCGCCGCTGAAGGCGACGCTGGTCAGGAACTCCGGCGTGTCGTGGCGGTCAATCAGCTTGGCGATACGCGTGGCGTCGGCGACACGGACGAGATCGAGATCAACGAAATAGCCGTCGTTGTAGTAGGCCACGGCATAGGTACGCCGATCGGGCGAAAACCACGAGCCGTGCAACACCCGGCCGGGAATGGCGGCAAGATCGGCCGGAATGCGGGCGTTGCCGGACAGCCAGGCGTCGGTCAGCGCCCGATAGGCAAGCGGGTAATCGGCGAGGGCGTGGTCGTCGGTGGTCCCGGGCGGAATGCCCTTGAGCGCCGCCGCCAGGGCGTCGTGGCGGCGACCGGAGTCCAGCAGCTCACGCGAGCGGCGGGCCCAGTTCTCGGACGCGGCCTGTACCTCCTCTATCGTCATCGTGCCAGCGAGCTTCAGTTCTCCGGTCAACGAGGAGCGAGTCCACGGCGTCTGCTGCCAGTCGGTTGCTTCGCCGACCGAATTGGCCACCGCGCTCATGACCCGCTGCAGCGAGTGTCCCGGGGTGGTTAGGTGGCGTACAAACGCCTCGGCGAACGGACTCATCTCGCCGTCGCCATCGAGCGCCACGGCGTTGGGCGACGTCGAATAGGCGACAAAGACGCCGCGCGCCTGCGTCTGGCGGGCCGTCATTTCCGCTTCACCCTTCGTCACCGTTAGCCCGCGTCCCGTCGAAGGCGACAGGCCGGAAGGTCCGTCCTGGAGGAAGGGATTGTTGCGGCAGGCGTCGAGAATGACGACGAATGCGGAAGCGGGCGCACGCAGCGCCTGGGCAACGGCGGCCACGGGCAGAAAGCCCCTGTTCGGCCCGTCAGCGAGATCGGCATTCGTGGCTATGAGGTAATTTTCGTCCTCGATCTGGATGCCGTGGCCGGCATAGTAGAACAGCACGACCTCGGGATCGCCCGCTTCAGCGCGCGCCCTGCCGGCGCAGGCGAGCACGGCAGTTCCGGTGGTGTCGGTCGAATAGTAGACGGTGAAGCCGAGGCCTAGAAGGGCGGTCGCAACGCGGCGGGCATCGTTGATCGGATTGGCCAGCCGTGGAATCCCGCCCGTGTAGCGCCCCATGCCGACAACGAATGCGATACGCCGCGCGCCGCCCAGCGCGGCGACCGTTGCGGTTGCCGGCTCGATCCTGCCGCAGGACTCGGGAACGATCAGGGCAGCCGGCTGCGGCAGTGGCTTCGACGATTGCGATGATTCGCCTTCATCCAGCAGCGTCGATGCAGATCGTTCGGGGCCGGTCAGGCAGGGCTCCTTGGGCATCAGCCGGGCCGTGCCACGCAGCGAAAAGCTGGCCGTCCTACCATCGGCGGCCACGACGCGGAGGACGTTGCCAGTACGCAGCATTTGCCACAGGCTGGCAAATTTGTCGGCGCAATCCGCACACCGGCTGATGGTCACGCCGCCCGACTTGTCAGTCGGAAAGCTGATCGCCTCGCCATCGACGTGCAGTTCTACCTGCGATTCGGGCGACAGCAATCCGCCGATCTCGAGGCTTATGGCGGTACGGCTGTGGTCGAGCGAAGCGCCGACGTCGCAGGAAATCGTGATCGAGGCGGAGCCGGCGCGGGCGCGGTATTCCACGTATCCTTGGCCGCTGCCCGATGTCCACGACTGGGCGACGGTCGGGACGGCAGCGACTGTGAAGATCACAACCAGTGCCGGGACAAGGGCGCAAAACCGAATCAAGACAGGCATTTGCGGTCTTTTCCTCCGGAAGTGATTCATACTCGCCCAGATTGTGCATTGGGTCGTCCGGCAGGGTCAACCCAGCCGCGACCGCAGGATGTTGACGGGCGCCAGGTCGCCGGGTGGGAATCGCAATCAAGGCAGGGCGCGCCGCAGGCGGCAACGCGCGGCGGCGCGATCAAATCGATCCGCACGCTGCCGGCAACCGTCTTCGGCGCCAGACCGATGCCGCCCGACCCGAGTGCGTGTGGCCGAAGGTGGGGGCTGTCCTGGGCGCCAGCGCGCCCTCATCCGGCGCCGGCGGTCGCCGGCGCGGCGGCCGTTTCGGGCCGCGCCGCACGGACGCCGGGCGGCGGCGGGATGCGAAACCAGGTGACGTAGAGCGTCGGCAGGAAGACCAGGGTGAGCAGCGTGGCGACGGCGAGCCCGCCCATGATGGCGTAGGCCATCGGCCCCCAGAACACGGTCGGTGCGATCGGGATCATCGCCAGAATGGCGGCGGCGGCGGTGAGCAGGATCGGCCGCAGGCGATGGTCGGTGGCGCTGATGACCGCCGCCCAGGGCTCCTCGCCATCGGCGATGTGGCGGTCGATCTGGGCGATCAGGATGACCGAGTTGCGGATGACCATGCCGGCAAGCGAGATGACGCCGAGGATGGCGACGAAGCCCATCGGCGCTTTGGCGACAAGGAGCGCGGCGGCGACGCCGATGAGCGCCAGCGGTGCGGTCAGCAGCACCAGGAACATCCGCTGGAAGCTCATGAGCTGGACCATCAGGATGGTCGCCATCAGCAGCAGCATCAGCGGGAAGACGACGAAGATCGACTGCTGCGCCTTGGCGCTGTCCTCGGTCGAACCGCCGACGGCGAGCGCGTAGCCCGGCGGCAGTTGCGCCCGGAAGGCAGCGATCGTCTCGCTCATGTCGCCGACCACGGACGAGGCCTCGACCCCCGGGGCGAGCTCGGCCTGCACGGTGACGGTCGGCTGACGCTGGCGGCGCCAGATCAGCGGCGGCTCCAGCGCGTAGGAAAGGGTCGCGACCTGGGCGAGCGGCACGCTGGCGCCGGTGGCGGTGGCGATCTGCAAGGTGCGCAGCGTCTCGGGCGTGGCGCGCTCCTCGGCGACGGCGCGGCCGACGATGTCGATCAGATAGGTCGATTCGCGCAGCTGTGTGATGGTCGTGCCCGACAGCACCGCATTGATCGAATCGGCGAGCTGCTGGGAGGAGATGCCGAGCGCGCGGGCGCGGTCCTGGTCGACATTGACGCGGATGGTCTTGGCGAGCTCGTTCCAGTCGTAGTTGACGTTGCGCACGTTGGCATTGGCGCCCAGCACCTGCGCGAAGGCGTGGGCGTGGTCGCGCACCTTGAGCGGCTCTGGTCCGCTGAGGCGGAACTTGAGCGGCCAGCCGACCGGCGGACCGAGTTCGAGCGGGGTGACGCGGGCCATGACATTGGCCATGTCGCGGTCGAAGGTCGCCTGCAGGCGGGCGGCGACCGCGTCGCGCATGTCGGTGCCCCTGGTGACGACGACGGCCTGGGCGAAATTGTTGTTGGCGAGCTGGGTGTCGAGCGGCAGGTAGAAGCGGATGACGCCCTGGCCGACATAGAAGCTCCAGTGTTGGATGCCGGGATCGGCGGCGAACACGGCCTCGGCCCGCCGGGCGACCTCGCCCGTGGCGGCGATCGAGGCGCCCTGCGGCAGGGTCAGCGAAACCAGCAGCTCGGGCCGGTCGGACTTCGGAAAGAACTGCTGCGGGACGAAGCCCATCGCGTAGACCGACAGGGCGAACAGGGCGGCGGTGACGGAGAGCACCGTCCAGTTGCGCCGCATGGCGGCATCGAGCCCATCGTGGAACCAGCGCGAGAAGCGCGAGCGCCCACGGCCGTGGCCCTTGACCTTGGCCGACAGCAGGTAGACGCCGGTCAGCGGCGTGAACAGCACGGCGACCACCCAGGAGGTGATGAGCGCGAAGGCGATGACGGCGAATAGCGAGAAGCAGTATTCGCCGGCGCTGGACCGGGCGAAGCCGACGGGCACGAAGCCGGCGACGGTGACCAGCGTGCCGGTCAGCATCGGAAAGGCGGTCGAGGTGTAGGTGAAGGTGGCGGCCCGGATGCGGTCGAAACCCTCCTCGATCTTGGAGATCATCATCTCGACCGCGATCATGGCGTCGTCGACCATGAGGCCGAGTGCGATGATGAGCGCGCCGAGCGAGATGCGCTGCAGCGATATGCCGGCAAAGTCCATCAGCACGAAGGTGACCGCCAGCACCAGCGGGATGGCGACGGCGACGACGATGCCGGGACGCAGGCCGAGCGCGAGGAAGCTCACCGCCAGCACGATGACGATCGCCTCCCACAGCGCCTTGGTGAACTCGCCGACGGCCTCGTCGACGACATGCGGCTGGTTGGCGACGAGGTGGAGGTCGAGGCCGATCGGCAGATCAGCGGTCAGCTCGGCCACCCGGCGCTCGACATTTTCGCCCAGCGCCAGCGCGTCGCCGCCGGCCGTCATGGCGATGGCGATGCCGATCGCCGGATCGCCATTGTAGCGGAACATCGGCGCCGGCGGATCGACATAGCCGCGGCGCACGCTGGCGATGTCGCTCAGGTGGAAGAAGCGGTCGCCGACCTTGAAGTTGATGGCCTCGAGGCTCGCCTCGGAGGTGAAGTGGCCCGACACGCGCACCGCGATGCGTTCCTCGCCCGCCTCGATGACGCCGCTCGGCACAACCGCGTTCTGCGCCTGCAGCGAGCCCATCAGCGCGTTGAGATCGAGCCCCAGCGCGGCCAATTGGCGGGTCGAGAACTCCAGATAGACCTTCTCGTCCTGGACGCCGACGAGATTGACCTTGGCCACGTCCGGCACGCCGAGCAGGGCGGTGCGGACGCCATCGGCATGGTCGCGCATCTCGCGGTGACTGAAGCCGTCGGCGGTGAGCGCGTAGATGAGCGAGAAGGTGTCGCCGAACTCGTCGTCGTAGAACGGGCCCTGGATGCCGGAAGGCAGGTTCTGGCGGATGTCGCCGACCTTCTTGCGCACCTGGTACCAGAGATCGGGGACGGCGCCAGCGGCGACCGTGTCCTTCAGATTGACGAAAACGACCGATTCGCCGGGCCGGGTATAGCTGCGGGTGAAATCGAGGCCGGGCAGTTCCTCCAGCTTCTTCTCGATGCGGTCGGTGACCTGGTCGAGCGTCTCGATCGTGGTGGCGCCCGGCCACAGCGTCTTGACCACCATCGTCTTGATGGTGAAGGGCGGGTCCTCCTCGCGGCCGAGATTGCCATAGGCCCACAGGCCGGCCAGCGCCGAGACGATCATCAGATAGGCGATGAAGGAACGGTGGCGCAGCGCCCATTCCGACAGGTTGAAGCCGGCCGGCGGCTCCGGCGGCTCTGGCGGCGCCGGGCCGTCCGCCGTGGCGCGGACGTCGTTCACGAGCCCGCCCCCGCCTCAAGCCGCACGGGCTGGTTCTCGCGCAGACGGTTGACGCCGGCGGTGACGACGATATCGCCCTTGTCGAGCCCGCCGGCGATGATCACCCGGTCGGTCTCGTAGCGGCTGACGATCACCGGCCTGAGCGAGACGGTGCCCGCCGCCGGGTCGACGCGCCAGACGGCCGGCTGGCCGTCGCGGTCGAACAGGGCCGAGCCCGGCAGCACGACGACCGGTGCCGTCTCGGCCCTGAGCCGGCCGACGACGCTGGCGCCGAAGCGCATCTGGGCGGGCGGGTCCTTGAGCGTGACCTTGACCTTGTAGGTGCGGGTCGCCGGATCGGCCACCGGCGAGACCTCGCGCAGCACGCCGACGGTCGAGATGTCGGGATAGCTCAGCAGCGAGACGACGATCTCCGGCAACTGCTCGGGCTGCTCGCGGAAGGCCGATTCGGGCAGGGAGAACACGGCGTCCTTGTCGTCGGGCCGGGCGAGGCGCACCACCATCTGGCCGGTCGAGACGATCTGGCCCGGCTCGGCGCCGATCGCGGTGACGACACCGGCGAAATCGGCGTGCAGCTCGGCATAGCGTAGCTGGTCGGAGGCGAGCTCATAGGAGGCGCGCGCCGCCTCGAGCTGGGCCTGGGCCGCGTTGAGGTTCTTCAGCGACGCGTCGTAATTGGCCCGCGTGGTGGTGCCGTTGGCGAGCAGCTGGCGCTGGCGCTCCTCGGCGGCCTTTGCCTCGGTCAGCACCGCCTCGGCCGAATCGACGCTGGCCCTGGCCGACCGCTGGTTGTTGAGGAAGTCCTGTTCGTCGAGCCGGGCGAGCAGCTGTCCGGCCGCGACCACCGCGCCGACATCGACCAGCCGTGACACCAGCTTGCCGGCGACGCGGAAGGCAATGTCGGTCTCCTGGCGCGGGCTGATCTCGCCGATGGCGCTGCGGTCGTCCTCGATCGGCTTCGGATCGACGACAACGGTGCGCACCGGACGGACTTCCGGGGCCCTGACCTCCGGCTGGTTGCAACCGACAAGCGCCAGAAGAAGCGCCGGCACCAGCAGTTCGCGCGCCGTGACCATACCCGCCAGGTTCCCGCCATTCCGTCCGGCGCGATGATAGACCCGGGCCGGGCGCGGAGCAACAAAGGTCGTGTGGCTGGCGGGTCGCATTCGCGCGGCAAATCCGCTAGAGGAAGGCGCCAACGCGACAGGATCAGGAGTGGCGATGTTTCCGCTGAACCGCATGCTGGGGGCCTTCGTCAAGCGGGGCCGGCTGACCGTCCGCGACGCGGGCGGCGCCGTCCATGTGTTCGCCGGCGCGACGATGGAGGGGCCGGACGGGGTGACGCTCAGGCCGGTCACCATGCGCATCCACGACGCCGCGCTCTACCGCAAACTGGTGCTGAACCCAGAACTGCACATGGGCGAAGCCTATATGGACGGGACCGTGACGTTCGAGGACGGCTCGACCATCCGCGACTTCCTCGTGCTGTTCTCGGCCAACCGCTATTCGCTGGCCGAGCTGCCGATCCAGAAGGCGCTCTACCGCGCCAAGATGTGGCTGAGGAAAGTGCAGCAGTCGAACCGCAGGGGCGAGGCGCAGAAGAACGTCGCCCACCACTACGATATCGGCAACGAGTTCTACCGACTGTTCCTCGACAAGAACCTGCTCTATTCGTGCGCCTATTTCCGCTCGCCCGACGAGACGCTGGAGGAAGCGCAGCGCAACAAGCTGCGCCTGCTGGCGGCCAAGCTCGACCTCAGGCCCGGCCAGCGGGTGCTCGACATCGGCTGCGGCTGGGGAGACCTGGCGCTCTATCTGGCGCAGCTCGAGGAGGTCGAGGTGACCGGCGTCACCCTGTCCAAGGAACAGCAGGAACTGGCGTCGAAGCGGGCAAGGGACATGGGCCTTGCCAGCCGGGTGCGTTTCGAACTGAAGGACTATCGCGACGTGGCGGGCAAGTTCGACCGCATCGTCTCGGTCGGTATGTTCGAGCATGTCGGCGTGCACCACTATGACGAGTTCTTCGCCCAGGTGAACGCGCTGATGCCCGATGACGGCGTCATGCTGCTCCATTCGATCGGCAAGATGAGCCCGCCCGGCACGGCGAGCCCGTGGTATCGCAAATACATCTTCCCAGGCGCCTATTCGCCGGCGCTGTCGGAGGTGTTTGAGGTGATCGAGCGCCAGCATCTGTGGTGCCTCGACCTCGAATTCCTGCGGCTCCACTACGCGATGACGCTCAGGCACTGGTGCGAGCGCTTCGAAAAAAACCGCGCCAGGGTCGTGGAAATGTATGACGAGCGCTTCGCGCGGATGTGGGAGTTCTACCTGATCAGCGCCGAGATGATGTTCCGCACGGGGAGCCAGCTCGTCTTCCACATGCAGCTGTCGCGCAGGCGCGACGCCGTGGCGCTGCAACGCGACTATATCGTCGACCGGCAGCGGGCATATCTGGAGCGGGAGAAGAAGCTCGAACTGGTGATCTGAGGCAGGTGCAGGCAAGTGCGGCCTCCCCTTGCCGGGCGAGGCCGGCGAGGGGTATGGCAGGCAACCAGCATCGAAAGCGCGAGTCGGGACAGCGGCATGCGGCAATATCTTGAACTGCTGAACAAGGTGCTGGCGGAGGGCATCGACCGCGGCGACCGCACCGGCACCGGCACGCGGGCGATCTTCGGCCACCAGATGCGCTTCGACCTCTCGGCCGGCTTCCCGCTGCTCACCACCAAGAAGCTGCACGTCAAATCGATCATCATCGAACTGCTGTGGTTCCTCAAGGGCGACACCAATGTCGCCTTCCTGCACCAGCACGGTGTCACCATCTGGGACGAGTGGGCCGACGCCGACGGCGATCTCGGCCCGATCTACGGCTATCAGTGGCGGTCGTGGCCGGACGGCAGCGGCGGCCATGTCGACCAGATCGCCAGACTGGTCGAGGGGCTGAAGACCAATCCCAACTCGCGCCGCCACATCGTCTCGGCGTGGAACCCCGTGATGGTCGACGCGATGGCGCTGCCGCCCTGCCACTGCCTGTTCCAGTTCCACGTTGCCGAGGAGCGGCTGTCCTGCCAGCTCTACCAGCGCTCGGCCGACGTCTTTCTCGGCGTCCCGTTCAACATCGCCTCCTACGCGCTGCTGACCCTGATGGTGGCACAGGTGACAGGGCTCAAGCCCGGCGAGTTCATCCACACGCTCGGCGACGCGCACCTCTATTCCAACCATTTCGAGCAGGCGCGCGAACAGCTCAAGCGCCGGCCCGGACGGCTGCCGCAGATGCGGCTCAACCCGGCGGTGCGCTCGATCTTCGACTTCAGCGACGGAGATTTCGAGCTCGTCGGCTACGAGGCGGCACCGAACATCAAGGCGCCGATAGCGGTATGAAAGCGTTGTTCGTCCTCTGCCTTGCCCTGATCGCCTTCGCGGCAGCCCCGGCGCATGCCAACGACTCGACGGCTGAACTGCGGCCCGGCGGGCTGGTGCTCACGTTCTCCAATGGCATCGAACTGGTCAGCGAGGACCTGTTCATCTCGGCCGACGAGGTGCGGGTCGACTATGTGTTCCACAACCGCACCGACGCCGACATCGATACCATTGTCGCCTTCCCGATGCCGGACCTCGAAGGCGGCATCGAGCGCAACATCGCCGTTCCCGACGATGTCAGCGACAATTTCCTCGGCTTCACCACCGTCATGGACGGCCGCGACATCGCGCCGAGGCTCGATCAGCGCGCCGTCGTCGCCGGCATCGACGTGACCGGCGAACTGGTGGCGCGGGGCGTGCCGCTGCTGCCGGGCAGCGAGACGGCCGATGGCGCGCTGGCAGCCCTTGCCGACGACGTGGCGGCCGAATGGGTGCGGCGCGGCATCATTGCCGAGGACAGCTATGACGACGGCTCGGGCTGGAAGACGGTACGCGTCGCCAACTGGACGCTGCGCTCGGCCTATTGGTGGCCGGCGACCTTCCCGGCCGGCCGGCCGGTCGCCGTCTCGCACCGCTACCGCCCGTCGGTCGGCGCCACCGCCGGCCTTGTCTTCCGCAGCTATGACGGCAAGCCGAGCGAGGAATTCGACGCCTACCGCCGCAAATACTGCATGGACGAAGCGTTCCTGCGCGCGGTCGACAAGGCGTCCGCGAAGGGCTACCTGACCGAGCGGCGCATCGCCTATGTGCTGACCTCGGGCGGCAACTGGGCCAGCGGCACGATCGGCCGTTTCCGGCTGACGGTCGACAAGGGCAGCCCCGCCAACCTGGTCAGCTTCTGCGGCAGCGGCGTCAGGAAGACCGGCCCGACCCGGTTCGAGATGACGGCGCAGGACCATTATCCGGACCGCGATATCGACGTGCTGATCGTCGTGCCGGCGGCTGAATAGGCGCGGCCGGGGAGGCGTTCTTGGAAATCGCGCTGGTCGTGGCGATCGCCGAGAACGGCGTCATCGGCGCCGGCAACGCCCTGCCGTGGCGGCTGCCGAGCGACATGCGCCATTTCCGTGCCATCACCATGGGCAAGCCGGTGATCATGGGCCGCAAGACCTGGGAATCGATCGGCAAGGCGCTACCGGGGCGGGCCAACATCGTGGTGAGCCGCGACCCCGGCTTCAGCGCGCCGGGGGCCGATATCGTCGGCTCGCTGGAGGCGGCCCTGGCGCTGGCCGAGCGGCGCGGACGCGAGCTCGGCGCGTCGGAGATATGCGTGCTCGGCGGCGGCGAAATCTACGCCCAGGCGCTGGCACGCGCCCACCGCCTGCATGTCACCCATGTGCTGGCCGCCTGCGAGGGCGACACCTTCTTTCCGGCGATCGAGGAGGGGGAGTGGGAGCCGGTCGCCCGCCAACGGCCACCGCAGGGCGAGAAGGACAGCGCTCCGCTGCTTTTCGTCACCTACGAGCGGCGGCCACGCAACTGAAGCCTTCGCGCCCGGGCAAAAAGGACTGCCGGCCGCCGGTGCGCCGTTGAAAGCGCTGTCCGGCGTCCCTATAAACGGTGGCAACCGCGAGCGCTCGGCGCCGGGAAACGCTTGACAAGGACGGCATATGCCCTGGAGCAACCAATCCGGCGGAGGCTGGAACAGCAATTCGGGCGGCCCGTGGGGCCAGGGACCATCGGGCCCGCGTGGCGGCGGAACACCGCCGGATCTCGAGGAAATCATCCGCAGGGGGCAGGAGCGGCTGCGCAGCGCCTTTCCGGGCGGTGGCGGCGGCATGGGCTCGCCGATGATCTGGTCGCTGGTCGCCGTCGCCCTCGTCGGCCTGTGGCTGTTCAAGGCGATCTACACCGTGCAGCCCGACCAGCGCGGCGTCGAACTGCTGTTCGGCAAGCCGAAGGACGACATCTCGATGCCGGGCCTGCACTTCCACTGGTGGCCGGTCGAGACGGTCGAGATCGCCACCATCGTCGAAAGGCAGGTGACGATCGGCAGCGCGACGCGGACCAGCCCGCAGGCCGGACTGATGCTGTCGGGCGACCAGAACATCGTCGATGTCACCTTCGCCGTGCTCTACGCGGTGGTCGACCCGGCCGCCTATCTGTTCAACGTCGCCAACCCGGACGAGGTGGTGCGCCAGCTTTCGGAAAGCGCCATGCGCGAGGTGGTCGGCCGCCGGCCGGCGCAGGACGTCTTCCGCGACGACCGCGAGGGTATCTCGGTCGACGTGAAGCAGATCATCCAGGACACGCTCGACGAATACCAGGCCGGCATCCAGGTCAACACCGTGTCGATTGAGGACGCGGCGCCGCCGCGGCCGGTGGCCGACGCCTTCGACGAGGTGCAGCGCGCCGAGCAGGACGAGGACCGCTTCACCGAGGAGGCCAACCAGTACGCCAACCAGCGGCTGGGTGCCGCCCGCGGCGAGGCGGCGCAGATCCGCGAGGCGGCCGCCGCCTACAAGGACCGGGTGGTCAAGGAGGCCGAGGGCGAGGCACAGCGCTTCATCTCGATCTATGATGAATATTCCAAGGCTCCGGAAGTGACCCGCAAGCGCCTGTTCCTGGAGACCATGGAAAACGTGCTGCGCGACTCCAACAAGGTCATCATCGAGCAGAACAGCGGTACCGGCGTCGTGCCCTACCTGCCGCTGCCCGAGATCAATGCCCGCCGCCAGAACCAGACGCAGACCACCCCGGGAGGCAACCAGTGATGTCCGGCCGATTCTCCGTGGTCGCCCTCATCGTGGCGGTCATCGCATTCTTCGCCTACAACTCGGTCTATGTCGTCAACGAACGCGAGCAGGCGATCGTCCTGCGCTTCGGCGAGATCGTCGACGTGAACAACCAGCCCGGCCTCTACTTCAAGATGCCGTTCCCGTTCGTCGAGGCCGACAACATCCAGATCATCGAGGACCGCAAGCTGCGCTTCGACCTCGACGACATCCGCGTGCAGGTCTCGGGCGGCAAGTTCTACGAGGTCGACGCCTTCGTCGTCTACCGCATCGCCGATGCCCGCCGCTTCCGCGAGGCGGTGTCGGGCGATCTTGTCTCGGCCGAGCAGCGGCTGCGCACCCGCCTCGACTCGGCGCTGCGTCGCGTCTACGGCCTGCGCGGCTTCGAGGCGGCCTTGTCGGAGGAGCGCGGATCGATGATGCGCGAGGTGCGCGACCAGCTGCGCCCCGACGCCGTCTCGCTCGGCATCGAGGTCGAGGACGTGCGCATCCGGCGCACCGATCTGACCCAGGAAGTTTCCGACCAGACCTATGAGCGCATGAAGGCCGAACGCCTGGCCGAGGCCGAACTCATCCGGGCGCGCGGCCGCGAGCGGGCGCAGACGCTGCGCGCGCGCGCCGACCGCCAGGTCGTCGAGATCCGGGCCGAGGCGCAGCGCGAGAGCGAAATCCTGCGCGGCCAGGGCGACGCCGAGCGCAACCGCGTCTTCGCCGAAGCGTTCGGCCGCGACCAGGAATTCTTCGAATTCTACCGGACGATGGCCGCCTACCGCCAGGCGCTGGAACAGTCGGGCACGACGATGGTGCTGTCGCCCGATTCCGACTTCTTCCGCTATTTCCGCGACCCGGCCGGCACGGCGCCGCCGCCGCGCTGACGCCGCCCGGCAATGAACGAACTGCTGATCGGCTTCGGCGTTTTCCTCGTGCTGGAGGGCCTGCTCTATGCGGCCTTCCCGGCCGGGGTGAAGCGGATCGCGCTCGAAGTGCCCAAAATACCGGACGCCACACTCCGCAATTTTGGCATAATCGCCATGATGATCGGCGTAGGCATCGTGTGGCTCGTCAGGAACCAAGGCTAGCGAGCGGTCCGCCTTTGGAGTAGAAACTGCTCGGGTGACCGCCGGCAGCCGGGAGGCAGCAAATGACAGCCCCGAATTCGAAGGAAAACCGGAAAGTGTCCGCAATCAACCACAATCCCGTCACCAGAACCCTCGTGGCCGCGGCGGTGGCGTTCGGCCTCGCGCTGGCCCAGCCGCTCGCCCAGCCCGAGCCGGCGTTCGCGCAGGGGCCGGGCTCGGTCGCCGATCTGGCCGACAAGCTGCTCGGCGCGGTCGTCAACATCTCGACCTCGCAGAAGGTCGCGCAGCGCCGGCCGAACCTGCCGATCCCCAAGGTGCCGGAGGGCAGCCCCTTCCAGGATTTCTTCGACGAACTGTTCCCCAACCGCGAGAACGAGGACGATACCGGACCGCGCACGGTCCGCTCGCAGGGGTCGGGCTTCGTCATCGATCCGGAGGGGATCATCGTCACCAACAACCACGTCATCTCCGACGCCGACGAAATCATCGCCAGCTTCTCGGACGGCACCAAGCTGACCGCGGAACTGATCGGCCGCGATTCCAAGACCGACATCGCGGTGCTGCGGGTCAAGCCGGACCAGCCGCTGACGGCCGTGCAGTTCGGCGATTCCAACAAGGCGCGCATCGGCGACTGGGTAATGGCAATCGGCAACCCGTTCGGCTTCGGCCGCTCGGTGACGCTCGGCATCATCTCGGCGATCGGCCGCGACATCAATTCGGGGCCCTATGACGATTTCATCCAGACCGACGCCTCGATCAACAAGGGCAATTCCGGTGGACCGCTGTTCAACATGGATGGCGAGGTGATCGGCATCAACACGGCGATCATCTCGCCCTCGGGCGGCTCGATCGGGCTGGGATTCGCCATTCCGGCGGCGCTGGCCAAGAATGTCATCGACCAGCTCATCCAGTTCGGCGAGACCCGGCGCGGCTGGCTCGGCGTGCAGATCCAGACGGTCACCGACGAGATCGCCGAGACGCTCGGCCTCGACCGGGCGCGTGGCGCGCTGGTCGGCGACGTGGTCGCCAGCGGCCCGGCCGCCAGTGCCGGCATCCGCGCCGGCGACGTCATCCTCAAATTCGACGGCAAGGACGTGACGGAGATGCGCGACCTGCCGAAGATCGTCGCCGACACGCTGGTCGGCAAGGAAGTCGAGGTCGTGATCCTGCGCCGCGGCACGGAGGAGACCGTGCGGGCCGTGGTCGGCCGGCTGGAAGACAGCGAGCGGCAGGCCGAGCTGACGCCGCAGGACGGCGAGCAGCCGGAAGAGCCGGTGGCGACCGACCAGGTGCTCGGCATGACGCTGCGCGAGATCACCGACGAGGACCGCGAGAGCGAGGGCATCAGCGCCGACATCGCCGGCGTGCTGGTGGCCGAGGTCGCGGCGGGCAGCGGTGCCGCCGACAAGGGCATCGAGGCGGGCGAAATCCTGGTCGAGGTCGGCCAGGAACCGGTCTCGACCCCGGACGACGTCATCCAGCGCGTCGACGAACTGCGCAAGGAAGGCCGCCGCAACGCGCTGATGATGGTGAGCTCGAAGACCGGCGACATCCGCTTCGTCGTGGTCCGCATCGAGGACTAGCGACCCCGCTGCCGCCGAGCCGGCGGCGCGCCGTCAGGCGGCCGAGGGCCGGAAGTCTTCGCGCGCCAGCGCATAGAAGACGTGGCGCTTCAGGTCGGGGCGGCCATCGGGGATGCGCGGGTGGTCGAAATCGCGCGCCGGATCGGGGCGCATGCCGAGGCGGCGCATCACGGCGGTCGACCGGTCATTGCCGGCGACGGCGAAGGCAACGATCTCGTCAAGCCCCAGCCGGTCGAAGCCCCGGTCGAGCCAGGCGCGGGCGGCCTCGCAGGCGTAGCCCTTGCCCCAGTGGCGGCGGGCAAGCCGCCAGCCGATCTCGACCATGTCCGGCGCAAAGGGCGGCGACAGCCCGGCCTTCTGGATGCCGGTGAAGCCGATACACTCGCCGGTGGCGCGCAGTTCCAGCGCGGCGAAGCCATAGCCGTCGCGGTCGATAGCGGCGGCGAGCCGGTCCATCAGTTCGTCTGCGCCGGCGCGGTCGCGCCGGAACGGGAAGAACGCCATCACGGCCTCGTCGGAATTGATCTCGTGGAAGAGCGGCCGGTCGGCGTCGCGCCAGTTGCGCACGATCAGCCTGTCGGTCGCAAACGGCAGCATGTCAGGCAACGAACTGCGAGCGGCGATAGCCCTGCAGGTAGAGCAGGGCGGTGAGATCGCCATGATCGATGCGGATGCGGGCGCGGGCGGCCACCGCCGGCTTGGCGTGCAGCGCCACGCCGGTGCCGGCGAGCGCCAGCATGTCGAGGTCGTTGGCGCCGTCGCCCACCGCGATGAAATCGGCCGGGACAAGCCCGCGCTCGGCGGCGACGCGGCGCAGCGTCTCGACCTTGGCCTGGCGCCCGAGGATCGGCTCGCGGACCGTGCCGGCAAGGCGGCCATCCTCCTCGCACAGCACGTTGGCGCTGACCTCGTCGAAGCCGAGGCGGGCGCCGATCGGCCCGGCGAAGCGGGTGAAGCCGCCGGAAACCAGCACGGTGTGCCCGCCATGGCGGCGCATGGTGGCGACCAGTTCGCGGCCGCCCGGGGCAAGGGTTATGCGGGCCGCCAGCACCTCGTCGATGACCGAGACCGGCAGACCGCCGAGCAGCGCGACACGCTCGCGCAGTGCCGGCTCGAAGGCGATCTCGCCGTTCATGGCGCGCGCGGTGATCGCCGAAACCTCGGTGCGGAACCCGGCCATGTCGGCGAGTTCGTCGATGCATTCCTGGCCGATCATGGTCGAATCCATGTCGGCGATCAGCGCCTGCTTGCGCCGGTGGCGAGCGTCCTGGACGGCGAAGTCGAGCGGCAGACCGGCGAGCGTGGCGGCGAGCACGGTTTCCGCCGCGTCGCGAAACATGTTATCGGGCAGGGCGATGTCGCAGGCGGCTGCCTCGCCGAGCCAGTCGGGCGCCCCGCCGCCGAGCGCGGCCGATGCCGCCGCGGCCAGCGCGGGGGTAAGCGCGCGGCTCGACGGGTCGGCGATGAGAGTGGCGACCAGGGGCATGGGCAGTTGGCGCGGGCAGTGGAAGGTTGCAGGGCATGGCCGCAAGGCCGGACGCCGTCCTGATAGCCGGGCCGACCGCCAGCGGCAAGAGCGCGCTGGCGGTGGCGACGGCGCGCCGCCTCGACGGCGTCGTCATCAATGCCGATTCGATGCAGGTCCATGAAGCGCTGGCGATCCTCACCGCGCGGCCGGGCCGCGACGAGCAGGGGGGCGTCGAGCATGTGCTCTACGGCCACGTCCGGGCGGGCAGCGCCTATTCGGTCGCCCAATGGCTCGGGCAAGCGGAGCGGGCGCTCGCGCGGGCGCGCCAGAGCGGCAAGGTGGCGGTGTTCGTCGGCGGAACCGGGCTCTATTTCCGGGCGCTGGAGAAGGGGCTGTCGGCGGTGCCGGCGATCGACCCGGACATCCGCCGCGTCTGGCGCGGCCGGGCGCGCGGCGCGCCGCAGACGCTGCACGCCGAGCTGGCGGCCCGCGATCCGGCCGCCGCCGCCGCGCTGGAGCCGACCGACACGCAGCGCCTGGCACGGGCGCTCGAAGTGATCGAGGCGACGGGACGCTCGATCCTCGACTGGCAGCGCGAGTGCCCGGCGGCGGCTCCGCTCGCCGGCCTGCGGGTCGAGAAATGGTTGATCGAGGTGGACCGCCAGGAACTGCGCGCGCGCATCGACCGCCGCTTCGAGGCGATGATGGAGAAGGGCGCGCTCGACGAGGTGCGGGCGCTGCTGGCGCTCGGCCTGGCGCCGGAGCTGCCGGTGATGCGCGCCATCGGCGTGCCGCAGCTCGCCGGCCACCTCGCCGGCCGCTACGACCTCGACGAGGCGGTGCGGCGCGCCAAGGCGGCCACCCGCCAATACGCCAAGCGCCAGGACACCTGGTTCCGCCACCAAACCGGGCCCGGCTGGCGCGCCATCGCCGGCGATCGCGGCGATTGAGGAAGCGTTAACCATCGCGCTTCACGGCCTCTTAGCGGCGCCGGGCTTAAATGTCGGTGGCGGCGACCAGTGGCGGGCGGGATGAAAAAGGGCAAATCCAGCGAGCGAATCGACCTGTTCGTCGTCGCCGACGCGGTCCTCATTTCGCTGGCCTGCATGCTGGTGTTCCTCGCCTATCGCGAGATCACCGCGGCGCCGGTGCGCTACGCCCAGGAAAAGGCGCAGACCATCCTGGCCGTGTCGGACGACTTCTCGCGCGGCGACCTGCTCGACGAGATGCGGCTGGGCGCGGAGGGCGAGATGGGGCTGGCCGGCCGCCTTACCATCGCCCGCCGGCAGGTGCGGACGGCTGGCGCCGGCGCCGAACTGTCGCTCTTTTCCGACATCCCCAACCTCGCCGCAATCAGCCAGCCGGCCGACGAATTCGTGGTCGCGGCGCTCAATGAGGCGCGCGCCGGGCGCGGCGAGACGTTCGGCCACCTCGCGCGCGAGGGGCGCGCCAGCTATTTCCGCGCCGCGGTGCCGCTGCGCGCCGCCCATGACTGCCGCGTCTGCGCCAGCGAGGGCGGCGCCGACTTCCGAAAGGGCGATATCATCGGCCTGCGCACGGTGCGGGTGATGGTCGGCGACGAATATGCGCGCATCATCGGCATGCTGCTCTACACCTTCGCCGTGCTGGCGGCGGCGCTGATGTGCGTGCTCGGCATCATCTTCCCGACGATCAAGCGGGTCAGGCTCGAAAAGGCGCAGATGACCGATCTCACCCAGTCGCTCGAGCGCCAGGCGGTGACCGACCCGCTGACCGGGCTGCACAACCGGCGCTATTTCGAGCACATGCTGGCGGAGTATCTGAGCGAGTTCAACGCGCGCGGGCTGCCGCTCGGCCTCCTGGTGTTCGACCTCGACCATTTCAAGCAGATCAATGACAGCCACGGCCACGACACCGGCGACCTGGTGCTCAGGGAGGTGGCGCAATGGCTGCGGGCGATCACCCGCGACAGCGACGTGGTGGCCCGCATCGGCGGCGAGGAGTTCGCCGTCATCGCCCCGCATGCCGGCGACCGGGAGCTGCGCGCCATCGCCGAGCGCTACCGCCAGATGATCGGCTCGCTGAAGATCGATATCGGCACGGCGGTGCTGCGGCCGACCGTCTCGGTCGGCATCGCCTCCAACTCGACCGCCATCGCGCACGCGGTCGAGCTGTTCAAGGTCGCCGACGGCAAGCTCTACGAGGCCAAGCGCCACGGCCGCAACCGCGTGGCGGCGTGACCGGCGCCGGCCGCTTTCGCTCGAATAATCGCGGTTGACGCGACCGGCGCCGGCGCATAGGGTGCGCGCCGCAACAGGGACGTGACGCGGCATGGCGCGCAGGATTCTCGTGGTGATGGGGCGCACGCGCGTGGCGGGAGGCTGAACCCGCCGCCCTGGGCAGCGCGTGCGCAAGACGAAGGCTCCGCAAGGGGCCTTTTTTGTTGGCCGGTCCCCGGCCGGCGGTTGAAGAGGGAAGTTCGGGAAGACGGAACGATGAGCAGGAAATCCCAGATGACGGGCGCGGAGATGGTCATCCAGGCCCTGATAGACAACGGCGTCGACACGATCTTCGGCTATCCGGGCGGGGCGGTGCTGCCGATCTATGACGAGATCTTCCAGCAGGACAAGGTGCGCCACGTCCTCGTGCGCCACGAACAGGGCGCCGGCCACGCGGCGGAGGGCTATGCGCGCTCGACCGGGCGGCCGGGGGTCGTCCTCGTCACCTCGGGGCCGGGCGCCACCAACATGGTGACGCCGCTCCAGGACGCGCTGATGGATTCGGTGCCGATCGTCTGCATCACCGGCCAGGTGCCGACCTCGCTGATCGGCTCGGACGCCTTCCAGGAGGCCGACACCGTCGGCATCACCCGGCCGTGCACCAAGCACAACTGGCTGGTGCGCTCGGTCGAGGAACTGCCCGGCGTCCTGCACCAGGCCTTCCATGTCGCCATGCATGGCCGGCCGGGCCCGGTGCTGGTCGACATCCCCAAGGACGTGCAGTTCGCGACCGGGACCTATGTGCCGAAGGCGCAGTACCGCAACCACAGCTACAGCCCGCAGGTGGCCGGCGACCTCGAACAGATCCAGGCGGCGGTCGAACTGATGGCAGCGGCCGAACGGCCCGTCTTCTATACCGGCGGCGGCGTCATCAATTCGGGCCGCGAGGCCTGCCACCTGCTGCGCGAACTGGTCGACATGACCGGCTTCCCGATCACCTCGACGCTGATGGGGCTCGGCGCCTATCCGGCTTCGGGCGCAAACTGGCTCGGCATGCTGGGCATGCACGGCACCTACGAGGCCAACATGGCCATGCACGACTGCGACGTGATGATCGCTGTCGGCGCCCGCTTCGACGACCGCATCACCGGCCGCATCGACGCGTTCTCGCCGAAATCGAAGAAGATCCATGTCGACATCGACCCGTCGTCGATCAACAAGAACGTGCGCGTGCAGGTGCCGATCATCGGCGACGTCGCCCATGTGCTGGAAGACATGATCCGGTTGTGGCGGGCACACGCGACCAAGCCGGACAAGGCGGCGCTCGCCCGCTGGAAGGACAGGATCGAGGGCTGGAAGGGACGCAACTGCCTGGCCTACCGGCCGTCGAAGGACGTGATCATGCCGCAGCTGGCGATCGAGCGGCTCTACGCGGCGACCAGGGACCGCAAGACCTTCATCACCACGGAAGTCGGCCAGCACCAGATGTGGGCGGCGCAGTTCTACCGGTTCGAGGAACCCAACCGCTGGATGACCTCGGGCGGACTCGGCACCATGGGCTACGGCCTGCCGGCGGCATTCGGCGTGCAGATCGCACACCCCGACGCGCTGGTCATCGACGTCGCTGGCGACGCCTCGGTGCTGATGACCATGCAGGAGATGTCGAGCGCGGTGCAGCACCGGGCGCCGATCAAGATCTTCATCCTCAACAACCAGTACATGGGCATGGTGCGCCAGTGGCAGCAATTGCTGCACGGCAACCGCATTTCGCATTCCTATACCGAGGCGCTGCCCGATTTCGTCAAGCTGGCCGAGGCCTATGGCTGCGTCGGCATCCGCGCCGAGAAACCGGACGAGCTCGACGACGCGATCGCCCGCATGATCGAGGTCGACGCGCCGGTGATCTTCGACTGCCGCGTCGCCAACCTCGCCAACTGCTTCCCGATGATCCCGTCCGGCAAGGCCCACAACGAGATGCTGCTGCCGGACGAGGCGAGCGACGAGGCGGTGGCAACGGCGATCGACGCGAAGGGACGGCAACTGGTGTGACTGGAGTCGGAGGCGGCGCGGTGCTAACGTCTTACTTGCAATCTTACTCTCTGCCGGAGCGCAGTATGAACAAGCCGGTACTCACCGCGAGAATGTCGTCCAAGGGCCAGATCGTGGTGCCCAAGGAGGTGCGAGACGCGCATGGCTGGAAGGCGGGGACCGAGTTCGAGGTTATCGACAAGGGAGGCGAAGTGGCCATCAAACCGATCGAAAAGACTGACCGGCGCTTCCCGAAGGTCACAGCGGAGGCGTTTCTGGCGATGGTCCCCAGCATCGATCGCCCATTTCCGACAGACGAGGAGATGGAACAAGCGATCCTGAGGGAGGCTGCGAGGCGCTTCCGTGAGAAGAGCGATTGACACCAACGTGCTAGCAAGGGCGCTGGCCGATGATGGCAGCAAGCAGGTTGCGGTCGCGCGGTCGCTGGTCGCGCGGACCGATGTCTACGTACCGTTGACGGTGTTGCTCGAGACCGAATGGGTGCTGCGCACCAGTGTCGGGTTGGATCGTGAAATGATCAACAGGTTGTTTGCAGCCTTGTCCGGAATGGACAACGTGGAGATCGAACACCGCGACGCGGCGCAGGCCAGCATTATTCTTCACGCAGAGGGGTTCGACTTTGCCGACGCAATCCACATGGCGTGCGCCAGGGAGTGCGCGACCTTTCTGACATTTGATCGCAAACTGGTGCGCCAAGCGAAGAAGCGGGGCCTGCGGCCGCCGGTCGCCCTGCCCTGACCAGAGGTCCCGAAGTTCATGACCCCCCACAAATCCCCCACCGGCTCGGCCTACTTCTTCGTCAAGGAGACGGAGAGGCCGCGCACGCATGTGCTGGCCGTCGTCGTCGACAACGTGCCGGGCGTGCTCGCCCGCGTCATCGGCCTGTTCTCCGGGCGCGGCTACAACATCGAGAGCCTGACCGTCTCGGAAACCAGCCACGAGAAGCACCTGTCGCGCATCACCATCGTGGCTTCAGGCACCGCGCATGTGCTTGAACAGATCAAGAAGCAGCTCGAACGGATGGTGCCGGTGCACCGGGTGGTCGATCTCACGCTGGTGGCCGAGGCGCGTGGCTACGACAAGCCGCTCGAGCGCGAACTGGCGCTGGTCAAGGTCGCCGGCAAGGGCGACCATCGCGTCGAGGCGCTGCGGCTCGCCGACGCCTTCCGCGCCACGGTGATCGACGCCAATACCGAGCACTTCATCTTCGAGATCACCGGGCGGGTGTCGAAGATCGAGCAGTTCATCGCGATCATGGAGCCGCTCGGACTGGTCGAGGTCTGCCGCACGGGCGTTGCCGCGATGAGCCGCGGCAAGGAGGGCATGTGACGACGGTCGAACCGCTGATCGTAGCCGATGCCGGCCGGGCCAGCGAAGGCTGGAACGAGCCGCAGGGCCGGGGCGTGATCGGCTGGCAGACGCTGCTCTCGGCCGACCGCACGTCCTCGGCGGCGCTGACGGCCGGCATCGCCATCGTCGAGCCGGGCGGGTTCCTGGCGCGCCACCGCCACGCTCCGGCCGAACTCTATTTCGTCGTCGAGGGCGAGGGCGTGGTAACGCTCGACGGCCACGACCGCCCGGTCAAGCGCGGCGACTGCGTGTTCATTCCGCCGATGTGCGAACATGGCGTGCGCAACGAGGCCGCCACGATCCTGCGCTTCCTCTACGTGTTCCCGACGGACAGCTTCGCCGAGATCGAATACCTTTTTTCCTGAACGCTTTCATGGCCAGGCGATGTCAGGCCGGGCAAGCATCAGCAACAGGATGGCGAGGACGCCGGCGAAGGCCGGCCAGCCACAGGCGAACCAGACGCGGTAGAGCCGATCGAAGGCGGCCGGCAGGCCGGTGCCGGCCGCGGCGGCAGCGGCGGCGAGGTCGCGCAGGCGCATCTGGATGACGATGACCGGCAGCCAGAAGGCGCCGACGGCGACATAGAGCAGGATCGAGACGACGAGCCATCCGGCGGTGAGCGGCCAGCCGACGATGGCGGCAAGCCACAGGCCGGTCAGCGGCTGGGCGACAACGGCCGTCGCGGTGAACAGGAAGTCGGCGACGACGACGGTGCCGGCGACGTGGGCGATCAGCCGCGGGTCGCGGGTGCGCGCCGCCATGACCATGAAGAAGGCGATGCCCGCGCCGGTGCCGATCAGCAGGGCGGCGCCGCCGACATGGAGGAAGCGGGCGAAGTCCTCCGCGCTCACGGCCGCTCCTCGTGGATCGCCAGCGCGACGACGGCGAGAAGCGCCGCCGGGATGACCTTGACGAGGACGCCGAGCGGGTCGAGCCACAGCCCCGGCGCCAGCCATGTGGCACCGGCGAGATAGACGCCCGACAGCGCCAGCGCGGCAACCAGCGCCGCGCGCGACAGCGGACGCGCCGCTATGGCGCAGCCGATGGTGATGTCGGCGAGCGCGGTGGCGAGCGCCACCGAATGGCTGGCTGCCGCGCTCATGCCGAGACGCTCGGCCAGCGCCGCGGTCTCGCCGAAGCGTGCAAGCGCGATGGCGCCGGAGGCGATCCAGAACGCGCTGAGCGTGCCGAAGATGACCGGCTTCAGCAGATAGAGGCGGGCGAACCACAGGTCGTGGACGCCGGCGGGGTTGGCGGCGAGGATTTCCTCCAGGCTCGCGGCCGGCCGCAACGTGGCGGCGTGGCGGCCGTGTTCGCCGATGCCGCCGCCGGCGATCAGCATCGCGGTCGTGCGCAAAGGCGAGCGCCAGCCGAGGAGGCCGAGAAGGTCGGCGCAGTCGCCGGCGAGGGCGGCGGCCCAGGCCGGCATGGCGACGACAGGCGCGGCGGCGAGGCCGAGCCAGCGCCGGTGCAGGCCGACGACTTCGGCGAGCGCGTAATCGTTCGGCGAGGCGATGGTCAGGTCGCTGCCGGCGGCAATACGTCCGGACAGGGCTTCGCGGACGGCGCCGGTCACGTCGGCCATCGCGGCGACGCGGACCCGCGACCGCGGGAAGGCGACCGGGATCATGCCCGGGAAGGCGGCGAGCGCGCGCAGGAGCGCCGAGCCGCCATGGGCGTTGCGGCCGATCACCAGCGCCGGACGCAGGATGACGTGGGCAAGGCCCGAACGCTTGAGATGCTCGTCGGCGGCGCGTTTGCTGGCGAGGAATTCGGTGGCCGCGCCGGCGCCTTCGACCGGGGCGGAGATGTTGACGAACAGGCGGATGCCGGCCTTGCTTGCCGCCTCGACCAGCGCGATCACGGCGTCGCGCTGCAGCGCGGTCACGTCGTCGCGGGCGCCCGACTGGAGCGCGCCGGCGCAGTTGACGATTGCCTCGCAGCCGGCGACGAGCGCGGCCCAGTCGGCTGGCCTGCGCAGCCGCGCGATGTCGGCCGCGATCCATTCGGCCGCCGGCAGCGGAACGGCGCGCGGCCGGCGCCGGGCGAGCGCGACCACGCCAAAGCCGGCGCGGACCAGCTCGCCCACGACCTGGCCGCCGATAAAGCCGTTGGCGCCGAGCACCAGAACCCGCATCGATTCCCCCGACGTCGCCCGGGGGCAAGGATGGCCCGCCGGCCCACGGCCAGCAAGAGCCGAGATGAGGCGCGTATGAGGCGCTTCGGTCAAACGCGCGCTTGGCGGAACCGGGCGACCGACTATATTGGGACCATGTTGAGGCGCGTTTCCGCTGTCCAGGTCGCCATCGCCGCCATCGCGCTGGTCGCGGTGCTGTTCGGTATCGGCTGGATGACGCGGGAGGATCCGGCCGACAAGCCCTATCTCGCCATCCTCGGCGGCGGCTTCATCTTCAACTATCGCGTGGCCGACGTGTTCTACGGCTTCACCGCGCAGGTGCGGAAGCCGGTGGCGGTCGGCTCGATCATCGAGGCCGAGTTCGAAGACCCCGGCGGCGGCCCGCCGCATGTCGTCAGCACCCGGGTCAACGCGCGCACGACCCGCTACGGGCTGCGCTCGCCCAACGTGCGCGGCATCGAGGCCGGCAGGCCCTACAAGGTGGTCATCCGCCTCTACGATTTCCGCCACGAAAGGCTGATCGAGACGCATGAGAAGACCTATGCGAGCCGCATCGGCGACACGATCGTGCCACAGCGCCCGCTGACCATCGGACCCGGCTACCACCGACCGCCCGACGCGGGCAAGGGCTGAGGCGGGGCGACGGCGGCGCCCGGAATTGCCACGGTGACAAATCGGGGCCTTGCCGGCGGGCAGCAGATTGGGTCAATATTGCTGACCCAATGGGAGGAACGCCATGCCGCTGGAAGCCTTGCTGGCGCTTGCCGTGTTTGCCTTCGTCACCTCGGTGACGCCGGGGCCGAACAACCTGATGCTGCTTGCCTCGGGCGTCAATTTCGGGTTGCGACGCACCATCCCCCACATGCTCGGCATCGGTGTCGGTTTCGGCGTGCTCCTGCTTTGCGTCGGCTACGGGCTCGGCCAGATGCTGACCCTCTTTCCCGTGGCCTTCACCGCGCTCAAGCTGGCGGGCGGCGCCTATCTCGTCTATCTCGCCTGGCGTATCGCCATGTCGGGCGAGGTCGGCGAGGCCGCCGCCGGCGCCAGGCCGATCACGCTCATCGAGGCGGCGGCGTTCCAGTGGGTCAATCCCAAGGGCTGGGTGATGGCCGTCGGCGCGGTCTACACCGATCCGGACCGCTACGTTGCCTCGGTCATGCTGGTGGCCGGCGTGTTCGTGGCGATCGGCGTGGCGGCGATCTCGCTTTGGGCGGCCATGGGCATCGGCCTGCGCCGCTTCCTCGACCGGCCGGCAGTGCTGCGGATGTTCAACTGGACGATGGCGCTGCTGCTGGTGGCCTCGCTCTGGCCGATGCTGAGGTAGCAGCGCCTTCTGCCCCGCGCAGAATCGTGCGATCAAGCCGGCATGGAATTCACCGCCCAGCAGGACCGTGCGCTCGTCGCCGTCAGCCGCTGGCTGAAGCGCGGCGACGCCCAGGTGTTCCGCCTGTTCGGCTATGCCGGCACCGGCAAGACGACGCTCGCCCGCCACATCGCCGAGGGCGTCGACGGCGACGTGCTGTTTGCCGCCTTCACCGGCAAGGCGGCGCAGGTGCTGCGCTCGCGCGGGGCGCGCGGCGCCTCGACCATCCACTCGCTGATCTATCGGCCGCGCGGCGAGGAGACGGTCGAGGACGAGGAAACCGGCAAGCAGAGCGTGATGCCGACCTTCTCGCTCAACCGGCAGAGCCCGGTGGCCAAGGCCAGGCTGATCATCATCGACGAATGCTCGATGGTCGACGAGGAACTGGGACGCGATCTCCTCTCCTTCGGCACGCCGGTGCTGGTGCTGGGCGATCCCGGGCAGCTGCCGCCGGTCTCCGGCGGCGGCTTCTTCACCGAGCACGAGCCCGACGTGCTGCTCGATGAGGTGCACCGCCAGGCCCGCGACAACCCGATCATCGACCTGGCGCTGGCGGTGCGCGAAGGCCGCCAGATCATGCATGGCGACTATGGCGCCACGGCGCGGGTGATCGCGAAATCGGAGGTGACGGCCGCGATGGTGCTCAGCGCCGACCAGGTGCTGGTCGGCATCAACCGCACGCGGCGGCGCTACAACCAGCGCCTGCGTGAACTGAAGGGTTTCGACGGGCTCTATCCGGCCAGCGGCGACAAGCTGGTCTGCCTGCGCAACGACACGGCCAAGGGGCTGCTCAACGGCTCGCTGTGGCAGGTGACCAGCGCGCCGAGGAGCGCCAGGCCCTATGTGACGCTGCTGATCAGGGCCGAGGACGAGGGCATCGAGCGCGTCGCGGCCAAGGTCAAGGTGTTGAAGGCGGTGTTCGAGGACGGCGTCGACGACGTGGCGTGGCGCGAGCGGCGGCGCTACGACGATTTCGATTTCGGCTATGCGCTGACGGTGCACAAGGCGCAGGGCTCGCAATGGAACGAGGTGGTGCTGTTCGACGAGAGCTACGCCTTCCGCGAGCACCGCGAGCGCTGGCTCTATACCGGCATCACGCGGGCGGCCGAGCGGCTGACCATCGTGCGGTAACGCAAGACCCGATCCCGACGTATCGGATTTCTGCTCCATCCGTTCGTGTTTTTTGTCGCGTCATCCTGTCCGCCTCGCGTTGCCGCTTTCAGGCGTTGACCACGCGCAGGCGCGGTTGCTGGGCATCGACCAGGTCGACCAAGGCGGCGATTGAGATCGGCGGGTGGTAGTAGAAGCCCTGGAAGCGCATGCAGCCGCGGGCCTCGAGGAATTCGACCTGGTAGGGGCTGCCGACATGCTCGGCGACCGTGTCGAGCCCGAGCGCGCGGGCCATGCCAAGGATCGCCTCGATGAGCGTGCGGTTCTGCGCGCGGTGCTCGATGTCGGAGACGAAGGCGCCGTCGATCTTGACCTCGTCGAAGGGGAAGCGGTTGAGCTGCGACAGCGACGAATAGCCGGTGCCGAAATCGTCGAGCGAGAAGCGCAGGCCGATCTGCTTCAATGCCTCCATGCGGCGAGCGACCGTTTCCGGATCGCGCGCCATCACATGCTCGGTCAGTTCGAGGGTGAGCCGCGCCGGATCGATGCCCGATTCGGCGATGCGCCGGCGCATCCGCTCGACGAATTCGTCCGAGCGGAACTGCTGGACCGAGATGTTGACGGCGAGGCTGATGCCTTGCAGCGCCGGGCGCTGACGCCAGTCGGCCAGAGTCGCGACGGCCTGGTCGAGCGCCCACTCGCTGATGTCCATGATGAGGCCGGTCATTTCGGCCATCGGCACGAACTCGCCGGGGGCGAGGATGCCGCGCTGGGGGTGGTTCCAACGCATCAGCGCCTCGGCGCCGACGACGCGGCCGTCGGCCTCGACGACCGGCTGAAACTCGAAGAACAGTTCGCGCCGGCGGATGGCCGCGCCCAGCTCGCGCTGCAGGCTGTAGACGTCAGCGACGCTCTTGAGACTGGCCGGATCGAAGACGGCGTAGTTGTTGCGGCCGCTCTTCTTGGCCTCGTACATGGCGATGTCGGCGCCCTTGATGATCTCGGCGGTCGTATGGCTGTCGCCGTCGAAGACGACGATGCCGATGCTGGGCGTGGCCGAGTGGAGCATGCCGGCGAGATTGAAGCCGCGATCGAACTCGCGCAGGATCTTGTTGGCGGCGCCCGTGGCGTTGGCGATGGCGTCGGCCCGGTCGGCGCCGAGCCCGTCGAGCAGCAGCACGAACTCGTCGCCGCCGAAGCGGCCGACGGTGTCGCGCTCGCGCACGCACTCGCGCAGGCGCAGCGCCACCTGGGCGAGCAGCAGGTCGCCCATCTCGTGGCCCTGGGTGTCGTTCAGCGTCTTGAAATTGTCGATGTCGATGAACAGCACCGCGCCATGCTCGTCGCGGCGCCGGTTGGCAGCGATCGCCTCCTCCAGACGCTGCGTGAACAGGCGGCGGTTGGGCAGGTCGGTCAGCGGATCGTAATAGGCGAGCTTGTGGATCTGCTGCTCGGCGATCTTGCGCTGCGACACGTCGCAGACATAGCCGTGCCAGATGATCGAGCCGTCGGCGAGCTTCTCCGGCGTGGCGGTGACCAGCAGCCACATCGTGGTCGACGGGTCGCGGATGTAGCGGAACTCGTGCGCCCAGAAGGTCATCTGGCGGGCCGATCGGTCGAGCGCGGCCAGATAGCCGGCCAGGTCCTCGCCATGGACGTGGCGCAGATAGTCGTTGACCCTGATCTCGTCGGTCGGCCGCTCGAGCCCGAGCAGGGTGACGAAGCTGGTGCTGACATAGGGACAAGCGAAGCGGCCGTCGGGGCGACGCACGAGCTGGAACAGGCCGCCGGGCAGGTTGTCGGCCAGCTTCTCCAGCCGCTCCTCGAGCTGGTTGTGGCGGACCAGCTCGGTAATGTCGCGCACCGAACCCTCGTAGAACAGCGGCCTGCCGGTCCGCTCGTCGCGCACGATGCGTGCGCTCTCGGTCACCCAGATCGGCTTGCCGGTGTCGTGGCGGTGGACCTCCGAGACGAAATTGCTGACGGCGCCGTCGCGCAGCAGTCGCCGCATGAAGGCGTCGTGGCGGCCGGGCTCGACATACCAGGTCTGCCTGCCGCAATTGACCGCCGCCAGCAGCTCGGCGCTGGTGCGCAGGCCGCAGATGCGGGCGAGCGAGGTGTTGGCCGAAACCATCCTGCCGGTGGTGCAGGAGCGCTGGTAGATGCCTTCGGCCAGGTTCTCGATGGTGGCGCGGTAGCGGTCGCGGGTGCGCCGGGCGCGGGCGACCAGCTCGCGGCAACGCCACATCCAGAAAACGAGCAGCAGGCCGAGGAACAGATTGGCCGCCACCAGCCAGATGTTGCCGCCTGTCATCCAGTCCATTGCCGCTGTCCTGCCCGGTGATTCGCGCCCCGAACGCGGACGCAAACATAGGTTGAACCTACTCCGGCCCCTATAACGCAGCGGTTAAAATTCTAACCAACAGCACCAGCCGGGCGTGGCAAGCCACGGCAGGGTCAATGGCGGGTTAACGCAGGCGGGCAGACCCGGCGAAGCCACCAAGGCGCGGCGGGACCGCAAGGGCTCGTGACCGGCCCGGCGCGGCTATTGATCGCGGCGGCGATCTGGTCCAATCAGGCGCCCGGTCGCCCGTTCACCAGCAGGACATCCGCCATGCCCGCCAAGCTTTCGGTAAACCTCAACGCGATCGCCTATCTGCGCAACCGGCGCGACCTGCCATGGCCGAGCGTCACCGGGATCGGCGCCATCGCGCTCGAGGCCGGGGCGAGCGGACTGACCGTCCACCCCAGGCCGGACGAACGCCACATCCGCCACGCCGACGTGCCGGCGATCCGGGCGCTGATCGACGACCGCTTCGCCGGCTGCGAGTTCAACATCGAGGGCTATCCGAGCGAGGACTTCCTGGCGCTCGCCATCGCCAACGAACCCGAGCAGGTGACGCTGGTGCCGGACGATCCGGCGCAGCCGACCTCCGACCACGGCTGGGACTTTCTGGCGCACCGCGAATTCCTGAAAGGGGTGGTGGACCGGCTGCGCGACAAGGGCATCCGCGTCTCGCTGTTTGCCGACCCCGACGCCGGGCGCGCGCAGCTGGAGGCGGCGGCGGCGACCGGGGCGCAGCGCGTCGAACTCTATACCGGGCCCTATGGCGGCGCCCATGACGACCCGGACCGGGCGGCGGCCGCCTGCGAGACGCTCGGCCAGACCGCCGACATCGCCCGGTCGCTCGGCCTCGGCGTCAATGCCGGCCACGACCTGACGGTCGACAACCTGCCGGCGCTCGCCCGGCGCATCCCCCACCTGCTCGAGGTGTCGATCGGCCACGGGCTGACCGCCGACGCGCTGATCCATGGCATGGCGGCGACGGTGAAGCGCTTCACCGCTGCCCTCACCGTCTGAAGGGTTCAGGCGGCGAGCGCCTGTTCGGCACCTGACAGGAACGTTTCGAGCGAGATCGGCTTCCTGCCGGACAGCTTCTCGATGTCGTCGGTGACGATCGCGAAATTGCCGAGACGGATATTGGTGTCGGAAGACACCAGCATCGCGACGACGAAGTCGGGCAGGCCCGCGGCCTTCATGCCGGCCGCCAACTGCTCGTCGCTGACATGCACGACCTGCAGCGGCTTGCCGGTGGCGGCGCGGACGGCTGCGGCAACGTCTTCGGCGGTCAGCAGCCTGGGTCCGGTCAGCGTATGGATCGCGCTGCCGGCTGCTTTGCCGGCAAGCGCGCCGGCAATGGCGGCGGCCAGGTCGGCGCGGGCGGCATAGGCAAGGCTGCCCTGGCCGGTGGCCGTGTACCACTGCCCGGTCGCCAGCGCCTGCGGCAAGGCCATGAACAGGTTCTCCATGTACCAGCCGCAGCGCAGGATGGCATAGGGGATGCCGCTTGCCTTGATCGCCTGCTCGGTGCCGAGATGGTCGGGGGCGAATGTGACGACGGATTTGTCCGGGTTCGGCATCGAGGTGTAGCAGATGCGCTTGACACCGGCCTTGCTTGCCGCGGCGACCGCCGCCTTGTGCTGCTCGAGCCGTCGGCCGGGCCGGTCGAGCGCGTCGGTGGAGATGATAAGCAGCCGGTCGGCGCCGGCAAAGGCCCGGTCGAGCGAGGCCGGATCGTCGAAATCGCCGCGACGGGTGACGACGCCGATCTTCGCATAGTCGGCGAGCCTGGCGGGATCGCGGCTGACGGCGATGATGGAGGCGGGAGCGACGTTTGGCCGGTTCAGCAATTCGTCGAGGACAAGGCGGCCGAGCTTGCCGGAGGCGCCGGTGACAAGGATGGTTTCAGGCATAAGTGCAGTTCTCCGCTGGTTGGAACTCTCGTTTAGAGACCAGCGCTAAAATATGAATTGACCAGGCAGCGTAAAGAAGGCAGTTTCGCCGCTGCTGGTTACGCGAAAGGAACCACATGATGGACGGCCGCATCAGCGACTTCCGCACCAAGCTTGAAATCTACCGCGCGACGGGCGCTGCTGGCGGCGAGCTTGCCAACTGTCCGATCCGCAATGTCGTGCAGAACATCTCGGGCAAATGGAGCGCGCTGCTCATGATGGCGCTGGCCGAGCGGCCCTACCGGTTCGGCGAACTGCGCCGGCTGGTGCCCGACATCTCGCAGCGCATGCTGACGCAGACGCTGCGCGACCTGCAGCGCGACGGCTATGTCCATCGCGAGGTTTTCCCGACCAAGCCGCCCAGCGTCGAGTACAGCCTGACCGACATGGGCCGGTCGATGTTCGGCGCCCTGCAGCACCTGTTCGCCTGGGCGGATTCCAATTTCGCGGCGGTGCAGGCGGCGCGCAACCGCTTCGACGCCAGCGCCTGAGCCGCTGCGCCGGTCAGGCGCGCTCCTCCCAGACCTTCACCAGCTCGACGATCGTCGCCACCGCCTTCTCCATGTCCTGGCGGCTTACCCATTCGAGCGGTGAGTGAAAGGCGTGGCCGCCGGCGAACAGATTGGCGCAGGGCAGGCCCATATGCGACAGCCGCGAACCATCGGTGCCGCCGCGGACGCTGCCGAGCACGGGCTCCATGCCGGCCCGGCGCACCGCCTCGACGGCGTATTCGACCACCTGGGGATGGCGGTCGAGTACCACCTTCATGTTGCGGTACTGCTCGGTGACCGTGAGGCGCCAGGACGAGCCGGGATAGGCCTTCATCACGTCGCCGACCAGCGCTTCGAGCATCGCCTCCTTTTCGGCGAGGCCGGCCTCCTCGAAATCGCGCACGATGAGGCTGATCGCCGCCTTCTCCATCGAGCCGGAGAGGTCGGTCGGGTGGACGAAGCCCTGCCGGCCGCTGGTCCTCTCCGGCGCGGCATCGGCCGGCAGGCGGGCGATGATGGCCGCGGCGATCTTGACTGCGTTCTCCATGCGATCCTTGGCGAAACCCGGATGGATGGCGACGCCGGTAATCGCGATGTCGACGCGGTCGGCCGAGAAGGTCTCGTTCTCGATCGATCCGGCCGATTCACCGTCGAGCGTGTAGGCGAAATCGGCACCGAGCCGGGCGAGGTCGACCTTGTCGACGCCGCGGCCGATCTCCTCGTCGGTCGTGAACAGGAGCCGGATCGCGCCATGGCGGATTTCGGGACTGTCGATGAGAATCTGAGCGGCGGCCATGATCTCGGCGACGCCGGCCTTGTCGTCGGCGCCGAGCAGCGTGGTCCCGTCGGTGGTGATGATGTCGTTGCCGATCTGGTCGGCGAGCGCCGGATGTTCGGCGACCCGGATGACCTGGCGCGGGTCGCCCTCCAGCACGATGTCGCCGCCGCGGTAGTTCTCGACGACCCGAGGCCGGACGCCGGTGCCGGTGAAGTCGGGCGCGGTGTCCATGTGGGCGCACAGGCAGATCACCGGCACCTTGCGGTCGGTATTGGCGGGAAGCGTCGCATAGACGTTGCCGTGCTCGTCGATGTGCGCGTCGGCGAGACCGATGGCGAGCAGTTCATCGACCAGGAGGCGGCCGAGATTCTTCTGCTTGACGGTCGAAGGCTGTGACGACGATCTGGGGTCAGACTGGGTATCGATCGCGACGTAGCGCAGGAAGCGTTCGGTGACGGTGCTCACGGGCGGAGGCTCCGGTTGTCGTTGGCCAGCCAAGCTATAGCCGGTGCGGCCCGCGCGGCGAAACGGGATTTGCGCGGCCGGCACGGGGCGCCGCGCGCGGCAGGCTCAGGCGGTGGCCAGCGCCGAGCGCAGGCGGTCAAACAGCTCGCCCGGAATGAGGTAGTCCTGGTCGGCGGCATGGATCGACAGGCCACCATCGATGCCATTGGCGAGCACCATCTCGACGATGTCGCCAAAGCGCATCCGCGCGAGCGGCGTGCCGGCGGCGAGCGTGCGCGCCGCCGTCGCCTCGTCGGCATAGAGGTAGCACCATTTCTGGCCGCGATTGTCGTGGCCGAGCAGGAGCTGCAGGTCGCCCGCCTCCCCGGCCGGGGCGGCGAGCGGCAGCAGCAGGGGGGCATCGCGCAGACGGTCGACGACGGCCTCGAGCGCGGCGCCGACCGGCGCGTCGCGGTGGCGGGCAAACAGCGTCGCCAGGCCTTCATCCGCGGTGACCGCCGCTTGGTGGAAGGCCGAGATCGCCGCCAGCAGCCGATCGTGGTCGATCTCGAGGCCGGCGGCGGTGACGCACAGGCCGTCGGCGCCGAGCGCGCGGTTGGCACCGCGCGTCCAGCCGGCAATGCGGCCAAGGTTGAGGCCGGCCTCGACCCGCGGGTCGAGCGCCAGCACGATGGCGCGCTGCTCGCCGAGGCCCTGGACGCCGGTGCCGCCCCAGCGCCGCCACAGCCGCGCCGCCAGGCCCGGCCCCCGGGCGGGGCCGGGCGACCAGGTCGAAATGGCGCCAACAGACGTCCACGGAATGAGATCGGCGGCAAGCCGGGTGTCGCGCAGGCCCTGCGGGGTGAGGGTGACGACGGCGCCGCGGCCGCGCGCCAGGCGCCAGAGGATCAACAGGGTTGAGAAGCCGAAGAAGGCGAGGCCGACAAAGCCGGCAAACTGCGAGAAACTGCCAGCGGCGACGCCGCCGATCAGGCGAAAGGCGAGGACGGCGCAAAAGACGGTCATCACCACGCCGAGCAGGGCAAGGCCCAGCATGCGGCCCAGCGAATACCTGACCTCCAGCGTGGCGGATGTGTCGATCGTCATCGCGGCATCCCTGGAGGCGCATCCCCGGCAGCAATGGGAAGCGGCACGGTAGGCGGCACCGCCATGGCCGTCAACGGCGCGGCGTTGCGGGCTATCACCCGCACCGGCGCGGAGCCGGGCCCGCCCGATGGGCGGCCGATTCGGGGTCGGCCTGGGCTCATTGAGAGCTCATCAGGTGAGTGGCTTGACGAGTACCGAACGGTACGGTACCGAAAGATCATGAATCCGTTGCCAGCGGCCCAGCTCGTCGAACAGCCATATGCGGTCGAAAGCCTGTCGCAGCGCCAGGCCGAGGTGCTCGCCGCCGTGCTCGACCTGATGGTGGAGGAGGGTGACGCCTTCTCGATGGCGGCGGTGGCGCGGCGGGCCAACTGCTCGAAGGAAACGCTCTACAAATGGTTCGGCGACCGCAACGGCCTGCTGACGGCGACCGTGCGCTGGCAGGCGGCCAAGGTGGCGATGCCGAGATTGCCGGACGGGGCGGTGACGCGCGCCGCACTGGTCGCCAGCCTGACGGCGTTCGCCGGCAACTGGCTCGGTGTCATCACCAGCGACGTCTCGGTGGCGCTCAACCGGCTGGCGATCGCGCATGCCGGCTCGGCGAGGAGCGCGCTCGGCCGCATCGTGCGCCACAACGGGCCTTACGCGATGGCGCGCCGGCTCGAGCCGGTGTTTCTGGCCGGCCGCGAAGCCGGCATCATCGATTTCGACGATCCGCGCAGCGCCTTCCGCAGCTTCTTCGGCCTGGTGGTCGCCGACGCGCAGATCCTGGCGCTGCTGGGCGAGCCGGAGCGGCCGGCGGCCGATGAGATTGCCGCGCTGGCCGAGCGGGCGGTCGACCAATTCCTGAAGCTGTTCGAGGCAACGGGGGCCAGCACCGCGGGCGGCAGGAACAAGCGTGACCGGCAATCAAGAGGCAGATGAGGAGAAACCCATGCGTGTCTATTACGATCGCGACGCCGATTTGAACCTGATCAAGGGCCGGAAGGTCGCCATCATCGGCTATGGCAGCCAGGGCAGGGCGCACGCGCTCAACCTGAAGGATTCCGGCGTCAGCGAGATCGTGGTGGCGCTCAGGCCGGGTTCGGCCACCGCCGCCAAGGCCCAGTCGGACGGGCTCAGGGTGCTGTCGGTGGCGGAAGCGGCGGCCTGGGCCGACCTGATGATGATGGCCACGCCCGACGAGTTGCAGGCCGACATCTGGCGCAACGAGATCGCGCCCAACATCCGCGACGGCGCCGCGATCGCCTTCGCCCACGGCCTCAACGTCCATTTCGGGCTGATCGAGCCGAAGGCGACGGTCGACGTGCTGATGATCGCGCCGAAGGGGCCGGGCCACACCGTGCGCGGCGAGTATCTGAAGGGCGGCGGCGTGCCCTGCCTGGTCGCCGTCCACCAGGACGCCTCCGGCAACGCGCTGGAGCTCGGCCTGTCCTATGCCTGCGGCGTCGGCGGCGGGCGCTCCGGCATCATCGAGACGACCTTCCGCGAGGAGTGCGAGACCGACCTGTTCGGCGAGCAGGTGGTGCTGTGCGGCGGGCTGGTCGAACTGATCCGCGCCGGCTTCGAGACGCTGACGGAAGCGGGCTACGCGCCGGAAATGGCCTATTTCGAGTGCCTGCACGAGGTCAAGCTGATCGTCGACCTGATCTATGAGGGCGGCATCGCCAACATGAACTATTCGATCTCCAACACGGCCGAATGGGGCGAATATGTTTCCGGCCCGCGCATCATCACGGCCGAGAGCAAGGCCGAGATGAAGCGCATACTCAACGACATCCAGACCGGCAGGTTTACATCGGAATGGATGCAGGAATACCGCTCGGGCGCGGCCCGCTTCAAGGCGACGCGGCGGCTGAACGACGCCCACCCGATCGAGGAGGTCGGCGAGCGGCTGCGCGCGATGATGCCGTGGATCGGCAAGAACAAGCTGGTGGACAAGGCGAAGAATTGAGCAATCGACAGAGCGAAAACTGAAGCGCCTCAAGGCGCTTGGAGCATTGCGCCGGGCATCACCAGTGCCCGAGGGTTGTCGTGCGCTTGGCGACTTTCACTACGGCTACTACGAGTGCGACTTTGTTTCGCCTTGGACTATTTCGGCGCAGAACCCGGCCAAGGCCCGGGAAATCTCTGCCTGGCTGGATGCCATGCTCGACACAGCCCAGGTCGTGGAGGCCGGCGGCGCGGTCTTGCGCCTGTGGGGGAAGCTGGTCGCCCACGGCCGATCGGACCTGCTGGTCGACGCGCTGGTAGCGGCAACGGCAATCCACCATGGCCTGACGGTGGCCACCCGCAATGTCAGGGATTTCAGCCGCTTCAATGTCCGGCCTCGATCCGTTCCTCGCGGCGCGCTGGTGAGTATCTGGCGGGCCGTCGAGCAGGCCCGCACGGCCAGCTTCCAAGGGCAGCATCCGCTCGACCGCGGCCGTGGCGCTCCTCCGCGGCGGGCGGGCCGGCCGCGACGTCGGGCAATCGGATCAGCCGATGCGCCGGGCGCTCCGGTGGTGGCGGCGCCTCTGGCTAGCGCTTGGGCTGCCAGGGCACGGTGTAATAGGGCGAGGAGCAATAGGTGACGCGGCCGTCGGGGGTGCGCCAATTGTTCCATTGCGGGCGGTAGCCCGGCCGGGAGCGCGCGCACCATTCGGCATGGCCGGGTGTCGCCAGTGCCTCCTTGGTCGACTGCTTGATCATCATGTCGAGCAGCACGAAGGGCGCGGTGAAGGCATGCGCGGCGCCCTGGCCGGCAAGCAGCAGGGCGAGCGCCAGCGGCAGCGCGGCCAGGCGGAGTGGTGTGAGCATGAAATTCCCCCGAGAGAAAGGCACAAGGCGACGACGGCCGTCGCCGCTGGCCATTGTGGACAACTGCCGGCGGCAACGCAACAGCGCCGCGCGCGCGCCGACAACCGGTCGATAGCGGCGGGCATGCCGCGGGCACCCGTTGCGCCGCCGTGGCACGACACTTGCAAATCTGACGGAAAAGGCAACGCGGACCGCAAGCGGGAGGCCAGCATGACCCACTATGCAACGCATGTCCCGGAACGGGACAGCCGCGCCGGCGAACGGCGCGCCGCCCGGCGCCAGCGGGCGCTCAAGGGTGCCCGGCTCGTCTTCAATTGCGGCCAATCGGTCGCCGACGCGGTGGTGCGCGACGTCAGCGAGGCCGGGGTCAGGCTGCGGCTCGGCGACACGGTCGGCATCCCGCGCGACTGCATGGTCGCGATGACGGGAAGCGAGCGTATGCGGCCCGGCCGCGTGGTCTGGCGCACATCGACCGAGATGGGGCTCAGCCTGCGCTGAGCAGCCGGTATTGCCGGCCGGCGAGCAGGTGGTCGACGAGGGCGTTGAAGAAGACGGTGAGGCCGATGAGTTCCAGGCCTTCCTCGACGATTGCCGCGGCGATGTAGCCGGTCGACCGCCAACCTTGCGTGGCGACGAGATAGCCGCCGACAAGTTCCATGCCGAGCGCTCCACCGACGAACAATGCGCCGCCGGCGGCGATGCGCGCGGCTAGCGGCCGCGGCAGCGACAGCAGGAACGGCACGAAGGCCAGGCCGCAGACCAGCACGACCAGCGATCCCGGGAGGACCCAGGCGAAATAGAGGAAGCCGCCAGTGCCGAGCGCGCCGCGCAGCGGCTCGATCAGCACCTCGTGCAGGCTCACCGATTCGTCGATCGACAGCGCGACGAACAGCAGCGCCAGCGCGAGCCAGTGGTGGCGCCGGTCGCGGCGGCGGCGCTCGCCGGAGCCGATCACGAACAGCAGCACTGCGGCGGCCAGCATCAGCGACGATTCGTACCAGGCGGCCAGGCAATGCTCGCTGTCGAGGCTGATCGGCCGCAGGTCCTTGAGCCAGGTGCCTGTGCCGATGCGCGCGATGACGAGTTCGCGCGCGACGCCGAGCAGCAGCACTGTGGCGGTTGCGCAGACCACGATCGGCTTGGCGGCCGCCAGCGGCAGCGCCGGTATGGCGGACTCGGCGACGTTCGCCGCCGACCCGAGCCGGGCCGCCGGCTGCGGACGGGCTTGCGGTTGACCGAGCGTCGTGCGGGCCATGGTTGGATCATCCCCCAGCCGGTGCCGGCTCAGGCCGCCGACGGCATGGTCCCGTCGCGGTGCGCGGCGTCATCGGCGCCGGCGTTGGCATCGGCGTTGGCATCGGCGGCGAACCGGGCCTCGTCGCGCGCCTCGGCCGGCGCGCCGGCGACGGCGCTGACGACGTCGTGCCGCGTCCAGCCGGCCTCCGCTGCCGGCTCCCAGTCGCCGGCGCAGAGCCGGTCGACCGGTGTCCAGTCCGTCTGCGGAGACGGGTCCCGACCGAACGCTTCGACGATGGAGAGGAAATCGTCACGGGGAATCAACGCGCAACCCAGACGCTCCAGATGGGCCGACCAGTTGTGGACGTCGTTGAGGACGTAGCCCCAGGCCTGGAGATGGCGGTTGAGGATGGCGAAGGCGATCTTGGAAGCGTCGCGGTCGAGCGCGAATTGCGATTCGGTCGTGAACAGGCGGCCCCAGCTCACGCCGAACAGGCCGCCGGCGAGGCGGCCTTCCTCGTCCCACACCTCCACCGAGTGGGCATGGCCCAGCCGGTGCAGGGCGGCATAGGCCTCGATCACCGGCGGCAGCAGCCAGGTCAGATGGACCCGGCGCTGCCGGCGCGGCCCGGCGCAATGCTGGACGACGGCCTCGAAGGCGGAATCGAAGGTGACGCGGAAGCGGCCCTGGCGCAGCTTGCGGCGCAGGTTCTTCTCAAGATGCAGTTCGTCGAGGAACAGCACCATGCGCCGCGTCGGCGACCACCATTTGTAGGGGCCGGCATGCGATGCCTGGTAGAGGCCGGAGCGGTATCCGGCCATCAGCGTGTCCGGGGCGAGATCGGGGCAGATGCCGGCAAAGCCGTCGAGCGCGGCGAGGGTGCGGCGCGGATCGGGCACGCGCACGCGCAGGTCGGCGGGCGTCAGATGGAAGGCGGCGACGGCGCGCAGCACGCCCGGCAGGCCCGCGAGCCGCTTCGGCCGCAGGGCGTAGGCGGTGGCCGCGACGTGCTGGTGAACCCAGTCGGCCGGCGACCAGCCCTCGTTGACGGTTTGAATATTCGGCATTTCGGGGCGGCCCTCCACGATCGAGAGCGCCAGCATGGCAGGTCGTGCTGAAGATTCGGCCAAGGGAATTGGTTAGCCAATGGTAATAGGCTCAGGGGACAGGTCGGCGCGTTTGCCGTGTCAACGGAGGAGAAGCGATGACGAAACCGACGGTGACTTATGAGCGGGATGGCAGGATCGGACGCATCACGCTCGACCGCCCCGAGGTGATGAACGCCATCAACGACGCAATGCCGGGCGATCTGGCCCGGGCCGTGCAGGCGGCCAATGACGATGAAGCCGTGCATGTGATCGTGCTGGCCGGCCGCGGCAGGGCGTTCTGCGCCGGCTACGATCTGACCTACTACGCCGAGGCCAACGGCAACGGCCAGGCGACACAGGACATGCCATGGGACCCGATGCGCGACTACAGGTTCATGAAGCGCAACACCGACCTGTTCATGAGCCTGTGGCGTTCCTACAAGCCGGTGATCGCCAAGGTGCACGGCTTCGCGGTGGCCGGCGGCAGCGACATCGCGCTGTGCTGCGACCTGGTGGTGATGGCCGAGGATGCGCAGATCGGCTACATGCCGGCGCGGGTGTGGGGCTGCCCGACCACGGCGATGTGGGTCTACCGGCTCGGGCCGGAGAAGGCCAAGCGCATGCTGCTCACCGGCGACAGGATCAGCGGCCGGGAGGCGAGCGCGATGGGCCTGGTCCTCGATGCGGTGCCGGCGACGCAACTCGACGAGCGCGTCGAGCGGCTGGCCGAGCGCATGGCCGGCGTGCCGCAGAACCAGCTGATGATGCAGAAGCTGATGATCAACCAGGCGATCGAGGCGATGGGGATGGCCAACACGCAGATGATCGCCACGCTGTTCGACGGCATCACCCGCCATTCGCCGGAAGGGCTCAACTTCAAGCGGCGGGCCGAGGCGGTCGGCTGGAGGCAGGCGGTCGCCGAACGCGACCTCGGCACCTTCGACTGGACACAGAACCGGCCGATCAACCGGGCGGAGTAGGCGGGCCAGGGAAACGAGCGGCAAGGAGCCGCGCTTGCCGCGTGCTGCCCGCTATGGCAAGTCTCGCCGGCGCAACCCGAGCGGGACCCCGTCGCCGATGGCCCTTCGCATCGCAACCTTCAACGCCGAGAACCTGATGCAGCGGTTCGATTTTTCCGGCTTCCGCAACGAACTGCGGCGCGACCGGGCGATCCAGATGGTGGAGGTCAGGGACGAGGCGCATTTCCAGGCGCTCGAATCGGCGCGCATCGTCGCCCATACCGACGACAAGATGCAGCTCACCGCGCTCGCCATCGCCGACACCCGCGCCGACATCGTCTGCCTGCAGGAGGTCGAGAACCTGGCGGCGCTGTCGGCCTTCGAATACGGCTATCTCTACAAGATGATCGGCTCGGGCTACCGGCGCAAATACCTGGTGGAAGGCAATGACGGGCGCGGCATCGATGTGGCCGTGATGACGCGCGACGAGACGGCCGACGGCGACCCGATCGAGTTCGTCGGCCTGCAGAGCCACGCGCACCGCACCTACGGGGAAATGGGCCTGTACGACGAGGCGTTGAAGGCCGCCGGTGAGCAGCCGCACGAACGGGTTTTCCGGCGCGACTGCCTCGAACTCGACTTCCGCGTCGGCGGCAAGCCGCTGACGCTGTTCGTCACCCATCTGAAGTCGATGGGCGGCAACGGCAACGGCAAGGATGACCGGCTGGCGACGATGCCGATCCGCGCGGCGGAGGCGCGGGCGGTGCGCGCGATCATCGAGGACAAGTTCGGGCGCGACCGCGCGGCCGCCATGCGCTGGCTCGTCTGCGGCGATCTCAACGACTATCGCGAGCGCATCATCGTCGACGGCGACCGGCAAACGGGATACCGGTTCACGCCGGTCGAGGAGGAGCGCTCCGGCTTCGACCCGCTGGTCGAGAACGGCTTCGCGGCAAGCCTGGTCGACCGGCGCCAGCCGATGGAGCGCTGGACGCTCTACCATTCGCGCGGGCCGGCCGAGCAGCATCTGTGCCAGCTCGACTACATCCTCGCCTCGCCGTCGCTCGCCGCCAGCAACCCCCTGGCGGTGCCCGATATCATCCGCAACGGCCAGCCGTGGCGCACGCCGTTCCCGCCGGGACAGGAGGTCGGACGCTACCCGCGCACCGGCTGGGACCGGCCGAAATCGTCCGACCACTGCCCGGTGGTGGTGACGCTCAACATGGTGTGAGGGGGTGGAAGCCGGCCTGTTCGACGTCGAGACCGTGGTGGCCCGGCTCGAGCCCGGACGCCACCCGCACGAGGCTGCCCACCGGGAGGCGATCGATGCCAACTGGGCGCGGCGGTTGGCGGCCAACCCGCATCTCTATAACGGCGCCACCGTGCTCGGCACGGGCTGGCGCGTGGCCGAAAAGGCGCTGACGCTCGCCTGCCGGCAGGTCGAGTACGCGACGCTGCTGCACTGGATCGCCACCTACGGTGTCGGCCGCGAGGACCTGCCGGACCGGCCGCGAGTGCCGGCCGACCAGGTCCACTTCTTCACCAACCCGGTGATCGTCGGTTCGGACGGGCATGTGGTGATGGGGCGCATGGCCGCCCACACCTACAATGCCGGCAAGGTCTACATGCCGTCAGGCTCGTTCGAGCCGGGCGACTTCAGCAGCGGCACCGCCGACTTTTGCGCCAACATGCGCCGCGAGGTGCTGGAGGAGACCGGCCTCGACCTGGCGCGATCGAGCCCGGCGCCGGGATACCGCGTCTACTATGGCGGCAACTTCCTTGCGACCTTCCAAGTCTATCGCTTCGCCGAGCCGGCCGCCTCGCTCGCAGGGCGAGCGGCGGCGTTCATCGCCGATGGCGGCGATGGCGAATTGTCACAGATACTGACGGTGGCGCCGGGCGAGACGCGGCCCGACATGCCGCGCCACGTGCGCGCCTTCATGGCGGCATTTACCGGCTGACCGGCGGCTCAGGCGCGGGGTGCCTGGCCGATCAGCGCCAGTTCGCTGAGGCAGCCGCGGCCGTCGCCGGCGTCGAGCTGGCGTACCGCCCGCTCAACGGCGGCGTCGATATCGCCGAGGCCGGCGGGCAGGCGGCCATCGATGGCGGCGCGAATGACCTCGGCGGCGCTGCCGCATTCCCTGGCCAGCGCCGGATTGACCAGCGACACCGCACCGACGAGGTAGGCGGCGGCCGCCAGCGAGGCGCGCCAGGCGCCAGCCGGCGGCTCGGCGCGCGGCCGCTCGGTGCCGGCCGGTTCGCTGTGCAGTCTGATTGTCTCCCTGGGGTCCACGGGCCCTTCTCCCTGCTCGCCGTCCGTCGCAGGCAAAGGCTCGCCGACAAATCCGGCAGCCGATGGATGAAATGTGGGTAAAAATGGGGAATCATTCCGGCGGCGCGCCGGCCCTGGCCGGTGGCGACCGTCCGCGCCGGGCGGGCTTGCCAGCGGCCGGGAAAGCCTGTTGATTGGAGCCGCCGGCTTTGCCGGCGGGCAATGAAGCGGGAGGAAGGCATGCGCGTGCCGGCGGCGTTGGCGCTGATGCTGGTGGCGGCCGGTCCGACGGCGGCGACGCCGCTTTCGGGCGACGAGATGCGCGCGATGCTGACCGGCAATTCGATCGTCCATCCCGATTTCGGCTGCGTCTTCTATGGCGCCGACGGATCGATGCGGCTGGTCAGCCTGGCTGGCGATGTGGCCACCGGCACCTGGGAAGTGCGTGGCGACCTCTACTACAGCTCCGGCCAGTGCGGCACGTCGGGCTGCAGCCTCGACGGCGAATATCCGCGCTTCACCTTCCGGCGCACGGACGGCGGCTATGAGCAGGCGGTCGTCCTGATCCGCGGCAACTATTGCGAAAAAGATGGCATTGTTTCTTGATCTGGAGACGCTGGCGCTGCATGCCGGCCACGTGCCCGATGCCGAGCACGGCAGCAGGGCGGTGCCGATCCACCAGACGACCTCGTACGTCTTCCGCGACGCCCGCCACGCCGCCGCGCTCTACAACATGGAGGAGGGCGGCCATCTCTACAGCCGCATCTCCAACCCGACCGTGGCCGTGTTCGAGCAGCGGCTGGCTGCGATGGAGGGGGGAGCGGCGTGCGTGGCAACCGCCTCCGGAATGGCTGCGCTCCATTGCGTCACCGCCATGCTGGTCAGCGCCGGCGACCATGTCGTCTCGACGGCGCAGCTCTACGGCGCCAACATCAACCTTCTGAAGAACACCATGCCGCGCTTCGGCGTGACGACCAGCTTCGTCCACAGCCGCGACCTCGACGGGCTCAGGCGGGCGATCCGCGACAATACCAAGTTCCTGTTCTGCGAGGTGATCGGCAATCCCGGCCTCGACGTGACCGACATCGATGCGCTGGCGGGGATCGCCAAGGAGGCCGGCATTCCGCTGGTCGTCGACGCCACCTTCGCCACGCCGTACCTGATGAAGCCGATCGAGCACGGCGCCAATATTATCATCCATTCGGCGACCAAATGGCTCGGCGGCCATGGCGTGGCGCTCGGCGGGGCGATCGTCGACGCCGGCAATTTCGACTGGGGCGGCTCGGACCGGTGGCCGACGCTGACGGCGCACCATTACGCGCTCGACGGCATCGTGTTCTGGGAGGAGTTCGGGCCTGTGGCGCTCAGCGCGCGCATCCGCGCCGAGGCGATGTACAATTTCGGCCCGGCGATGGCGCCGATGACCGCCTTCCTGCTGCTGCAAGGCATCGAGACCTTGCCGGTGCGCATGGAACGTCACATGAAGAATACGGCGCAACTGCTTGAGTTTCTTTCCAATCACGAGGCTGTTGCCTGGGTGCGCCATCCGAGCCTGCCCGACCATCCCGACCACGCGGTGGCGGCGCGACTGCTGCCGAAAGGGGCCGGCTCGATCATCGCCTTCGGCGTCAAGGGCGGGCGCGCCGCGGGCCAGGCCTTCATCGAATCGGTGCAGATCGCTTCGCACCTGGCCAATGTCGGCGATGCCAAGACGCTGGTCATCCATCCCGCCTCGACGACGCATTCGCACATCTCGGCCGAGGACATGAAGGCGGGCGGGCTCAGCGAGGACATGATCCGCCTGTCGGTCGGGCTCGAAAATGTCGACGATCTGAAGGCCGATCTCGACCGGGCGCTGAAGACCGCCGCCAAACGGGCAGGGGCGGCATGAAGCTCAGTGTCAACGGGGCCATCGCGCATGCCTCGACCGGCGGCCGGCGGCACGCCGAAGGTAGGCCCTGGCTGGTCTTCCTGCACGGCGCCGGCGCCAACCACCTCGCCTGGGTGCTGCAGGCGCGCGCGCTCGCCTATGACGGTTTCAACGTGCTGGCGCCGGACCTGCCCGGCCACTACCTCTCCGACGGAGCGCCGATCGAGGGCATCGCGGCGCAGGCACGATGGGTCCTCGATGCGATGGACGCCGCCGGCGCGGCCCAAGCAGTGCTGGTCGGCCACAGCCAGGGCGGGCTGATCGCGCTCGAAGTGGCCCGCGCCGCGCCGCAGCGGGTGCGCGGTGTCGTCTTCATCGGCACGGCGGCGGCGATCCCCGTCAACCCGGCGCTGATCGAAACGGCCGAGAACGACGAGGAGCGGGCATTCGCCTCGATGGTATCGTGGGCCCTCGGGCCGGATGCGCACAGGCACGACAACACCTGGCCGGGGGCGAGCCATGTCAATTTCGGCATCGAGACGATGCGGCTCAACCGCGCCGGCACGCTCGCCGCGGACCTGCGTTCCTGCGCGGCCTATGAGGGCGGCATCGAGGCGGCGCGCGGGCTCGCCTGCCCGACGCTGTGCATATTCGCCCGGCTTGACCGGATGACGCCGCTCAAGAACGGCCTGGCTCTGGCCGCGGCACTGCCCGACAACGAGACCGTCATCGTGGAGGGGAGCGGCCACACCCTGCCGACCGAGCGGCCGCGCGAGGTCAACGCGGCGATCCGCCGTTTCCTCGCCAAATACCTGACCGCCTGATCCGGCACCCCCTTGTCAGCGGTGGGGCAAAGCAACTACCAATCGCGGCAGCAACGATTGCCAAGAAAAACTTGTTCGGAGTGACGCATGAAACTCTGGCACTCGCCCGTCTCGCCCTTCGTCCGCAAGGTGATGATCACGGCCCACGAGACCGGGCAGGCGCGCGACATCACCACGGTCGACGCCAACACCAGCGTGGTGGCACGCAACCCCGACCTGGTCAGGGACAACCCGACCGGCAAGATTCCGGCGCTGGTACTCGACGACGGCACGGTGCTGTTCGACAGCCGTGTCATCTGCGCCTTCCTCGACAGCCGCCACAGCGGAACCCCGCTCATTCCGGAAACGGGCATCGAGCGGTTCCGCGTGCTGACGCTGGAGGCGCTGGGCGATGCCATCATGGACGCGGCGGTGCTTGCCCGCTACGAGCGGGCGCTGCGGCCGGCCGAAGCGCGCTGGGACAAGTGGGAGGCGGGGCAGATCGCCAAGATCACCTCGGCGCTCGACGACCTCGAGGCGCGCTGGCTGGGGCTGCTCGGCGGCCGCCCCAACGCCGGCATGGTGTCGGTCGGCGCCGCGCTTGGCTATCTCGATTTCCGCTTCCCCGACCTCGACTGGCGCGCCGGCCGCCCGGGCCTTTCCGCCTGGTACGGCGGATTCGCCAGGCGCCCGTCGATGCAGGCGACCAAGCCGGGACCGTAGGCAGCGCTACCCCGAGCGCTGGCGTTCCGGCGATCGGGACCCGACCGGCTTCGCCGGTCCGCCACCGCCGGCGGACGTCCTCAGAACTTGCGGAAGGTCCAGTCCCATTGCGGGGCGAAAGGCTGGGTGGCGATGTAGAACTCCTCGGCGGTGCCGAGGTCGGGCTGCTGATAGTCGACGCGCTCCGGCGCGAAGGGAAAGTCGATGATCTCGGCGGCGCGCCGCCTGGCCGTCCCGGTCACGCGCGAAACGGCACCGGGCCAATCGGTTGTGCTCTTCTTCAGGACTGCCGCCATCTGCCTCTCCCAGCCACCGTGGAGAGCCGATTGTGGCGCACCATGGTTAACCGGAGCTTAACGCCTGCCGGACTTCACGGCCGGTTGCGGCGGGCATCCGACGGACGCCGGCCGAACTCGCGTTGATAGCAGCGGGCGAAATAGGAGCTCGACGAGAAACCGCACTGCAGCGCGATCTCGAGCGTCGACACATTGGTGTGGATCAGCAGTTCGCGCGCCTTCTCCAGCCGCAGCGACAGGTAGTACTTGGCCGGCGAGGCCTTGAGGTGGCGCTTGAACATGCGTTCGAGGTTGCGCACGCTGGTGTTGATGGCGCGGGCGATCTCGGCGTTGGACAGCGGCAGCTCGATATTGGCCAGCATCAGGCGCACCGATTCCTGTACGGCGCCGGGCATGGTGTCCATGCGGGCGACGGCGCCGGCGCGCTGGGAGACGCCGGAGTTGCGGATGCGGTCGAGCTGGAAATTGTTGGCGATGCGCTGGGCCAGGCCCTCGCCATGCATCTCGGTGACGATCTGGAGGATCAGTTCCATGCCGGATATGCCGCCCGAGGAGGTGTAGCGCCCCTTGTCGATGACATAGAGGTCGGTGACCATGTCGATTTCGGGGAATTCCTCCTTGAAGGCGGGCTGGAACTCCCAGTGCAGCGTGCACTTGGCCCGGTCCATCAGCCCGGCGCGGGCGAGGATGATCGTGCCGCAGGACAGCGCCCCGATCTTGATGCCCTTGCGGTCGAAATGGCGCAGGCGCGAATGCAGCTTGGAGCGGTAGGGCGGATCGTTCTGCAGGCTGGACACGACGAACAGGAAGTCGGTCTTGAGATCCTCGCCGATGTCGGCCTCGACCTCCATCGAGATGCCGTTGGAGGCGCGCACCGGACCGCCATCATGGCTGACCAGATGCCAGCGATAGACGGTGCGGCCGAGCAGGTAGTTGGCCGAACGCAGACCCTCGACCGCCGACATCAGGCACATGGCCGAAAAATCGTCGACCAGCAGGAAGGTCATGTGGGTCACGCCGGCGGCATCAGGCATCGCGCGAACATCTCGACGGGAGGCCGGTCGCGGCCCGGCCGGGACGGGCGGGGCGGTGGTCGGCGACGGCGAGCGCTAGTAGCACAGGCGCGCACCCACGCAAGCGAAATCGGCGGCCGGTCCGGCGCCGGCTCGCCCGCCGGCAGGTGAACCCTGGCGCGCGTCAGCCAAGGAAGCGCCGGGCGATCCATCGATGGAAGTGATGGGTCGATTCGTCCATGACGGGGGAAAAATGGCCGCCGTCGAAGGCGCTGGCGGCGCGCCCGCGCTGCATCGCCTCGACGACGCCGACATCCTCGACGAAGACGTCGCGCCACAGCCTGGCGTTGATGGCGCGCAGCTCGGCCCAGGCCTCGGAAGCCATCTCGGCGGAGGCGTAGTAGAGTTCGACATGTTCGAGCGTGCGGTCGTGGCCGGCCGGCTCGATCAGGATGGCGAAGGCATGATCCTTGTGCACGCCGAGCAGAACGTTGGGATAGACGGCCAGGTATTCGGCATTGGTGTTCCAGCGGGCAGGCAGGCCGGCGAACTCGGCGAAGCGGCGGCCACCGGGGTCGAGCTGCGGGCTGTAGACGCGGGTGAGCTGTCCCGACCATGGCCCGTCGCCCAGGATGTTCTCGTGATCCTCCAGCCGGCTGTAGGCGTTTAGGCCGGGATGGACGAAGGGCAGGTGGTAGCTCTCGCAGTAGTTCTCGACGGCGAGCTTCCAGTTGGTGGCCAGTTCGAGGGTGAACGAGGAATCGGCGCCACCGTGGAACAGCGGCCGGTCGAAATCGCCCCAGCGTTCGAGCAGCGTGGCGAAATGCTGCTCGAAAGGCGCCGCGTCGCCCGACAGGTTGACGAAGACCACGTCCATCCAGACATGGCTGCGCATCTCGACCAGGCCCAGTCGCGACTTGTCGACGGCGGGATGCTCGTGGATGCCGGGGCCGCCGACATGCGGCGTCTGGCGCAGCGCGCCGGTCAGGTCATAGCACCAGGCGTGGTAGGGGCAGCGGATGAGGCCGGTGGTCGACCGGGCCTCCTCGACCAGGATGACGCCGCGATGGCGGCAGGTGTTCTGGAAGACGCGCACGCGGCCGTCGCGGTCGCGAACGATGAGCAGCGGCTCGCCCAGGAAGCTGACCGGCTTGACATCGCCCTTGCGCGGCACGTCCTTGGCGAAGCCGATGCCGGCCCAGTTCGGGCGGAAGACGGCGTCCCTTTCGGCCGCCGCGGCCTCGCCGGCGACATAGAGCCAGTTGGGCAGGCCGGTCGCGCCGGCGATCGGCGCCGATGCGTGGCGCAGCGCCTCGATGACGGGGACGGGAGCGTTCATCTGCATTCTCCTGCACGGCACGCGGCACGACCGGCCGGGGCGGACCGGCCTTGCGGGGCCACCATGTCAGACCGGGGCGGCGCTGCGAATGCCTGACAGCGACGTCGATGTCGTCATGCTTTGTGTCGCGTTCAGGCTGTCCTGCCCGGCGCAGTGCGAGGAATATGGGGCCGGGTCCGCGCATGGAGGCGCATTCGGGGGCGCTAAAGCGGCAACAACTGTCCTCCGAACGTCAAAACTCCGTGCGGATGTTGACCTGGGCCGGGGTTCTATGTTGCGATTACCAGACGTCCGCGACCGGCTGCTGGCCGGGCAGCGCAAAAAAGGACAAACAGAGGGGCAGCACATCGCTTCGGACCTTACGGTCGCTCGCCGCACCGGCGAGGCCGTCGATCACGTCACACCACAATCGCGTCACAACGTCATCGGGAGGTATTGATGACCAGACTCTGGAAAGACATGAGGGGCAAGCCCCTCGCCAAGCAGGTTTTGCGCTGGGCCGAGGATACCCGCCGCGGGGCGATGGACCGCCGCGAGTTCCTGGCGCTCGCGTCGGCCTTCGGCGCGACCACGGCCACCGCCTACGCGCTTCTCGGCGTCTCGGCGCCGACCAGGGCGCTTGCCCAGGAAGGCAAGAAGGGCGGCACGCTCAAGATCCAGATGATCATCAAGGAGATGAAGGACCCGCGCACCTGGGACTGGTCGGAGATGGCCAATGTCATGCGCCAGTGCAACGACTATCTGGTGCGCTACACCAAGGACTTCACCTTCGAGGGGCATCTGCTGGAGAGCTGGGAGATCAACGAGGACGCCACCGAATATGTCCTGCACGTTCGCCAGGGCGTGAAATGGTCGAACGGTGACGATTTCACCGCCGACGACGTGATCTTCAACCTCAACCGCTGGTGCGACAAATCGGTGGAAGGCAACTCGATGGCCGCCCGCGTGTCGTCGCTGATCGACGAAGGCACCGGCAAGGCTGCCGAAGGCGCGATTACCAAGGTCGACGACCACACGGTCAGGCTGAAGACCAACTCCTCCGATATCACCATCATTCCGGGGTTCGCCGACTATCCGGCCATCGTGGTCCACTCCGGGTTCGACGGCGACATGCTGAAGACGCCCGGCACCGGGCCCTACGAGGTGGTCGACTACCAGGTCGGCAGCCGCGCCACGGTCAAGCGCCGCGAGAACTTCACCTGGTGGAAGGGCGAGCCCTATCTCGACTCCATCGAATTCATCGATTACGGCGCCGAGGTCGAGTCGAACGCCATCATCTCGGCGCTGGAGGCCGGCGAGATCGACGCCAACTACCAGACCGTCGGCGAGACGGTGGCGCTGCTCGACGGCATGGGCCTGGTCAAGGAGGAGGTGGTCACCGCGGCGACGATCGTGCTGCGCACCAACCTCAACAACAAGCCCTTCGAGGACCAGCGCGTGCGCCGGGCCCTGCAACTCGCCGTCGACAATGCCACGGTACTGAAGCTCGGCTACAACGACGCCGGCACGGCGGGCGAGAACCACCATGTCTGCCCGATCCACCCGGAATATTTCGAGCTGCCGAAGGTGGCGCGCGACCTGGAGCAGGCCAAGGCGCTGATGACCGAGGCCGGCCAGATGGACACCGAGTTCGAGCTCATCTCCTACGACGCGGAGTATGTGAAGAACCCGGGCGACGTCATCGCGGCGCAGTGCCGCGAGGCCGGCTTCAAGATCAAGCGCACCGTCATTCCCGGCTCATCGTTCTGGAACGACTGGACCAAGTATCCCTGGTCGACGACCGAATGGAACATGCGGCCGCTCGGCGTCCAGGTGCTGGCGCTGGCCTACCGCACGGGCGAGGCGTGGAACGAGGCGGCCTATTCCAACCCCGAGTTCGACAAGAAGCTCAGCGACGCGCTCGCCGTCGCCGACGCCGACAAGCGGCGCGAGCTGATGAAGGACATCGAGCAGATCCTGCAGGATTCGGGCATCCTCATCCAGCCGTTCTGGCGGGCGCTCTACCGCCACCACCAGGACTATGTGAAGAACCTCGTGATGCATCAGACCTTCGAGATGCATCTTGAGGATGTCTGGCTCGACCGTTAGCGGCAGGCAGGGAAGGGGCGCCACGGCGCCCCTTCCGCGCATGACTGGCGCCGGTAGGGCAACGAGAGCGCCAGCGGCCTTCGACAGCTGAGGGGACGGTCGCCATGCTTTCCTTCATCCTGCGGCGCCTGGGCGTCATGGTACTCACCATGCTCTGCCTGAGTTTCGTGGTCTTCTTCTTCGTCAATCTCGAACCGAACCTGCGCAAGCTCGCCATCTTCCAGACGGAGATGCGGGCCAGCAGCCAGGACCTCGAGAACTGGCTGCAGCGCAACGGCTATCGCGACAACTTCCTCGCGCGCTACGGGCGCTGGATCGGCGTCCTGCCGAAGCAGCCGGTGGTCGATCCGGCGACGGGTGCGTTCACGCCGCGTTTCCGGTTCTGCGACGAACCGGCCGAAGCGCGGTTCTCCGGCGTGCTGCAGGGCGATTTCGGCTGCTCGACCGCCTACCGGGCGCCGGTCAGCCAGCGCCTGCCCGAGGCGCTGGCGGCGACCGGCATCCTGATGTTCTGGGTGATGATCGTGATGGTGCCGGCCTCGCTGCTGGTCGGCGTGCTGGCCGGCATGCGTGAGGGCTCGCGCCTCGACCGCTCGCTGTCGTTCGGCTCGATCGCCTCGACGGCGACGCCGGAATATGTGTCGGGCGTGGTGTTCACGGCGATCTTCGCCTCCTGGCTCGGCTGGCTCAACGGCTCGGCGGCGACTGCGATGACGCAGGGCGTCTCGTTCTACAATTTCACGCTGCCGGTGATGACGATGGCGATCTACGGCATCGGCTACATCGCGCGCATGACGCGCGCCTCGATGGCCGAGGTGATGACCGCCCAGTACATCCGCACGGCGCGGCTCAAGGGCCTGAGCTTCGGCACGGTGGTGGTGCGCCACGCGCTCAGGAACGCGCTGATCGCGCCGTTCACCGTCATTATGCTGCAGTTCCCGTGGCTGCTGACGGGCGTTGTCGTCACCGAATCGATCTTCAACTACAAGGGGTTCGGCTACCTGCTGGTGCAGGCGGCGTCGAACAACGACATCGACCTGGTGCTGGCCTGCGGGCTGGTCGCCGTCGTGCTGGTGCTGGCGACACAACTCATATCCGACATTGGCTACGCGTTGCTCAATCCGCGTATCCGGGTTAGCTGAAGGGGCGGCGCGATGGAGACGGTCGGCTTTCTCGGCATTGTCGGCGGCATCCTGTTCCGGCTGTGGCCGGTGTGGGCGTGCCTGGCGGCCCTCGTCGTCCTGACGCTCGCATTCAGGCCGCGACTCGGGCTCTACGGCCAGCTGTTCGGTTCCGGCGCCGGCATCGCCGGCGTGCTGATCTGCGGCTTCTGGGTGTTCACGGCGATCTTCGCCGACACCATCGCGCCGCTCGACCCGCGCGTGCAGATGTCGGCGATGAAGAACGCCTTTCCCGGCTCGATCGAGCCGGCGTCGCGTATCGTCTTCCTGCTCGGCGGCGACCACCTGGCGCGCGACGTGTTCAGCCGCGTCGTCCACGGCGCCCGGGTGGTGCTGACGATCGCGCCGGCGGCCACGCTGATCGCGCTGATGGTCGGCATCACGCTCGGCCTGCCCGCCGGCTATTTCGGCGGGCGCATCGACAACGTGTTGTCGTTCCTGGCCAATCTGGTGCTGGCCTTCCCGGTGATCCTGCTGTTCTACTTGCTGGTGACCCCGGGCATCATGGACACGCCGATCCCCTATTCGATGGCCGGGCTGTTCTTTCTGTTCCCGATCGCCTTCTTCTGCGTGTTGTTCTACACGCGATTCAAGAGCCGGCCGGAGCGGCTGTGGCCCTATCTGGCGCTGACGGTTGTGCTCGGCGCGTGGATATATGTCGGCCTCGTCTTCGACGCCGATCCGCTCGGTATCATCTCGATCGCGCCGAACGAACTGAACATCTTCGTCGCCGTCGTGTTCGCCTCCAGTCCCGGCGTGTTCCGCATCGTGCGCGGCCTCGTCATGGACATCAAGACGCGCGACTACGTCGCCGCGGCGCAGACGCGCGGCGAGACGCCGTGGTACATCATGCTGTGGGAGATGCTGCCGAACGCGCGCGGGCCGCTGATCGTCGATGCCTGCCTGCGCGTCGGCTACACCACCATCCTGCTCGGTACGCTCGGCTTCTTCGGGCTCGGCATGGGGCCGGAAAGCCCCGACTGGGGCACGGCGATCAAGGACGGCAGCCGGGTGGCGCAACTGCGCCTATACCTGTGGACCGGGGTGACGCCGGCGGTGGCGCTGATGAGCCTAGTGCTGGGGCTCAACCTGCTTGCCGACGCGCTGCGCGAAGAATCGCTGAAGGACTGAGAAGGCACGGGACCATGGCGCAGCCGATCCTCGAAATCGACAACCTCAGCATCTCCTTCTTCACCCGGGCTGGCGAAATCCCGGCGGTGATGGACTTCTCGTGCAAGGTGATGCCCGGCGAGGCCATGGGGCTGGTGGGCGAATCGGGCTGCGGCAAGTCGACCGTGGCACTCGGCATCATGCGCGACATGGGCAATCGCGGCAGGATCACCAGCGGCACCATCCGCTTCATGGGCCGCGACATGGGGCAGATGAGCGAGGCGGAACTGCGCTCGATCCGCGGCAACAAGATCTCGATGATCTACCAGGAGCCGATGGCGAGCCTGAATCCGGCGATGAAGATCGGCCGCCAGCTGATGGAGGTGCCGATCCTGCACGAGAAGGTGTCGCGGCAGGAGGCCTACAAGCGCTCGCTCGACCTGCTGGCGGCTGTGCGCCTGCCCGATCCCGAGCGGATGATGAACTCCTATCCGCACCAGCTTTCCGGCGGCCAGCAGCAGCGCGTGGTCATCGCCATGGCGCTGTTGTCGAAGCCGGCGCTGCTGCTGCTCGACGAGCCGACTACGGCGCTCGACGTGACCGTGGAGGCAGGCATCGTCGACCTGGTCAAGGACCTCGGCAAGCAGTTCGGCACATCGATGCTGTTCATCTCGCACAATCTCGGCCTGATCCTGGAGACGTGCGACCGCATCACGGTAATGTATTCGGGCGAGGCGGTGGAGACGGGGTCCGTCAAGGACGTGTTCGACCGCATGCGCCACCCCTACACGCAGGGCCTGTTCCGCTCGATCCCGCTGCCCGGCGCCGACAAGAACACGCGGCCGCTGATCGCCATCCCCGGGCAATTGCCGCTGCCGCAGGAACGGCCGCGGGGCTGCAATTTCGGGCCGCGCTGCCAGCATTTCGTCGACGGGGTGTGCAACGCCGCCGAAATCGCCATGATCCCGGTCAAGGGCCACGCGAACCACCATTCGCGCTGCGTGCGCTTCGAGGAAGTCGACTGGGCGGCGCTGCCGGAGGGCGCGGCCACCGCCAAGGAGCCGATCGAGCCGGGGCCGCCGGTGCTCAGGATCGACGACCTGAAGAAATACTACCACGTGGCCGCCAACGCCATTTTCGGCGGTTCCGAGACGCGCACCGTCAAGGCCAATGAGAGCATCAGCTTCGAGGCCAATGAATCGGAGACGGTGGCGATCGTCGGCGAATCGGGCTGCGGCAAGTCGACACTCGCCAAGGTGCTGCTCGGGCTGGAGACGGCCAGTTCGGGCGCGATCGTGCTCGGCAACACGCAGATCGAATCGACGCCGATCGACGAACGCGACGTGGCCACCATCGCGTCGATCCAGATGGTGTTCCAGAACCCGTTCGACACGCTCAATCCGAGCCATTCGGTCGGCTCGCAGATCGTGCGCACGCTGGAGAAGTTCAAGATCGGCCGCAGCCAGGCCGAACGTCATGACACCATGCTCAAGCTGCTCGACATGGTGAAGCTGCCGCGCGCCTTCGCCAGCCGCATGCCGCGGCAATTGTCGGGCGGGCAGAAGCAGCGCATCGGCGTGGCGCGCGCCTTCGCCGGCCGGCCGAAGGTCGTGGTCGCCGACGAGCCGGTCTCCGCGCTCGACGTGTCGGTCCAGGCGGCGGTGACCGAGCTGCTGATGGACATCCAGCGCGAATCGAAGACGACGATGCTGTTCATCAGCCATGACCTGTCGGTAGTGCGCTACCTCGCCGACCGGGTGATCGTGATGTATCTCGGCCACATCGTCGAGCAGGGCACGACCGAACAGATCTTCTCGCCGCCCTACCACCCCTACACCGAAGCGCTGCTGTCGGCGATCCCGATCGCCGACACCAGCGTCGTCAAGAAGCACATCGTGCTTGAAGGCGACATCCCGTCGGCGCTCAACCCGCCGCCGGGCTGCCCGTTCCAGACGCGCTGCCGGTGGAAATCGCGGGTGCCCGACAACAAGTGCGAGACGCAATTGCCGCCGTTTCGCGAACTCGGCGAGGGCCACCGCAGCCTGTGCTGGCTCGACGACGCCGAACTGGCGAAGATGGAACCGGTGATCAGCTTCGCCGGCAACGGCCACAAGGCAGGCGCCGCGCAGACCAAGCCGGCCAGGGCGACGCGGGCGCGGCCGGCAGGCCGCAAGGCAACGCCCGCCGGGGCGGGCAAGCCGAAGGCGGCAAAGCCCGCCGTGTCGCCGCGCGGAGCGGGCGCCAGCGACGCCAACCGGCCGCCCCGGGTGCGCAAGCCGGCAAGACCCGACGATCTGAAGGCGATCTCCGGCATCGGCCCGGCGCTGGAAAACAAGCTCAACGATCTCGGCATCTACACCTACGCGCAGATCGCCAAGTGGAAGAAGGCCGAACGCGCATGGGTCGACGGCCATCTCAACTTCAAGGGCCGCATCGAACGCGATGACTGGGTGGGCCAGGCGAAGGCGCTCGCCAGGGGCGGCGAGGCGGAGTACGTCAAGGTATTCGGCCGGAAGCCCAGGTAGGGACCTGGTAGCGAGCCAACTGGCTCGCTTTCGTCAGGCTCGCGGCCATCGAGAGGCCAAGCCGGTTGCAACTTGGCCAAGCTGGCCATATATGCTGGCCATATCCGATCAGGGCTGAAGGGCTGCAATTGATGAAGGTGAACATACTGGAAGCCAAGAACCGGCTTTCCCGGCTCATCAAGTCGGCGCAGGCGGGCGAGGAGGTGATCATCGCCAATCGCGGCGAGCCGGTCGCCAGGCTGATTGCCGCAGGACCCAAATCCGCGCGGCCGGAACGGGGAAGCGCGGAAGCCATCCTTGGCTGGTTTCATGGCAACTCCTTGCCTGATTATGCACGCCGCACCCCGGAAGAGATCGATGCGGCGATCGCCGAGGAAAGGGCGGCGTGGGACTGATCTATTTAGACAGCTGTCTGCTGATCTATTTGGTGGAGGACCGCGAACGGCGGGGTTCCGCCGTGGCTCGCGCGGTGGCCTCGGCCGAGGGTGATACCTTCTGCATCTCGCCGCTCGTCAAGTGCGAATGTCTCGCCGCGCCGGCCCGGCGCGGCGATCCTGTGCTGCGGCGGGCCTACCAGGAGATATTCGCGGTCTTCGAGGGGCTGGAAATGCCGGAGCCGGTCTTTCTCGAAGCGGCGTCCATCCGTGCCCGCTTTGGTTTGAAGACCCCGGACGCCCTGCATCTTGCTTGCGCGCAGCACCACCGCTGCATTTCGCTTTGGACAAATGACGGCCGGCTGGCCCAAGCGGCTCACGGGCTGGCGGTCGACATCCTCAGCTCACGCTGAGGCGGTATCGGCATTTGCACCGTCCCGCGGCACACCTTACGTTTCGCACATGCAAAAGGACCCCCCGCAAACCGTCTTCATCTACGATGCTCCCGACAACCATGTCGAGATGCGTTCGGACATCAGCGCCGAACTGCGCCGCAGCCTGTTCGAGGTGTCGCGCGAAGACTGGCCGTCTCATCCGCGTTTTCGCGGCGAGGCCGAGTTCTGGACGCAGATCCATGCGGGGTTGCTGAACGCCTCGGCCGCCCTGCCGGCCTGGACCAGGCAATTGCAGGAGGCTGCCGACCTCGACGCCATGCAGGCGCTGGCGCCGCGCATCGCCGGACTGGGCGGCCAGCTCGTCCACCATGCCCACGGCCATCACCACATCGAGGACCACCATTTCTTCCCGGCCTTCCTGCAACTGTTCCCGCAGCTCGCCCATCCGCTGGAGATGCTCGACGGCGACCACAAGGTGCTGGCCGAGGTGCTCGACCAACTCCAGGCGGCGCTGCGGGCATTTCCGGTGGCTGTGGCGGGCCCGGATCGGGCAAGGCGCGAGGCGTGGCTCGCCGGGGCCGAAAGGCTGCTGCCCGCCGCCGAACGCCTGGACGCGTTGTTCATTCGCCACATCGGCGATGAAGAGGAAATCTGCATCCCGGCGATGCTGAGGCTGTAGACGGCATTGTCGCCAACGCCCGCCTATGTCGCACTGAAACAAGGGCTTGCGGTCACGACTGTTGGCGGCAAATTCGAGATGGAGACGGCCGGTTGTTTGCGGTTCCCTCGTGCGCTACGCCCTGGCAGGGGCTGTTTTCAAGGCGCGTACCACCGCGTCGAAGGCCGGCTTGGCGTCGTCCTTGTCATCGAAAAGCGCCGCACGGGGTTTTCCTCGCTTTCGCGTGTCGCCTGCCTGTCCTCGCACAACCCAATTGCTCGAATCCGATATCCCCCAGAAACAGACACGCTTCACAGCCTTGTGGCTGAGTACCGTCGTCAGGAAAGACTCATAATATTTCGCGACTTCGGCGTCGCGGCGAGCGATATCGTCCGGCAACAACACGTCATTTACATCCATTTCGGAAAGGTAGACATCGCAGCCAAGATCGGCCACGCGGCGGATGAACGACAGCGTCTTTTTCGGCGAAGGCTTGTAGCGCGACGAGAGGTGCGCCCGGATGCCGACAACATGAACCGGCGTGCCGAGCTTCCTTAGGCTGGAGATGAGCGCAAGCATGTTGTTTTGCTTGGAACCGCACCAATCCCCGGCGCATTCCAGGTTGTAGTCATTGATCACCAGCTTCGCCGCCGGCGCCAGTTCATTAACCAGCCGAAAGCAATAATCTATGAATTTCGTGCCGAAGGTACGAATGAGAAATTCGTTCCTAAATTTCGTTTTTTCTTCAACAATTTCGTTGAATACGTCCCAAGAGGCTGAATCCGGATAGTGCAAAACGACATCCCGGATAAAACCTCCATACTTCTGCGTCACGATTTCAAAGTTTTTTGATTCAGCCCAGCGAATCGGTTGCTGGTGCCAGAACAGCGTGTGGCCATGGAACTTCTGACCGTTCTCCCGACAGAATCTCATGATCGAGTCGGACATGTGAAAATCGTAGGCCGAGGCTTCGGTCGGGCGCAGATAGGCCGGCTTCAATTGCCATTCCGGCGCCAACACCTCGCAGTGGGTCCTGAGAATGTCCAGGTACTTCTGCGAGCCGCTTCCGTGGAAGGCGCTGCCGATCTCGATGCCCTTCTCGCGGCCGAGCTGGCGCAGAGACACAGCCTCCGTTGCGGCAAGCGGCAGCGCCGGAGCAAGGCAGGCCGCGGCTGCTCCCGCGCCAACCTTGATGAGTTCGCGCCTGTCAAACATGAAAGATTACCTCGCAGAGACAGGGCCTGTTCGCGCATTTGTCCCGCAGGCTAGCTTAGTATCCGTATCTCTGTTTGATCGATTTGGTCTTCGCCGAAATAATGTCGCCGTCTCTGAAATTCTTGTTATCCTCGGCATAAATAGTTCCCTGCCACTGAGGCAGATCTTTGTATATATGGATCCAAATCTGTTTACCTGATCGATAATGCGCCTTGCACGACTCCTGATTGAAAGGCTTTGCGTCCTTGTCTTCGCCTCTCCAATAGTAGTGAAGGCAAACATTATTACCAGTGGCGCGCCAGGTGCCATCGCTGAAGATCAGCTTGCCTTGATGGGTTGAATAAGCGACCATCGTTCCATCGTCGCGGAAATACGCGCCGCCGCCCTTCCAGGTATAGGACTTGCTCTGATACATCTGTTTCACTTCGGACCGACGTCATCGGCTTGGCCCCTTTCGGCAGCTTGCCAGCGGCCAATGCGAAAGAAGGTACAGCAAAAAGAAAGACTAATGCACAGATTTGAAAAACTCTAGTCATCATTGCCTCCCACTCATTTATGTCATGATCTAGTGGAGAAACTTGCAGTTCTCATCAGGCGGGCGCGAAATCTTAGAAGGCGGATGTGTTTGTTTTCCGGCAACCCGGTCTCCATCGTTCGGCGGTGTTGGCGCGCAATCGCGCCGTGCGGCTGCCGCCCTACTGGACAAAGAAGCCGTCGAGCTTACCGTTTGCGAGATCCTCGAACTTTCCGACCGTCGCCGTGGTCCGCACCTGGAAGCAGGCCGTCTTGGGACGGTAGTCATAGGACGTGCAGTACTTGTTGCCGTTCACCGTCCATTTGCCGGCGTAGACCTTGCCGTCTTTGTCGAGTTTCGAAGCGATCGAGCCGTTTGCCTTGTAGGTGATGGTCGCCAGTTTCTTCCCGCCTGGATTGTAGTATTTGTAGGTCTTGCCCGAGAAGAACGCCGCAAGTTCAGAATTATTCAATATCTTTCCGGCCGCGTTGACCCCGGAGGCCGACAGCAGGCCTGCGCAGAACGCGACGGCCAAAATACCGATACGCATAGCGAATCCTCCTCTCTTTGCCCCCGAGGCATGGTCTGTCAGTAACTGATCAGCGTCCCGCCATCGTCGACGAACTTTCCTCGGCCCTTTGCTTCGACGGTGTAGCAACGCTCCTTGCCACCGCGGATTTTCTTCCACTTGACACACAGCTTGTTGCCGTTGATCCGCCACGAGCCGGTGTCGGAGGTGAAGGAACCGAAATTGCCGGTGGCCGCGGCGCTGCCGTCCGCCTTGTAGCTGGCGGTCCCCCGAATTTTGCCGTCGGCGGTTTGCCATTTCAGCGGCTTGCCGACGAACGCAGCCTTCAGTTCGCTTCCCGTCATCGATTTGGCGAGGGCCGGGCTCGCCAAAAGGCAAGCGGTAAGCAGTGCCGGGACCATGAGTATGCGCATGACGTGCCTCCCAAATTTCAATGTCGCCCTGCTCCATCGAAACGAAACGGGAGGAAACGTCGCACACAGCTGCCCGATGCGCATGACGCAAATGGGCTATGCTTGGCTCAATCGGCCGATAAGCGCCACAAGCTGGGCTTGGCGGTGAGTAGCCGTCTTTTCGAAAATCGATTTCAGCTGGTTGCGGGCCGTATGCCTGCTTATCCCCGCACGCTGCGCGTGCTCGTCAAGCGACATGCCTTTTGCCAGCGAAGTCGCAACCCGCAGTTCGGCGTGAGTGAGACCGTATTCATGCAAGAGTCTTCGGCTATAGGTTTCACCAGCCGGTCGCGTGACTACAAGAATAGCGGCCGGGAATGCTCCGTACGCAAAGAGTCGATAAAAATGGCAGTTTTCGGGCTCCACTGTTATCGGAACCAGCCTGGCGGGTATTGTCACCCCGAAGGAATCGGCGCCAAGGAAGAATTCGTCATCACATAGATCGAGTTTACGCGTGCGTATGGCGGCCAATCCAGAATACAGTTTATTGTCAGCGGCTTGATTGACACAGTGCAAAAATTTCTTTGAAGTGGCGCGCAAAAGTCGTCCTTCGCGCAACAAGGTCTCAGCCAAACTGTTCACAAATATAATTGATCCGTCACTTCCGATCATGAACGCCGCGCTGCCTGGATGGTCCCGTTCAATAAACAATCCTTTGGCAAGAAGTCCGGTTCCCATCAAGATTCGTTGGATTTCGAATGCTCTCTGCAAATGTGGCGCCAGCCGGGCCAAGGTGTTCAGGGCATTGGCTTGGTATTTTTCCTCATCGCTAATACGAATGTTGCCGGTCAGTGCCAGCATTCTGTCTGCTTCGTTAAAGATAACAATACCCGCTCCAGAGGCAATGTTATCCTGAGGCAGAATCCAGTCGTTGTAGAATTCAGTACGAAACAGTAACTCGCGCGGCACAACGTCATCTGGTATCAGTGGTACTCCAACCGGCGCACTTTGCAATGCCGGCATCCAAGGATTTTTTGTGGAATAATATTCGTGATAAGATTTCACAAATTCTCGGTTCAATTTTTCGGTAATATATAGAATATTGCTGTTCGAGCGCAGATCATGGCCCTGCAGCATGAAAAGGACGCCTACCAGCGATTCTTCAAGCAGATGGCAGAACTCGTGCCAACGGGATGGCTCCAGTCCGGCGGCATACGCCGCCGCAACCAACTTGTCGTATTGATCCAGTGTCAAGTTCGGCGTCGCCATGGCGGCAAGCCTCGAACAATGGTCACACCCCAATTGGATCGCAATGCCGGTCGCTTTCATTCAGTTTGCCTGTTTTGGTGGCAAACTTCAAGGTTGTGGCGCGGTCTCCGACTTCGCCACATGTCGCTTCTGAAACAATGGCGGCCGCGGCTTTCGACAATAGTCTGCCGCAATAGAGTTCTGCTGCGAGGCACCATGTCGAAATTCCCAACCCGCGCCAGAGTCGTCATCGTCGGGCTTGGCGGCATCGTCGGGGCGTCGGTCGCCCATCACCTCATCGCGCGCGGCTGGGACGACATCGTCGGCATCGACAAGTCGGCCATCCCGACCGACATCGGCTCGACGGCGCATGCCTCGGACTTCTGCTACACCACGAGCCACGATTTCCTGTCGTGCTGGACGACGCTCTATTCGATCGACTTCTACGAACGGCGCGGCCACTACGCCCGCGTTGGCGGCCTGGAAGTCGCCCGCGTCGGCGATGACGCACGCATGGACGAGATCAGGCGCAAGGTCGCCTCGGCCAAGGCGTTCGGCACGCCGGCGCGGCTGATCGAACCGGCCGAGATCAAGGAAAAGTTCCCGCTGATCGAGGAGGGCGAGGTGCAGGGCGGGTTGTGGGACCCGGATGCTGGCCTAGTCGTGCCACGTTCGCAGGCGGTTGCTGGCGAACTGGTCGATGAAGGTGTCGCCGCTGGCAAGCTCCGGGCTTTCGCCAATTGCCCGGCGACCTCGCTGGTGATCGAGAACGGCCGCATCAAGGGGGTGGTCACGCCGCGCGGCACGGTCCGGGCCGACCATGTCGTCGTCTGCGCCGGCCTGTGGGGGCGGCTTGTCGCGGCGATGGCCGGCGAGGACCTGCCGGTGATGCCGGTCGACCATCCGCTCACCTTCTTCGGGCCGTACGACGCGTTCGCCGGCACCGGCAAGGAGATCGGCTGGCCGCTCATGCGCGACCAGGGCAACTCGGCCTACATGCGCGACACCGGCGACCCGACGACCTCGGAAGGCGGCATGATCGAGTGGGGCTATTACGAGGAGACCAACCCGCGCCTCGTCCATCCGCGCGACCTCTTGGAAAAGAACGAAGCGCGGCTGTCGCCGTCGCAGCGCGACCTCGACATGGAGCAGATTCTCACGCCGCTGGAACGCGCCATCGAGCTGACGCCGATCCTGGGCGAATTGGGCTATGACGAGAAGCGCTCGTTCAACGGGCTGTTGCAGGTGACCGCCGATGGCGGGCCGTCGATCGGCGAGAGCCAGAAGGTGCGCGGCCTGTGGTACGCGGTCGCCATCTGGGTCAAGGACGCGCCGGGCATGGGCAAGCTCGTCGCCGACTGGATGAGCGACGGGCGCACCCATGTCGACCATGCCCGCATCGACTATGCCCGCTTCTACCCGCATCAGCTCAAGGAGGATTTCATCGCCGGACGCTGCGGCGAGGCGGCGCAGAAGATCTACAACCCGGCCGTCCATCCGCGCGAACCCTATGCGACCGGCCGCAATGTCCGCCGCTCGCCGTTCCACGAGCGCGAAAAGGAGCTGGGCGGCTATTTCATGGAGCTGGGCGGCTGGGAGCGGGCGCACGGCTACGCCGCCAACGAGCACCTGTTGGAGAGATACGGCGAACGGGTGCCGGTGCGCGCCAACGAGTGGGACAACCGCCATTTCTGGCGGGTGTCGAACGCCGAGCATCTGGCGATGAGCGAGGATTGCGGCATCGTCAACCTGTCGCACTTCGCCATCTTCGATGTCGAGGGGCCGGACCACGTGGCGCTGATGGAATGGCTGTGCGCGGCGCGTATCGGCGGCGAGGCCAATTCGGGCAAGGGCATCTACACGCACTTCCTCGACGATGAGGGCATGGTGCGGGCCGATCTCACCGTGTTCCGATTGAGCGACCGCTGCCGTGTCGTCGACGGCGCCGACGCCGGACCGCGCGATCTGCACTATGTGCGCCGCGTGGCGCAGGACAAGGGCTTCGACGTGACGGTGACCGACCGCACCGAGGAATACGTCACCATCGGCATCTGGGGGCCGAACGCGCGCGCCACGCTGAAGAAGGCCGTCGACAACCCGTCCGGGCTCGATCCGGAGAACTTCCCGTTCGCCGCGATCAGGCCGATCCGCATCGCCGGCAGGGACGTGACCGCCTTCCGCATCTCCTATGTCGGCGAGCAGGGCTTCGAACTGCACATGCGCTACGCGGACGGTCTGGCCGTCTGGGACGCGCTCAGGTCGACCGGCGTGATGGCGTTCGGGGTGGAGACCTATGCCAACAGCCGGCGCCTGGAAAAGAGCCTCAGGCTCCAGAACGCCGACCTGCTGACCGAGTACAACCTGTTCGAGGCCGATCTCGCCCGCCCGAAGGTCAAGGACGCGGATTTCCGCGGCAAGGCCAGGCATCTCGAATACCGCGCCCGGCCGCACCAGCCGGCCATGCTGTGTACGCTGACGATGGAGAACAACATCGACCGCCGGGGCGTGGCGCGCTATCCGGTCGGCACCTGCCCGATCATCGATCCGAAAAGCGGCGAGACGCTGGTCGACAGTCTCGGCAGGCGTTCTTTCACCACCTCGATCGCCTATGGCCCGACGCTCGGCAAGAACATCATGCTCGGCTACATGCCATGGGAGTACTGCCAGGAAGGGCGCGAGCTCTCGATCGAGTATTTCGCCGAGCAGTATCCGGTGAAGGTCGCGGCGATCGGCTACAAGCCGCTCTATGATCCCGACAACCTGAAGCCGCGGACGTAGAGCACGACCAGACCCCAGACCACCGGGACCTTGTTCTATCCATTTGTTTTGTCGAGTCATCTCGTCCGCCTCGCGCTGCCGCTCGGCGGGATGAAGCTCCCGACGTCAGGACTGGCGCGGCCGGAAGGCCAGCCGCGCCTGCTTCTCGGCCTCGATAATGGCGAAGAAGGCGGCGCCGATGGCGACGATCAGGACGCCGTCGGCGAGCGGCACCGCCTGCGTGCCGAATATCCGCTGCAGCGGCGGCAGGTAGGTCACCGCGAACTGTGCGGCGGTGACCGCCAGGACGGTTGCCCACACCACCGGCGTGCCCTTTGCCGCACGCCAGGTCAACGACGTGCCGTAGATGTTGCGGATGAAGAACAGGTGGAAGATCTCCAGCACGACCAGCGTGTTGAGCGCCATGGTGCGGGCGAGTTCCTGCGCGTAGCCCTTGTCGACCGCATGGAAATAGATGCCGAAGACGGCCACCAGGAACAGCACCGACACCAGGACGATATGCCAGACGAGGCCGCCGCCCAGCAGCGGCGCGTTGCGCGGGCGGGGAGGGCGCCGCATGGTGCCGGGCTCGCTGGGCTCGAAGGCGAGCGCCAGACCGAGCGTGCTCGCGGTGACCAGGTTGATCCACAGGATCTGGATGGCGGTGATCGGCAGCGCGAGCCCGGCGAGCAGGGCGAGCGTGATCGTCGCCGCCTCGCCGGCATTGGTCGGCAGCGTCCAGCTGATCACCTTCTTGATGTTGTCGTAGACGGTCCGGCCTTCGCGCACGGCGGCGGCGATGGAGGCGAAATTGTCGTCGGCCAGCACCAGTTCGGACGCCTCCTTGGCGGCCTCGCTGCCCTTCAGCCCCATGGCGATGCCGGCGTCGGCGCGCTTCAGCGCCGGGGCGTCGTTGACGCCGTCGCCGGTCATGGCGACGGTGAGCCCGCGCGCCTGCAGCGCCGTGACGAGGCGCAGCTTGTGCTCGGGGCTGGTGCGGGCGAAGATGTCGGTGTCGACGACGATGGCCGCCAGTTCGGCGTCGTCCATGCTGTCGAGGTCGGCGCCGGTCAGGACGCGCTCGGTGTTGCGCAGGCCGATCTGGTGGCCGATCGCGGCGGCGGTGCCGGCATGGTCGCCGGTGATCATCTTCACGCGGATGCCGGCCGCGTGGCATTCGGCGACGGCGGCGATCGCCTCGGGTCGCGGCGGGTCGATGAGCCCGACCATGCCGAGCAGCATCAAGCGGCCGTCGAGGTCGGATTCGGTCAGCGCGTCGTCGTCGCGCTCGGCCTTGGCCACCGCCAGCGCCAGGACGCGCTGGCCGCGCCGGGCGATGGCCTCGATCTCGCGGTGCCAGTAGGCGGCGTCGAGCGGGCGTGTGCCGGCACCGGTGCGCTCGGCCGCGCACATCGCAAGGATGCGCTCCGGCGCGCCCTTGGCGTGAATCAAGGCATCGCCGTCGTCATCGCGGTCGAGCACCGCCATGTAGCGGCGCGTGGCGTCGAAGGGAATCGCGCCGACCCGCCGCCAGCCCGGCAGCGCGGTGCCGCCGGCGCCGGCGACCTTGCCGGCGAGCGCCTTCAGCGCTCCCTCCATCGGGTCGCCCTCGACGCGCCAGCCGTCGTCATGGGGATGGAGTTCGGCATCGTTGCACAGCGTGGCGGCGCGAGCGATGTCGGCCAGCAGGGCGTGCTCGGCCGGGTCGACGGCGTCCTCACCGACGTGGATGGCGCCCTGCGGGGCATAGCCGTCGCCGGACACCGAGAAGACGTGGTCGGCGGTCGCCAGCGTCGCCACCATCATCTCGTTGCGGGTCAGCGTGCCGGTCTTGTCGGTGCAGATGACCGAGACCGAGCCCAGCGTCTCGATGGCCGGCAGCCGGCGGACGATGGCGTTGCGCCGCGCCATCGCCTGCACGCCCACCGCCAGCGTGATGGTGAGCACGGCCGGCAGGCCCTCGGGGATGGCCGCCACCGCCAGGCCGACGATGGTCATGAAAAGTTCGGAAAAAGGCAGGTGGCCGACATAATAGGCGTAGGTGAACAGGGCGGCCGAGACGAGCAGGATCAGGACGGTCAGCCACCGGGCGAACCGGTCCATCTGCTCGACCAGCGGCGTGGTCAGCGTCTCGACGCTGGTGAGCATGCCGCTGATGCGCCCGATCTCGGTGGCCGGCCCGGTTGCCACGACCACGCCGCGGCCGGTTCCGGCCGTCACCAGCGTGCCCTTGAACGCCATGCAGAGGCGGTCGCCGAGGGCAGCGGCGGCCGCGACCGGTGCTGTCTGCTTGTCGACGGGCACCGATTCGCCGGTCAGGATGGCCTCCTCGACCCGCAGCCCGTGCGCCGAGATGAGCCGCAGGTCGGCCGCCACCTTCTCGCCCGCCTCCAGCAGCACCAGATCGCCAGGTACCACCGCCTCGCTGTCGATCGTCCGGCGCCGGCCACCGCGCAGGACGGAACTGTGTGGCGCCAGCATGCGGCGGATCGATTCCATCGCCTGCTCGGCGCGGCCCTCCTGGACGAAGCCGATTACGGCATTGACGATGACGACGGCGAGGATGACGGCGGTGTCGACGTAATGGGCGAGCGCGGCGGTCACCGCTGCGGCGCCGAGCAGCACGTAGATCAGGACATTGGCGAACTGGGCAAGGAAGCGGGCGAGCGCGCTGCGCCGTGGCGGCTCGGGCAGCCGGTTGGGGCCGTGGTGTTCGAGCCGGCGCGCGGCTTCCGCCTCGTCGAGGCCGTCGGCGCCGGTGGCGAAGGCCGCCAGCACCTTGTCGGCCGGCAGCGTGTGGAAGCTGGCGGCGGAACCGTTCTGCTTGTCCAGCAAGGCTGCTTTCCCCCGGGCGTGTATCTCGCCGGGAACATAGTGATTCGCCGCGATGAATCCAGCGGGACAACGCTTGCGATGACCCGGCTGATGGCCGAAGGTTGCCCATCATTGCCCGGCGAGGGAAACGACCCGTGTCCCGACCTTTCTGGCGCCTGCTGATCCTGGCTGCATGTCTCACCCTGGGTGCCGTCCCGCTCAGGGCCGAGGCGCCCGACCCGGCGCCGCCGCGCGCGGCCGAGGCGAAGGATGCCCTGCGCGCCGCTGCGTGGGAGGAACTCGAAACCGGGCTTCTGGTACTGCGCGCCGCCTCGGGCCGCGGACTGGAGATGACGGCGCTGCGCATCGCGCCGGACCGGTTCAGCCTGTCGCTGGCGCTCCAACGGGAACCGCGGGGCGAACGGGTGGAGACCATCGGCCCGCGGGAGGACGCCGTCATCGCCATCAATGGCGGCTTTTTCGGCGAGCGCGAGGCAGGCGGCGACCTCTTTCCCGTCGGGCTTCTGCGCCGTGGCGGACGCGACCAGTCGCGGGCCTGGCAGCGGACGGGCGGCTTCCTGGTGCTGTCGGACGGCAAGGTCGCGATCCGCCCGACCTCGGCCGGCGTCGGGCCGCGGGCAAGCGACATCATCCAGTCCAAGCCGCTGATCATCGCTCCGGGCGGCAAGTGGGTGATGAACACCAACCAGCACCATCTGCGCCGGCGCTCGATCGTCTGCCTGCAGGCGGACGGCACGGTGGTGCTGTTTGTCATCAGGCGCTTCGGTCTCAGCCTGTACGAGGCCGGCTGGCTGATGCGCGCGCCCGAGGCCGGCGGCTTCTTCGACTGCCATGCCGCGCTGGCGCTCGACGGCGGTGGCTCGACGCAGCTTTGGGTGGCCGGCCATCCGGAACTGTCCTTCCGCGGCCAGACGCCGGTCCACAACGCATTGGTCGTCAAACGGCGCTGACGACGCCAATTCTCGCCGATGTGAATTGCCGCGGGGCGTTTTGCCGCTATTCTGGCGGCAACGCGGAGGGCCTGCCCATGGAAGCGAACGCGACCCCCCGGCTCCTGCTCGGCGCCATGATCGTGGCGGCGGCGGTCGCGTCCGGCCCGGCTGCCGCGCGCGAGACCGTCGATCTGGAACTGGTGCTCGCCGTCGATACCTCCCGCTCGATGGACTACGAGGAGCAGATCATCCAGCGCAACGGCTATGTCGCCGCCTTCCGCTCCAAGGAGGTCATCGACGCCATCCTGAGCGGCGGCCTCGGCCGCATCGCCGTCGTCTACATGGAATGGGCGAGCGACGAGATGACCCGCGTCGTCGTGCCGTGGACGCTGATCGACAGCGCCGAGGCGGCCCATGCCTTTGCCGGGGAACTGGAAAAGCAGCGGCCGCAGCGCATGAGCCGCACGTCGATCTCGGGCGCGCTCGTCCAGTCGCAGAACCTGTTCGGCATCAGCCCATGGCAGGGCATGCGCCGCGTGGTCGACGTCTCCGGCGACGGGCCCAACAATCACGGCCTGCCGGTCGAGGCGGCGCGCGATGAAATCGTCGCCCAGGGCATCGTCGTCAACGGCCTGCCGCTGATGGTGCGCGAGGCGATGGCCGGCTACGGCATCGACAATCTCGACGACTATTACACCGACTGCGTGATCGGCGGCACCGGCTCCTTCGTCATCCCGGTGGACCGCTGGGAAGCCTTCGAGGAGGCGGTTCGGCGCAAGCTCGTGCTGGAGATCGCCGGGGCCTGGCCGACAATCATGCCCGCTGCCGTGACGATCGAGGGCGAACGCCCCAAGGTCGACTGCATGATCGGCGAAAAGCTGTGGCTGCGCCGCATGCAGGACTTCGAACTGCGATAGGGTGCCGGCGGGCCCGGACCGGAGGCGGCGGCGTCGCGCGATGGCGGCGGGAGGATCAATCGGCTTTCTGGCGGCGGCGCTGGCCCTGACGGGGCAGTTGACCGGGCCGGCGATGGCGACCGAGCCGGTTGCCGTCGACGTGGAGCTCGTGCTCGCCGTCGACATCTCCATGTCGATGGACGAGGACGAGATCGGGCTGCAGAGACGCGGCTATCTGGAAGCGTTCCGTTCACCCGACCTGATCGAGGCGATCCGCTCCAACGGGCTCGGCCGCATCGCCATCACCTACATGGAATGGGCCGGCATCGGCCAGATCCGCTTCGTTGTGCCCTGGCGGCTGATCGACGGCCCGGAGGCGATGGCCCGCTTCGCCGACGAACTGGAACGGGCGCAGCCGGGCCGCATCGACCGCACCTCGATCTCCGGCGCGCTGGTAGCCGCGAGCGAAGCCTTCGACGCCAACGGCTTCGAAGGGCGGCGGCGCATCATCGACATTTCTGGCGACGGGCCCAACAATGACGGCGAGGCGCTGCCGGCCATGCGCGACCGGCTGGTGGCGAACGGCATCGTCATCAACGGGCTGGCGCTGATGATCAAGCCGGGTTCGCAGGGGTTCGGCATCGACAATCTCGACGAATACTACCGCGCCTGCGTGACCGGCGGGTCCGGCTCATTCGTGCTGGCGGTGCGCGACTGGCGCCAGTTCCCGCGCGCGCTCAAGCTCAAGCTGCTGCAGGAAATCGCCGACCCGCCGCCCGAGCCAGGCCCCCGACTGCATCAGGCGCAGTACGCCGACGACGAGGTCGATTGCGAGATCGGCGAGAAGATCTGGCGTGACTTCATCGACCGATTCGGCGGCCGGCGCGGGTGAGGGCGGGCAGCCAGATTTCTCTCAGCCGCGCTCCTGCAGCGGCGACTTGCCGTACATCTCGCGGTAGCACTTGGAGAAGTGCGAGGCCGAGACGAAACCGCAGGCGATCGCCACGTCGACCACCGGAATGGTTGACTGCATGAGCAGGTGGCGGGCCCGGTCGAGGCGGACCTCGAGATAGTAGCGCGCCGGCGAGCGGCCCATGTGCTGCTGGAACAGCCGCTCGATCTGGCGGCGCGACAGGCCGACATAGCGGGCGATGTCGACCAGCGGCAGCGGCTCGGCGATGTTGGCCTCCATGAACTCGATGATCGACAGCACCTTGGCGTTCTGGACGCCGAGGCGGGCGCGCAGGGGCAGGCGCTGGCGGTCGTGCGGACTGCGCACGCGGTCGGTCAGCGCCTGCTCGCAGACGCGGTTGACGAGGTCGTCGTCATGGTCCTCGCCGATCACCGACAGCATCATGTCCAGCGCCGCGGTTCCGCCGGCGCAGGTCCAGATGGTGCCGTCCTTCTCGTAGAGATCGGCATAGACGTCGGCCGTCGGGAACTTCTCGGCGAAGCCCGGCAGGTTCTCCCAGTGAATGGCGCAGCGCTTACCGTTGAGCAGGCCCGCGGCGGCGAGCAGATAGGCGGCCGTGCACAGGCCGCCAACGGTCACCCCGGCATTGCGCGCCTCGCGCAGGAAGGCGAACAGCGACTTGTTCTCGTAACGCTCGACGAACACGCCCGAGCACAGGAACATCATCGACGGGCGCTGCGAACCGGCCAGGTTGTGGCGCTCGCGGTCGAGGGAGGAATTGACGATCACCTGGACGCTGTTGGAGGCGGCGACCGGCTGGCCGTCGAGCGAGGCGAGCCGCCAGGAATAGAATTCGCGACCCAGCATCCGGTTGGCCAGGCGCAACGGCTCGATCGCGCTGGTGAAGGCGATCATCGAGAAGTTGGGCACGAGGAAAAAAACGACCGAACGCTTCTCCATGGCGCTCAACTCCGGTTGCGATTGCGGCTTCGCATACCCGTCCATTTCGGCTAAGACCCCGCGCGCATTGTCTGATCGCGACATTCGCAGAACGGCCTGGATTTGCAAGGGGCGTCGATCGCGGCATGGACGGCAGTGCAAGCGCGACGCCCGCGGCGTCGGTCGGCACGGCCGGCGCAAGGCGCCCGGCCATCCGAGGCCGGCGGGAGCAACCGGTGGAACAAAGGTGTCGCAGGCATTCGAAGGCGAGATCGCGGTCGACCGACTGGATGACGTGGTGGTCAGCGCTTCCGGCGAATTGTTCAAGGATTCCAGAGTCCTGCCGCAGTCCTATCCGCCCGGCTACGCCATCGAGCGGCGCAGCCGCGAGCAGCTGGCGCGGGCGGGAGCGCGGGCAGCGGCGGCGGCGCGGCGGCTGCCGGGCGAATGGCTGTTCGTCACCGACCGGTGGAGCGGCAACTACTACCACTGGCTGTGCGAGGCACTGCCGCGGCTCGAGGTGCTGGCCGGGCGCGCTGGCTGCGGCCGGCTGCTGATGCCGCGGCGCATCCATGACCTGTCCTTCGTCCGACAGGCCTTGGCGGCCTGGCCGGGCTTGGAGCCGGTGGCGTTCAGCGAGGACCTGCGCGTCGACCGGCTGGTGGTGGCGGGGCATGTGGCGCCGGGCGGCCACCAGCATGCCGGGCTGACGGCTTTGGTCGCCTGTCGGCTCAAGCGCCATTTCGGCGTCGACACCGTGTCGGGCCGGCGGCGCCTTCATACCAGCCGGCGCGCGGCGGCGAGGCGGCGGCTGGCCAACGAGGCGGAGCTCGCGCCGGCGCTGGCGCGCCACGGCTTCGAGACGGTGGTGTTTGAGGAAATGGACCTCGCCGCGCAGATCGAACTGTCCGCCGGCGCCGCCGCGATGGTCGGCGTGCACGGGGCGGGGCTCGCCAACATGATGTTCATGGCGGCCGGGGGAACGGCCGCCGAATTGCGGCAGGCGAAAGGGCCTCCGGACGCTTTCGTCAACCTGGCGGCCACTTGCGGCCACGCCTATCGGCGGCTCGATTGCCGGGCGGCCGACGCGCGCGTCCATGTCCACGCCAGCGACATCGTCGCCGATGCGGGCGCGTTCGACGCGTTGCTCGCCTCGATCATCGAGGCAGCAGGCGGCAAATGACGCGGGCCCCGTCGAAACGGCGGGGCCTTGCGACAGTTCTCAGAGGGCGATGCCGGTCAGGCGCAGCGCGGCCATGGCGCCGGTCTCGCCGGGCATGGTCTGGGCAAGGCGCCGGCGGGCGATGAGCGTGTTCAGGCTGGCCTGGCGGCAGGCGAAGAAGCGGGCGAGCGATTTCATCTCAACGTCTCCACATGAGAAGGTTCACACGGAGTCGCCTTGCACCATTGCCGCATTCCGGGAGCTGTCCGCCGACCGGCGGACCGCCTGGCCCCGGAGGAGGGTTAATCTGGGGCGGCTCATTCAACGCTGCCGATATAGGATTGTGCAGCGCAAAAGACGAGAGCGAAAACGACGGGCGCCATCACATTTTGCGACACCAACCAAAATGTCGCAGGCGGCGGGTCAATCGAGGCCGATGGCATCGCGGGGCGGACCGGGAAAATCGGCGATCGCCGGCGCGTCGGCCGGCTCGCCGAGCAGTTCGCGCACCGCGCGCGTCGCCTGGTCGATCGCCGAATGGGCATAGGCATAGGCCCCGGCATCGGAATTGGCGATCGCGATGCGCCCCCAGCCCTTGCGCGCCGTCTCGATCGGCAGCGGCCCGTCCGGCCAGTACTCGTCCCACGGCCGCATGTATTCATAGGCATAGCCGTGCGACCAGCGGTTGACGGTGATCGCCTCGATGTCGGTGGCCGGATCGAAGCCGCCGGGACCGAGCGCGCGGGCGAGCAGGTCGCGGATCGCGCGCTCCATGTCCTCGAAGGTCTGCTCCTGCACCCAGTAGCGCCCGGCGAGCGCCTGGTCGCGCAGTGGGCCGCCGCCGGGGAAGGCGGCGACCTTGCCGACATGCAGGAGCACCGGGTCCTCCGGCTTGTCGGCAAAGCTGTAGCCGCCCATCGAGACGGGGAAGTCCATCTCGACCTTGTCCCAATAGTGGCCGGGCGAGGAAAAGGCGTGAATGCCGAGCCCGGCCATCGCCCGCCAGTCCCTCAGAAGCACATTGGCGTAGAGCAGGGGGACTTTCTGCTGGTCGCGCAACGCCTCGGCCTGCTCGTCGCCAACCTCCGGCGCGATGTGCGGGACGACCTGGTTGAAGCAGGCGAGCACGACATGGCCAGCGGTCACCCGATGGAGCGAATCGCCCCTGGCATAGACCACCTCGACCGAACGGGCGCTGGCCGGGTCGCCCTCATGGCGCACACGCAAGGCGGTCGCGTCGAGGCGGATGCGGACCGGATTGGCGGCCAGATCGAGCCTGCCGTAATCACAGCCGGAAAGGACGATGTCCTCCATGGTGGTGCCGGTCAGCACGCCGGGCACCAGCGCGCGCACCAGCAGGCGGGCGATCGAGGCATTGCCGTCGGGGAAATGGTGGATGTAGTCGTCGGGGTCGGTGAAGTTGAGCCGGCCCGACGGGCTCATGGCGCGCAGCGGCTCGTCGCCGAGGTCCATCGCATCGAAGCCCGGATTGCCGATCGACCAGGCATCGGCGCAGGTGACCGCATCGATGCCGCAGCCGAAATACTCATGGGTCGAGGTCTGCAAGAAGGCGGTGACCTGCGGATCGGCCTTGACGTAGTCCTTGAGGAAGTCGGCATAGGTGAGCCGCGTCATCAGCTCGAGCCGGGCGGCGCGGTCCATGCCGGCGAAATAGTCGCGCGGGCTGTCGAACAGCTCGATCAGGTCGGCCCTGGCCTTGTCGGCAAGCGGCGCGGCGCCAACCCAGTCGGCGGCCAGTTCCGACAGGCGCACAAGGCGGTCGGCGCCGAAACTCTCGGCGGCGAAGAAGAAGCCCTCGGCGAGGCCACGATACTCGTACCAGGCACTGTCATAATATTGCTCGAAGCGGCTGGGCTCGACGCCGAGACGCTCCATCAGCACGCGCACCGCCGGCGAGAACAAGGAGGGCGACTGCAGCGACTGCGAGCCGCCATAGCCGATGACGAGGCGCCCGTCGGAGGCGGTGAACTCGTTGCGCCGGGCGTGGCCGCCGAAATCGTCGTGATTGTCGAGGATGAGGATGCGGCTCGCCGGGCCATTCTGCTCGCGGTACTGGAACGCTGCGGCGAGGCCGCTGATGCCGCCGCCGACCACCACCAGATCGTAGGTCTCGCCGGTCTCGGCGATCGAACCGGCATCGACGGTGAGTTCGCCGTCGCGCAGCGCGTGCATCGTCTCGAAGGAGCCGTCGTGGTGGCCGCGCAGGCCGGTCAGCGCCGGCGGGTAGAAATTCTGGGCGCGGGCGCGGCGCGGCAGGATGACGCCGGGGGCAGCGGCGGCGCCGATGGCGAGGGCGGTGCCGTTCAGGAAGTCGCGTCTGGTGATCGGCCGGAACAGGCCGAGTTCAGAATCGTCAAGCGGCATGCCGGGCTCCCGTCAGCGACCCCCGAAGTCGGCGCCAGCTTCCGGCTTTCGGTCCGCTCGCGCAAGGGCTGCGCCGCAACAGGCCACGGCAAAAAGGGAAGAGCCGGGAGGGCTTCCCGGCTCTTCATGGGCGGCGTGCGTCCGGGAGGATGCGCATGCGGGCTCACCACTGGTGGTACTTGCGCTGGCGCTCGTAGGCGCCGGGCCAGCCGATGTCCTTGAGGATGTGCGTCGGCAGATCGCTCACCGCGTTGATGGTCTGGCGGTGGATGCGGCGCTCCTGGCGCTGCCGCGAATAGGTGCGCCAGGCGTCGAACAGGGAAGCGGGGAATGTCATGGCTCTCTCTCCTTCGATGCGGACCGTCGGTGCGTCCGTGATCGAGATATGGGAAAAATGGTTGATTCAATCAAACGAAATGATATGATGCTAGAGGTCAGAGAAACTGAACGATGCCCGCAAGGGCGCAACGAGATGGAAGCTCCCGCATGAACCTTGCGCTCAATCATCCGGTGCCGCTGCTGGAACTGGACCTGTTGCGGACCTTCGTCGCCATCGTCGATACCGGCAGCTTCGCCGGCGCCGCCTCGGCCGTGTTCCGCACGCCGTCGGCGGTGTCGATGCAGATCAAGAAGCTCGAAGACCTGCTGGGCAAGCCGGTGCTGGTGCGCGACTCGCGCTCGGTGTCGCTGACGCGCGAGGGCGAGATGCTGCTCGAGCATGCCCGGCGGGTGCTGGCGCTCAACCGCGAGACGATGGCGCGCTTCATCCAGCCCGACATCGCCGGCGAGGTGCGGCTCGGTACGCCCGACGACGTGGCCGAGCGTTTCCTGCCGGAAATGTTGCGCCGTTTCGCCGACAGCCATTGCGGCGTCACCGTCAATGTCATCGTCGCCGGCTCGGGCGAACTGTCCGAGCGGGTGCGCCAGCGCCAGGTCGACCTGGCGCTGATCACCTGCGAGGCCGGAATCAAGGGCGTCGAGGCGTCAGCCGAAATCCTGTTCCGCGAGCGGCTGGTATGGGCGTGCGCCAAGGGCGGCGTGGCCGCCGAGCAGGACCCGCTGCCGGTCTCGGTGTGGGAGGAGGGCTGCATCTGGCGCAAGGCAGGGCTGTCGCGGCTCGAGGCGCAGGGCCGCGACTACCGCATCGCCTTTCTGAGCGCGCACATCTCGGGTCAGCGCGCCGCGGTTCTGGCCGACCTGGCGGTGGCGCCGATACCGAGTTCGGCTCTGAACGGCATGGTGGTCGAGGCCGACCCGAAATACGGCCTGCCGGAACTGCCCGAATACGCGCTCGGCATGATCGTCGCCGAGAACGCCAGCGCTCCAGTGCTTGCGGCGGCCGACCATCTGCGGGCGTCGTTCGCGGCGATGGGGAAGTGAATCGTGAATGGCTAATGGTGGATGGTGAATGGTAGAATTCGGAGATTGCAGGAACTACTTTGGTCATACGGAAATCGTTGGTTGACAGAATCTCTATGAATAGCACCAACGATCACTGACCATTCACTACTCACTATTCACCGCCATTCACCTTGCCCGCCTCCGGCGCCGGCCCCCCACTTCGGTCGTGGCGGGTTCGCGCGGCGCCGGCAGGCTGACGGCGGCGGCGAGGCGGGGGAAGGGATCGCGCTTGTTGGGCATCGCCATGGCGTCGACGAAAAAGCGCTGGAAATCGGGCTCGAGCGCGGTTTCGATCTTGTCGATGCCGCGAACCGTCTCCTCGATCTGGCGGCGATGGTTGCGGTTCAGAAGCGCCATCAGCGCACCATCACCGGCGGCATTGCCGACGGCCTTGACCTCGGCGAGATCGCAGTCGGGGATCAGCCCCAGCACCATTGCGTATTTCGGATCGATGTAGGAGCCGAAGGCGCCGGCGAGGCGAATGCAGTCGACATGGTCGACGCCCTGCTTGCCCATGAGCAGCTTCACCCCGGCATAGAGCGCGGCCTTGGCGAGCTGGATGGCACGCACATCGTTCTGGGTGATGGTGATCTTCGGCTCGCTGTCGGTCAGGACGTAGGAGAAGGTGCGGCCGCTCGCGACGATCCGCCGGCTGCGGGCGGCGAGCGCGCCGTCAATGACGCCGTCGGCGGTGATGATGCCGGCCAGGAACATCTCGGCGATGACCTCGATGATGCCCGAGCCGCAGATGCCGGTGACGCCGATGCCACTGGCGGCCTCGGCGAAGCCAGGCTCGTCCGACCACTGCTCGACGCCGATGACGCGGTAGCGCGGCTCCAGCGTGGCGGGATCGATGCGCACCCGTTCGATGGCGCCGGGCGCGGCGCGCTGGCCGCCCGATATCTCGGCGCCCTCGAAGGCCGGCCCGGTCGGCGAGGAGCACGCGACGACGCGATGGCGGTTGCCGAGCACGATCTCGGCATTGGTGCCGACATCGACGAGCAGCATCATGCGATCCTGGCGGTGCGGACCCTCCGACAGGGTGGCGGCGGCGGCGTCGGCGCCGACATGGCCGGCGATGCAGGGCAGCACATAGACGCGGGCGCCCGGATGGACGGCGATGCCGATCTCGGCGGCGGCCAGATGCACGGCGCCTGAGGTGGCCAGCGCGAAGGGGGCGCCGCCCAGCTCGGTCGGGTCGATGCCGAGGAACAGGTGGTGCATCACCGGGTTGCCGACGAAGACGAGGTCGAGGATGTCCTGGCGGTTGACCGAGGCCTCGGTGCAGACCTTGCCGATCAGCTCGTTGACGGCCTCGCGCACCGCCCGCGTCATCGCGCCGGCGCCGTCGGCGTTCATCATCACATAGGAGACGCGGCTCATCAGGTCCTCGCCGAAGCGGATCTGCGGGTTAGGCAGGCCCGAGGAGGCGAGGATGCGGCCCGACAGCAGCGACACCAGATGCATGGCGATGGTGGTCGAACCGATGTCGCAGGCGATGCCGTAGGCCTCGTTCTTGAGCCCGGGCCACAGGCCGATGATGCGGGCGGTGTCGGTATCGGCATCCCTGTGGATGGCGGCGGTGGCGGTCCAGCCGCCGTCGCGCAGCACCTTCTGGACGCCGGTCAGCAGCGCGAAATCGGTGTCGAGGCGCTCATAGCCCCAGTCACGCGACAGCACCACCTTCAGCCGGTCGAGATCGCCGAGCGGCTTCATCATGTCGGGTTCGTCGACCTCGACATAGCACAGGTGAACCGCCGGGTGGCGCTCGATCGGCCGGGTGGCGGCGGCCTTGCGCACGACCTGGGCGTTGACAATGGCGTCCTGCGGCACGTCGACGACGAGGTCGCCCTGGATGGTGGCCGAGCAGGACAGGCGCCGGCCGGGCTTGAGCTCGCGCTTGTCGGCGTAGCGCAGCTCCTTGGCGCCGGGCGGCGAGATGTGGTCGCCGGCGGAAGTGATCTTGTGCTTGGCGAAATGGCCTTCCTGCACCTCGATCTGGCAGCGCCCGCAGATGCCGCGGCCGCCGCACACGCTCTCGACATAGACGCCGAGCTGGCGGGCCGCGTCGAGTACCGGCGTGCCGACGGGAAAGCGCCCGCGCTTGCCCGACGGCATGAACAGGACGAGGGGGTCAGTCATGGGCGCCCCTCTCCAATGACGTGAGGTCGGAGAACGGAGTCTGAATTGAACAGCGACGTTGCCGTAGGTCACGGCGCGGGCCTTCACTGGGCGTCATCCCGGCCGCTACTGCGAGCCGGGATCCATTGGCGGTTGCCGCGAATGAATGCTTGGGATGTGGCTGCGCTCTCGCCCTTCGCCCTTCTTCTGAAAGCCGACAGGCCAATCGACCCCGGTTTGCATGGCAACCGGGGTGACGCAGAGCAAAGGGCAGCGCCCGGGGGTATGGCACCCCCACAGTGTCCGGTTTCGCGTCGAGCACCGGCGTGCCGACGGGGAAGCGCCCGCGCTTGCCCGACGGCATGAACAGGACGAGGGGGTCGGCGATGTTCGAGAGTGCGTTCAAATCCGGCTCAATCTATCTGCCAACGGCGCGCTCCACCGGTCTCAATGGCATGGACATGGTGGTCACATGGCTAACCCGCTGCTCCGACACGCGCCGCACGGCCGCCGCGCCGGCCGGGGCGGGCACCGCCCCCGGGAGAGGCGGCCGCCGCAGCGGCCGGGGCCGCCGGGGCATAGTCGCGATAGGTCATGATCCAGGTCGCGCAATTCTCGTCGGTCCCCATCAGCACGTTGGCGCCACGCACGGCCTCCATCTCCTGCGGCCGGCACGGATTCATGATCGCCGAGGTCATGCCGGAGGCGATGACCATGGGGATGAAGGCGGCGTTGACCCCGTGGCGGTGCGGCAGGCCGAAGGAGATGTTGGACAGGCCGCAGGTGGTGTTGACCTTCAGTTCCTCGCGCAGGCGGCGCACCAGCGCGAACACCTGGCGGCCGGCGTCGCCCAGCGCGCCGATCGGCATGACCAGCGGGTCGACGACGATGTCGTGGCTCTTGATGCCGTGGTCGGCGGCGCGCTCGACGATCTTCCTGGCCACCGCGAAACGCACGTCCGGGTCCATCGAGATGCCGGTCTCGTCGTTGGAGATGGCGACAACCGGCACGTCGTACTTCTTGATCAGCGGCAGGATCGCCTCCAGCTTCTCCTCCTCGCCGGTGACCGAATTGACCAGTGGCCGGCCCTTCGCCACTTTGAGCGCCGCCTCGATGGCGGCGGTGACCGAGGAATCGATCGACAGCGGCACGTCGACCAGGTCCTGGACGATCTGCAGCGTCTGGACGAGCAGCGCCGGCTCGGTGGCGTTGGGGTCGACGGCGGTGACGCCGGCGTTGACATCCAGCATGGTGGCGCCGGCGGCGACCTGTTCGAGCGCGTCCTTCCTGACCGTCTCGAAATTGCCCTCGACCATCTCGGCGGCGAGCTTCTTGCGGCCGGTCGGGTTGATGCGCTCGCCGATGACGCAGAACGGCTTGTCGAATCCGATGACGACTTCACGGGACTGGGAGGCGACGAGGGTGTGGGTCATGCGCGGCGGGCTCCTGGGCTGGGTTCCAGATGATATAAAGAGTTCTTTATATCGTTATATGGATGAATTCAACTATCGGCCGGACGCGCGCAGGACGCGCGGTCAGGCGTCATCGTTGAGCAGCGCCTTCTCTGCCATGTCCTGCGGCGAGATCGCGTCGCGGTCGAGCAGTTCGCCGAGCCGCTCGACGACCTGGCGTTCGTCGATGCGGGCCTCGCGCTTCCATGGCCGGCGGCCCTTCAGCACGCCCGATTCGGCGACGATCTCGGCGACCAACTCCTCCTGGCGGTAGGCCATGACGTGGATGCCGGCCACGCCCTCGATCTCCTTGACCTCGTCGATGATGTCGATGCAGATCTGGCGGCCCTCGCGCTTCTGGTCCTCGGCCCCCTCCAGGCGGGCGATGACCGCATCGGGAATGTGGACGCCCGGCACGTTGGCGCGCATCCAGCGGGCGGTGCGGGCGGAGGCCAGCGGTCCCACCCCGCACATGATGAAACATTGCCGGTCGAGCCCGAGGTCGCGCACCCGCGCCATGTAGTCGCGGAACATCGCGACGTCGTAGCAGTACTGGCTCTGGACGAACTGGGCGCCGGCCTCGATCTTCTTCCTGAGCCGCAGCGGACGGAAATCGTGGGGCGGCGCGAACGGGTTGATGGCGGCGCCGAGGAACACGGCCGGCGCCGTCGTCAGCTTGCGGCCGGACAGGAATTTCGCCTCGTCGCGCATCGAGCGGATTGTCGCCAGCAGGCTCATGCAGTCGAAGTCGAAGACCGGCCTGGCGCCGGGCTGGTCGCCGCACTGGACGCCGTCGCCGGTCAGGCACAGGATGTTGGCAACACCCATGGCGGAAGCGCCGAGCACGTCGCCCTGGATGGCGATGCGGTTGCGGTCGCGGCAGGCGATCTGCATGATCGGGGCATAGCCCATGCGGGTCAGCAGGGCGCAGATGCCGACCGACGACATGTGGCAGTTGGCGCCGGAGGCGTCGACGGCGTTGATGCCGTCGACCCAGCCGTCGAAGACGGAGGCGCGCTCGTAGACGTCCTGCGGGTTGGCGCTGTCGGGCGGGTTCAATTCGGCGGTCACCGCGAACTCGCCGCGCCGGAGCACGCGTTCAAGGCGGCCGCGCGAGGAATGGCCGGGCAGGGGGTCGAGCGGCAGGTCGACGCCGTGGGGATGCTCGTCGGACTGGCGCGCGATCATGGCGAAACCTCCCGGCGCGCCTCGGCCCCGGCGGCGAGCGCGGTGACGCGCAGCCAGGCCGAGGTCTCGCGCAGCGACTGGTCGACCGGCGGCTGCACGTTCATCAGGTTCTCGACGCCCTGGCGCATCTGCCGGGCGCCGTTCCAGGCCTGCACCCAGACGCAGGGCATGTCCGGCTCGACCTCGCAATTGCCGTTGGCGCGCACGCCGCCGCACGGGCCGTTGCGCAGCTGCTTGGGGCAGTTCATCGGGCAGGTCATGCCGGTCGAGGACAGGATGCACTGGCCGCACATGCGGCAGTCGAACAGGAGGCCCTTGACCCGGCGCTCGACGAAGGTGACCGGCGCCTCGGCCCGCTGGTAGCCGACGGCGCGCCAAAGCGGATGCAGTTTCAGGAACAGGTCGGCGAAATGGGCATAGACCCATTCGAGCAGGCGCGAATGGCGCACCGACCACAGGCGGATGGTGTAGCGCCGGCGCTGGCGCCGCGACGGGCTGACACCGGCCGGCCGGTAGTCGCTTCGCGGCCGGGCGAGCGCCACCTTCGTGGCCTGGGTGACGACGGACGCTTCGGGCTTGCTCATCGCCGTCACGCCTCGGCAGAAGCGTCGTGGCCGCCGGCCTTGACCAGTGCCACCAGCCGTTCGCGCGGGTAGGCCGCCTCGATCGCCGCGGCGGCGGCCTCGGCTTCCTGCTCGAGGTCGTCGGAGACCGGGCGCGGCTCGCCGCGCCGCCATTCGGCCAGGTAGGCGTCGGTGCCGGTGAGCCCGACCCGCATGGCGCACATGTCGATCGCCTCGACAAAGCGCCGCGACAGTTCGCGCCTGGCCGTCCGGCGACCCTGCTTCACGGTCACCTGGGCGGGGATATCGCGCCAGTAGACGACGATCAGATCAGCCAATCGCCCCTCCCTCGGCCGGGCATGGCGTCAAGCAGCCTGTGCAATCCTGTTCCGGGCGCGACATTGTTGCAAACGCCATTGGCGCGCTGCACCGGGCGCGACCTCGCATCAGACAAAAGCGACGGGTCCCGATGGTACATTGCCGCGGCGGACCGTCCGTTTCGGCGTGCCTGCCGGCAAATGCCGTATATGGTAGGTTGCGGGCTGGTTCCGAGGGAAAGGATCGCAAGGTGGCAGGAAGCGACGATGACCGACGTGGTCTTCCATGAAATCGCATGGCTGCTGCTGGCGGCGGCGGCGATCGGCCTTCTCGGCGCCGCCCTGCGCCAGCCGGTCATAGTAAGCTTCATTGCCGTCGGCATCCTGGCCGCCGCGTTCTTCGACAGCAGCGCCGAGACCGGCAGCCAGATCAGGTTCCTCGCCGAACTCGGCGTCGCGCTGCTGCTTTTCCTGGTCGGGCTGAAACTCGACTGGCGCCTGGTGCGCACCCTCGGGCCGGTGGCGCTCGCCACCGGACTCGGCCAGGTCGTGTTCACCGCCGGCATTGGCTTCTTCATTGGCCTGGCGCTCGGCCTTGACGCCGTAACCAGCCTCTACGTGGCAGTGGCGCTCACCTTTTCCTCGACCATCATCATCGTCAAGCTGCTGAGCGACAAGCGCGAACTGGAAACCCTGCACGGCCGCATCGCGCTCGGCTTCCTGATCGTCCAGGACATCGTCGTTGTGATCGCCATGGTGGTGCTGTCAACGATCGGCATCGGGACGGTGGAGGCCACCGACGGCGGTCTGTGGTCGGTGCTTGCCTCGCTGGCGGCAGTGGTGGCGGCACTCGTCATCTTCGTGCGCTATGTCGCCGATCCGCTGATGGCGCGGCTGGCGCGCACGCCGGAACTGCTGGTCATCGCCGCCATCGGCTGGGCGGCGACCGCGGCGGCGATCGGCGACATCGTCGGACTGGGCAAGGAACTAGGCGGACTGGCGGCCGGCGTGTCGATCGGCTCGACGCCCTATCGCGACATGGTATCGGCGCGGCTGGCCGCGCTCAGGGATTTCCTGCTTCTTTTCTTCTTCCTTTCGATCGGCGCCGCACTCGACCTGTCGGCGCTCGGGGCCGATTTGTCGCGGGCCGTTGTCTTCTCGCTGTTCGTGCTGATCGGCAACCCGCTGATCGTCATCCTGATCATGGCGTGGATGGGCTATCGTGCCCGCACCGGCTTCCTTGCCGGGCTGACGGTGGCGCAGATTTCGGAGTTCTCGCTGATCTTCATGGCGATGGGGTTCAGCATCGGCCACGTCGATGCTTCCGCCGTGGGTCTGGTGACGCTGGTCGGGCTGGTGACCATCGCGTTGTCGGTCTACATGATCACCTATTCGCATGAACTTCATCTCTGGGCGCGGCCGCTGCTGCGGCCGTTCGATTTCGGCGGCTGGCGGGAACCGACCGACGGCGAGGACCACCGACCCGCCACCGACGTCATCATCTTCGGTCTCGGTCGTTTCGGCGCCCAGCTCATGCGACGCCTTGATGATGCCGGGTTCCGCGTGCTCGGCGTCGATCTCGACCCGCGCGCGGTGCGCGGCCTGGCCCTCGAAGGCCGTGATGTGCGCTACGGCGACGTGACCGAGCCGGAGTTCTGGGCCGAGCTGCCGTTGACGCAGGCGCGCTGGGTGGTGCTGGCGGTGCCCTACGGAACGATCGCGTTGACCGAGACAGACCCGCGCAGCGGCCTGATGGCGGCCATCCGCACGCACCGGTTCGCAGGGCGCGTTGCCATCACCGCGCGCGACGAGGCCGAGGAGCGCCGGCTCGAGGAGGAAGGCGTCGTCGACCTGGTTCTGCATCCGTTCGACGAGGCCGCCATCGCCGCCGCCAAGCAGATATCAGATCTCGAGGACGAGCCGGCACCAGCACAACGGGAGAAATCCGAGAAATGAAGACAATTGTTGCCGCCACCGATTTCTCGCAGCGCAGCGTCGCCGCGATCGACCGCGCCGCAGCGCTCGCGGCCGCGACCGGGGCAGCGCTGCTGGTCGTGCATGCCGTCGACGACAGCCTGCCGCGACCGGTGGTTGAGCGAAGGCTGGCCGAGGCCAACGACATGCTCGCCGAGCAATCCACGATGCTCGAACGCGTGGGCGGTCGCCACGAAGTCGCCTCCGGCGACGTATTCCTGGCCATCCACCGGGCGGCCAGTGCCGCTCATGCCGACTTGGTCGTTGTTGGCGACCATCGGCGCGGCGTGCTGCGCGACATCATCAGCGATACCACCGTCGAACGGCTCATCCGCGTCTCGGCCGTGCCGGTGCTGATCGCGCGGACAGCCGGCGCGCCCCCTTACCAGCATGCGCTCGCCGGGGTTGAAAGCATGGAAGGGCCGGAGTTGCTCGAGGCGCTGGCCAGCTTTGGTAGCGATGCCCCGGCCAGAACGACGCTGCTCCATGCCATCGATACCTCGGCGACCGGCCTGATGTATTATGCCGGCATCGACCGCCAGGCGATCGACGACTACCGCGCCGAGGTGGCGCGCCAGGCGCGCGCGCGCCTCACCGCCCAGATCGCGAGTGCGCCGCTCATGGCCGACATCGCCATCGTCGATGATCCGCCGGCAGTGGCGATCACCAGGCACGCGCAGGAGTCGGGCTGCGACCTCGTGGTGGTCTCCTCGCATGCGCGACGGATAGTGGCGCGCGGCATCCTCGGCAGCGTCAGTTCACACCTGATCCGGCGCGGCATCACCGACCTCCTGATCGTGCCGCGCGTTGTGTCCGATGCGGTGCCGTAAAGCCGCGGCGCGGCGACGGGCCAACCTCAGGCCGGGAACTTCATGAAGCCGATGCTGTCGAAGGAGAAGACCGGCTCGCCTTTCTGGTTGAGTCCTTCCTGAAAGCCGGTGAACACGTACCAGCCGGGCCGCGATGCCGAGGGGCGGCAGGCCCGGGTCGTGTTGAAGTAGGCGATGGTGTCGTCGACATAGACCGGCCGCATCCAGCGCAGATTGTCGAAGCCGGGCGAGGGGCCGATCTCGAAGGGCGGATTGCCGGCGCCGACCCAATCGGCCAGCGCCGCCGCGCTCCAGTCGCGCTGCTTGCGCATCCACACCGCCGCCGTGTGCCAGCCGGAGGCGCACAGCCCGCCGAGCACGCTGTGGCGGGCGGCCTCCTCGTCGACGTGGAAGCGCTGCGGATCGAACCTGGTGGCAAAACGGATGATCTCGGCACGGCTGAAGGTGTGGCTGCCGAGCCGCGCGCGATGGTCGGCCTCGAAGAACGGCGGCAGCTTCATCGCGCCGGCTCCGCGCCGGCCGTGTCGCGGGCGGCGAACATGATCGAGTTGACCATGGTCAATACCGGCTTGTCGCCTTCGGTAAAATAGTCGAAGCGGAAGCGGACGAGGCCGATACCCGGGCGCGAGGCCGAAAGCCGCCGGGAAAGCACTGTCGCCCGGCCGGTCAGCGTGTCGCCCGGCACCACGGGAGCGAGCCAGCGCGCCTCGTCGATGCCGGGTGAACCTTGTCCGGACGAGTTGGCGAGCAGGTGATCATACAGCATGCGCATGGTCATGGCGCAGGTGTGCCAGCCCGAAGCCGAAAGCCGGCCGAGCAGCGAGGCGCGTCCGCCCTCCTCGCTCAGATGAAACGGGGCAGGATCGAATTCTTCGGCGAATTCAATGATTTCCTCTGCCGTTACGGCGTAGCTGCCAAGGTCTATCACCTCGCCTTCGGCGAAATCATCATAGTAGCGGAAGCCGGAGCGGGTATCGTCCATGCGCGCCTCTGGTTGCCTAGCCGAGGCGAAGCAAGCCGATCGGAGCCGGCGAGTCAATGCGCGGCCGGCGCACAATGTGCCGCAGCGCCGCCACGAGCCGCCGCATGCCGACCACGCCGCCCGGCCTCGGCCCGCGCAACCCCCTGCGGCTGGCCGCGCACCGCAGGCGGGCGACATGGTTAACCAAATGTAAACGTCGTCGCCGGAGCATCTTCGGTTCTTAACGCTTTTCCTGTAGAGTGGCTGCCCGGTGGCAAGGGGTCGCGAAGAACCCCGGCGACAGGAAGGCGTCATGGACGGACGTGGGAGGGCCATCCGCGCGGCGGTGGCCGTCATGCTGGTATTGACGGTGGCGGCATGCGCCTCGCGCCCGAAGGAGGCGGTGGCGACGCGCACGCTGCTGCCGATGGAGGCGGTCGACCCCAACGCTTCGCCCGACCAGGCGCTGCCGGTCCGTGTCGCCGCGCACGACGATGATGGCGTCCATACCGTTCTGGCGCTGTCGGCCGGCGGTGCCGACGGCGCCTACGGAGCGGGCGTGCTGGTCGGCTGGACGCGCGGCGGCAACCGGCCGCAGTTCGACGTGGTCACCGGCGTTTCGACCGGCGCGCTGATGGCCGTGCTCGCCTTCCTCGGGCCAGAATATGACGGGGAACTGGAACGCTTCTACACCACGCAGAGCAACGACAAGATCTTCCGCAAGCGCGGGCTCGACGGCCTGTTCGGCGAGTCGCTCTACGACAACGGGCCGCTGAAGGCACAGATCGAGGAGTTCGTCACCGACGAGGTGCTGCAGAAGTTGGCGGCCGAGCACGCCAGGGGCCGGCGCCTCTATGTGGCGACGACCAATCTCGACGCCGGCGAACTGGTGATCTGGGACATGGGCGAGATCGCCACCGGCGGGCGCACCGACCGCCGGCTGCATTTCCAGAAGGTGCTGCGCGCCTCGGCGGCCGTGCCGGCCTATTTCGCGCCGGTCTACATCAAGCCGCAGCGCGGCATCCAGCTTCGCCAGGCCCATGTCGATGGCGGCGTCAAGGAGCCGGTGCTGGTGTCGGGTTTCATGTTCCCCGAGACGCGCCGGCCCAAGGAACTCTACATGATCATCAACGGCAACACGGTGCGCCAGAACGCCTCCGTGCCGGTCAAGGCCAACCTCGCCGACATCGCCAAGAAGTCGATCACCGAGATGATGCGCGAAATCCAGGACGACACCATCTACCGCAATTTCGTGCTCGCCAGGAATGTCGGGGCGAAGTTCCACCTGACCGCCATTCCCGACTCGATCCCGCTCGCCCAGGAAGGTCTCGATTTCGACCGGGAACGCATGAAGAAGCTGTTCGCGGCCGGCGTCGAGGACGGCCTGAAGGGACCGGCGAACTGGCTGAAATCGCCGCCGCACGTCAACCGCTACGAGCGGCTGGCGGCGAACTGACCGACCGAGGCAGGCCGGGATGGCCGGCACACGGAATCTCCCGCGGCCGCACGGGAGAAGTCCGGGCGGGATCGGGCCGGACACGGCGTGGACGCGGAGGCAGCGCTTGCCGCGACCGTTCGATGTGCTAGGTTTTCGGCGGGGCAACCGGAGAATACGCGATGGGCTGGCCACGCTCCCTGCTGATCCCGTGTCTTGCCGTTCTGCTTCTGACGACATTCCCCGCCCAAGCCGAGAGGCGCGTGGCGCTGGTCATCGGCAATGCGGCCTACGAGCACGTGCCGGCACTTGCCAATCCGAACAACGATGCCACCGACATGGCGGAAAAGTTGCAAGGGCTCGGCTTCGAGGTCGTCAGCGGCATCGACCTTGATCTGGCCCGTCTGCGCGCGACCGTGCGCGAATTCATCGGCAAGCTCGATGGCGCCGGCATGGCGTTGTTCTTCTATGCCGGCCATGGCCTGCAGGTGAGCGGGGCCAACTACATCGCCCCGGTCGATGCCAGGCTCGCCTCCCACAACGACCTCGATTTCGAGGCGCTGCCGATCGACCTGGTGCTGTCGGCGATGGAGCGCTCGACCAAGGTCAACCTGATCTTTCTCGACGCCTGCCGCGACAACCCGCTTGCCGACAACCTCGCCCGCTCGATGGGAACCCGCTCGGGTGCAGTCGGGCGCGGGCTTGCCAAGATCGGCTCCGGCGTCGGCTCGCTGATCGCCTTCGCCACCCAACCAGGCAATATCGCCTTCGACGGCAAGGGCCGCAACTCGCCGTTCACGGCCGGGCTGCTCAGACATCTCGGCACGCCGGGACAGAGTGTCACCGACGACCTGATCCTGGTGCGCAATGCGGTGCTGGAGGCGACGGGAGGCCGGCAGGTACCTTGGGACAATTCATCGCTCACCGGTCGCGTGGTGCTGGTCGAGGACGTCGCCCGGCAGCAGGCCGACGTCCAGGAACGGGCCGACCGGGCTGTCGAACTCGCCTATTGGGACTCGATCAAGGACCTGGGCGAAAAGGGCTATTTCGAAGCCTATCTGCGGCAGTACCCGCAGGGCGCATTCGCGGCGCTGGCGCGGCTGAAGATCGCGAGCCTCGAGGCGAAAGCGAGTGGCAGGGAATCCGAGCCCGCGCTAGCCGAACGCTCGATCGAGATCGCCTACTGGGACTCGATCAAGGGCGCGGCCTCGATCGGCTATTTTGAAGCGTATCTGAAGCGCTGGCCGAACGGCACCTTCGCCGACATCGCCAGGCTACGCATCAAGGAGCTTTCTGCAGCCAAGGCTCCAGCGAGCGAACCGGCGAAGCCGGCGCCGCCCAAGGTCGAGATGCGTAGCGCCGACGCCGGGTCGCAGGCCGTTGCCGACCCGCCCGAGCAGGTGGCCGCCCTGGCGAACCGGTCGGCCTTGTCCGCCCCATCCGCGCCGGTGGCGCCCTCAGACCCGCCGGTGCCGCCCGATGCGACAGCCGAAGTGGAGGCGGCAAGCCTCGGTCCGTCGGCGACCGACCCGGCCGAAACGGTGCCACAGGTCCCGGCCGGCGCGACCGAGCTGATCCGCGCGGTGCAAGCCGAACTCAACCGGCTCGGCTGTTCCGTCGGCCGCGTTGACGGCAAGTGGGGCAGGGGAAGCGAAAAGGCGCTCAGGGAATTCCACAGGCATCGGGGGACCAAGCTTGCCGCGCTGGAGCCGGACAGTGAATTGCTCGAACGGCTAAAGGCGACGCCGGCACGGGTGTGTCCGCTCGAATGCGCCAAGGGCATGGAAGCGCGCAACGGGCGCTGCGAGCGCATCGAGCGCGAGGCGAGCGTGGAGCCGGCGGCGGAACCGCGAGACGAGGCAAAGCCGGCTTCCCGGCCAACCGCCGACTCTGACAGCCGAACCTGCTATAGCTGCAAGCTGTCCAACACGACCGAGCGCGAAACGATCTGCCTCGGAACCAACGAGACACTGAGCGCGCGCACGTCCCTTGCCGCCACGTGTCGGCCGCTGGCCGATCGCGCGCCGGCGAAACCGGAGGCGCCGGCCAAGGCGGTCGAGGCACGCACCTGCAAGGTCTGCCAGCCGCGCTGGCATGGCCGGCAGGCGACACGCTACTGCCTGACCGAGTTGGAGTGGGCGCGATCAGGTCCCGATTTCTACTGGTGCCGATAGCGACAAAAAAGGGGGGAATGGTGCGCATTGCCGTCGCCTGCCTCATCTGGCTGCTGACGCCGGCTTTCGCGCCGGCCGCCGAGCAGTTCGTCGTCATCCATGTCGAGCCGGCGGTGCCGGACCTGGTGCCCGGCGCCGTCTACCGATCGGAGCCGGGAGCGCCGGAGTTCGTGTTCGTGCCGGCGGGGGTCAAGGCCGTGCTGCTCGGCGAGAGCGGCGCGAGCTACGTGATCGAGGGGCGGGCGGCGGTCGAGGCGCGCGGCGAGGCGCTGGAGACGTTCCGTTTGCGCCGCGGCCAGGAGGACAATGCCGGGCTGCTGCAGCTCGTCCTTGGCGTGGCCGGCCTCGAGGACATCACCGCGGCGAGCCGCAAGCTTCCTTCCAGCGGCCGCCCCGCCGGCAGCGACGAGGACGCGGCCGCCCGACTGCCGCTGATCATCGAACTGCTGGCGAGGATGGGCAGGGGCGAGCCATTCTGCCTGATCGCCGACGCGCTGGTCGTGCGCCGGCTCGACGCGCGCTTTCTCGACCGCGTCCGTATCGAATTCGGCGGCCGCGTGATCGAGGAGAACTGGCTGCCGAACCGCATCGCCGTGCGCTTTGCCGGGCTCGGCATCGCCGAAGGCGCACGGGCCGAACTGAAGGTCGCCACCAAGGTCGAGGAACGTGCCATCACCGTGCTTCGGCTGCCGGCCGGGACGCTCGGCGGCGAGGCGTTCGCCAATGCCGCGGCCCTGGCCAAACGCGGCTGCACCGTGCAGGCGATGATGGTGGCGGAGCAACTCGCCGGGCAATAGGGCGGTCAGGGATCGGGCGGGGCTGCGCCGTGGTGGCCGTTCGGCAGCCACCTCGAGCATGGATCGGAGGTGGTGATGACGGCAATGGCAAAACGATCGGGCTGGCTCGCGATCACCGTCTGGCTCTTCGTTGCCTCGTGTGGCCCTGCGGTTGCCGAGGGGCGGGTGGCGCTGGTGATCGGCAACGCGGCCTACCGCAACGTGCCGCCGCTCGCCAACCCGGCCAATGACGCGGCCGACATGGCCGTCAAGCTTGCCGGCATGGGTTTCGAGGTCACCAGCGGGACGGACCTCGATCTTGACGCATTGCGGCGGACGGTGCGCGACTTTATCGGCAAGCTCGCCGGCGCGGACCTGGCGGTGTTCTACTACGCCGGCCACGGCCTGCAGGTGAACGGCGAGAACTACATCGCGCCGATCGACGCCCGGCTCAATTCACACGATGACCTGCCGTTCGAGGCGATTCCGGTTGACCTCGTTCTCTCGGCGATGGAGCGCAACACCCGCACCAATCTCGTCTTCCTCGATGCCTGCCGCGACAATCCGCTCGCCGACAATTTGGCGCGCTCAATGGGCTCGCGCTCGTCCGCCGTCGGGCGCGGGCTGGCGCGGATCGGCTCCGGCGTCGGTTCGCTCATCGCCTTTGCCACCCAGCCCGGCAACATCGCGCTCGACGGCGAGGGCCGCAATTCGCCGTTCACCGCCGGCCTGCTCAAACATCTCGGCACGCCGGGGCAGAGTGTCACCGACGACCTGATCCTGGTCCGCAACGCGGTGCTGGCGACGACGGGCGGCAAACAGGTGCCGTGGGACAATTCCTCGCTGACGGGCAGGGTGGTACTGGTACCGAGCGCCGGCACGCGTGAAGGCGACCCGTCGGAACCTGCATTGACCCGGGACGCAACACAGATCGAGCTGGCATTCTGGAATTCCGTCAAGGACGCGCGCGAGCCAGGCTATTTCGAGGCCTATCTGGCCCGCTGGCCCGAGGGGACATTCGCCGACCTGGCACGGCTGAAACTGGCGGCTGTGGAAGACGCTGACGCCTCGGCTGCGGCGAGGGAGCCGGAGAGGGTCACCCGGCTGGACGTATTGCCGGCCGATGTGCCCGACCAAACGGCGCGCTCGGCCGATCTGGCGCGCTCGGTGCAGACCGAGCTCAATCGCGTCGGATGTTCCGTCGGACGGGTCGACGGGGTGTGGGGACCGGCAAGCCGGCGGGCGCTCGAAGAATTCGCGCGCAGGCAGGGCACGCGGTTGGCCAGCCTCGACCCCGACGAGCGAATGCTCAACCAGCTCAAGGCTGTTTCCGCCAGGGTCTGCCCGCTCGTCTGTGGCACGGGAACGCAGGAGCGCGACGGCAGATGCGAGCCGGTGACGCAGCAGACCCGGCTGGAGCCTCCCGCTGCCCAACCCGAGCGCAAGACGCCGGAAGCGGCGCGCGAACCGGCCGCCAATCCGGGTCTCGCCGGCAGCTGGAGCCTCACGGCCTCGTGCAGCTGGGGCAGCGGAACCTACCCGGTCACCGTAACCGCCGACAACCGCATTACCGGCTCCATCAACGGCGCCATCCGTTCCGGGCAGATTTCCGGAAAGAGTGTGAGTTTCACGACGTCCAACGCACTGAATACCGCCCGCTATGTCGGGACGATCGTGGGCAACAATGCGATGCGCGGCACGATGACCCAGAACCTGTCGACCGAGACCTGCACCTGGTCGGCCTCACGATAACCGGGCGCGACGCTTCGCGGGCGCACACATCCGGCCGAACCGGGAGCCCTGCCGTTCACGCCGCGTCGGCGACGTAGTGCAGCACCAGCAATTGCGAGACCGGGCACGCCGTACGGCATAGGCGAAGCCGGAATCATCACTGAACTCAACGAGCACATTCGTGTCGTCGAGCAGTTCGACGACGGCTCCGACCTGTCCGCGGCGAGCGCCGGCACGATATCCCACCGGAACGGCCGACCGACTACTGCATCAGACCGCCGATGCCTTGACATCCCATAAGATGTCTCCATATTGAATTGATGAGGTTGGTACTGGATACCAACGTTGTCGTCGCCGCGTTCCGCAGCCGGACCGGCGCAAGCAATCTGCTCTTGCGGATGGCCGATGAGGGGCGTGTCACGCCGCTCTGTTCCACGGCGCTGTTTCTGGAATATGAAGCAGTGCTGAGCCGAAAGGAAACAAGGGCAGCAACGGGGCATACGCTCAAGGATGTTGCCAAGGTAATGAGCGCGTTTGCGGCGATTGCCGAAGGTGTCGATATTTCCTTCCGCACGCGACCGCTGCTCGCCGATGCCGCCAATGAGATGGTGGTGGAGACCGCGCTGAACGGATATGCCGATGCCGTCGTGACGCACAATATCAGAGATTTCTCCGCGGCGCTCAAACTCGGCCTAACCATTACAACCCCAGGCGATGTTGTGAGGAGGCTGACAAAATGAGTCAGGCTGAACGCTACAAATACCCGCTGCATTTGCCGCGATCGTTGAAAGAAACAGCGGCGCGCTTGGCGCAAGCGGACGGCGTATCGCTCAACCAGTGGATCGTGGCCGCAGTTGCCCAGAAGATCGGCGCGGTTCAGACCGCGGACGATTTCCTGAAAGGGCGCGCGGGCAGCTCCAAACGGGGCGACCTCTCGCGGCTGCTTGACAAGGCGCCCGATGTGCCCGCGCCGCCAGAGGACGTCAGCCAGGCGAACGGGTAGCCAGCAGTTTTGCCAGTTCCCCGATCTGCCCGATCCGCCGGTAGCGGACGTGGCCGGCCGGCTCCTCGGCGTGTTCGAGCGCCCAGGTCAGCGCGTGCGGCACATGCACGGCCCAGGCGCCGGCGGCGAGCGCCGGCAGCACGTCGGACTTCAGCGAGTTGCCGACCATCATCGCCCGGTTGACGCCGTCGCCGTGGCGGCCAAAGACGCGGGCATAGGTGCCGGCGTCCTTCTCGCTGACGATCTCGACGGCGTCGAACAGGTGGTCAATGCCGGACTGGGCCAGCTTGCGCTCCTGGTCGAACAGGTCGCCCTTGGTGACGACGAGGAGGCGGTAGGCGCCCTTGAGCTCGGCCAGTGTCTCGGCGACGCCGGGGAAGGTCTCGACGGGGTGGCGCATGAGGTCGCGGCCGGCGGCCAGGATCTCGGCGATGACGGAGCCCGGTGCCTTGCCGGCCGTCACCTCGAGCGCCGTCTCGATCGTCGACAGGGTGAAGCTCTTGGCGCCATAGCCATAGTGATGGACGTTGCGGCGCTCGGCGGCGATGAGGCGCTCGGTCAGATGCTCGGGCCCGGCATGGTCGGCGAGCACCTCGGCCAGGCGCGCCTCGGTCAGCTTGAAGTTGCGCTCATTGTGCCAGAGCGTGTCGTCGGCGTCGAAGGCGATGGTGGTGATGGTGCGCATGGTGGGGAGACTACCGCAGAGAAGCAATGGCGTCCGTCAGGTCACCATACCCCGTCCGGCGGCGCTCATAGGCAAGGCCGAGGAAACGCGCGGCGGCCTCGGCGCGGCGGTCGAGTTCGGCATCGTCGGTCTGGGCGAGATAGACCAGCTTGTCGTAGTTGCCGAAATAGGCATCGCGCAGCTCAGGGTGGCGGTCAAGGCCGAGCGGGCGGGTGACGAAGGCATCGAACTGGCGGGCGAGGAAATCGGTCAGGAAGAATGCCGTGATGTTGGTGTCGGCATCGGCGGCAAAGGCCGCGTTGCCGGTGAAGAAGGAATAGCAGTGCGGGCCGGCGATGCGCTCGACACCATGCGCCTCGCAGACATTGTCCAGAATGCCGCCGGTGCCGCAATCGGCATAGGCGATGAAGATGCGGCCGATGCCGGCGGCGCGCGCCTCGGCGATCTCGCGCTCGACCTCGGCGGGGATGCGGTCGGGGTGGTTGTGCAGGATCGCCGGCAGGCAGGTCAATTCGACATGGTTCATGGCGTTGGCCGCCAGCACCGCGATGATTTCGCGGGCGATGGCGCCACAGGCGATGATGCGCAGCCGTTCGGGGGCCGGCACCGACTTTCGCCGAACCGTATCCCCGCTGCCAGGATCGGTTTGCGCCTTGTGGCTCGACATGTTCACGTTGGCGGACTACTTTATCAAGAGGTATCACCTATTATCTGAGCGGGCATGGCAACTTCGATCAAGATCGACGATGACCTGCGGCGTCGCATCCGGAACCTCGCCGAAGCGCAGCGGCGCTCGGCGCACTGGATCATGCGCGAGGCGCTGCGCCAATATGTCGAGCGCGAGGAAGCCCGCGAAAGCTTCAGGCGGGAGGCGCTGGCCGCCTGGGTCGCCTTCCGCGAGAATGGCCGCCACCTGACGGACGAGGAAGTCCGAGACTGGCTGGCCAGATGGGGTGCCGAGGACGGCGCGGAGCAGCCGGAGTGCCACGAATAGTGGTGACCGAGGGCGCAGCCCTCGGCATGGAGCGCTGCCGCCGATTCCTCGAACCAAAGAACCCGTTGGCTGCGAGGCGCGCGGCAGAAGCCATCGCCAACAAACTTGACCTGCTGGCGCAACACCCGGACATCGGCCGGCCGTTCGAAGACGTGACGCAATTGCGCGAACTCCTCATCGAATTCGGCGATTCCGGATACGTCGCCCTCTATCGCTATGAGCCGCCGCAGGACACCATCTACCTGCTCGCCTTCCGCCACCAGAAGGAGGCCGGATACTGACGCCGCGCCGCCGTCACGCCGTGGCGCGGGCGCCGAGGAGGTTGTGCTTGCGCGCGATGAGCTGCTTGGCAGTCTCGACGGCGACGGCGGCGTCGCGACAGTAGGCGTCGGCGCCAACCGCCCTGCCGAACTCCTCGTTGAGCGGCGCGCCGCCGACCAGCACGATCAGGTCGTCGCGGATGCCCTTGGCGACCAGCGTGTCGATGACAACCTTCATATAGGGCATGGTCGTGGTCAGCAGCGCCGACATGCCGAGAATGTCGGGCTTGTGCTGCTCGATCGCCGCCAGATACTTGTCGACATCGGTATTGATGCCGAGGTCGACGACGTCGAAGCCGGCGCCTTCCATCATCATGCCGACAAGGTTCTTGCCGATGTCGTGGATGTCGCCCTTGACGGTGCCGATGACCATCTTGCCCAGCTTCGGCGCGCCGGTCTCGACGAGGAGCGGGCGCAGGATCGCCATGCCGGCCTTCATGGCGTTGGCCGCCAGCAGCACCTCCGGCACGAACAGGATGCCGTCGCGGAAGTCGATGCCGACGATACGCATGCCCTCGACCAGCGCCTTGGTCAGCACGTCATAGGGGGTCCAGCCGCGCTCCAGCAGGATGTTGGTTCCCTCCTCGATCTCCTCCTTGAGGCCGTCATAGAGGTCGTCATGCATCTGCAGGACGAGGTCTTCGTCGCTGAGCTCGGACAGGATGATGTCGTCTTCATCGGCCATGATAGCTCGTCCTTCGTGGGCGGGTGCCGCGATCTGCCGGACAGCGGTTAAACGCAAAAACCGGCGTGGCGCAACAGCTTCCGGGCGGTTTTTGCATCTAGAGGCCGAATTGCCGGCGGCCGCTGCCTTTTAAGCGACCTCGCCGGACGGGAAAGCGACGGCTGCGACTTCGCTGTGACGGTTTTGGAAAGCCCGCGCCGGTGGCCATCTGCGACAATTCCGGCAACCGAAGGCGGCGACGATGCCGCGCTCTCCCCATCACACTGGACGCGGAACACCCCGATGAACGACGTGGAGATGACCGGAACGCAGGCCACCCCCGGCGCGGCCGCCGGTCGCCGCGGTCGCGGCGCCAGCGGCGGCGCGGCGGCCAGGCGCCAAGCGCGCACCGGCCAGCGGCCGGCGAGCCTGCCCTACATCACCCGCAACCTGCCGCCGGTCGACCTGCTGTCGGCCGAGGCGATCGAGATCATCGAGGCCAATGCCGACGCGCTGATGGAGGAGGTCGGCGTCGAATATCGCGACGATCCGGAGGCGCTCGGGCTGTGGCGCCAGGCCGGCGCCGACGTGCGCGGCGAGCGCGTGCACCTGCCCAGGGGGCTGTGCCGGCAATTGATGAAGACGGCGCCGCGGCAGTACACCCAGCACGCGCGCAACCCGGAGCGCAATGTCGAGATCGGCGGTAGCCACACGGTGTTCGCGCCGGTC
>BOKV01000004.1 GCA_016861165.1 Alphaproteobacteria bacterium | reverse complement strand
CTTCTTCCAGCTCATGGTCGACAAGGTGCTGGTCCACCGCGCGGTGGCAACGCTGCAGGTGCTTTCGGCCGGCGTGATCATCGCCGTGCTGTTCGAAGGCATGATCATGTTCCTGCGCGAATACATCCTGCTGCACGCGGTGCGCCGCATCGATGTGCGCATCTCGACCAGCACCTTCCATCACATGCTGTCGCTGCCGGCCACCTTCTTCTCGCGCGTCAGCGCCGGCGTGCTGACCAAGCACCTCCAGCAGACCGGCCGCATCCGTGAGTTCCTCACCGGCCAGGTACTGACAACCGCCATCGATCTGTGCTTCCTGTTCGTCTTCCTCGGCGTGCTGGTCGCCTATTCAGGCCTGCTGTCGCTGGTCGTGGTCGGCTTCGCGGTCGCGCTCGGGGTCACCATCGGCGTGCTGCTGCCGCCGTTCCGCCGCCGGCTGCGCGAACTCTACCGGGCCGAGGCGGCCCGCCAGAGCACGCTGGTCGAATCGATCCACGGCATCGCCACCATCAAGTCGCTCGCCGTCGAGCCGCGCCGCTCCGGCGACTGGGACCGGCTGTGCGCGTCGACGGCCGAGCGCACCTTCAGCGTCGGCACCATCTCGCTCACCGCGCGCAGCCTGTCGCGCGTGCTCGAACAGCTGATGACGGTGTCGATCATCATCGTCGGCGTGTTCCTGGTCTTCGCCGGCGAGCTCACCGTCGGCGCGCTGATCGCCTTCCAGATGCTGGCCAACCGCGTCACCGGACCGCTCGTCCAGTTCATCTCCACCTTGCACCAGTACCAGGAGACGGCGATCGCCATCGAGATGCTCGGCACGGTCATGAATGCCGAGCCGGAGCAGGGCCGCGCCGGGCGGCCGTTGCGCCCGAAGATCGTCGGCGAGATCGTCTTCGACGACGTGTCCTTCAGCTATCCCGGCCAGCACCGCCCTGCCCTGTCGGATTTCAGCGTCACCATCCCGCCGAAGACCTTTCTCGGCATTGTCGGCCGCTCCGGTTCCGGCAAGACCACCATGTCGCGCCTGCTGCAGGGTCTCTATTCGGTGCAGTCGGGGGCGGTGCGCATCGACGGTATCGATTTGCGCGAAATCGACCTCGCTCATCTGCGCAGCCATATCGGCGTCGTGCTGCAGGAGCCGTTCCTGTTCGACGCGACCATCCGCGAGAACATCGCCATGACGCTGCCCGGCGCCGGCTTCGAGGCGGTGGTGCGGGCGGCGCGGGTTTCCGGCGCCCACGAATTCATCGAGGAATTGCCGCACCGCTACGACACCCGGCTCGAGGAAGGCGGCGCCAACCTGTCGGGCGGCCAGCGCCAGCGCCTCGCCATCGCCAGGGCGCTGATCCGCAACCCGCCGATCCTTATCCTCGACGAGGCGACCAGCGCGCTCGACCCCGAGAGCGAGGCGATCATCCAGGCCAATCTCGACCGCATCGCCCATGACCGCACGCTGGTGGTGATCTCGCACCGCCTGTCGATGGTCCGCGCGGCCGACAACATCGTGGTCATCGACCGCGGCGAGATCGCCGAGAGCGGCACCCATGCCCAGCTCGTCGAGGCCGACGGCCTCTACGCCGGCATGTGGCGCCGGCAGTCGGGCGCGGAAGACAGGCCGAAGCGATGAGCGGGCGAATGTCTGACCGCCTGGTCGAGAGACAGATCAACGAGTTCCTCCCCGACGCACTGGCGGTCGCGGGCAAGCCGCTGCCGTGGTTTGCGCGCGGCCTGCTCTATCTGGTGCTGGCCATGATCGTGACCGGCGTGGTGGCGTCCATCCTCGTCAAGATCGACGTGGCGGTGGTGGCGCCGGGCCAGATCGCCACCTCCGAGCCGCTGATCGTCATCCAGCCGACAGAGATCATGACCATTCGCGAGATCAAGGTTGCCGTCGGCGACCGCGTCGCCGCCGGCGACCCGATCGTCGTCTTCGACCCCACGATACAGACGGCCGACCTCGATTCTCTCATTGCCGAGGAACGTTACCTGCGCGCCCGCATCGCCCGGCTCGAGGCCGAGCTGGCCGGCGAGGCGCAGCCCGCGACGCCATCCGACGCCGCCGCCGAGTTCGTCTCGCTGGAGACCCGCCTGGCGAGGGACCGCGGCGCCGAGTACCAGGCGCGCATTTCGGGCTATGCCGCCAAGATCGACGAGGTCCGCCGGGAGATGGATTCGGTGCGCGGCGAACGCGAGACCAGCAAGCTGCGCATCGAGGTGCTCAACGAGATCCTCAAGATGCGCGAACAGCTGTTCGACCGCGACGTCGGCTCGCGGCTCGCCGTCCTGCAGACGCGCGCCGAGGTGCTCGCCGTCCAGCAGGACCAGGAACGGCTCAACGATCGCGAAGCGGTGCTCGCCAAGACGCTCGAAGTGGTCGAGGCCGAACGGGCGGCCTTCGAGAGCAACTGGCAGCGCGAGACCGCGGCCGACCTGGTCGAGGCCAGGCGCACGCAGAGCCGGGTCATCACCGAGATCGTCAAGGGCAGACGCCGCCAGGACCTGGTCAACCTGCGCGCGCCCGTCGACGCCATCGTGCTCGAACGCGCCGACCTTTCGGTCGGCTCGGTGGTGGAGCCGGCCAAGCCGATCGCGACACTGGTCCCGACCAACTCCGTCCTGCACGGCAAGGTGCTGATCGAGACCAAGGATATCGGCCTGATCAAGGTCGGCGACCCCGTACGCGTGAAGTTCGAGGCCTTCCCGTTCGAGCAGCACGGCGTCGCCAACGGCCGCATCGGCCGCATCGCTCCCAGCACCGCCGCGCAGGGCAGCGAGACGGCGCCGCCGCGCTATGTGGCGCTGGTTGACATCGATCTCGACAACCTGCCGCCCGGGATCACCGACGTGCGCCCCGGCATGATCGTCACCGCCGAAATCCTGACCGGCAAGCGCTCGGTCATCTCCTACCTGCTCAACCCGGTGGTGCGTGCCTTCGACGAGGCGCTGCAGGAGCCGCGATAGCGCCGCATCCGGCCGAGCGGCATCGGCGGCTGCCCTCGCCGCCGCCATCACCGGAACACCAGCCATTTCGACGCGGCGAAGTTGAACGCCATGCCGGCGAGCGATCCCGCCGCCACCGCGATCGAGGCATGGCGCCAGATGAAGGCGACGTTCAGGATCAGGAGGAAGTAGACGCCGTTGTTGGCGATCCAGCCGAGCATGTTGGCGCCGGCATAGCGCAGCCACTCGTGGCGCCAGTGATAGCGGCTGGCCGCGAAGGTGTAGCGCCGGTTGAGCCACCAGGTGGTGGTGACCGCGGCCGGAAAGGCGATGGCCTGGGCCCAGGCCGGGCCGATGAAGGCCGCGAATGCCTCGACCAGGCCGGCATTGACTACGAAGCCGACGACGCCGACCAGGCCGAACCGCAGCATCTCGTCACGCAGACGGCGCGAGGCGCCGCTCGGCGTCGGCTCGGGTCCGGGTCGGAGCATGGATTCGTCACCGCCTCTTCTGGCGCCCGCAGCAATAGGCGATTCTCGCCCGGGCGGGCAAACGCGGGTCAAGCGAGTCGATCAGCCGGGTCGGTGGGAACTCAGGCGCGGTCGTGCTCGCTCCCTTCGACGCGGCCATAGGCGTCGTCATGGCGCAGGATGTCGTCCTCGCCAAGATAGCTGCCGGTCTGGACCTCGATGATCAGCGCCATGCGGTTGCCGCGATTGGCCAGCCGGTGGCGGGTAGCGGGCGGAACGTCGGCCGACTGGCCCGGCCCGAGCATGCGGGTGGTGCGTCCGACCGTCGCCTCTACCCTGCCGGCGACAACGACCCAGTGCTCGGCGCGGCGCATGTGGCTCTGCAGCGACAGCGTACCGCCCGGCCTGACCGCGATCTGCTTGACCTGGTAGCCGTCACCGGCGTCGAGCCGCTCGTAGCTGCCCCACGGGCGGAACACCTGATGCGATTCATCGGCCTGCGGCCGCCCCTCGCGGCGCAGCCGTTCGACCAGGCCGGCAACCTCCTGCGCGCGCTCGCGCGGCACCACCAGCAGGCAGTCGCGGGTCGAGACAACCACCATGTCATCGACCCCGACCAGTGCTGTCAGCCGGTCGGCCGAATGGACAAGGTTGTTGCGCCCGCCGACCACCCTGGCTTCGCCGGCGATGGCGTTGCCGTGGCGATCGCTCGCCAGTCCGCGCGCGACCGCCGCCCAGTCGCCGAAATCGTCCCAGCGATAGGCGACCGGCACCACCGCCGCCCGCCCGGTGCGCTCGAGCACCGCCCGGTCGACGGCAAGCGCGGGCGCGCCGGCGAACGCCGCCTCGTCGAGCCGCAGGAAGCCGAGGTCGGCGCGGGCGCCGCGATAGGCGCGCTCGACGGCCGCCAGCAGCCGCGGCGCGAGCCGCTCCAGTTCGGCAAGGAAGGTGCGGGCGCGGAACAGGAAGTTGCCGCTGTTCCACAGCCACCCCTCGGCAACGAAGCGGGCGGCTTCTGCCGCGTCCGGCTTCTCGACGAACTGCTCGACTTCCAGCCCGGCGCCGAGGCAGCGACCGGGGGCGATGTAGCCGTAGCCGGTCTCGGCGCGGTCGGGCCTGACGCCGAAGGTGACGATGCGGCCGGCCTCGGCCAGCGTGGCGGCGGCGGCCGCGACGCGGCCGAAGGCGGCGGCGTCGGGGATGCGGTGATCGCAGGCCATCGCCAGCACGAGGGCGTCCGGCGAGCGCGACAGCGCGTGCAGGCTCGCCGCCGCGATCGCCGCGCAGGAATCGCGCCCGGTCGGTTCCAGCAGGATGTCGGCGGCCGTGCCGACCGCAGTCAGTTGCTCGGCGATGAGGAAGCGGTGCTGGCGGGCGCCGACGATGATCGGGCGCGGATCGAACGCCGGCTGGCGGCAGCGCAGCACCGCCTGCTGGAACAGACTGGGATCGCCGGCCCAGTGCAGGAACTGCTTGGGCCGGCAGCGGCGCGACAGCGGCCACAGCCGGGTGCCGCCGCCGCCGCCCGAGATCACGGGAATGATCGCCATTCCAGCCCGCCCCCGGTCCGTCGCGGGCCGCCCCGGCACGCGTGGACTCTTGTTACCTCAGGTTGAGGTTAGTCCAGCGGTTCAATCCACTCAACAGAAAATGCGCGGCGGCGGCGGCGATGACTTGGGGGGCGCCGGGGCAGCGGCGCCGCCGCCAGCCGCGATCGCCCCTTTCCGAACGCCGCCGATAGGTTCTTGCCATCGCCGGTGCGACGGGTTAGACAGCGCCGCAACGATTTCCGCGCGACGCGCGTGGCATCGCGGCCCGATGGCCGCCTCCGGGTGATTAGCTCAGTTGGTAGAGCAGCTGACTCTTAATCAGCGGGTCACAGGTTCGAATCCTGTATCACCCACCAATAATTTCAATGACTTACATTGAATACTGTGCCCGGGAAACGCCCCCGGGCACAGGCAATCGTCATGCCGATTGCAGGGCCGGCCGTGCCCTTGAGCGGGCGCGGCAACGCCTACATGAACGGACTGCGACACACGCGCCAGCGCCCGTCACGGGCCAGGTAGCGGTTGGTTGCCGGATTGTAGGAGAAATAGCGTGCCCTGCACCATTGCACATGGGCGGGCGGCAGATAGCGCACCGCGGGCGGCACGTAAACCGGTGGCGGCACATAAACCGGCGGCGGCACGTAGACTGGCGGTGGCGGCACGTAGACCGGCGGCGGCGGCACATAGACGGGCGGCGGCGGCACGTAGACCGGTGGCGGCACGTAGACCGGTGGCGGCACGTAGACAGGGGGTGGCGGTGGCGGATACCACTGCGCCAGCAGGACACCGTCGGGCACGGCCTGCGCGCTGTCGATTGACGACGGGAGCGACGCGCCCAGTGCCGGAGCGGCGACCAGACCCGCGGCCAGCGCCGCGGCGATGAATCCACGAAACCGCATTTTGGGTTCTCCAGCCTGGCATGGCCTTGCGGCGGATGCCGGTGTCGTTTGCAAATGATTGAATATCAGCGGCGGCCACATCGGCCCTTGATCGTAATCAAGTCGCGGGGCCCGCCGTGCTGCCGGCGTCCGCCCCCGCAATGCCCCGACATCGCCTTGACAGGGAACCGCAACTCGCCGATATGAGGCGCCGGACGGCCTCGTGGCGGAGTGGTTACGCAGCGGACTGCAAATCCGTGCACCCCGGTTCGATTCCGGGCGAGGCCTCCAGGCGCCGCCGGCAATGGCGGTTCCCATGACCCGGATCGGGGCTGTAGCTCAGCTGGGAGAGCGTCGCGTTCGCAATGCGAAGGTCAGGGGTTCGATCCCCCTCGGCTCCACCATCCCGCCACCCACCGCCCCGCCCATGGGCCGGAGGATATGTTCTCACTCCACCCAGGCGGTGCCCGGTTCGGCCCGCGCGCAGAATTCCGAGGCGACCGTGCGGCTCATCTCGACGACGGTACGAATCATATCCTGATGGGTTAGCGCCTGATAGGAGGCAACCACCGGCATTGACGGGAAGCGCTTGGTCACCTTGAGCGGGCGCAGCTGTCCGCTCTTCAGTTCGCGCCGGATGACCACCGCCGGCAGCGAGGCAACACCGAAGCCGTCGATCAGCAGGCTGACGATGGCGTAGAGCGAGTTGCAGCTGGTCAGGTTCGACGCCAGCACCTGCTCGTCGTGAAAATAGGGCGCGATCATCAGATATGGCGGGGTTCCCTTCGGAAACGAGATGATCGGCAGCTTGGCGATGTCGCGCGGCGTGAAGTCGCGTTCGGGGTCGATCAGCCGCGGCGAGCCGGCCCAGATCATCTGCAGCACGCAGGGCGAAAAGCTGCGAAAGCCCTCGTCCACCATTGGCTGGATGGCGAAGACCACCTCGAAGCGGCCGGTCTTCAGCCCCGCCAGCAGCGGCGCCGTGCCGTCGACGGTGAGCTCGATCTGCAGGTCGGGAAACCGGCCGTGCAGGCGCTCGATCAGCTCCGGCATCCAGGTGGCGGCAACCGTGTCGATCGCGCCGATCTTCAAGGGTTCGGCGCGCGGCACCGGCACCCCGGACAGGCTGCGGCTGACGCGGTCGAGTTCGCCGAGCGCCGCCTCGAAGCCCTTGAGCACCTGCTCGCCCTCGCTGGTCAGGCGGAACACGCCGTCGCCGCGCTCGATCAGGCGGCAGCCATACTCGCTCTCGATCGCGGTCAGCCGGTTGGAAATGGCGGGCTGGGTGGTGTTGAGCTCCTCCGCCGCCCGGCGGAAGTTGCGCGTCCGAGTGAGGACGACGAAAGTTCGCATGTCGATGGTGCGCAACAGCAGCCTCATTTGAGCGCTGACGAAACGGCCGCGGCGCGGCAGCGCCATGTCCTGGCGGTGATGATAAGCCGGCCGGCTGCCCGCGCAAGGGCACGGCCGGCCCGCGGACTGTCTGACATTTGAGATTGAATGGCCGCCCGAAGAAGGTGGGGGATATCTTTTTGTGCGTCGTCGGCCAGCACTAGTATTATTTGCTCATTTCTTGATGCTGCTAACTCTCTCATTGACCAATCATAGATATTAAGATATATCTACACCGACATGCATCTATGTTGACCCTTACGCGATGTGTTGGCGAACCTATTTCCTTTCGAAATTGTGACATGGAAGCGGCAGCGTGACTTCACTCTACAACATTGTCGGGGACAAGCTGAGACCGGCGACTCGCAAGTCTCTTAACAAGGAGAGCCTGATCGAAGATTGGGTCGCATCGGACCCAAGCCTTCTGGGTTTGGACGCTCTGATTATTGGCCGGCAGGTGCCAACGGACCACGGCAAATTCATCGACCTCCTGGCGATGGATGTCACAGGTGCGCTGATCATTATCGAGTTGAAGAAGGATCGAACCCCGCGTGAGATTGTAGCGCAGGTGCTTGATTATGCGTCATGGGTGCGCACGCTTACGACGCCCGAGATTTATGAGCGCGCCGAGAAATTCCTGAGCCAGCGCCTTGTCACAGCCTACCGCGAACACTTTGGCGAGATGATCCCCGATCGGCTCAACGCCAGCCATTCAATGCTGATCGTCGCAAGCGAGCTCGACCCGGCTTCGCGCCGGATCGTCGAATACCTATCCGAGGAACACGGGGTAGCCATCAATACCGTGTTCTTCAACGTCTTTGAGGCGAATGGCCAGGAATGGTTGACGACGGATTTCCTGCTTGATCAGGAAGAAGTCGAGGAACGTTCCGAGCGCAAGGTTCGCCCGCCATGGTCCGGATATTTCTTTGCCAATGCCGGGCTCAACGAGAATCGTTCGTGGGACGACTACAGGAGGTACGGATTTATCGCAGCAGGACATGGCGAGTTCTATTCCAAACGCCTCGACCAGCTTGGTATCGGTGACGAGGTCTTCGTCTTCGACAAGGGCAACGGTTACATCGGCTACGGTGTAGTCACGACCGAGAAAACGCCTGCAGCCGAGTTTCGGACACCGGAGGGACCGCTCCTTGAGCAGTCGCTGTCAGGTCAGAACCTCGGACACGATGCGGAAAACTCAGAACTCGCCGAATATGTCGTAGGTATCGATTGGAAGAAGACGTTCGATCGGAACCAAGGCAAGTGGTTTAAGGGCGCGTTCGCCAACCAGAACATCGTCTGCAAACTACGCGATCAGGCGACTGTGGATTTCCTGAAGGCTGAGTTTGGCTTGGAGTAATGGCGACCGCGTCGGACCAACTTGCGAGGCAGCGACAGCGGCTTCCGGCTCAGCGGGCGAGCAGCAGGATGCGGCCGACCTTCAGCGCCACTTCCTCGCCCGGTTCCAGCAGCAGCGAGTTCGCCGCCATGACGCTGATGCGCTGGCCGGCGAGATCGAGCATGTAGCGGTGGCGGGCACCGAGATAGACCCGGATCGCCACCCGGGCCTTCAAATCGCCAGCCTTTTCCGCCGGCAGCATTTCCACGTCCTCCTGGCGCAGGACCAGGAGGCGCTCGCCCGGCGTCGCCTGGCCGGCCGGGATCGCCAGCTGCTGGCCGTCGGCAAGGCGGGCGACCGGCCCCGGTCCGACCGTCACCGGCAGCAGATTGGCCGAGCCGAGGAAGGACGAAGCGAAGCTGGTGGCCGGTGCCGCATAGATTTCGCGCGGCGACCCCTGCTGCTCGACCCTGCCGGCATTCATCAGCACCACCCGGTCCGACAGGGACAGCGCCTCGTCCTGGTCGTGGGTGACGAAGATGGTGGTCAGGCCGAGCCGGCGGTGGATTTCGATCAGCTCCACCTGCATCTCCTCGCGCAGCCTGGCGTCTAGGTTGGAGAGCGGCTCGTCGAGCAGCAGGATCTGCGGGTTGGAGACGATGGCGCGCGCCAGCGCCACCCGCTGCTGCTGGCCGCCGGACAGCTGGCTCGGCCGGCGGTGGCCGAGGTCGGCGAGCCGCACCGTTTCCAGCGCCCGCTCCACCCGCTCGGCCTGTTCGGCCCGGCTGCCCCGCCGGCGCATGCGCAACGGAAAGCGGACGTTCTCGAAGGCCGACAGGTGCGGCAGCAGCGCGTAGGACTGGAACATCATGGCGATGTCGCGGTGCTCGGGCGGCAGGCCGGTCACGTCGCGCCCGCCGATCCTGACCGTGCCGCGCGTCACCGTCTCCAGCCCGGCGATGATGCGCAGCAGCGTGGTCTTGCCGCAGCCCGACGCGCCAAGCAGCGAGACGAACTCGCCGGAACGGATGTCGAGGTCGATGCCGTGCAGCACTTCGGTGCGGCCGAACGATTTGTGGATCTGGCTGAGGCTGAGATCGGACATTCAGGCCTTCGCGAAACGGTTGAGGCCGAGCAGGCGGTCGAGGATCATGATCAGCGCGATCGTCAGCAGGATCATCAGCGTCGACACCGCCGCCACGGTCGGATCGGGCGAGAATTCGAGCTGGCCGTAGATCTGCACGGGCAGGGTGTTGTGGCCAGGGCTTCGCAGGAACAGCGACAGCACGGCCTCGTCGAAGGAGATGTTGAAAGCGAAGAACGCGCCGGCGATCAGGCCCGGCCGGCATTGCGGCAGCACCACGTGCCACAGGCAGCGCAGCCGGCCGGCGCCCATGGTGCGGGCCGCCTCCTCCAGGAACGGGTCGGCCTCGGCCAGCACCGCCAGCGTGGTGCGGATGACATAGGGCAGCGTCACCACCGTGTGCGCCAGCCACAGCGTGGCGAAGGAAGTGGGCCCGAACGTGGAACTCCACAGCATCAGCATGCCGATGGCGAAGATGATGGTCGGAATGAGCAGCGGCGACAGGAAGACCGTCTCCATGGCGCCGGCCTGCCTGCCGCGCGACAGCGCGATGGCCGCCGCCCCGCCGATCAGCGTTGCCGTGACCGTGACGACGACGGCAAGGCGCAGCGACAGCCAGAACGCCTCGACATATTCGCGCGTGCCGAGCGCCTTTTCGTACCAGCGCAGGGTGAAGCCCTCTGGCGGGAAGGCGATGAACTGGTTTTCCGACACCGACACGCCGACGACAACGGCGAGCGGTCCGAGCAGGAACAGCCCGGCGAGGACCACGAAGGCCCACGCCAGACCGCGCAGCCATGCCGGTACTGCCCTAACCATGGCGCGCCGTCAGCCGCAGATAGGGGATCAGTACCAGCGCCACCCCGGCGAACAGGATCACCGCCTGGGCGGCGGCGAAGTTCCAGTCGAGCGTCTGCGTGACGCTCTTGTAGATCGATGCGGCAAGCACCTCGATGCGGGCGCCGCCGAGCAGGCTCGGCGTGACGAAGGAGGAGGCCGACAGCGTGAATACCAGCAGCGAACCGGCGACGAGTCCGGGCAACGACAGCGGCAGCACGACATGGCGGAAGCTCTGCAGGAACGAGCAGCCCATGGTCCGCGCCGCTTCCTCCAGCCGCGGGTCGAGGCGGGCGAGGCTGCCCAGCAGCGTCAGCACCATGAAAGGCAGCAGCACCTGGACCATGCCGAGCACGATCGCCGTCTCGGTGTGCATCAGCGAAAAGCCGCGTCCGACCAGGCCGTGGTCGCGCAGCGTGGAGGCAATCGGTCCGGACCGGCCGAGCAGCACCATCCAGCCGAAGGTGCGCACCACCACCGACGTCATCAACGGCAGGATCACCATCACCACCAGCCAGAGCCGCAGCCGCAATCCGACGCGCGACATGATGTAGGCGAGCGGAAAGCCGATCGCCGCCGTCAGCACGGTGATGATGAGGGAGAGCCGTACCGTGCGCCACAGGATCGACGGATAATAGCTGTCCTGGAAGAAGCGCGCGAAGTGGACGGCGGTGATGCCGTCCGGCCCGACGACCGACAGCATCAGCATGCGCAGGATCGGCAGCAGGAACCCCAGGGCCAGCAAGGCCAGCCCCGGGGCGAAAAGCAGCAGGGTTTCCCTGCGCGCGGTCATGGTCGTGCCGGCGGCACTCCGCGCGTCCGGCTCAGCGGGCGATCGTCTTGCCCCAGGCTTCCACCCAGGCCGACCGGTTGGCCTCGATCGTCACCGGGTCGAAGCGCATCAGTCCGGCCGTGGCATCCGGCCCGTAGACCACCGAGGCGGCGACTTCGTCGGCCAGCACGGTCTTGGAATTGGTCGGCGTGTAGCGCAGCGCCTCCGAGAAGCAGGCCTGCGCCTCCGGCGACAGTTCCATGTCGACGAACTTCGACGCCAGCTCGACATTGTCGCGGCCGGCCACCAGGCTGGCGGTGATGAAGCTTGCCGGCGTGCCTTCCTCGCCCTGGACGAACTTCACGGCGAGCCCTGCCTTCTGCAGCGTATAGGCGTAGTCGGAGGCATAGGCGGCGAGCCAGGCGTCGTTCTGGGCGAATTCCTGCTGGATCTCCGGCGACTTCGACAGCACGATGGCGCCCTGGTCGAGCAGCTTCGATACGGCGTCGAGACCGGGCTGGATGTTGTCCATGGTACCGCCGGCGACCTGGTTGATCATCAGCATGCCGATCATGCCGTAGCCGTTCGAGATGTCGGTGATCACCAGATGCTCGCTGTAGTCGGGATTGAGCAGGTCGGCCCACTTGGTCGGCGCGGCCGGCATCTTGTCGGCGGCGTAGACGAGCCCGACGGCGGCGATCTGGTAGGCCGGCCCCTCGCCCGTGGCGACGCCGGTCTTGGCGAAGTCGTAGAGGTCGGCGAGGTTGGGCACCATCTGCGGCGTCATCGGCAGCAGCAGACCCTCCTTGGCGCCGACAATCTCCTGGCCGCCGGAGAAATGGATGACGTCGTATTGCGGCGCGTCCTTCTGCGCGCGCAGCTGCGCGAAGGCATCGGCCGAATAGGCGGTGACGATGTTGACCTTGGCGCCGGTCGCCGCCTCGAACGGGTCGATGACGCATTTGCGGTGCGCCTCCTCATAGGCGCCGCCGAAGGAATTGATGGTGATCTCGGCAGCAAGCGCCGGCGCGGCAATGGCGCCGAATGCGGCTGCCGACAGCAGCAGGCGGAATGCTCTGGTCATGGCGTTTTCCCTCTTGTTGGGCCTCTGTCGTTGGTCTCACGCGCGGCGCCGCCGACGGTCCGGACGGCACCTCCTTGCCGGTTCACCGCAGCCGGCCAAGCTCCACCATTCGTTCGCCCTTGCGCCGGATGATGCGGCACTGCTCGGCGACCGCCTCGAAATTCTCGCTGATGCGTCCCCAGAAATTGGGCGCCGTCCACCCGGTCGGCCCGGCCGTCCGGCCGCCATCGGCATAGAACAGGCCGATTTCCCAGAATTCCTCCGGGTCCATCTTGAAGTAGTTCTTGGGCTGGTAGAACCACAGCAGCTCGCCCTTGGCCGGGAAGCTGGTGATGTTTTCAGGTCCGATCGACGCCGGGTCGAAGGTGCGGGCGCTTTCGGGCAGCCCCATCATGATCTCGGGGCCGGAATAGCTCGCATGCAGCGCCGGCCAGCGGATCGGCGCGTGCAGCGCGCCCCAGATCGCCGCGCAGGTCTTCGGCGCGACATCTTCATAAAGACTGATGATGCCCGTGACATCGGCATCGACGAATTTCAGGTACAGTTTGCGTTCCGACATCGCGCCGCGACACTCCTTTTTGGCAGGAGTGCAGCAGTATTGACGGGTCTTGTCCAATCCAAAAGATACATGACGGTGATAAGAATTCTGAATGTGGCAACACCTGTTCGCAACTTCACGGCAGGGCTGTGGCCGGCCGCTCGCACGGCTGGCCACAGACCATCCCTGTGCCCGCCCGCCTTCAGGCGGCGAGCCTGGCGATGCGGGTGCGCCGGTCGTAGTCGTCGGCGAGCGCGTTGAGCGCCGCGGCGCCATCGCCGGCAAAGGCGGGCCCATGCATCAGCGCCAGCGTGCGTGGCGCTAGCCTGGCGAGGCGCCGGATGGTCGCGCTCATCTCGGGATTGAGCGCCGAATAGCGGAACAGGTCCTCGCCCGCGATGGCCGGCCCGACGACGTCGCCGCCGGTCAGCGCCGGGCCGTCGCCGACCTGGGTGAACAGGTCCCCGCACATCAGCGTCTGGGTCGATTCCTCGAAGAGCACGCCGGCGTCCCAGCCATGCGGCGTGTGCGGCGTGTCGATGAACCGCACCCGCTTGCCGGCGCCGATGTCGACCACCTCGCCGTCACCCAGCACGCGCGGCGGCCGGTCGGCGAAATCGTTGAGCGACACCCCCACGCCGGTCTGGCCATGGGCGGGGGTGGCCTGCGGGGCGGCCGCCAGCCATTCGTTCAGCGAACCGCATTCGTCGGCCTCGAAATGGCCGAAGCTGATCCAGCGCAGCCGCTCCGGCGCGATCAGCCGGCGCACGGCGTCGAGGTTGGAGGAAAACATCCGGCGCAGCCCGGTGTGGAACATAAGCGGCTCGTCGCCGAGGACGAGGAACTGGTTGAAGGTGAACCCGGCCGGCGGCGCGATGTCCGGCACGAAGGTCGAAAGGCGGTAGATGCCGTCGGCGATTTCGTCGATCCTGGTCTCCATGACCGTCTCCTTTCAGCAAACACCCGTCGGCCGGCATGGGCCAGTCATGGGCCAGTGGACAGCCGTCGAAATTAGCGGTACATATACGTGTAGTGAAAATGCTTGTCAATAATCACTGCACATTTTTGTGCATCGAAATGTGATGGCCAGGACCTACACCCTGAAGAAGCGGGCCGAACAGCAGGCGGCGACCCGGCGGCGCATCGTCGAGGCCGCCGTCGACCTGCACAGCACCGTCGGCCCGGCGGCGACGTCCATCTCCATGGTGGCCGAGCGCGCCGGTGTGCAGCGCCACACGCTCTATGCCCATTTCCCCGACGAGCGCGGCCTGTTCATGGCCTGCTCCGGGCTGGTCTTCGAACGCGACCCGATGCCTGACGCCAGCGCCTGGCACGGCATCAACGACCACCGCCGGCGCCTGGAGGCCGGGCTCGGTGCGATCTACGCCTGGTACGAGCGCAACGCCTCGCTGATGGCCTGTGTCATGCGCGATGCCGAGCACCATGCCCTGACGCGCGAGATCAACGAGCTGCGCTCGGGTCCCTACCTTGCCGCCTGGCGCGAGGCGCTGGGCGCCGGGCTCGGAGCCGGCGGGCGGGCGATGCTGGAGCTGGCGCTGAGTTTCTTCACCTGGCGAACGCTGACGCAGGACGGCGGCCTTGACCGGGCGGCCGCCGTGCAGGCAATGGTGCGGGCGATCGACTGCGCCGGGCGGAGCTAGCGGAACGCCGGCGCCGGCTTGAACGGGAACAGCGCTTGTCCGACGAACTCATCCGCCTGCTCGCCGACAGGATCGACGCCCTTGTCCGCCTCGTCGAGCGGGCGGTGCCACCGGCCGCGCCCGCCCTCGACCTCGACGCCGCCGAAGCCTTCGTCTGGCACGCCGACCGCGGCTGGCTGCAGCCGGTCGCGCGCGTCAACCGGGTGGCGCTGCCGCTGCTCAAGGGTATCGACCGCGTGCGCGACATTCTCGAGGACAACACCGCCCGTTTCGCCAACGGCTATGCCGCCAACAACGCGCTGCTGTGGGGCGCGCGCGGCATGGGCAAGTCCTCGCTGGTCAAGGCGGTGCACGCTTCCGTCAATGCCGGCGGTCACCGCCATCGCCTCAAGCTGGTCGAGATCCATCGCGAGGACGTCGATTCGCTGCCCGCCCTGCTGGCGCTGCTCGCCGGCCGGCCGCAGCGCTTCATCCTGTTCTGCGACGACCTCTCCTTCGACGGCGACGATGCCTCCTACAAGTCGCTCAAGGCGGCGCTGGAAGGCGGCATCGAGGGCCGGCCAGACAACGTCATCCTCTACGCCACCTCCAACCGGCGCCACCTGCTGCCGCGCGACATGATCGAGAACGAGCGCTCGACCGCCATCAACCCGCACGAGGCGGTCGAGGAGAAGGTGTCGCTGTCGGACCGTTTCGGCCTGTGGCTCGGCTTCCACAAATGCAGCCAGGACGACTACCTGGCGATGGTCGAGGCCTATGCCGCCCATTTCGAGCTTGGCTATCCGGCCGAGCGGCTGCGGGCAGAGGCGCTGGAATGGGCGACGACGCGCGGCAGCCGCTCGGGCCGCGTCGCCTGGCAGTTCATCCAGGATCTAGCCGGCCGGCTCGGCAAGGCGCTCGCCTGACGGCCGCCGAAAAACAAGCGACCCGCCGCGAGCGGCGGGCCAGTTTCGGTTGCCTTCTTGCTTGTAGTCGGCGTCTCAGGCCGCGCCGAGATGCTTGAGCGGGTCGACGGGTACCGAGTTGCGGCGCAGTTCGAAATGCAGTTTCGGCATCTCGGCATTGCCGCTGCGGCCGGAGCGGGCGATGGTCTGGCCGCGCCGCACTTCTTCGCCCCGCTTCACTTCCAGCGTCTTGTTGTGGGCGTAGGCCGACACCCAGCCGTCCGAATGGCGGATCAGGATCAGGTTGCCGAAGCCTTCAAGTTCGCTGCCGGCATAAACGACGACGCCGTTCTCGGCCGCCTTGACCGCCGTCCCCTCGGGCACCGAGATGTCGATGCCGTCATTGCGGCCGGCCGTGGTCTTGTCGCCGAAATTGGCGATCACGCGGCCGCGCACCGGCCAGCGGAACTCGCCGATGCCGGTCTGGGCCGGCGCGGCGGTGCTGGCGGTTTCCGGCGCTTCGGCCGCCTCGGCCGGCGACGCCTTGTCGGCCTGCGGCCGGGCGACCCCGGTGACGATCGGGTCGACCCCGGGCGGCACCGCCGCCACCCTGGCACCGGCCTGCGGAATGGCGAGCTGCTGGCCGATGCGCAGGCTGTCGCCCGTGAGGTTGTTGGCGGCACGCAATTGGGCGACGGTCACGCCGTGAGCGGCGGCGATCTTCGACAGCGTGTCGCCGCTCCTCACGGCGTAGCCGCCTTCATAGGCCGGCTTGCGCGCCGGCGCTTCGGTTCCGGTGGCGCCGGTCACGACGGGATCGACCGGCTGGGCGGCGACGGGTTGCGGCTGGACCGGCTGGCTCGAGGCGACACGCAGCCGCTTGGGCTGCGGCACGGGCACCCTGCCCGTATCCGGCGCGTAGAGCGCGCCGCGGTTGGCGCTGGCGTAGCGCGTTTTCGGGTCGTTGTCGGGCGCCGAAACCGGCACTTCGGCGCCGTAGACATAGGTCGGGATGATGATCGTCTGCCCCGCCTTGACCTGGGCCGGATCGGACAGGCTGTTGGCCTTCAGGATGGCGTTGACCGGCACGCCGTAACGCTTGGACAGGTTGTGCACCGTCTCGCCCTGGCCGAGCGTAATCGGGATGCCGTTGGTGGCGGTCCAGCCGCGCTCGGCCGTGGCCGGCGGGCGGTTCTGCGGCGGGATGCGGGCCGGAATGACCGATGAGGTGGTAACGTTGTCGGTGGCCGCCGGATAGGTCTGCGGCGCGGTGATGACGTTCGGGGCCGACAAATCGGCGCGCCGGACCTGCGCCGGCGACTCTGCCGATGACTGGGCCGGCTGATAGATCACTCCGCTCTGCCTCGCCGCGTCGGCGGCCGCCGGATCATACCCGCCATGGTCGGGGATCGCGGCAACATCGGTGATCGGATGCGGGGTCGGGCCATAGCGGTTGGTGTCGACCGAGGCCGTGGTGGTCGTGTCGACGTCGCCCGGATAGGGGTTGAGCGGCTGGTTGGCCGGCGCGCCCGGCGTCGTCGAACTGGTGTACAGGTTCTCGTCGAACCGGGTAAAGCCGGAGCTGCAACCGGCGACCGCGCCCGCCAAAAGGCCGATGGCCGCCACCCGAAGGATGCCGTTGCGCTTTCCCTTCAAACCCATGGTAATACTCGCGGTACGCTGCATTTTCACCGGCCATTAAAGGCCGTTAATCTTACCGGCCGGTTAAACGCCCGGGATTTTATGAAAATGCGGCGGACAGCGCCCGCCCGAGCGTGCGGATCGCCCGCTCAGATCGCCCGCGAGACGCCGCGCAGCAATGGCTGCATGCGCACCGGGAACAGGTCGGTTGCCTCGAAGCGCGAACCGGCCTTCTCGAACTTGCGCAGCATCTGCTGGCCGTCACCCGGCCCGATCGGCGCGATCAGGATACCGCCGGAGACGAGCTGTTCGAGAAAGGTGGGCGGCTCGGCCAGCGCGCAGTTGACGACGATGCGGTCGAACACCAGGCTAGGCAGCCCGTCGCTGCCGTCGGCAAGGTCGACCGTGACGCTGGCGATCTCGAGCTGGCTCAGGCGCAGCCGCGCCTTGTCGACCAGCGTGCGGAAGCGCTCAAGGCTGGTGACCTTGGCCGCCAGCGTGCCGAGCAGCGCCGCCTGGTAGCCCGAGCCGGTGCCGATTTCCAGCACGCGGTGGGTTTCGAGCACGTTCAGCGCCTGCAAGGTGCGGGCAACCTGGTCCGGCCCGGTCATGGTCTGCCCGCATTCGATCGGCAATTGCCCGCGTCCGTAGGATTCGTCCAGATACATCACCGGCACGAAATTCTGGCGCGGCACCGCCTCGAAGGCGCGCATCAGCCGCTGCGACAGTCCCATGGCGCGCAGGCGCAGCAGCATTGAGGCGATGGCCTCGCGGCGGCTCCTCATCGCGGCCTGGCTCCGGCATGCTCAGAACAGGCTGCCGATCTCCTTGGCAAAATCCTCATGCGTCAGATCGAGTTTGAGCGGGGTGATCGAAATGAAGTCCTCGCGCAGCGCGACGATGTCGGAGCCGGCGCGCTGTTCGGGGATGTCGCGGCCGAAGCGCAGCCAGTAATAGGGGAAGCCGCGTCCGTCGCGCCGCTCCTCCATGAACAGGCCATGCGTGTAGGCGCCCTGCGCCGTGACCCGCACGCCGCGGACCGCCTCCGGTGGGCAATTGGGAAAGTTGATGTTGACCAGTGTCTTGGTCGGGAACGGCTTGGCCAGCAGCCGGTCGATGATCTCTGGCGCGTGGCGCTCGGCCGTCTCCCACGGTACCGAGCGCTCGCCCTCGGCGAAGGAGAAGGCCTGCGACAGCGCGAAGGAGCGGATGCCGAGCAGCGTGCCCTCCATGGCGCCGGCCACCGTGCCCGAATAGGTCACGTCGTCGCCGGCGTTCTGGCCGGAATTGACGCCGGACAGCACCAGGTCGGGTGCTTCCCCCATCAGTTCGCGCACGCCCATGATCACGCAGTCGGTCGGCGTACCCTTGAGCGCGAAGCGCTTTTCGTCGACGCGGCGCAGGCGCAGCGGCTCGTTCAGCGTCAGCGAGTGGGCGAGCCCGCTCTGGTCGGTCTCCGGCGCCACCACCCACACATCCTCGGTGAAGCGGCGCGCGATGCGCTCCAGCACGGCCAGACCGGGGGCATGGATGCCGTCGTCATTGGTGAGCAGGATGCGCATCAGCCCGCCTTCGCAATTCGCGTCTGGCCGCCCATATAGGCGACCAGCGCGTCGGGAACAGTGACCGAACCGTCCTCGTTCTGGTAGTTCTCGAGGACGGCGATCAGCGCGCGGCCGACGGCGACGCCGGAGCCGTTGAGCGTGTGGACATGGGCCAGCCCCTTGCCGTCGGAGAGCCGGTAGCGGGCGTTCATGCGCCGCGCCTGGAAGTCGCCGCAAATGGAACAGGACGAAATCTCGCGATACCTCCCCTGCCCCGGCAGCCACACCTCGATGTCGTAGGTCTTCTGCGCGCTGAAGCCCATGTCGCCGGTGCACAGCGTCATCACCCGGTAGTGCAGGCCGAGGCGCTTCAGTACTTCTTCCGCGCAGGCGAGCATGCGCTCGTGCTCGGCAAGCGAGGAATCGCGGTCGGTGATCGACACCAGTTCGACCTTCCAGAACTGGTGCTGGCGCAGCATGCCGCGCGTGTCCTTGCCGGCCGAACCGGCCTCGGACCGGAAGCACGGGGTGAGCGCGGTGAAGCGCAGGGGGAACCGCGCGGGGTCGAGGATTTCGCCGGCGGCGAGGTTGGTCAGGGGCACTTCGGCGGTGGGGACGAGCCATCGATCGCCCGCGTGAAAAAGGTCCTCTTCAAACTTGGGCAACTGCCCCGTGCCGAACATCGTCTGGTCGTTGACCAGCAGCGGCGGGCTCACCTCCGTGTAGCCGTGCTCGGTCACGTGCAGGTCGAGCATGAACTGGCCGAGTGCCCGTTCGAGCCGGGCGAGATCGCGGGTCAGCACGGTGAAGCGGCTGCCGGCGAGCTTGGCAGCGGCGGCAAAGTCCATCTGGCCGAGCCCTTCGCCGATGTCGAAATGCTCCTTCGGCGGGAACGGGAAGTTCGGCAGCGCGCCGTGGCGGCGATATTCGACATTGCCGCTCTCGTCGGTGCCTTCCGGCACCTCGGCGAGCGGCAGGTTGGGGATCACTTCCAGCGCGCGCCGCAGTTTCTCGTCGAGATCGCGCGTCGTCGCCTCGCCCGCCTGGATGAACTCCTTCAGTCCGGCGACTTCGGCCTTGAGCTTTTCGGCGCGGCCGGAATCCTTCGTCGCCATCGCCTGGCCGATCTCCTTCGACGCCGCGTTGCGGCGCGTCTGCGCCTCCTGCAGCCTGGCGATATGGGCGCGGCGTTCCTCGTCAAGCGCAATCAGCGCGTCGGCCTGGGGCGCCAGCCCGCGCCTGCGCAAGCCCTCGTCGAAGGCTTCGGCGTTCTCGCGAATCCATTTGATGTCGAACATGACGATGGGTCTGTTCCGTCGAAGCACGGCGCCGGCAGACACGCCCTGCGATGTCAGGAGGCGGCGGCACCCGCTTCCGTCTTTTCCTGTGCGGCTTGCCGCTCGCGCTGGCGCCTCTCGACGATTCGGGCGGCGTAGACGGAAATCTCGTAGAGGAGGATCGTGGGAACGGCAAGCGAGATCTGGCTGAGCGGATCGGGCGGAGTGAGGATGGCGGCGGCGACGAAGGAGAGCACGATCGCCCACTTGCGCTTGGCTGCCAGCGTCTCGCTGGTGACCAGGCCGGCACGCGCCAGCAGCGTCATCACCACGGGAAGCTGAAACATCAGCCCGAAGGCGAAGATCAGCGTCATGATCAGGCCGAGATACTCGCTGACGCGCGGCAGCAGCTTGATCGTCGGCGCGCCCTCCACCCCGGTCTGCTGCATCGACAGGAAGAACATCATGGCGAGCGGCATGATCAGGAAATAGACGATCGCCGCGCCGATCAGGAACAGGATCGGCGTCGCCACCAGGAACGGCAGGAAGGCGCCGCGCTCGTTGCGGTAGAGGCCGGGCGCCACGAACTTGTAGATCTGTGTGGCGATCACCGGGAAGGCGAGGAACAGCGCGCCGAAGAAGGCGATCTTGACCTGGACGAAGAAGAATTCCTGCGGCGCGGTGAAGATCAGTTCCAGATTGGTGCTCTCGCCGGCCGCCCGTTCATAGGGGATGACCAGCAGGTTGAAGATCGGATTGGCGAAGAAGAAGCAGACCACGAAGAAGACGAAGATCGCGATCACCGAGCGCATGAGGCGCTGGCGCAGCTCGACCAAATGGTCGATCAGCGGCGCGCTGGAGGCATCGATATCGTCCTGGCTCATGACTTGCTGCCCGCGCTCGCCTTGCCGGCGGTCTTGGCAGTGGACGAACGCTTGCTGGCGGCCTTGGTCGCGGCCCTGGTCGGCTTGGCCTTGCCATTGCCCATCGCTCCGGCCGCCGCGTCAGCCGCGGGGGCCGTGGCGACAGCCGACGGCGCGGCGGGCGGTGGCGAGGCGTGCGCCCCGTTCGGCTTGGCCACCTGCGCCGCCGGTGCCTCGGCCGTCGGGGTGACGTCGGCTTTCACCTCCTGCCCGATCTCGCGCACCGTGTCGCCGACGGTCTTCTGGAACGAGGCCATCGACTTGCGGGCGTCCTCAAGCGGCTGGAAGGTCTTGCCCGTCGCCAACTTCTTGACCTCGTCGAGCTCGGCCTCCTTGAGCGCCTCGTCGAACTGGCGCTGGAAGTCGCCGGCCATGCGCCTGAGCTTGCTCACCGTCTTGCCGAAGGCGCGCAGCATTCTCGGCAGATCCTTCGGGCCGACCACGAGGATCGCCACGCAGGCGATCACCACCAGTTCCGTCCAGCCGATGTCGAACACGGCGTCCTAAACCCTTCACATGAGCCTGCCCGCGCGCCAACCCGCCGCCACGGCCGCAATGTCGCAGTGTCGCCCCAGGGGGGCATGGCGCCATCGTCCGGCACCGGCGGCGCCGGCAGCCGGCACCCTCGCCGGCCGCGCCCGACCGTTCAGCCGGCCTTCGACTTGTCCTCGGCGGTCGAGGATACGGTCTCGTGCGCCTTCTGCTCGATGGTCTTGGCGGTGTCGTCTTCCTTCATGCCCTTCTTGAAGGAATTGATGCCCTTGGCCAGATCACCCATCAGTTCGGGTATCTTGCCGCGTCCGAACAGCAGCAGCACCACGACCAGCACGATGATCCAGTGCCAGATTGAAAACGAACCCATTGGCGTTCCTCGCTTGTGAGCTTCCCGGGAGCCTCAAGGCTCCCATTTAGGGCTTTTTGCCCGACCTTTCAAACACTCTGTCGCCGCACGTCTCGCATGCGCCTCGGCCGAGTCAGGCGCGGGGAAAGACCATCGGCGCGTGCGCATCGACGCGCACGGCGACATCGCGCACGTCGGGGCCGAGCGTGCCCGCCTTGATGCGGGCCCGCACCGGCTCGTCGTGGCCCTCCACCGACAGTTCGAGCATCTCGGCGATGCCCATGAACCGGCGCGAGCGCACCCAACCGGCGATGCCCGTCCCCTTGCCGAAGGCAGCGACGTGGACATCGGACAGCCGCACGCAGACGGCCACCGCCATGCCCTCGGCCAGGCCACCGGCCGGGAAGCGGCCAAGCGGCGTATCGACGGCACCGCCGGTGACCCGGCCATGGCAGATGTTGAGTTCGGTGAAGAAGCCGGCCGTGAACAGGTCGCTCGGACGATAAAACAGCTCCTCGCCGGTGCCGAGCTGGACCAGCCTGCCCTCGCGCATCAGCGCGATGCGGTCGCCGACCCGCAGCGCCTCTTCGGGATCGTGGGTGACGATGATGGTCGTGGCCCGCGTCTCGCGCAGGAGCCCCATCGTGCCCTCGCGCACGCTGTCGCGCAGGCGCGCATCCAGCCCCGAAAACGGCTCGTCCATCAACAGGATGCCGGGGCGCGGTGCCAGTGCCCGGGCAAGCGCCACGCGCTGCTGCTCGCCGCCGGAAAGCTGGTGGGGATAGGCCGAGGCAAAGGCCTCCATGCCGACGCGGGCGAGCATCCGCCGCGCCTGCTCGTCGGCGAGCCGGCCCATGCCGGCCAGGCCGAAGCGCACATTCTGCAGGATGGTCAGGTGCGGGAACAGGGCATAGTCCTGGAACACCAGGCCGACGCCGCGCTTTTCCGGCGGCACGAACACGCCGTCGCCGGCGACCTGGCGCCGGTCGACCCATACCGAGCCCGCCGTCGGCGCGTCGATGCCGGCGGCGATGCGCAGCAGCGTCGTCTTGCCCGACCCGGACGGGCCCAGCAGGCACAACACCTCGCCCGGCTCGACCGCGATGGTCACGTCGCTCACCACCGGGCCGTTGCCGTAGTCGTGCCAGACACGGTCGAACAGCACCGACGAGGCGATGGCCACTCCAGCGGTGTTGCGCCTGCCCCAGTCCGGATCCCAGTCGGCATCGCGCTCAACGCCGGGCCGGCTGGCTCCGTGCGAATAGCGCTCTCCCGGTGGCGTCTTGCGGTCCATGCCGCGTCTTTAGAACAAAGCGCGGCCCGATTGAAACATTTCCGATCGCGGTGGCCGCGACAGGCCCTCAGCCGTCCTCGTCACCACCGCGCGGCGCCAACAGACCCAGTTCCTCCAGGTCCTCGGGCGTCAGCGGGTCCTCGTCCTCGGCCGGCTCGTCGCTGTCATTGGGCATCGGCATCTTGAAGTTGGCCGGAAGCTGCGATTGCAGCAGGCCGGCGCCCTTCAGTTCGTCAAGGCCGGGCAGGTCGCTCAGTTCCTCCAGGCCGAAATGATCGAGGAATTCGAGCGTGGTGCCGTAGGTGACCGGACGGCCCGGCGTGCGCCGGCGTCCGCGCATGCGCACCCAGCCGGCTTCGAGCAGCACGTCGAGCGTCCCCTTCGAGGTGGCGACACCGCGGATTTCCTCGATTTCGGCGCGCGTCACCGGTTGGTGGTAGGCGATGATGGCCAGCACTTCGAGCGCCGCGCGCGACAGCCGCCGCTGCTCGACCGCCTCCCGCTGCAGGAGGAAGGAGAGATCGTCGGCGGTGCGGAAGGCCCAGTGGTCGCCAATGCGCACCAGATTGACGCCGCGCCCGGCATAGGCTTGGCGCAGGTCCTCCATCAGCGCGGCAATGTCGGCATTGTCGGCCAGTCGTTCGGCCAGCACCTTTTCGGCAACCGGGACGGCTGAGGCGAACAGGATCGCCTCTATCATGCGCAGTTGCTCGGCGCGCTGGGAGCGCTCGAACCCGCTGGTCGCGGCCTCCTCGCCGAAAGCAGGCTCGGCGCCCGCCGCGCTGCCCTGCGGCTTGAACGCCAGTATCTGGGCTTTGCCGGCTTTGTTCATGGCTGTCCCCGTTTGCCCCGCCTATTGATCGCCCGCGGCGACCGCGGGCGCGCCGGTGCGCCCGGCACGCATGTAGATCGGCGCATAGGCCTTTTCCTGGCGCAGCGTAACGACGCCCTCGCGCGCCAGTTCCAGGCTCGCCGCGAAGGAACTGGCCAGCACCGTCGGCCGCATCTTCGGGTCCGGCAGGTACTGGCGCAGGAAGGCGTCAAGCGGCGTCCAGTCGGCCATGGCCCCGACGAAGCGCGTCAGCACGTCGCGCGCCTCCTGCAGCGACCAGACCTGGCGGGCGGCGATGGTGACCTGCGAGACGGAGCGGCGCTGGCGCATGGCGGCGTAGGCCGTCAGCAGATCGTAGAGGCTTGCCGAGAACTGCGGCCGCACCTCGACATTGATCGGCTCCGGCATGCCGCGGGCAAAGAAATCACGGCCGAGCCGGTTGCGGTTGATCAGCCGGCCGGCCGCCTGGCGCATGGCTTCGAGCCGTTGCAGGCGGAAGGCGAGAATCGCCGCCATCTCCTCGCCGCTTGGCTCGTCGGCGCCCGATTCAGGCTCCGGCAGCAGCAGGCGCGATTTCAGGTAGGCGAGCCAGGCGGCCATCACCAGATAGTCGGCGGCAATCTCGATGCGCAGCCGGCGGGCGTGCTCGATGAAGGCCAGATACTGCTCGGCCAGCGCCAGGATCGAGATGCGGGCGAGATCGACCTTCTGGCGGCGGGCCAGTTCGAGCAGCAGGTCGAGTGGCCCTTCGAAGCCGTCAACGTCGACAGTGAGGGTCGCGTCGAAGGAGGCGCGGTCGGCCGGGCCATCCCAGGCGACCTCCGCCGTCTCGCCGGCAACCGTTCCGGTCTCGCCCGCTGCCATCGCGTTCACCCGTCCTGTCTTTTGCCGTTCTAACTGATTCGCCTGCCCGAATCGTCACGCAAATGCACCGGTCAGCGCCGCGAACTCGGCCCTCAGCGCCGCCTCGTCACTGCCATCGGCGCCGCCCGCCCGTTCAAGCGCGACGCGGGCGCGCCAGGCCGGCTTGCCCTCCAGCACCGGGCAGGCGGCGGCCACCGCCGCCATTTCCGACATCGCGCCGCTGCAGTGAAGCACGACATCGCAGCCGGCGGCAAAGCATGCCCGCGCGCGCTCGGCGAACTCGCCCGACAGCGCCCGCATCGACAGATCGTCGCTCATCAGCAGGCCGTCGAAGCCGAGCCATCCGCGGATCACCTCGCCGATGACGATCGGCGAGGCCGTCGCCGGCCGCTGGCGGTCGAAGGCCGTATAGACGACATGGGCCGTCATCGCCAGCGGCAGGTCGGCAAGCTGCATGAACGGGTGGAAATCGGTGCAGCCGAGGATTGCCCGTTCGGTGTCGACGACCGGCAGTTCGAGGTGGCTGTCGGCGGTCGCCCGGCCGTGACCGGGGATGTGCTTGATCACCGGCAGCACGCCGCCGCTGATCAACCCGTCGGCCGCGGCCCGGCCGAGTTGCGCGACCTCGTCCGGCTCCGGCGAATAGGCGCGGTCGCCGATCACGTCGCTGGCGCCTGCCACCGGCACGTCGAGAACCGGCAGGCAGTCGATATTGATGGCGAGCGCGGCGAGGTCGAAGGCGATCAGCCGCGACTGCAGCCAGCAGGCGCGCAGGCCCGCCGCGGCATCGCGCCGGTAGAGGTCGCCGAGCAACCGCGCCGGCGGGTAGGCCGGCCAGCGCGGCGGGCGCAGCCGCTGCACCCTGCCACCCTCCTGATCGACGAGAACGGGGGCGTCGGCGCGGCCGACGCACTCGCGCAGTTCGCCGGTCAGTGCCCGCACCTGCTCGGGCGTGTCGATATTGCGCGCGAACAGGATGAAGCCCCACGGCTGCTCGCCGGCGAAGAACGCACGTTCCTCGCCATTGAGCCGCGTGCCGGCGCATCCGGCAATGAAGGCCTTGATTCCCATGCCACGTTTTCTAGCAGTCCCGGCATCGGCCACAAACGGCAAACGCGCGCCAAGCCCGGCGCGCGCAGCGAGTGTCAAGACCAATTCAGCGCGTGACGAAGCAGCTGCCGCCCGCCGTCTTCAGCCGCTGGCAGAAGTCGTCGGCTTCGGTCTTCGACTCGGCCTGGATGCGGACGCGGTAGAAGACACCCTTGTCGTCGACCTCGGCCCGCTGGACGGCCATCTGGCGGCCCTGCAGCAGGTCGGGGAAGCGGGCGCGCAGGTTGCGGTAGGCCGATTCGGCCTCCTCGGCGCTGCGCTGCGAGGAGACCTGGATCGCCCATTCGCTGCGCACCACCGGCTGGCTCGTCGCCGGCGGTTCGGAAGGCTGCGGCGCGGCGAGGCTGGCCTGCTGCTGCACGGTTTCGGCCGCTGCCTGCTGCTCCGGCGCGCGCGGCGCCACCGCTATGCTGCGCGTCTGAAGCGGCACCGGCGCCTCGGCGTTGTCGCTGGCGCCGATGTCGACGCCGAGAAGCGTCTGCGGCGCCGATGTCAGGCCGAGATCGCCGGGACGGGGCTCGGGAACGGTGGTCGTCGCCCCGGTCGTGCGCGCCCCGTCGATCGGCTCGGGCAGATCGGTCGCCGGCGCGGTTTCGCCCGGCGCGGCGAAGGCGGTTTCACTGGTCGGTACCTCGGCCGTTTCCGGCGGCGGCGCGATGATGGTGCCATCAGGCCGCACGGTGAGGGTGCGCACGCGGCGCGGCTCCAGCGTGGCGATGGTGGCGGCCGGCACCTGCTGTTGCGGCACCAGGCGCTCCTCGGCCTTGCGTACGGGATCGCCGGCCACCGCCGCATCGGCCGGCTGGTCGGCGGGCAGCGCCGCGGCATCGGCCGAAGCGATGGCGGCGCTTTCCGTCGGTGCTGCCGGCGCCGGCGCGATATCGACCGGCTCCTCGGCGGCGCTCACCAGCTTCTCCTGGCTTGCCTCCGGCTCGAACTTGCCGGAAATCCGTTCATAGGCGGCCTGGTCCTGGTTGGCGACCTTGGTGCCGCCCGGGTCATCCGGCTTGACCTTGACCGGGTCGGTGTCGGCCTTGACGACCACCGGCTCCGACTCGGACGAGCCACCGGAGCTGAAATAGCCATAGCTGACGGCGCCGAGGCCAATGACCAGGGCCACGCCGAGCGCGATCCCGGCCAGGCGGAAGCCGCCGCGCTGCACGGCGGGCCGGGTCGTCATGACCGTGGCGACGTCGTCCTCGCCATCATCGTCGGCATCGTGATAGGCCGGCGCTTCCTCGGCCTCGGCGTGGCGCGACCCGACCGGAGCCATCGCTCGCGCGTCGGCGCGCGCCGCCGGCTGGGGCGGTTCGTCGTCGAAATCGAGTTCTTGGGCGAAGGCGGAGGCGAAATGGGCCTCCAGATCGCGTTCGCTGTCGAAGCGGCGCGCGTCCTGCGTGGGGCTGGCGGCGCGCGGCTCCTCCTGCCATTGCTCGTGATCGGCATAGGCCGGTGCCGGCTGCGCCTGCGTCAGCTCCTGCTCGAATGCGGCAACGAAGGCCGGGTCGGCGGTCGGATCGCCGTGAGCCGGCGACGGCCAGTCGGCCTCGCCGCCGTAGTCTTCCCGGTGCAGGCTCCCGGAATGACTTTCGTCGGCTGGATCACCGGCATAGGCCGGGCCGTGGGCAACCGTTGCCTCCAGCGCGGCGATGTCGGCGTCGAGCGAACTCGAATGACCGCCGGTCCAGTCGGCCATGGGAAGGGAGCCGAACAGTTCCTCGATCTCCTTGTCGGGCGAGCGCTCGGCAAGTTCGGCATTGCGGTTCAGGGCATCGGCGGCGCGGCCAACGGCAAGTTCGGAGCGGAACGCCTCCTGGAACTCGCGCGCCAGGTCGATCGGCTCGTCGCCGCGACGCTCCTCGTCCCGTATCCGGCGCACCGGGTCGTTTTCCACGGCCGTGTCGTCGAAGCCGTGGAAACCCAGTTCCGCCATGAGCTGGTCCTCGAGCGAGGAATCGATCTCGCCGTCGGCGTCCTCACCGTCCGGTTCGGCCGCGGGCTCGTCCCGGGTGGCGGTGTCGCGGTGGGTGGTCGCGGGTTCGGCCTCGACCCGCTCCAGGGTCTCGGCAAAACTGTTCCGCGCCGCCGCCGGACCCTCCAGTTCGCGCAGTAGTTCGGCCTCGATGTCGAAGGCAAAGCTCGAATGCGGTTCCTCAGCACCGGCCTCCACCGGTGCCGGAGCGACGGCAGCGCGCTCCTGCGGCCACTGCGGCTGGGCGGCGGCGCGCTGCGGTTGGGGCAACGCCGCGCCACGCTGGGGCTGCGGCGACGGTACGGAGCGCTGCGGCTGGCGGGCCGGGCCGCTCGCGACGATGCGCGCCAGTTCCTCAAGCGGGTCTTCGTCGTTCATGTCGTAGGCATATCCGCGGGCCGCGCTGTTCTGATCGGTCATCACGCTAACCTGTCATCCCCTGCCGGAAACGGCAATGACGCCGTGGCGCCTCCGAGCCTTTCCGTACCCCTTGCGCGCAGAATCGGTCAGGAATTTGTCCGATCGACGCAATTCGTCACCGCATCTCCTCAGGCGCGCTGGCCCCGACAATGGCCAGCCCGGCGGCGAGAACCGATGACAAGGCACGCAGCACCGCCAGTCTCGCCAGCGTCAATCTGGCATTTTCTTGGTTAATAAACCGTAATTCCGGCAGCTCCTTGCCACGGCTCCAATGCTGGTGCAGCTCCGTGGCCAGTTCATAGAGGTAGAAGGCGACGCGGTGCGGCTCGTCGGCGCGCGCGGCCTGCTCGATCAGCCGGGGAAAGGCGGCCATCTTGGCGATGAGGCCGATCTCGCCGCGGTCGGTCAACAGCGACAGGTCGGCGCCGGCCAGCGCCGCGTCGGAGGTGTCGAGCCTCGGCATCTCCTCGCCCGCCTGGCGGAACACCGAGCGGGTGCGGGCATGGGCGTACTGGACATAGAACACCGGATTGTCCTTCGACTGCTCCGTGACCTTGGCGAAGTCGAAGTCGAGCGGCGCCTCGGTCTTGCGGTAGAGCATCATGAAGCGCACCGCGTCGCGCCCGACCTCGTCGACCACCTCACGCAGCGTGACGAAGTCGCCGGAGCGCTTCGACATCTTCACCGGTTCGCCGTCACGGAAGAGGCGCACAAGCTGGCACAGGAGCACGTCAAGGACATTCTCGTCGCCGGCGATCGCGCGCGCCACCGCCCTCAGCCGCTTGACATAGCCGCCATGGTCGGCGCCCAGCACATAGACCATGCGGTCGAAGCCGCGGTCGTGCTTGTCCTTGAAGTAAGCGACGTCGGCGGCGAAATAGGTGTAGCTGCCGTCGGACTTGACCAGCGGCCGGTCCATGTCGTCACCGACCTCGGTCGACCGGAACAGCGTCTGCTCACGGTCCTCCCAGTCCTCGGGCAATTCGCCCTTGGGCGGCGGCAGCCTGCCCTCGTAGACGAAGCCGCGCGCCCGCATTTCCTCGATCATCCGGTCGATCGCCGACACTCCGTCCCGCTTGTCGTGCAGCGTCCGCTCGGAGAAGAACACGTCGTGGTGGACATCGAGCGCGTGCAGGTCCTCGCGGATCAGGCCCATCATCGCGGCGACCGAACGCTCGCGCAGGAGCGCCATGCGTTCGGCGTCGGGCATCGTCTTCAGCGCCGCGCCGAACTCGGCCGCCAGCGCCTCGCCCACCGGCCGCAGATAGTCGCCCGGATAAAGGCCGGCGGGGATCGCGCCGATCGTCTCGCCCAGCGCCTCGCGGTAGCGCAGTTCCACCGATCGGGCGAGCACGTCGATCTGCACGCCGGCATCGTTGATGACATACTCGCGCGTCACCGCGTAGCCGGCGAAGGCGAGCAGGTTGGCGAGCGCGTCGCCGACGACGGCGCCGCGGCAGTGGCCGACATGCATCGGCCCGGTCGGATTGGCCGAGACGTATTCGACATTCACCTTTCGCCCGGCGCCGATTGCCGAACGGCCGTAGCCGGCGCCTGCCGCCAGCATCGACGCGAGCTGGTCAGCCCAGAAACGCTGCGACAGCCGCACATTGATGAAGCCGGGACCGGCAATCTCGGCGCTGGCGACAGCCGGGTCGCGGGCCAGCGCATCGGCGATCATCCGGGCGAGCTGGCGCGGATTCATGCCGACTTGCTTGGCGACCACCAGCGCCGCATTGGCGGCGAGGTCGCCATGCGCCGGATCACGCGGCGGTTCAACCGTCACACGGCCGAAATCCGGCGCGGTGCTGTGCCCGAAATCAATACCTTCCAGGATTTTCCTGATCTTGTTCTCGAATTCGAGGAATAGGTTCATGCGGGGGCCTGTCCGGCGGCAGCACCGCCTTGTCCTTCGGGAATCCCGGGAGACCGGTGGCTAACGCAAGTCCGGGGTGACGTCAAACAGTCGCTGGTGCTCGACCAGCGCGTAGCGGTCGGTCATCCCGGCGAGAAAATCGGCGACCAGGCGGGCACGCTTCTGTTCGGCCAGGCGGCCGGCCGCTTCACGCCAGTCGATGCCCCATTCATTGGGCATCTGCGCGCGGCCGGAGAAATAGGCCTCGAACAGGTCGCGCACGATGGCGCGCGCGTTGGCGCGGATGCGCATCACCGACGGGGCGCGGTAGACGTGGACGTGCAGGAAGGCCTTGATCGCCCGATCGGCGGCGGCCATTTCCGGGCCGAAGCCGATCAGCGTGCGCCCGGCGCCGCGCACATCCTCCTCGCTGCCGGGGTCGAGCGCGGCGATCTCGGCAAAGGAGCGGACCAGCACGTCCTCCACCATGCGCGTGATCTGGCGGCGCACCACCTCGTTGGTGGTCCGCTGCGGGTCGAGGCCCGGATAGCGGTGCCGCACTTCGGCCAGGATGTCGCCGACCACCGGCAGCGCGGCCAGCGCATCGAGGTCGAACAGCCCGGCGCGCAGACCGTCGTCGAGGTCGTGCGCGTTGTAGGCGATGTCGTCGGCGATCGCCGCGCATTGCGCCTCGAGGCCGGAATGGCGCGCCAGGTCGAGATCGTAGAATTCGTTGAATTCGGCGATCGGCAGCGGCAGCGGCCCCGCCCGCCCGCTTCCGTCGGGACCGATCAGCGGCCCGTTGTGCTTGACCAGGCCATCGAGGGTTTCCCAGCTCAGGTTGAGGCCATCGAATTCGGCGTAGCGGCGTTCGAGCTTGGTAACGATCCTGAGCGACTGGGCGTTGTGGTCGAAGCCGCCATGGCCGGTCATCAGTTCGTCCAGCGCCTCCTCGCCGGTGTGGCCGAACGGGGTGTGGCCGAAATCGTGGCCGAGCGCCAGCGCCTCGGCGAGGTCCTCGTCGACGCGCAGGGCGCGGGCGAGCGCGCGGGCGATCTGGGCCACCTCGATCGAGTGGGTCAGCCGGGTGCGGTAGTGATCGCCCTCGTGGAAGACGAAGACCTGGGTCTTGTATTTCAGCCGGCGAAAGGCGGTCGAGTGGACGATGCGGTCGCGGTCGCGCTGGAATGGCGAGCGTGTCGGGCTCGGCGCCTCGGCAAAAAGCCGTCCGCGGCTGGCGCGCCAGTGGCAGGCATAGGCCGCCAGCCCCTCCCGGCCGAAGGAAATCTCGTCGAACAAGCTGCCGCGCGCTCCCATGTCCTTTCATCAGCCTTAGCGCAACGGCGCCCTGGAATGAAGGTGAAGCCGATGCTTGAACTGGCTACCGCCGGGGCCTAGATTCGGTCTGCTTTCAGGAGAAACCGATGCACACCGACGTTCTCGACAGGCCGCAGGTCACCGTCAGCGACGCGGCCATCCGCCGCATCGCCGCGATCCTCGCCGCCGACAAGGTTTGCGACGCGCTGCGCATCTCGGTCACCGGCGGCGGCTGCTCCGGCTTCTCCTACCAGTACGACCTCGTCAAGGACGACCGCGCCGACGATGACCTGGTCATCGAGCGCGACGGCGCCATCGTGCTGATCGACGCGGTGTCGATCCAGTACATGGCGGGCTCGCAGGTCGATTTCGTCGACGACCTGATGGGACAGTCCTTCCAGATCCGCAACCCGAACGCCGTGGCAAGCTGCGGCTGCGGCACCAGCTTCGCGGTCTGAGCGCCCCGCCGCATCGGCTCGAGCCATTCAGCTTCGGTTCAGTTTGATCCGCTAGCATCGGCGCCAATCGAAAAGGCGCCCGCCGCGCGCCGGGAGAAGCACGATGATAAGGAAACTGATCGCGATCGCCGCCTTTGCCGCCGCGACCCTTGCGCCCGCCGTCGGTCTCGGCGCCGCGCCGGCCTATGTGACCACCGACCTCAACCTGCGTCAGGGGCCGGGCGTCGAATACCCCCGCTACACCACGATCCCGGGCGGAGCCGCCGTCGAGGTGCTCTACTGCAACGAGGTGGTCAACTGGTGCATGGTCGGCTGGCGCGGAATGGAAGGCTGGGTCTCCGCCATCTATCTCGCCTATGTGCGCCAAGAGGTGTACCGGCCGGCACCGCCGCCGGTCGTGGTGGTGCCGCCCACGGTCGAAATCTATCCGGACTATCCGCGCTACTGGTATGGCCAGCCCCGCTATCGCGACCGCTACTATGGCAAGGACGACCGTCGGCACCGAGACTACCGCGATCGGCGGCACCGCGACTACCGCGACCGCAAGTTGCCCTATCCGGACGCCGAGCCGTCCGATCCGAGGGTGGTCAAGCGGCCGCCGAAACGCGAACCGGACCGCCGGCGGCCCGACAGGCCGAAGACCGTGCAGCCCAAGCCGCTGCCGCAGGGCGTGCCCTGCCCGTTCCCGATGTCCTGCGACGGCCCACGCGGATAGCGCTGCGGGACCGCATTCGCCCCGCATCCTCCCAAGGCAAGGCCCGGCGACCCCACGCCGGGCCTTGTCGTGCGAGTGTCGCCCCGCCATTGCCCCGCCGGCGCGCCGCGTGCATCAATGGCCCGCAAATGCTGCGAGGGCCGAACCATGCTCAAGATCGCCACCTGGAACATCAACGGCGTCAAGGCGCGCCTTGACAGCCTGACTGCCTGGCTCGGCCAGGCACGCCCGGACATCGTCTGCCTGCAGGAGATCAAGAGCCTCGACGATGGCTTCCCGCGCGAGGCCGTCGAATCGCTCGGCTACAATGTCGCCACCCACGGCCAGAAGGGCTTCAACGGCGTCGCCATCCTGTCGCGGCTGCCCTTCGACGAGATCGCCCGCGGCCTGCCCGGCGACGACGGCGACGAACAAGCCCGCTTCATCGAGGCGGTGTTCTCGGTCACGGGCGGCGCCCTGCGGGTGGCCTCGCTCTACCTGCCGAATGGCAACCCCGTCGGCACCGACAAGTTCGCCTACAAGCTCGCCTGGATGGAGCGCCTGCACCAATGGGCCGGCGAGCGGATGGCGCAGGAGGAGCCGCTGGTGCTGGCCGGCGACTACAACGTCATCCCGGAGCCCGACGACTGCCACGATCCGAACGCGTGGGAGGCCGACGCCCTGTTCCGGCCCGAAAGCCGGCGGGCCTTTCGCCGGCTCCTGCATCTGGGCTTCTACGATGCCGTCCGCTGCGTCACCGACGCAGCGCAGACCTACACCTTCTGGGACTATCAGGCCGGCGCCTGGCAGAAGAACAACGGCATCCGCATCGACCACCTGCTGCTGTCGCCGGAAGCGGCGGGGCGGCTGAAGGCCGCGGCGATCGACAGCTTCACCCGTGCCTGGGAGAAGCCCTCCGACCATGTTCCCGTCTGGGCCGAACTCGCGGTCGAACCGGCATGAGCCACCAGTCGGCCGGGTCGGCATGAGCAAATGCGTGAGAATGGAATTTTCTTGACTGGCTAAACCGTTATGAAAGAGGGAGCCGCCGATGCTGTACGTCGATATCCCCACAATGCCGGAATTCAAGGCGCTGACGACGACCAGAAACGCAATATGTGTCTCGATCTATCTGCGCACCACGCCGCTGACCCAGCAGGCCGAGGCGGACCGCGTCGAGCTCAAGAACATGCTGAAGACCGCGGTCGAGCAGCTGCGTGGCGCTGGCGCCAGCAAGCAGGGCATCGCGGCGGTCGAAGAGCAGATTGGCGATCTGATCGATGACGATGAGTTCTGGCGCTTCCAGGCCAACAGCCTTGCGATCCTGGTGACCCCGGAGGCAATGAGAACCTTTCGGCTTCCGAACAAGCTTCAGCCATTTGCCGAAGTGTCGGACCGCTTCCATCTCAAGCCATTGCTGCGGGCCCTCACGTTTCCGCATGAGGCATTGGTGCTCGCCTTGTCTCAAGGCTCGGCGCGCTTGCTCGAGGTGATCCCGGGTCTGCCGCCGCAAATCGTGAAGGTCGGTGATCTGCCCAAGGATGCCGCCAGCGCCGTACGCAGGGCGTCGGTCCGCGACCGCTCGCCAAGCGGCCGGATTCACGGTTCCGAGGGCCAGAAGGTGCTGCTTCGCCTTTATGCGCGCCAGGTGGACCAGGCACTGCGCAGCGTGCTCGCTGGACGCCAAACGCCGCTCGTTCTGGCAGCCGTCGCGCCTCTTGACGCCATTTTTCGCTCCATCAACACATACCCGCAACTCGCCGCACAGACGATATCGACAAGCCCGGACGACATGACCGAATTGGAACTCGCACAACGGGCCCGCTCAATTCTTGATCAGCTGTATTCTGATGAGATCGCCGCGCTGAAATCGCTCTACCGGACGCGCACCGGCGAGGGGCGCGCGACTGCCGACATTGCGCTTGCCGCGCGCGCAGCCACGTTTGGCGCGATCGAAGCCCTGCTTGTCGATATCGACGAGAGCATTCCCGGCACCATCGACGAACGGGATGGTCGCGTCACGCTGGCGGATGCGCCCGGGGCGACAAGCTACGGCGTCGTCGACGAGATCGCCGGACGGGCCCTTCTTTCAGGAGCACGCGTGCTCGGGGTCCGCAGGGACGACATCCCCGGACGCGCGCCAGTGGCCGCCATATTGCGGTACCCGCTCAGCTAAACGCGGCAATCGCTTGGCGGGTGCCGATTTGACAAGCGCCCGATTCGGGCGTTTCCTTCGCGGTCATGAAGCGCGTTGCCCTCGCCGCGGCCCTGATCGCCGGCCTTTCGGCCGCCGGTGGCGCGCGTGCCGACTGCACCTGCCGCTATGAGGGCGGCGACGTGCTGGAGGGGCAGACGGCCTGCATCCGCACGTCCAGCGGGGCGCGACTGGCCCGCTGTGAGAAGTTCCTCAACAACACCAGCTGGACCTTCCTCGACCAGCCCTGCCCGACGGCGCAACTGGTCGGGCCGTGGAGCACGGTCCAGCGGTAGTAGTCTGTCGGATCGGATCGGGCGTCGAGGGGCCACCGGCGCTATTGCGTGGCGGGTACCGACTGGACGAGGGCGACGGCGGCCCGGCGCTCGTCCTCGCTGGCAAGCGCGAAGGCTTCCTCCTGCAAGGCCGAGATCCAGCCGGCATCGGCGCCGGTGGCACGGCGGCGCGCGTTCATCATCATCGACAGGCCGCGTACCGGGTCGCGGCGCAGGTACTTTCCGTCATAGAGCAGTTGGCCGAGCAGCGCCTCGGCGCCGACATGCCCCTGGTCGGCGGCCGCCTTGAGCATGCGCGCCGCCTGGATGCCGTCATAGCGCGAGTTCTCGCCTTCCAGATACATGCGCGCCAGTTCGTACTGGGCGTCCGGATGGTCGAAATAGGTCGCCGCTGTGGTGAACATCACCTGCGCCTCGACCGGGTTGCGGGCTATGCCCGCCTCGGGCAGGCCGTCCCGGTAATAACGGCCGACGACCACCATGGCGTTCGCCGTGAACTGCCAGTCGGGCGTGCCAGGCCGCGCGTCGGTGTAGCTGTCGACCACCTGCTTGTAGAAGCTGAATGCGGTGGCCGCGTTCTTTTCCACCCCGTCGCCGGTCTGGTACATGCGGCCGAGCTTCCACTGCGCGGCGTGGCTGCCCTGCTCGGCGGCATAACGCAGCACGTCGATCGCCTCTTCCTCCTGGCCCTTCTTCCTGGCCGAGAAGAAATATTTCCACAGCGCCAGCGGCGACGGCTTCTGGCCCTCGAACACCTTTTCGGGATCGAACGCCCGCGCCGGCTCGGCGGCGGCCGGAAGCAGCAGCCCGGCACACAGGACAACAGCCGCTATCTGCTCAGATATCCGCATAGCAGTGGGTTTCTTTCGCTGCACCGGGATGGGTGACCGCGCCCCTGCGGGCACTGCCCACCATCTCGGCGTATTTCCAGATCGCGCCGGACTGATAGTCGGTCTGGCGCGGTTGCCATCGTTTCGCCCGCGCGGCCAGCTCGGCCTCGCTCAGCCGCGCATCGAGCGTGCCGTTCTCGGCATCGATCTCGATGATGTCGCCGTCCTCGATCAGTCCGATCGGCCCGCCGACCGCCGCCTCCGGCCCGACATGGCCAATGCAGAAGCCGCGCGTCGCCCCGGAAAAGCGGCCGTCGGTGATCAGCGCCACCTTGTCGCCCATGCCCTGGCCGTAGATCGCCGCCGTCGTCGCCAGCATCTCGCGCATGCCGGGACCGCCCTTGGGCCCCTCGTAGCGGATGACCAGCACCTCGCCTTCCTTGTAGTTGCGGCTGTTCACGGCCTCGAAGCACGCCTCCTCCGAATCGAAGCAGCGCGCCGGCCCGGCGAACTTCAGGTTGCGCATGCCGGCGACCTTGACGATCGCGCCGTCCGGCGCAAGGTTGCCCCTGAGCCCGACCACGCCACCGGTCCTGGTGATCGGCTGGTTGGCAGGACGCACGACGTCCTGATCGGGATTCCATCTGATGTGGGTCATGTTTTCGGCCAAAGTGCGGCCGGTGACCGTCATCACGTCACCGTGAAGATGGCCGTGCTCGTGCAGCGTCTTCATCAGCATCGGAATGCCGCCCGCCTCGAACATGTCCTTGGCGACGTATCGGCCGCCTGGCTTGAGGTCGGCAATGTAGGGCGTTTTCCTGAAGATTTCGGCAACCTCGAACAGGTCGAAGTCGATCCCCGCCTCGTGCGCGATCGCCGGCAGGTGCAGCGCGCCGTTGGTCGAGCCGCCGGTGGCCGCCACCACCGCCGCGGCGTTTTCCAGCGCCTTGCGGGTGACGATATCACGCGGACGGATGTTGTCGGCGATCAACTCCACGATCTTTTCGCCGGAGGCGTAACAGAAGCGGTCGCGGATTTCATAAGGCGCCGGCGCGCCGCACGAATAGGGCAGCGCCAGGCCGATCGCCTCGGCGACGGTGGCCATTGTGTTAGCGGTGAACTGGGCGCCGCACGAGCCCGCCGACGGGCAGGCGACCTGCTCCAGTTCGGTCAGGTCCTCATCGCTCATCTGGCCGACCGAATGCTGGCCGACCGCCTCGAACAGGTCCTGGACGGTTACCTGGCGGCCGCGGAAGGAGCCCGGCAGGATCGAGCCGCCATAGATGAAGATCGACGGCACGTTGAGGCGGACCATCGCCATCATCATGCCCGGAAGGCTCTTGTCGCAGCCGGCGAGGCCGACGAGTGCATCATAGCAGTGGCCGCGCATGGTCAGTTCGACCGAGTCGGCGATCACCTCGCGGCTGACCAGCGACGCCTTCATCCCCTGGTGGCCCATGGCGATGCCGTCGGTGACGGTGATCGTGCAGAATTCGCGCGGCGTGCCGTGGGCGGCGGCCACACCCTTCTTGACCACCTGCGCCTGGCGCATCAGCGAGATGTTGCAGGGCGCGGCCTCGTTCCAGCACGAGGCAACGCCGACCAGCGGCTGGGCGATCTCCTCGGCCGACAGCCCCATCGCATAGAGGTATGAACGGTGCGGCGCCCGCGCCGGTCCGACTGTCGTATGGCGGCTCGGCAGCCGCGACTTGTCGATGACTGGCTTGTCGACCTTGGCGTCCATTCCCTGTTCCCCCCGGGTTCCGCCCGCCGCGCGCTAGCTTTGCTGCCGGCGGCGGGCCGACAATCATCTGCGCCGCAATTGTCCGATTTTCAGGCAGTCGGGCGCCGTTGTTGTTGTCGGTCGGTTGCGGGCCAGACCCGGTATGTCCGCCGGCCCGGCCAAGCGTCCGTTCCAGCAGGCAGGCAACGACCTGATCCGGTTTTGTGGCTGAAAATGGGCGGTTGACCACGGCCCCGGACCGCTGGGCCTTATAGCCAATGACTCGTCCGCCGACTGTTGCAATTCGGTCACGATGTGGGGGAAGATGGCTCTCTCTGCGAGGAGGTGACGATGGCCAAGGAACGTTTCCTGGGGAGCGCCTACGACAGCCGCACGCAGGAGGAGACGCGCGACTTCTACGATCGGTGGGCCGAGGTCTATGACGAGGAGCTGACCGAGAACGAATACCAGCAGCCGCTGCGCTGCGCGCAGGCGCTGGTCAGCCACCTGCCCGACCGTAGGCAGCGCGTCCTCGATGTGGGCTGCGGCACCGGCCTGTCCGGCCTGGCGCTGGCGCAAGCCGGCTTCACCCATGTCGACGGCTGCGATTTTTCGACCGGCATGCTGGAGAAGGCATTCCGGCGCGGCGTCTATTCCAAGGTGTTCCGCGCCGACCTCAACCAGCCGCCGATCGATGCCCGCGAAGGCGAGTATGGCGCGCTGACCGCCGTCGGCATCTTCTCCTACGGCCATGTCGCGCCGGCCGCGCTCGACGAGTTCCTGCGGCTGACCGCCCCGGGCGCGCCGATCGTCATCGGCCTCAACGACCATTTCTTCCAGGAAGGCTCGCTCACCGCCCGCATCGACACGCTCGCCGCCGATGGCCGGCTGCAACGCGTCAGCCAGGCGCATGGCGACCACATTCGCGGGACTGGGCTGACCGGATGGGTGATCGTGCTGCGCAAGGTCTGAACCGGCCCGTCCCTCCGGCGCCGGACGGGGTCAGAACCGCAGGATCAGGCCGGCGCTCAGGGAATAGAGCCAATCGTCGCCGAAACTGGCGGTGTAGCCGACCGGGTTCGGGGAGCCGTCGGCGAGAATTGCCGTCGACAGCGTGCCGCCGGTCATCAGGCCCACCGCGCCGCCGAGCTTCAGTTCGGCATTGGCCGAAGGCCGCAGCACCGCCGTCAGCCCGGCGATCCAGGTGTCGGTCTGCGAGGTGAAGCCAGCGCTGGCGCCCTGATCCCAGGTGAGATTGGCGGCCATTGCGAAGGCCTCGGAGAACTGATGGGCGGCGCCGGCGGTCAGCGTCCACGTGTCCTGCCACAAGAGCGTCAGCGCGCTGGCGGCGAAGGCTTGCGTGCAGACCGGCAGGCCGACCGGGCACAACGGCATGTTGCGGGCGACGCTCCAGTCGGTCCATTTGGCCGATCCGAACGCCAGCCAGCCCGGCGCCACGCCGGACTGGAAGCGCAATTCGGCCGATTGCGGCATGGCGATTTCGCCGAATACCGGGCCGGAATAGCCGAGCGGATTGGTGACGACGCCCGTCATGTCGTAGTCGACCTGTGAATTGTAGATCAGGCTCATGCGCAGCGCGTATTCGGGAATCTCGTAGGCGACGCCCGCCCGCCAGCCGTGACTTGAGTCGCTGACATCGGTATTGGCGAAGCCGGCAGGCCCGAAGAACTGGACGAGTTCGTAGCGGATTTCCTGATGCGAATAGCCGGCGACCAGGCTCAGCCGGCCGGCGTCCAGCGGCGCCGACAGCGCGCAGGTCAGGCCGTGGTCGGAAGAGGAGAAATGCTGTTCGACCGCCGAGGCCGCGTAGGTCCAGGTGGTGCCGTAGTCGGCATGCCCGCCCCAAGGCTCGCGGTAGCTCGCCAGGCAGCGCAGATGGTCGCCGACCCGCACCGCCATGCCGTAGCGCGGAATCGAGAAGGCCGCCGCCTCGTCGGTGTCGGCGCTCGGCCCGAATACGCCGGTGATGCCCGTGATCCGCCGCTGCGGATTGACGTATCGGATTTCGGCCTCGGCGGCGACCGGCTGCTCCTGGAACAGGAAATCCCAGTCGCGCTCGCCGGTGTCATAGCCGCCGGCCAGCGCGCCGGCGCCGGCCAGTCCGGCCGCCATGGCGCCCATGGTCGCGGCGATGGCGTGCTGCCTGCACCGGTTCATGGTTCCTCCCCGGGGGCGGCACGCAACTGCGTTGCCGCGGCCGCCTTGTAGTTGCGGCCAGTTAGCCGGCAGCAGTAGGGTCGCGTCAAGTGCCAAACCGACGCGGTTACTCAGGAAAACTACGCCGTCACGCGCTTCAGCGCCCGCGCCGTGCGCGAGAGTTGATCGCGATATCCGGCGAGTTTGTCGCGCTCCTCCTCGACCACCTCGACCGGGGCGTTGGCGACGAACTTCTCGTTGCCGAGCTTGCCTTCGAGGCGCCTGATCTCGCCTTCGAGGCGGGCGACCTCCCTGCGCAGCCGCGCCCGCTCGGCAGCGAAATCGATGATGCCTTCGAGCGGCAGGCAGGCGGTCGCCTCGCCGATCACGATCTGCGCCGAGGACGCCGGCGCCCGCTCGGCCAGCTCGACAGGGTCGACGCGGGCGAGGCGGTGGATCGCCGGGGCATGGATGGCTAGGCGCCGGCGCGTTTCCTCGTTGGCGTCGACGACGGCGAGCGGCATCACCTGCGACGGCTTGATGTTCATCTCAGCCCGAACCGAACGGACTTCGGAGACGAGCTCGATCAGCCAATTGACCTCGGCCGCGGCCGCCGCGTCGCTGACGTCGGCCTCCGGCCAGGGGGCGTGACAGATGAGCGTCGCCCGCCCGCCCGCTTCCTCGCCCGTGCGCAACCACAGTTCCTCGGTCAGGAACGGCATGAAAGGGTGCAGCAGCTTGCAGGTCTCGTCGAGCACATGGGCGGCGCAGGCCCGCGCTTCGGCCTTGGCCCCCTCGTCCTTGCCGGCGAAGACCGGCTTCAGCAGTTCGACATACCAGTCGCAGAAGCTGCTCCAGACGAAGCGGTAGATGGCGCCCGCCGCGTCATTGAAGCGGAACTTCTCGATCCCCTCGGTCACTTCGGTGACGGTGCGCGACAGTTCCGTCAATATCCAGCGGTTGATGGTCAGGCGGGCGTCACCGGCCTCGAAGCCGGGATCGCGCCTCGCCCCGTTGATGAGCGCGAAGCGGGCGGCGTTCCACAGCTTGGTGCCGAAATTGCGGTATCCGGCGACGCGCGAGGGATCGAGTTTGACGTCCCTGCCCTGCGCGGCCAGGATCGCCAGCGTGAAGCGCAGGGCGTCGGCGCCATATTCGTCGATCAGTTCGAGCGGGTCGACGACGTTGCCCTTCGACTTCGACATCTTCTGCCCGAACTTGTCACGCACCAGCGCGTGGACATAGACGGTGTGGAACGGCTCCTGCGGCTCGCCCGCTTCATTGCGGGTGAAATGCAGGCCCATCATCATCATGCGCGCGACCCAGAAGAAGATGATGTCGAAGCCGGTGACCAGCACGTCGGTCGGATAGTAGCGCGCCAGTTCCGGCGTCTCGTCGGGCCACCCCAGGGTGGAGAATGGCCACAGTGCCGAGGAGAACCAGGTGTCGAGCACGTCCTCGTCGCGCTCGATGATCTCGCCCGGTCTGAAGTCCTCGAGCTTGTCCTGGACCCAGGCCTTCCACGGCCCCTCATGGGCCATGTAGTGCTGGATGGCCGCTTCCAGCGCCTCCTCCTCCGTCCGCTCGACGAAGATGGTGCCGTCCGGCCCGTACCATGCCGGTATCTGGTGGCCCCACCACAGCTGGCGCGAGATGCACCAGGGCTGGATGTTCTCCATCCAGTTGAAATAGGTGTTCTCCCAGTTCTTCGGCACGAAACGGGTGCGGCCTTCGCGCACGCTGGCGATCGCCGGGCGGGCGAGCGTCGCCGCGTCGACATACCACTGGTCGGTCAGGAACGGCTCGATCGGCACGCCACCCCGGTCGCCATGCGGCACCATGTGGGTGTGCGCCTCGACGCGGTCGAGGCAGCCCTCCTGTTCCATGAAGGCAACAATGCGCTCGCGCGCCGCGAACCGGTCGAGCCCGTTGAGCGCCTCCCACAAGGCCTGCCGCGCCGGGGTGGCCTCGGCCTCGGCCAGGAACTCCTCATTGCCGAGGATGGCGATGCTGGCGTCGGGCGCGAGCACGTTGATCGCTGGCAGCTTGCGGCGCTTGCCGACCTCGAAGTCGTTGAAATCGTGCGCCGGCGTCATCTTCACCGCGCCGGTGCCGGCCTCCGGGTCGGGATATTCGTCGGCGACGATGGGCAGGCGCCGGCCGACCGGCGGCAGCACCGCGAACTTGCCGACCAGCGCGCGGTAGCGCGGGTCCTCAGGATGGACGGCCACCCCGGTGTCGCCGAGCATCGTTTCCGGCCGGGTCGTCGCGACGACGATATAGTCGCGCGTCTCGTGGCCGGCCGGCGCTCCGTCCGACGGTTTCCAGTCGCGCCGGGCGCCGTCCTCACCGATGACGAAGGGGTGCTCGTAGGTGACGCCGTCGGCGAGCGGATAGCGGAAATGCCACAGGCTGCCCCTGGTCTCGATCTGTTCGACCTCGAGGTCGGAGATGGCGGTGAGCAGCTTCGGGTCCCAGTTGACCAGCCGCTTGTCCTTGTGGATCAGGCCTTCCTTGTAGAGGCGGACGAACACCTCGACCACCGCCGTCGATAGCCCGTCGTCCATGGTGAAGCGCTCGCGGCTCCAGTCGCAGGAGGCGCCGAGCCGCTTGAGCTGGTTGAGGATCAGCCCGCCCGATTCCTCCTTCCACTGCCACACCCGCTCGATGAACTTGTCGCGGCCGAGCGCGCGCCGGTCCGGCTCCTGGCGCTCCATGAGCTGACGCTCGACGACCATCTGCGTGGCGATGCCGGCATGGTCGAGACCCGGCTGCCACAGCACGTCGCGGCCGCGCATGCGCTGATGGCGCACCAGCACGTCCTGCAGCGTGTTGTTGAGGGCATGGCCCATGTGCAGGGAGCCGGTGACATTGGGCGGCGGAATGACGATCGCGTAGGGCCGGGCTCCCGGCCTGGCGCCGGCCCCGGCCCTGAAGGCGTTGGCTTCCTGCCATCTGCGCGCGATGCGCGGCTCGATCGACGCCGCGTCATAGGTCTTGTCGAGCATGGTTGTTTTCACCGCTTGGCGGCGCCGATGTCTTGTGCGAGGTTCCTCGTCAGCGCTCGCGGCGCCGATGCCGGCGCGCCGGGACGCGCCCCGCGCTGTAAAGCGAAAGCCGACCGACAAGTCAATGGCGGCGCGGAGCCTGCTGGTGTCGGCCCGGGGCCGCCCGCCGGGTTGTGGGGTGGAACCGTTTGGACATCCTGATCGTCGAGGGCAACCCGCCCGCCGTGCTCGCAGCGGCACGTGCGGCCGGCCGCCGGCAAGGCCACGAGACCTATCGCGCGGCGCTGGCGCTGCATGCGCCCGAAGCCCGCTTCACCACGCTGTTCGCCCTGGCGCCCGAGAGCGGCCGATCCGCCGTCGACCCCGCCGCCTTCGACGGCATCGCGCTCGCCGGCTCAGGCGTGCCGTGGTCGGCCGGCCAACCGGAGGCGCGGCCCTATCTTGATCTGCTCGAACGCCTGCTCGCCGCCGGCCGCCCGGTCATCGGTTCTTGCTGGGGCCTGCAGGCGGCGGCGGTCGTGCTCGGCGGCAGGGTCGAGGCCAACCCGAACGGTTCGGAGATCGGCGTCGCCCGCGACATCGCGCTGACCCCGGCCGGCCGCGCGCATTGGGGCTTTGCCGGCATGCCCGACCGCTTCGACCAGCCGACGCTCCACCGCGATCATGTCGCCATGCTGCCGCCGGGCGCGGTGCACCTGGCCCGCAACGCGGTCTGCGAGGTTCAGGCCTTCGCCTATCGCGAGGGCGGCATCGACTTCCTCGGCCTGCAGCCGCATCCGGAGTTCGACCTCGACCACATCCGCGCCATCGTCGCCTCGCGCCCGCCGCTGCCGGGCACGATCCGGGAACTGGCCGACTTTCCCGACCGCCCCTCGCCGCATGTGGGCGACCCGCTCGAGCGCACCCGCGTGCTCGGCAACTGGCTCGCTCACGTGCGCCGCGCAAGCGAGCGGCCGGACGCCTTGGTCGCGGCCAGGTAGTCCGGATGGGGGCCGCTTCTAGCCCTTGCGGGCGAGCCGCTCGATTTCGGCGCGCACCAGCTTCTCGACCAGCGCCGGCAGGTTGCGGTCGAGCCATTCGCGCAGCATCGGCCGCAGCACCGCCTCGACCCTGGCGTCGAGATTGTTGGACAGCCCCTGCTTCAGCCGCTTGAGCGATTCCTCCACCGCCGCCTCCGTGCCGGGCGAGACCAGGGCGTTGCGGAACGCCTCGACCTGCTGCTCACTGGCGCGCGGCCGCTGGCCGCCGGCGCCGACATCGGTTACCGCCGGGCTGGCGGGAGCCCGCGCCGGCTGGTCGAGCGGGCGCGCCGGTGCCGGCCGCCCTCCCAGGTCGGCCAGCGGGTCGGACCGCCGTTCGGCCGCCGGCCGCGCCGGCTCGGGGCGCGGTGCGATTTGGGCCCGGGCGGCGGGATGGGCCGGCACGGGCGGCCGGGGGGCCGGCGCCGCGGCCGGCGCAGTGCGCGCCGGAGCCGGGCTCGCGGCCGCGTAGGCGCGGGCCGGGATTTCGGAGCCACGGGCCGACGGCTGGCCGGGCCGCGCTGGCATCTGGCTGGTGACCTCCTGCGCCAGGCGGGCGAAGCCGCCGGCCGGCTCGGCCGGCACCGGCGGTCTGGCGGGAGCCGGAGGACGGCTGGTCGCGGCGGGTGCCGCGGCCGTGGAGTGCCGCGCCGGCGCCGCCGGCTGCGCCTCATCCTGCGCGACGATCCTGCGGATGGAGGCGAGGATATCCTCCATCGTCGGTTCCTTCGGTGCCGCCTCGCCCATTCGCCGCCTCCAGTCGCCGCCATTCCGGCTGTTGTCACCCTCGCGCGACGAGCCCCAGCCCGCGACGATTCGAGTTTTCAGGATAAAGGAAGACGCCGGCGATTATAAGCGTCCCGGCGGCCGATTTTCACCGGTCAGGCAATCGCCTTTCGATAGAGATGCCATGTCGCGTGGCCGAGCACCGGCAGCACCACCAGGAGCCCCAGGAAGACCGGGATCATGGCGGCGATGGCAAGGATGGTGACCGCCAGCCCGAAGCCGAGCATGGCCACCGGATTGCGCATCACGGTGGTCACGCTGGTGATGATGGCGGTGACGAAATCGTATTCGCGCTCCATCAGCAGCGGAATGGCAATCACCGTTGTCGAGAACAGGACCAGCGCCAGCAGGCCGCCGATCACGGTGCCGACGGCGAGGAAGGCAAAGCCCTCGCCGGAACCGGTCACGACCTCGAGGAAGGCCGGGATCGACGACATCGACTTGAAACCGAGGAAGATCGCCGTCAACAGGCGGATCTGGTAGAGCCAGACCCAGAACACGAACAGCACGACGAAAGCCATCCACGACAGCTCGCGCTCGCGCTGCTGCAGCACCACGGAAAGGACGCCACGCCATTCGAGCGGCTGGCCGGCTGCCAGCCGGCGGCTGACCTCGTAGAGGCCAACGGCAACGAAAGGCCCGATCAGCGGGAAGCCGATGGCGATCGGAAAGATCAGCCACGGCTTCTCTATCTGGTAGAGGAAGAAAAGGATCGCCAGCCCGCCGGCGGCATAGATGCCGCCGAAGAACAGGCCGAACATCGGCGCGCGCCGGAAATCGGCGATGCCGCTTTTCAGTGCCGCCACGACGTCGCCCGGCGTCACCGCGTTGATCTGCGGGGCGCGCGGGCGGCCCTCCACATGCTCGGCCAACTCTCCCTCCCGACCAGACTGCTGCCGTGGGGACCAACCATCCTATGGCGGCCGCCGGTCAGCAAATGATCAGGATCAAAATCACTCGATCGGCGCGGGCGCGCTGGCCGGCCTGGCCCGCCGGCGCCGCTCCGGCGCGCGCACCGAGGCGGTGGTGACCGGATCGTGGGTGGACGCGGCCAAGGCCTCCCCTGCCCGGACGGTCGTCGGCCGGCCCTCGTCGGCATAGGCATGCAGCACGGCGCCACGACCGAGTGCATCGGCCTGCCAGATCGCCGAAATCATGGCGTTGTGAACGCGCGGCGACTTGTCCATCGTGATGTGGACCTCGCCGAATATGTAGTGGTTGCCGACATGGCCGCGGTGGCCCGGCCCCCTGGTCAGCATGCCGAAGACCGGATAGGCGTGGTAGAAATTCTCCGCCCATTCGACGTTGGAAGGCGTCGCCCCGACCGGCCCGGGAATATCGATCAGACCCATATAGGCGACGCGTATGCCCGATCCCTGCAGCCGCTGGGCGAGGCCGATCGAGGTCAGCGCCCCCATCGAGTGGCCCATCAGGGCGACGGCGTCCGGCTTGCGCCGCATGATCTCGCGATAGGCCGTCTCGCCGGCCTCCCAGCGGAAGACGCGGGCGCGGATGCCGGATTCCTCCAGTTGGCGGCCGAGCCGGTCCATGCCGTTGGAGAAGGTCAGGCCGTCGGCGATGAAGGAGAAGTCGCCGGCGCCGCGGAAGATGTAGGCTTCGAGGGCGACCGCCGGCCGACTGGGCAACAGCGACAGCAGCAGCGCGGCCAAGGGCGCCGAGGCGAGAGCAACGCGGAACAAGATGACCCTCCTTGGCATCGACGCCGGCCGGCCCCGCGCCGGCGAAGGCGCGAGAGCCCGGCGACAACCGGCCCGATCATGGTTGGCCGCCGCTTAAGGAAACGTTGAAAAATTGAGGCAAGTTTGTGGTCGAGCCAAGGCCGGCATGTCTCGCAAAGGTCGCGGCCCGCCGGCGGGCCGGCGCCTGCGAGCCCGACTCAGCTTGTCGGATGGCGCACGCCGGCCGTCGCCTCGATCGCCTTGGCGAGCTTGTCGTCGCGGCCGTAGATATCGGCATGGTAGCCGACCCTGCCGCCATCGTCCGGCCAGGCGGTGAAATAGGCGACATAGACCGGTATGCGCGTGGTCACGTCCTCCGAGCCATGGCCCTGCTTGAGCTTCCCGGCGATGTGGTCGACGGTCGTGCCGAGCACGGCGGCGGCCATCTCGCGCGGTTGCGCCAGGCGCACGCAGCCGTGGCTGAAGGCGCGCACGTCGCGCTCGAACAGCGGCTTGGTCGGCGTGTCGTGCATGTAGATGGCGTGCTTGTTGGGGAACAATATCTTCAGTTCGCCCAGCGCGTTGGCCTCGCCCGGCAACTGGCGCACGTCGAATTGCGGGTTGGAACCGACCTGCCACCAGTCGATCGCCGATGACGGGATGCGCCGCCCCCTGGCGTCGGTCACCTCGTAGCCGCGCTCGTCGAGATAGGCCGGGTTCTCGCGCAATTTCGGCAGGTACTCGTTGACCAGGATCGAGCGCGGGATGCCCCAATAGGGATTGTACTCCACCGTCTCGATCACGTCGTGGAAGAAGCTGGTCTGGTTGGTCGTCTTGCCGACGATGACCCGCATGTCGAGCTCGGTCCTGTCGTTGCGCACGAAATAGGCGCGAAACGCCGGCTGGTTGATCACCACCCGGGTGGCGCCGAGATCATGCGGGTGCCAGCGCAACCTTTCGAGCGCCAGCACCACCCGGCGACGCTTGTCCTCCAGGCTCACATCGGTGAGCCTGGAGACGGTGTTGCGTCCGATCACGCCGTCGACGCCGAGCCCCTGCTCCTTCTGGAACGCCTTGACGGCGACGACCAGTTCCGGCGAGTAGAGGTTGCCCGTCGCCGCGGCCAGCGCGGCCGCATGTTCGGTCGTCAGCTGGTCGGAACCCTTGCGTTTGATCGCCGCCACCACGTTGGGGATCTCGGCATGGGTGTCGCCGGGCTTGATCAGTATGTCGGCCGGGATGGTGACAATCTCGGCCGTGTCGGCCTCCCGCGACAGCCGCTCGAGCTCCGCAGTCAGCGCCCGGAAAGGCGCGTTGTCCGGATGGAAGCCGGTCAGGACCCGCGCCGGCAGGCCGCCGGCCAGCAGGCGTGTCAGCGCCGCTTCCGGGGTCACCCCGCGCTGGGGGAAGTCGTGATAGCCGCTGATCCGGTTGGGGTCGACGCGCCCGCCGGCGGCGTCGAGCGCGTAGCGCAGCACGCGCGCGGTCATCTCGATCTCGAAACGGGCCGCATCGGCCTCGGCGAGATCGGCCGCGTCGCTATGCTGCGGCGGCTCGACCCGGTAATCGGCACTGTCGAGGCCGAAGCGGCCGGCGTCGTCCAGCACCGCCTGAACGGACCGCGCCCTGGCGTTGGGGCGCAGTTCGCCATCGAGCCACAGCACTTCACCCTTTTCGGCATAGTGGGCGACGACGACCTTGGCGACCGGCGCCTCCGCCATCACCGTGATGCCGCCGAAGCGGACGGCAACGCGCTCGAAGGCGGCGCGCGCCGGGTCTTGCGCCTCCGCCGGCGGCCGCATCACGTCGGCGCCGTCGTCGAGCGCGTCCGGCCCGGCGACGGCTGGCGCCGCGGTGGCCTCGACCGCCGGCACCAGCGCGGCGAGGTTGACCTTGACCAGCGGGTCGGCCTTGTAAGCGTAGTATTTGGGGGCGCTGACCTTCTCCACCTCGACCGGCGGATTGAGCTCGCGCTCACGGCGCAGCCGCTCCTCGATCAGGTTGGGGAACATCGCCTCGAATATGTTGAGGGGCTGGGCGCGCAGGCGGGGATCGGCGGTGCGGTTCTGCGGCCGCGGCACGCGCTGGCCCTCGAATACGCGCTGGCCATTGATTGCGACCTGGGCTTCGGCCGCCGACTGCAACCCCGGCACGGGGACGGTGGCAACGGCCAGGGCTGCCAGTACGGCGCCGGTTGCAGCGAAAAGCGGGTTGACACGCATCCTTGGCCTCCTTGCGGGTCGGGCCTGTTTACGCCGCAGCCCGGCCCGTTTCAACGAATCGGTCGCCCCATTGAGTGGTTTGCTTGCCAATATTCGGTTAACCGTGCCGTCGAGGCAACAGCCGGCCGGCTATTCAGGACGGTTGAGGCGCGACTGGCGGCGCAGTCCGCTCCCCGACAGGCCGGCATGCGCCCTGAACGCGCGCGAAAACGCCGAGAGCGAGGAGAAACCGGTGCGGATGGCGATGTCGCGCATGGGCAGCGCCGTGTCCACCACCATGCGCCGGGCGGACTGCAGGCGCAGCTTGGCGAAATAGGCGGCTGGCGTCTCGCCGAGCGTGCGGCCGAACAGCGTCTCCAGCCGGCGCACCGAGATTCCGACCCGGCGGGCGATCGCCGCTGCCGTCAGCGGCTGGTCGATCGACTGTTCCATGATGCGGATGGCATGGGCGACGCGCGGCTCGCGCACGGCGAGCCGCCCGAGCGAGACCAGCGGCTGGGCGTCGGTGGCCGCGTGCGCCTCGTCATAGATGAAGACGCTCGCCACCTCCATCGCCGTGCGGTGACCGTAGCGGCCGCGGATCAGGTGGAGCATCAGGTCGAAGGCGGGCGAGGCGCCGCCGGCCGACCACAGATTGCCGTCAATGACGAAGCGGTCGGCGCGCACCTCGACCTGCGGGAAGGCCGAGGCGAAGTCCTCCAGGTCCTCCCAGTGGGTGGTCGCCGCCCGCCCGTCGAGCAGGCCGGCGCGCGCCATGATCCATGAGCCCGACTCGATGCCGGCCACGGCGCGGTAGCGCCCGTAGAGCCGGCCAAGCGTGGTCAAGGTGCGCGCATCGACATGGGCCAGAACGTCGAAGCCGGCGACCAGCACCAGCAGGTCGCCGCCGGCCTCGCCGCCGAGCGGCCCCTGTCCGGCGAGCGGCAAGCCACAGGAAAGCGTCGCCGGCGCGCCGGCGATGGTGACGAGGCGCCACTCGAACAGCCGTCGCCGCGTGACCCGGTTGCAGGCGCGCATCGGATCGATCGTTGCGGCGACCGTCATCAGCGACGAGCCGGAAACCACCAGGACGGTGGCCGACAGCGGTTCGGTAGTGGCGGCAAACAGCGTCATTGCGCAAAATATCAACGCGCCATCGCAAACTGTCAAACGCTGGCCGCCGCTTTTGGCATCATCGCGCTCTAGGCAAGGCGGAGGTGAAACGCGATGACGCTGGAGCCCAACCGGGAGGTCTTCATCACCTGCGCGGTGACAGGATCAGGCGGCACGCAGGATCGCTCGCCGCTGATCCCGCGCTCGCCGAGGCAGATCGCCGACGCCGCAATCGACGCGGCCAGGGCCGGCGCGGCGATCGTCCACTGCCATGTGCGCGACCCGGAAACCGGCGCGCCGCGCCGCGACCTCCATCTCTATCGCGAGGTCACCGAGCGCATCCGCGACGCGCAAGTCGACGTCGTGCTGAATCTCACCGCCGGCATGGGCGGCGACATGGTGTTCGGCGATGTCGAGCGGCCATTGCCGTTGAAGGAAAAGGGCACCGACATGGCCGGCGCAACCGAACGCATGGAGCATGTGCGCCAGTGTCTGCCCGAGATCTGCACGCTTGACTGCGGCACCATGAACTTCGCCGAGGCCGATTATGTGATGACCAACACGCCGGGCATGCTGCGCGCCATGGGCGCGATGATGACAAAGCTCGGCGTGCGGCCCGAGATCGAGGCCTTCGACACCGGCCATCTGTGGTTCGCCCGGCAGCTCGTCGCCGAGGGCGTGCTGAAGGCGGTTCCCGAGGAAGGTGGCGCCCTGGTCCAGCTGTGCATGGGCATTCCGTGGGGTGCGCCGGACGACCTCAACACCTTCATGGCGATGGTCAACAACGTGCCGAAGGACTGGACCTTCTCCGCCTTCTCGCTCGGCCGCAACCAGATGGCCTATGTCGCCGCCGCCGTGCTGGCCGGCGGCAATGTCCGCGTCGGGCTGGAAGACAATCTCTGGCTCGACAAGGGGGTGCTGGCGACCAACGCCCAGCTCGTCGAGAAGGCGGTGACGATCGTCGAGAACATGGGCTCGCACGTCATCGGACCGCAGGAGGTGCGCGACAAGCTCGGCCTGACCAAGCGCGCGCCGCTGGCGGCCCGGGCCGCATGACCGGCGACGACAACGGGCGGGGCTGGCGGGATCGGCGACCGGGGATCGGACGATGACCATCAAGAGAGCGGCCGTTATCGGCGGAGGCGTGATCGGCGCGGGCTGGGTCGCCCGGCTGATCGAGAACGGCATCGATGTCGCCGTGTTCGATCCGGCGCCCGACGCCGGCCAGAAGCTGCAGGCCGTGCTCGACAATGCCGAGCGCGCCTATGGGCGGCTGCTGCCCAAACGGCTGGCAAAGGGCAAGGTCGCCCGGGCCGCGTCGGTCGGGCGGGCGGTGACCGGTACCGAATGGATCGTCGAGGCGGTGCCCGAGCGCCTCGATCTCAAGCGGCAGGTCTATGCCGAGGTCGAGGCCGCGGCGGACCCGGCCGCGATCATCGCCTCGTCGACCTCAGGCATCCTGCCATCCGAACTGCAGGCGAACCTGGCCCATCCCGGTCGGCTGATCGTCGGCCACCCGTTCAACCCGGTCTATCTGCTGCCGCTCGTCGAGATCGTCGCCGGGCGGCAGACCTCGCCGGCCACCGTCGAGGCGGCCGGCGCCTTCTACGCATCGATCGGCATGAAACCGCTCGTCGTCAGGAAGGAGATCGACGCCTTCATCGCCGACCGCCTGCTCGAGGCGGTGTGGCGCGAAAGCCTGTGGCTGGTCAAGGACGGCATCTGCACCACCGAGGAACTCGACGACGCCATCCGCTACGGCTTCGGCCTGCGCTGGGCGCAGATGGGCCTGTTCGAGACCTATCGCATCGCCGGCGGCGAGGCCGGCATGCGCCATTTCCTGGCGCAGTTCGGCCCGTGCCTCACCTGGCCGTGGACGAAACTTACCGACGTGCCGGAATTCAACGATGAACTGGTCGACCTCATCGCCGGCCAGTCGGACGCCCAGTCCGGCCACCTGTCGATCCGCGAATTGGAGCGCATCCGCGACGACAACCTGATTGCCATCATGGATGCCCTGTCGCGCGCCAATGACGGCCTGGGCTGGGGTGCCGGAGCGGTGCTCGCCGACTACCGGCGCCGGCTGGCCCGGCACGCAGCGCAGGCAGACGGCTGATGGACTTCGCGCTGACGCCGGAACAGTCGCTGATCGTCGACACGACGCGCTCCTTCGTCGAGAACGAGCTCTATCCGCACGAGGCCGAGGTCGAGCGCACCGGCGTGCTGCGCCGCGAGGTGATCGAGGCGGTCAAGGCCAGGGCGATCGCCGCCGGGCTCTATGCCGCCAACATGCCGGCCGACGTGGGCGGCGCCGGCCTCGATACGCTGACCTGGCTGCTCTATGAAAAAGAGCTTGGCCGCGCCAATTACGCGCTGCACTGGACCTGCGTCGCCCGCCCCTCCAACATCCTGCTCGCCGGCACGCCGGCACAACGCGAACGGTACCTGCTGCCCTGCGTGCGCGGCGAGAAATGGGATTGCCTGGCGATGACCGAGCCCGGCGCCGGATCGGACCTGCGCGGCATGAAGGCCACCGCCCGGCGAGACGGTTCCGGCGAAAGGGCCGACTGGGTGCTGAACGGCACCAAGCATTTCATCTCCCATGCCGACCTCGCCGACTTCGCCATCGTCTTCATGGCCACGGGCGAGGAGGAGACGCCGCGCGGCAGGAAGAAGTTCATCACCGCCTTCTTCGTCGACAAGGGCGTGAAGGGCTTCACGGTGCGCGACGGCTACCGCAGTGTCAGCCACCGCGGCTACACCAACGCCGTCCTCGAGTTCGACGATTGCCGGCTGCCGGCCGACGCCGTTCTCGGCGAACCGCACAAGGGCTTCGAGGTCGCCACCCGCTGGCTCGGCGCCACACGCCTGCAGGTCGCCGCCACCTGCCTCGGCCGCGCCGAGCGCGCCTTCGCCCACGCCTGCGGCTGGGCCGCGGCGCGCGAGCAGTTCGGCCAGCCGATCGGCAAGTTCCAGGGGGTCGCCTTCAAGCTCGCCGACATGGCGATGGAGATGAAGGCGGCCGAACTGATGGTGCTGGAGGCCGGCTGGAAATACGATCAGGGCACCGCCTCCGATGCCGACATGGCGATGGCCAAGCTGAAAGCGACCGAGATGCTCGCCTTCGTCGCCGACGAGGCGATCCAGATCCATGGCGGCATGGGACTGATGGAGGAGCTTCCGCTCGAACGCATCTGGCGCGACGCGCGCGTCGAGCGCATCTGGGAGGGCACGTCCGAAATCCAGCGCCATATCATCAGCCGCGCCCTGCTGCGGCCGCTGGAGAGCTGACCATGGGCCGGCTCGACAGGCTGCTGCGCCCCGCCTCCGTCGCCGTGATCGGCGGCGGCTGGGCGGCCAATGTCGTCGAGCAGCTGCGCCGGATCGGTTATGAGGGCGCGATCTGGCCAATTCATCCTTCACGTGATGAAATAGACGGTATCGTCTGTTTTAACTCATTAAATGAACTGCCAAATGCGCCGGACGCAGCGTTTGTCGGGGTCAATCGCGAGCGCACTGTCGAGGTGGTTGAGGCATTGCGTGCCATGGGCGCCGGCGGCGCGGTGTGCTTTGCCTCGGGCTTTCTCGAAAGCGAGGGTGAAGCCACCGGCGGCCGCGATCTGCAGACGCGCCTTGTCGCCGCCGCCGGCAGCATGCCGATCCTCGGGCCAAACTGCTACGGCTTCATCAACTATCTCGACGGCGTGGCGCTGTGGCCGGACCAGCATGGCGGCCGGCGCTGCGACCAGGGTGTAGCCATCCTGACGCAGTCCTCCAACATCGCCATCAACATGACGATGCAGCGCCGTGGCTTGCCAATCGCCTATTGCGTGACCGTCGGCAACCAGGCGCAGACGTCGCTGGCCACGATCGGCATGGAGCTTCTGGAAGACGAACGCGTCACCGCGCTCGGGCTGCATATCGAAGGGATCGGCGACATCGCGGCCTTCGACGCCATGGCGCGCCGCGCCAGTGCGCTCGCCAAGCCGATCGTCGCGCTCAAGACCGGCCATTCCGAGCAGGCGCGCGCCCAGACGCTCACCCATACCGCCTCGCTCGCCGGTTCGCGGTCCGGCGCCCTCGCCTTCCTCGATCGCGCCGGCGTCGCCGTCGTTCACACCATCAGCGTCTTCCTGGAGACGCTGAAGCTCCTGCATGTGCACGGGCCGCTCGCGGGCGGCCGGCTGGCCTCGATCTCGTGCTCGGGCGGCGAGGCAAGCCTGATGGCCGACCTCGCCATCGGCCGAGACCTCGTCTTCCCGCCGTTGGCGGCCACCCAGTCGCGACGGCTGCGTGCGGCGCTGGGGCCGATGGTGAGCCTGGCCAATCCGCTCGACTACCACACCTACATCTGGGGCAAGCAGGACGCGATGGCGCGGGCCTTCACGGCTATGCTCGACGCGCCGCTCGATCTCGCCATGTTCGTGCTCGATCTTCCGCGGCCGGATCGTTGCTCGGCGCAGGGCTGGCACGTCGCGCTCGCCGCGATCCGGCAGGCGGCCGCGGCGACCGGAACGAAGACGGCGATCGTTGCCTCGTTGCCCGAGAACATGCCCGAGGCGCTGGCCGAGCAACTGGTCGGCGGGGGCATCGCTCCGCTCTGCGGAATGGAGGAGGCACTGCTGGCGGCCGAGGCGGCCGCCCGCGTCGGTGCCGGCCTTGCCCGGCCACTGCCGCCGCCGCCGATCGCCATCAGCCCGCTTCCGCCGGATGCGCTGACGCTGGACGAGGCCCAAGCCAAGGCGGCACTGGCAGCCCATGGGCTGACGGTGCCGCGCGGCCTCGTCTGCGCCGGCGTGCGCGACCTGGTCGAGGCCGGGCGCGTGATCGGCTATCCGGTGGCGCTGAAGGGGCTCGGCATCCCCCACAAGAGCGAGGCCGGCGCCGTCGCCGTCGGCATCGCCGGCAAGGACGAACTCATCGGCGCGGCCGGACGCATGGCGGGTCTTACCCACGGCTTCCTGGTCGAGGAGATGGTCGCCGATGCCGTCTGCGAACTGATCGTCGGCGTTGTCCGAGACCCCGCCCACGGCCTGGTACTGACCATCGGCGCCGGTGGCGTCCTGGCCGAGCTGCTGGCCGACACCGCCAGCCTTGTGCTGCCGGCGACGGAGGCGGCGATCAGGGAGAAGCTCACCACGCTCAAGGTAGCCCGGCTCATCGCCGGCCACCGCGGCCGGCCGGCGGGCGACCTCGACGCGGCGGTCGCCGCCATCGCCGCCGTCGCCGCCTATGCCGCCGGCGAGGCCGGCCGCCTGGTCGAACTCGACGTGAACCCGCTGATCGTGACGCCGACAGGCGCGGTCGCCGCCGATGCGCTGATCCGGCTGGCTGCCGCCGAGCCGGCGGCAAGGGGGGAGGCCGCGCAATGACTTACCCCTCGCGAGGGCCCGTGCGCGCTGTGCGCCGCGGCAAGGTGCTGGAGGTGACGCTCGACCGGCCGAAGGCCAACGCCATCGATCTGGCCACCAGTCGAATCATGGGCGAAGTCTTCAAGGCCTTCCGCGACGACGCGAAGCTGCGCGTGGCGCTGCTGACAGCGACGGGCGAGAAGTTCTTCTGCCCCGGCTGGGACCTCAAGGCGGCCGCCGCCGGCGATGCCGTCGACGGCGACTACGGCGTCGGCGGTTTCGGCGGCCTGCAGGAGCTGCCCGACCTCAACAAGCCGGTCGTCTGCGCGGTCAATGGCATCTGCTGCGGCGGCGGCCTGGAACTGGCGCTGTCGGCCGATATCATCCTCGCCGCCGAGCACGCCACCTTCGCGCTGCCCGAAATCCGCTCGGGCACGGTCGCCGACGCCGCCTCGATCAAGCTGCCGAAGCGCATCCCCTATCACATCGCCATGGAGATGCTGCTGACCGGGCGCTGGCTTGACGCTGCCGAGGCGCATCGCTGGGGGTTCGTCAACCGGGTGGTTCCCGCAAACGAATTGCTGAAGGAGGCGCGCGCCATGGCGCGGCTGATCGCCGACGGCCCGCCCCTCGTCATGGCGGCCATCAAGGAGATCGTGCGCGAAGCGGAAGCCATGAAGTTCCAGGACGCGCTAAACCGCGTCACAAGGCGCCAGTTCCGTACCGTCGACGCGCTCTACGGCAGCGAGGACCTGCTCGAGGGCTTCCGCGCCTTCGCCGAAAAGCGCGATCCGAAGTGGAAGGGCAAATAGCGATTTCGATGGCAATCGGCACCGGATACATGACCCCCAACGGCTCTTCGTCGCCTTCTCGCTCCGCTCAGGGCTCGAAGTCGCCAGCCTCCCCACAAGGGGGAGGCAGTGGCGCCACGCGGTCCCCCTCCCCCTTGTGGGGAGGGGTTAGGGGTGGGGGTAAGGAATGAAGACTATCAGCGAGTTCCCGCGCCAGGTGGTCATGCACGAGGACGTCGGCATCGTCATGCCCGATGGCTGCCGGCTGTCGGCCCGCATCTGGCTTCCCGCCGACGCCGAGAGCCGGCCGGTACCGGCGATCGTCGAGCACCTGCCCTACCGCAAGCGCGACGGCACCACCGCCCGCGACTGCCTCACCCATCCCTGGTTCGCCGGCCACGGCTACGCCTGCATCCGCGTCGACATGCGCGGCAATGGCGACTCGGACGGGCTGATGGCCGACGAATACACTCCGCAGGAACTGCAGGACGCCTGCGAGGTCATCGCCTGGGCGGCTGCCCAGCCCTGGTGCACAGGCAAGGTCGGCATGATGGGCATTTCGTGGGGCGGCTTCAACTCGTTGCAGGTCGCCGCGCTGCGGCCGCCGGCGCTAAAGGCGATCGTCACGCTATGCTCGACCGACGACCGCTACGCCGACGACATCCACTTCAAGGGCGGGCTGCTCCTCAACGAAAACATGGGCTGGGGTGCCACCATGCTGTCCTATTCGGCGCGGCCGCCCGACCCGGCGGTGGTCGGCGAGCGCTGGCGGGACATGTGGCTCGACCGACTCGAACACGAGCCGTTTCTTCCCGCCGTCTGGCTGGCGCACCCGACGCGCGATGCCTACTGGAAGCACGGCTCGGTCTGCGAGGACTGGTCGGCGATCGAGGCGGCCGTGCTCGCCGTCGGCGGCTGGGGCGACGCCTACAAGAACGCGGTCGGCCGCCTCGTCGCCAATCTGCGCTGCCCGGTCAAGGGCATCGTTGGCCCGTGGATCCACAAATACCCGCATTTCGCCGTGCCGAAGCCGGCAATCGGCTTCCTGCAGGAAGCCTTGCGCTGGTGGGACCGGTGGCTGAAGGATATCGACACCGGCGTTGAATCCGACCCGGCCATGCGCCTCTACCTGATGGACTCAGCGCCGCCGCGCGACTGGTACGAACAGCGCGACGGCCGCTGGATCGCCGAGGCGCAATGGCCTTCGCCCGCCATCGCGGACCGGCGCCTCGAATTGGGCACGGACCTGACCGCGCCCGGCGGCGGGTCGCTGCCCGCCTCTGTCTGTTCACCGCAGGACACCGGCATGGCCGGCGGCGAATATTGCGCCATCTGGCTGGGCCCCGAGCTGCCCGGCGACCAGCGCGAGGACGATGCGCGATCGCTGTGCTTCGAGATGCCGGTCACGGGCGATACCGACATTGTCGGCGGCCCGGTCGTCACCCTGCGGCTCAGCGCCGACCGTCCCAGCGCCATGGTGGCCGTGCGCCTGTGCGATGTCCACCCCGACGGCGCCTCGACCCGCATCACCTATGGCGTGCTCAACCTTGCCCATCGCGCCAGCCACGAATTTCCCGAGCCGGTGGTGCCGGGCGCGGCCATGGACATCACGCTGCGGCTCGACGACATCGCCTACCGGGTGCCGAAGGGCCACCGGCTGCGGCTCGCCGTTTCATCGGCCTACTGGCCGCTGGTGTGGCCGTCGCCCGAACCTGTGACGCTGACCATCGCCGGCGGAACGCTCGCCCTGCCGGTGCGTCCGACCGCCGGCGGCGACGAGTGGCGCTTCGAGGAGCCCGAAGGCGCTCCGCCCTGGCGCATAGAACAGCTGCGCGCCCCGTCCAACCGCCGCGAGGTGCGCCGCGACGCGGCGACCGGGATCGTCAGCCTCGCCATCACCGACGACTTTGGCGAAATCCGCGATCTGGATCATGGCCTCGTCCACAGCAGCGTCGCCCATGAACTGTGGACCATCCACCCTGACGACCCGCTGTCGGCTTATGGCGAGACGCACTGGGTGCAGAAATATTCGCGCGACGACTGGTCGGTCTTCATCGAGACCTTCACCGACATGATCGCCGATCGCGACACCTTCTACGTCAAGGGCCAGGTCCGCGCGTGCGAGGAGCGCGAGATCGTGTTCGAGCGCTATTTCGAAGACACCTTCCCCCGGCGGTTCCTGTGACGGCGCCGCGTCATCGGAACGTGACAGCGGGAGGATAGGAACGGACGGCGCGGCTCCGCCGGGAGCCTTGAAGCGACATGAATTTTCGCTGCCGGTCCTTGCCGAGGCAGCGATTTGGGTAAACAATCGCGGCAAGGGGTACAGGGGCTGAAGCCCGTTGAGAGGGAGAAATGGCAATGTCGAGAGAACTCGAATATTACAGCCGGCTGGTCGCCAGGGGCAGGCTCAGCCGGCGTGAATTCCTCGGGAGGGCTGCGGCGCTGGGCGTTACCGCGACGCTTGCCAACACCATGCTCGTCGATGCCGTCAGGGCGGCCGGACCGGTCCGCGGCGGCCTGCTCAAGGCCGGCCTGGTGGGCGGCGAGTCGACCAACAGCCTCGATCCGGCGAGCTTCCTGACCCAGGTCATGTTCACTTTCGGCAAGTCGTGGGGCGAATATCTCCTGACGATCAATCCCGACGGCAGCCTGCGCCGCTGCATTGCCGAGGACTACGGAGCCTCCGAGGACGCCAAGATCTGGACCTTCAAGATCCGCCAGGGCGTCGAATTCCACAACGGCAAGACGGTCACCGCCGAAGATGTCGTCGCCACGCTGGAGCGCCACTCCAACGAGGAGTCCAAGTCGGGTGCGCTCGGCATCATGCGCGGCATCGAGAAACTGGAGGCCAGCGGCAACGAGGTCATCGTCACGCTCAAGGAGCCCAACGCCGACCTGCCCTATCTGATGACGGATTACCACCTGATCATCCAGCCCAATGGCGGGAAGGACAATCCCGCCGAGGGTGTCAGCGCCGGCCCTTACAAGGTCGTGGTCGACGAGCCGGGCGTGCGCCATGTCGGCGAACGCTTCGCCAATTACTGGGACGCCGACACGCTCGGCTTCGCCGATCAGGTCGAGGTCATCGTCATCAACGATGCCACCGCCCGCACCGCTGCCTTGCAGGGCGGCCAGGTGCACATGATCAACCGCGTCGAGCCGAAGATCATCGAAATGGTCCAGCGCATTGCCGGCGTGAGGATCGAGAACGCGGCCGGCCCCGGCCACTACGTGTTCATCATGCACTGCAACACCGCGCCGTTCGACAACAACGACTTGAGAATGGCGCTGAAGCTGGCGATGAACCGCGAGGAGATGGTCGAGAAGATCCTGCGTGGCTACGGCACGGCCGGCAACGACTTCCCGATCAACGCCTCCTATCCACTGTTCCCCGACGACATCGAGCAGCGCGTCTACGATCCGGAGCAGGCTGCCTTCCACTATAAGAAGTCAGGCCATGACGGGTCGATCCTGCTGCGCACGTCGGAGGTCGCCTTCCCCGGCGCCGTCGATGCCGCCCAGCTCTATCAGCAGAGCTGCGCCGCCGCCGGCATCGCGATCGAGATCAAGCGCGAACCCGGCGATGGCTACTGGACCGAGGTGTGGAACAAGCAACCGTTCTCGACCTCCTATTGGGGCGGCCGCCCGACCCAGGACCAGATGTACTCCACCGCCTATCTGTCGACGGCCGACTGGAACGACACGCGCTTCTTCAACGAGAAGTTCGACCAACTGGTGCTGGCAGCCCGCGCCGAACTCGACGAGACCAGGCGCAAGCAGATGTACCGGGACATGGCGGTGATGGTACGCGACGAGGGCGGCCTGATCCTGCCGATGTTCAATGACGTGATCGACGCTGTCAGCGAAAAAGTGGGCGGCTACGTCACCGGCAAGACCCACGAGCTGTCGGACGGTTTCGCCCTGGCCAAGTGCTGGCTGAACGCCTGACCGGGCGCTGCAAATGGGGGGGGCCATAGCGAGACTGATCGCCCAGCGCATTGCGCTGGGCGTTCTGCTCCTTTTCGCCGTGTCGGTGCTCATCTTTGCCGGCACGCAGATTCTTCCTGGCGACGTCGCCCAGTCGATCCTCGGCCAGTCGGCCACACCCGAGGCAGTCGCCAATCTGCGCGAGGAATTGGGCCTCAACCGCCCCGCCGTGGTCCGCTATTTCGACTGGCTCGGCGGCATCCTGACCGGCGATCTGGGGAGGTCGCTGTCGAACAACCGCGATATCGCCACGGCAATTGGCCAGCGGCTCGGCAACACGCTGTTCCTGGCCGGCGTGGCGGCTGCGGTATCGGTGCCCCTCGCCATCATCCTCGGCCTGATCGCGGTGCGCTACCGCAACCGCTGGCCGGACAAGATGATCTCGGCGGTGACCCTCGCCTCGATCTCGCTGCCGGAGTTCTTCATCGGCTACCTGTTGATCTACCTGATCGCCGTGCAGCTTGGCTGGTTCCCGTCGGTATCGACTGTCTATGACAGCATGGGATTCTGGGAGCGCCTGTCGGCTGTCGCGCTGCCGGCCGCAACGCTGACGCTGGTCGTGCTCGCCCACATGATGCGCATGACGCGGGCTGCCATCCTCAACGTCATGCAGTCGGCCTATATCGAGACGGCCGAACTCAAGGGGCTGTCGCAGTTCGATATCATCCGCCGGCACGCTTTCCCTAACGCGGTGGCGCCGATCGTCAACGTGGTGATGCTCAACCTGGCCTATCTCGTCGTCGGCGTCGTCGTCGTCGAAGTAATCTTTGTCTATCCGGGCATGGGCCAGTATCTGGTCGACCACGTCTCGAAGCGCGACGTGCCGGTGGTGCAGGCCTGTGGACTGGTGTTCGCGGCGGTCTATATCAGCCTCAACATCGTCGCCGACGTCGTCGCCATCGTCTCCAATCCGCGTCTGCGGCACCCGAAATAGGAGACGGCGATGAACTTGGCGCGTGTTCCGATTTCGGCATGGGTCGGCATTCTGTTCACGGGCGCATTTGCAATTGTGGCACTGTTCGCGCCGCTGATCGCCCCTTATCCGATGACTTTGATCGTCGGCGATCTTTGGGAACCGATGTCGGCCGAGCATCTGCTCGGCACCGACAATCTCGGCCGCGACCTGCTGAGCCGGATGATCTACGGCGCCCGCACCACCATTTTCATCGCGGCCCTGGCCACGGCGCTTTCCTTCTCGATGGGGTCGATCCTCGGCTTCACCGCGGCCGTCGTCGGCGGCTGGCTCGACCAGGGCCTGTCGCGCTTCGTCGACATGCTGATGGCGATACCGACCCTGATCTTCGGCCTGGTCGTCCTTTCGGTGCTGCCGACGAACCTCCTCACGCTGATCCTGGTGATGGGCATCCTCGATTCGACCCGCGTCTACCGACTCGCCCGCGCCGTCGCCGTCGACATCAACGTCATGGACTTCGTCGAGGCGGCCAAGCTGCGCGGCGAGGGTCGAGGCTGGATCATCTTCCGCGAGATCCTGCCGAACGCGCTGACCCCACTCGTCGCCGAACTCGGCCTGCGCTTCATCTTCCAGGTCCTGTTCCTGTCGGCGCTGTCCTTCCTCGGCCTCGGCGTCCAGCCGCCCGAGGCCGACTGGGGCGGCATGGTCAAGGAAAACAAGGAGGGCATCGTCTTCGGCATCCCGGCCGCCCTCATCCCGGCCGCCGCGATCGCCGCGCTGGCGATTTCCGTCAACCTGGTCGCCGACTGGGTGCTGAACCGGACGACGTCGCTCAAGGGAGGGCGCGGTGGCGAATAGTCTCCTCGACATCCGCGACCTGCGCATCGAGGCCACCGTCTACCCGCCCGGCGAGCCACCGCACGACATCGTCATCGTCGAGGGCGTCTCGCTGACCCTGGAGAAGGGCAAGGTGCTCGGCCTGATCGGCGAATCGGGCGCCGGCAAATCGACCATCGGCTTGTCGGCCATGGGCTACGGGCGTGGCGGCGTGCGCATCACCGGCGGCGAAATATTCCTAAACGGGCGCGACATCCGCAAGGGCGGCGTCGCCGGCCTGCGCAAGCTGCGCGGCCGCGAGGTCTGCTACGTCGCCCAGTCGGCGGCGGCCGCCTTCAACCCGGCCCACCGGCTGATCGACCAGGTGGTCGAGGCGGCCATCGAGCACGGCACCGCCAACCGCGCCGAGGCGCGCAAGCGCGCCGTCGCCCTGTTCGCCAAGCTCGGGCTGCCCGATCCGGCCAATTTCGGCAACCGCTACCCGCACCAGGTCTCCGGCGGGCAGCTGCAGCGGGCGATGACGGCGATGGCGCTGTGTTCGAAACCCGACCTGATCGTCTTCGACGAGCCGACCACGGCGCTCGACGTGACCACACAGATCGACGTTCTGGCGGCGATCAAGGAGGCGATCCGCGACACCGGCGTCGCCGCCCTCTACATCACCCACGACCTTGCCGTCGTCGCCCAGGTCTCCGACCACATCATGGTGCTGCGCCACGGCAGACAAGTCGAATACGGCAGCGCCGACCAGATCATCAACGCGCCGCGCCAGGACTATACCCGGGCGCTGGTCTCGGTCCGCTCGATCGCGCATGAGGAGAAAGCGCCGTCCAGCACGCCACTGTTGTCGGTCAGGGGCGTCACCGCGAGCTATGGCGGCGCGCTGCAGGTGCTGAAGAACGTCTCGGTCGACATCCACAAGGGCCAGACGCTCGCCGTCGTCGGCGAATCGGGCTCGGGCAAGTCGACGCTGGCGCGCGTCATCACCGGCCTGCTGCCGCCGAGCGAGGGCACGATCACCTTCGACGGCCGCCCGCTGCCGCGCCGGCTGGCCGAGCGCTCCAAGGACGATCTGCGCCAGCTGCAGATGATCTACCAGATGGCCGACGTGGCGATGAACCCGCGCCAGACGGTACGCACCATTATCGGCCGGCCGCTCGAATTCTATTTCGGACTAAGAGGAGAAGGCCGCGACCGGCGCATCGCCGAACTGCTCGACGAGATCGAGATGGGCAAGGGCTTCATCGACCGATACCCGGCGGAACTGTCCGGCGGCCAGAAGCAGCGCGTCTGCATCGCGCGCGCACTCGCCGCCAAGCCCAAGCTCATCATCTGCGACGAGGTGACCAGCGCGCTCGATCCGCTGGTCGCCGACGGCATCCTCAAGCTGCTGCTCAATCTGCAGGCGATCGAGGGGGCGGCCTATCTGTTCATCACCCACGACCTCGCCACGGTGAGGGCGATCGCCGATTCGATCGCGGTGATGTATCGCGGCGAGGTGGTGCGCTACGGCCCGAAATCGCAGGTGCTGTCCCCCCCCTTCGACGCCTATACCGACCTCCTGCTGTCCTCGGTGCCGGAAATGGAGATCGGCTGGCTGGAAAAGGCCATCGCCGGCCGCCGCATGGCCAGCGCCGGGAATTGACACGATTCGTGTTGATACACGGATAATCGTTCGCTATATTTCTTGTGCGGTCGAGAGAGCTGCATATGCGGTTCGTTGGGGCTTTCGCTTCACTCGGCTGCATATTTTGTTTATTCTTTTCATATGCACATTCTATATGTTGATGATTCCGGGCACGTCGAGAACCCACACGAAACCCATTTTGTTCTTGGCGGCGTATCTGTCTTCGAACGCGGGATTTATCACACAATAAAAGCTGCCGACGCGTGTGTTGAGAAATACGCGCTTGGCCCTGCCGACGATATCGAGCTTCACGCCAGTCCGATGTACAACGGAAGCAGTGGAGTATGGCGATCCATAAAGGAACGACTGCGACCGTTCACTTTGCAAATATGTTACCTTCGAAAACTTGACATTTTATCGGCACATAGTACCTATAGTGCGCCGTTACTCCATTTCCAAATTTGCTAGTATTTTTAAATGTACACTTATTGCCGCCATCATAAGTCACCAATAGAGAATATGTACTATCTTTATCTTCCAAGATTCCAATGTATCTATTTCCAGATACTGTTATTATATTGCCGTCCTGTTGCTTTCTCCCAGATATTGAATATACTCCGCGATTTTTTTCAGTATACTGATAGATTTTTTTACCATCTACAGATATATATGTCTTTAGATTAATACTTCTATCTTGGTTAACGCAACGTATTTTGTTACAAAGAGTCAATTTATACTTCCCTGATACGACAAATGATTTGCCGGATAGACTTTGCGCAAGGCCCGGGGTTGGGAAAAGCGGAGGCACCGCCGCAATGCACGCCAGCGCGAGAAGAAGATTACGGGTCATCGTGTCTCTCCCGGTTCATTAAAATCAGAAACCTGATAACACAAGCGACGGTGAACCGAGAGTGAGGTATGGCACACGCCGATCATGGCGCCGGCGTCGATTGTTCGGCTCAATTTATGGTGAGCATCGGATCATGATAAAATCCAGACTTCTCCTCATCGTCATCGACGGCGTGCCGTGGCGCAATTTCCGCCGCCTGTTCGGCAATCTGGAAGGCTGGGTGCTGAATGGCGACGCCCGGGTCTGGAAGATGCGCTCGGTGGTCCCCTCGATCTCCGGCCCCTGCTACGCCTCGATCCACACCGGCACGCCGCCGCAGGTCCACGGCGTGCTCGCCAACGAGATTCGCTTCCGCCTCACGCTGCCCGACATCTTCTCCGAGGTGGCGAGGGCCGGCGGCAAGAACGGTGCCGTCACCCATTCCTACTGGTCGGAATTCTTCCAGCGCCACCCGTTCGATTTCGTCCACGACATCGAATATGACGAGCCGGACGGCCCGATCCATCACGGCCGCTTCCACACCATGACCGGCTACGGCCACGACAACCAGATGACGCCGTGCGACGCCGACCTGTTCGCCACGCTGACCATGCTGACGAAGCGCTTCGCCATCGACTACGGCATCCTGCACACCTGCACGCTTGATTCGATGGGCCACCGCTTCGGCCACGACTGCACGCCGATGGACCATGCCTGCGTGGTGATGGACGCCATGCTCGCCGCCTTCCTGCCGCGCTGGCGCGCCGACGGCTACGAGGTGATCGTCTGCGCCGACCACGGCCAGACCGATCGCGGCCATCATGGCGGCCGCGAGGAGGCGCAGCAGGATACCGCGCTCTACTATTTCGGTCCGGCAAAGGGACCGGCGGAAGACGCGCTGCTCGACCAGCTTCAGCTCGCGCCGACCGTGCTCACCCGCCTCGGCGTGCCGGTGCCCGACACGATGAAGGCCGAGCCGTTCCTGGCGTGAGGCGCGTCAAAAGGGCCAGCGGCAGGCGCCGAGCGCCCTGATGGCGCCAACGATGCGCGCGAACGAATCGCGGGCGCGGGTCACCGCGTGGCGGGCGCGCAGATAGCCGTGCACGAGGCCCGCCTCCTCGAACCAGACCGCCCTGCCGCCTGCCGCCAGGATCGCGTCGCGATAGTCGTGGCCGTCGTCGCACAACGGGTCGCACCCGGCCGAAAACACCACGGTCGGCGGCAGACCGGCAAAGTCGTGGTCGGCGAGCGGCGCATAGGTGGGGTCGCTGCCGGCGTCGACACCGCCGGTGCGCACCTGCCGGTAGAATTCAAGATCGCGCAGCGTCAGCATCGGCGCCTCGGCATGGGTCACGTAGGAGCCCCGCGTCATGTCGCCGCCGAGCCCGGGATAGATCAGCACCTGGCCAGCCGGGCGGCTTTGGCCACGCCGCGTTGCATGGCTGACGGCGGCAGCCAGATTGCCGCCGGCGCTGTCGCCGACGAGGAGGATGGGCCCGGCGAAGCGGCGTGCCGCCCACCGGAAGGCGGCGAGCGCGTCGTCGAAGGCGGCCGGATGCCGATGCTCGGGGCACAGGCGGTAGTCGACCGAGACAACGCGGAAGCCGGTACCGGCGCAGATTTCGGCACAGACATCGTCATGGCTGTCGAGGCCGCCGACGACGAAGCCGCCGCCATGGAGATAGACGACCACCGCCGGCGGCTTCTCCGTGCCGGGGCGATCATAGAGGCGCACGGCGATGTCGGGACCGCCGGCGATGACCGTATCGTGGGCGCGCACGCCCGGCGGATGGCCGGCATGGAAGGCGGCGCACATGCGGTCATAGACGGCGCGCTGTTCGGCGATGGTGAAGCTGACGGTTTCGGGCGGGTAGAAGGAATTGGTGCGCTCGATGAACGCCCACGTCTCGGCGTCGATCAGTTGTTGGTAGTCGGTCATGGCCTGCCCCGCTCGCTTCCCGCCGGCCGATGGCAGCGCGGCGGGAGGGCGAAGTCAAGCGCCGCTTTTGAAGCTTTCCTGTCGATTTCCGCAATGCCGAATTGCGCGCCGCTTGTGTAGGGTGAGGAGCTCACGCGATTGACCGGAGGCAGCATGCAGCGGCGGCCGAACATCCTTGTCTTCATGGTCGACCAGCTCAACGGCACGCTGTTTCCCGACGGGCCGGCCGGCTGGCTGCACCTTCCCAATCTGCGCCGCCTCGCCGAACGTTCGCTGCGCTTCGCCTGCACCTACACGGCAAGCCCGTTGTGCGCGCCCGGCCGCGCCTCGTTCATGTCGGGCCTGCTGCCGTCGCGCTCGCGCGTCTACGACAACGCCGCCGAATTCGCCTCCGACATTCCGACCTTCGCCCATCACCTGCGCCGCGCCGGCTACGTCACCTGCCTGTCGGGCAAGATGCATTTCGTCGGCCCCGACCAGCTCCATGGCTTCGAACAGCGGCTGACCACCGACATCTATCCGGCCGATTTCGGCTGGACGCCGGATTACACCCGGCCCGGCGAGCGCATCGACTGGTGGTACCACAACATGGGTTCGGTCACCGGCGCCGGCGTGGCCGAGATCACCAACCAGCTCGAATATGACGACGAGGTCGCCCACCATGCCCGGGCCCGAATCTACGACCTCGCGCGCGGTGGCGAAGGCCGCCCGTGGTGCCTGGTGGCAAGCTTCACCCATCCGCACGACCCCTATGTGGCGCGACGCCGGTTCTGGGACCTCTATGGCGACTGCGCCCATCTCGATCCGGCCATGCCGGCGCTTTCCTACGACGAGCACGACCCGCATGCGCGCCGGCTGCTCGACGCCTGCGACTGGCGCGCCTTCGACATCACCGACGAGCATGTCAGGCGCTCGCGGCGCGCCTATTTCGCCAACCTTTCCTATCTCGACGAGAAGATCGGCGAGATCCTCGACGTGCTGGCGGCGACCCGCCAGGCCGACAACACCGTGATCCTGTTCACCTCCGATCATGGCGACATGCTGGGCGAGCGCGGGCTGTGGTTCAAGATGAGCTTCTATGACGGCTCGGCCCGCGTGCCGCTGATGCTGGCGGCGCCGGGCATGACGGGCGGCCGCGCCGACACGCCCGTCTCCACCCTCGACGTGCTGCCGACGCTGTGCGCGCTCGCCGGGATCGAGCTTTCCGGCTTCGCCCACAGGGTCGATGGCGTCGATCTGCTGGCGGTGGCCGGGGGGGCGGCGCGCGGCCCCGTGCCGATGGAATACGCGGCCGAAGGCTCGGTGGCGCCGATGGTCAGCCTGCGCGACGGCCGCTACAAGTTCAACCACTGTCCGGCCGACCCGGCGCAGCTCTTCGACCTCGACGCCGACCCGCACGAGACGCGCAACCTCGCAGACCAGCCGCAGCACGCCGTGCTGGTCGGCGGGTTCAGCGAGGCCGTGGCCGCCCGCTGGGACATGGCCCGTTTCGACGCCGCCGTGCGCGACAGCCAGGCGCGGCGCCTGGTCGTCTATCAGGCGCTCAGGAACGGGGCCTACTATCCGTGGGATTTCGAGCCGCTGCAGCGGGCGTCGGAACGCTACATGCGCAACCACATGGACCTGAACGTGCTGGAGGAGGCCAAGCGCTTCCCGCGGGGCGAATAGGCATGGCCGCGCCGCCGCTCCTGTCGGTCTCCTCCATCATCGGCTCGATGACGATGAATGCCATCGGCAGCGGCATCATCTTCGCCTATGTGCCCTATGCGCTGACCCGCGACGAATACGCTCCGTGGGTGGCCGGCTCGATGGTGACGGCCGTGGCCGGCGGCGGCATCGCCGGCTGCCTGATCGCCGGCCCGCTGATCCGGCGCGTCGGCCACGCGCGCATCTTCGCCTGCTTCGTCGCGCTGGTCATCATCTCGGCCTGGCTCATCGCGCTGGGCGTCCATCCGGTCGCCTGGATCGCCTCGCGCGCGCTCTACGGGGTCGCCATGAACGGCATGTTCATCGTCGCCCAGAGCTGGATCAATGATGCCGCCCAGAACGAATGGCGTGGCCGCGCCATGGCGTTCTTCTACATGGCCTATGTCATCGGCTGGGGCTCGGGCGCCTTCCTGTTCGGCCAGATACCGGCCGAAGCCAACCTGCCGCCGCTGATCACCATCCTGTTCGCCGCGCTCGGCATACTCCCCGTCGGCCTGACGCGGCTGCCCAACCCGCCGCCGCCCGAGCGGGTGACCATCGACATCGCCAAGGCGTGGCGCACCTCGCCGGTCGGCATGGTCGGCGTCATGGCGGCCGGCGGCCTGTCGATGCTTGTGCAGGGCTTCACGCCGATCTATGCCGCCCAGAACGGCTACGGCCAGCGCGAGGTGGCGACGCTGCTGTTCGTCATGCAGCTCGGCATGCTCGGTGTCCAGTATCCGCTCGGCGCCCTGTCCGACCGCATCGACCGCCGGCTGGTGCTGATCTTCGCCTGCCTGATCATCGCCGGCATGGCCAGCGTGGCCCAGGCCGCCGGCCTCGGCAGCTTCCTCACCGTGGCGCTGGTCTTCGCCATCTGGGCCGGCGCCACCGAGACCATCTACTCGGTATCGAACGCCCACGCCAACGACCGCGCCGGGCCGGGCGACTATGTTCCGCTGGCCTCGGCGATGCTGATCGCCTGGTCGGTCGCCGCCTTCATCTTTCCGCTGACGGTGACGGCGGCCACCCCGGTACTGGGGCCGAAGGCCTTCATGTATTTCGTAATCGCGCTGGCGCTAGCCTACGCCGCCTTCACGGCGCTGCGGTTGCGCGCGGTGCAGCCGGTGCCGGCGGTCGAGACGGAGAATTTCGAGATCATGACCGCGCAGGTGCCGAACGTCACCGCGCTGGTCAATCCCGAGGCGGCCGAGGGCGGGACCGGCGGGTCGCCCGCGAGCCATGCGCCGACGGCATCGCAGGCGACGCAAAATCCCGCTTGCCCGCCGGCGAAAAACGGCTAGGGGACCTTGGTTCGGCCGCGATCGTGCCAGCCGATTCCGTCCCGGAACCCGCCGCTTGCCGCCCAAGGGCATCCTCGTCGCCTTCCTCGCCTATGCCTGCTTCTCCTGCGGCGATGCGCTGGTGAAGCATGTCGGCGGCCGGGTCGACATATACGAGATGGTGTTCTTCATCACGCTGTTCTCGACCATCCCGGTCATCCTCGCCAAGCCGTCGGAGGAGCGCTGGCGGCTGATCCTCGAGATGAAGCGGCCGCTGCTGGTGCACCTGCGCGCCATAGCCGGCGTTGCCGGCGCGATCATGAGCGTCTACGCCTTCACCCGCCTGCCGCTGGCCGAGGCCTATGCGCTGATCTTCCTCATACCCTTCTTCACCACCGTGCTGTCGGTCATCGTGCTGCGCGAGTCGGTCGGCTGGCGCCGGTGGCTGGCCGTCGTCGCCGGCTTCGGCGGCATCCTGCTGGTGGTCAAGCCGGGCTTCCGCGAGATCGGTCTCGCCCATCTGGCCGGCATCGGCGTGGCGGTCACCGGCGCCATCACCATCGTGCTGCTGCGCGTGCTGGCCGGCAAGGAACGCCGTTCGACGCTGATGGGTACGGTGATCGTCTACGCACTCGGCGCCAACCTGGTGCTGATGTGGCCGAACTTCACCATGCCGACGCCGCCGCTCATGGCGGCGCTGGTGGCGGTCGGCATCCTCTCCGGCTTCGGCCACACGCTGCTGATCGTGGCGACCACGCTCGCCCCGGCCAACCACGTCGCCCCGGTCCAGTACAGCCAGATCGCCTGGGCGGTCGTGCTGGGCATCGTCTTCTTCAGCGAGGTGCCGGACGCATTCGCCCTCGCCGGACTTGGCGTCGTCGCCGCCTCCGGCCTGTTCACCTTCATGCGCGAGGAAGCGCGCTTCGGCTGGTGGCGGCGCACGCCGCTGATGCGCGACCGGCCGTGACGGCCCGGGCCCCGCCCTGGCTCAATCGCCGCCGGCCCCCTTGATCAGCAGCGCGTCGACTTCCGGGCCCCTGATCGAATTGCCGAAGCTGGCGAACGAGCCGTCGTCGAGCATTTCGCGCACCGAGTCGCGGATCGCCCGGTGGGTCAGCCGCGCCACCTGCGAGCCAACCGAGATGCGTCGCGCTCCGGCCGCGCCGATCTCGGCGACCGTCAGCCTGGCCAATGGCCCGGCGGCGAGCGCGTTGACCGGCTTCGACACCGTGCCGACCACGCGCCGCAGTGCCGCCGCGTCGGGCAGGATCGGGATATAGACAAGGTCGGCGCCGGCCTTGTCGAAGGCCTGGACGCGCCGGATCGCCTCGTCCAGATCATAGGTGCCGTTCATCAGCCCGTCGGCCCGCGCGCACAGCACGAACGGGTCGGCGAGCGAACGCGCCGCCTCGGCCGCGGCGCCGATGCGCTCCACCGCGAGGTCGAAGCGATAGGCCGGATTGCCCTCGACCATGCGGGTATCCTCGATCGAGCAGCCCGACAGGCCGGCCTCGCGGGCAAGGCGGATCGTCTCGGCGACCCTGGCCGCGTCGTCGGCGAAGCCGTTCTCGAAATCGCCGGAGACCGGCAACGGCGTCGCCGCCACGATCGCCTGCGCATGCGCCAGTGCCTCGTCGCGGCTGACATGGCCCATGTCCGGACGCCCGAGCGTGAAGGCGAAGCCGGCGCTGGTGGTGGCGAGCGCCCGCGCTCCGAGTGCAGCCATCATCCGCGCCGAGCCGACGTCCCACGGGTTGGGGATGACGAAACAGCCCGACTGGTGCAGTTGCCAGAAATCGCGGTGGCGCTGGCTGAGCGAGATCATGACGTTCCTCCTGCCGCCCGCTTGCGCAGCGAGCCATGGTTGGTGATGAAGCGCGCGATCCGCGCCGCCGCCTCGGCCAGCACCGGGTCAGGCTGGCACAGCGAGATGCGGACATGGCCGGTCGCGGCCCGACCGAAGCTTTCGCCGGGCATGACGGCGACGTTCTCGGCTTCGAGCAGTTGCAGGGCGAAACGCTCGCCGTCCGCCTCGATGGCGCGCACGTCGAGCATCACATAGATGCCGCCGCACGAGCCGCGCACGACGACGCCGTCGAGCTGCGCCAGCGCCTCGATCATCATCGCGCGGCGGCGCTCATAGGTGGCGGTGACCTCGGCCACTCCCCAGTCATTGTCCAGCGCCTCGGCCACGGCGCGGCTGACGAAGTCGCCGATGCCGTAGGTCACGACGAGGTTGAAGCCGGCCAGCCGGCGAATCACCGGCGCCGGGCCGCGCAGCCAGCCGACGCGCCAGCCGGTCATGGCATGGCTCTTCGACACCGAGTTGACGACCAGCGTGCGCTCCTCCATGTCCGGCAGCGCCAGCGGCGACAGGTGCCGGCCGGCCGCTCCGGTGTGCGTCCAGTAGACCTCGTCGGAGACGAGCCACAGATCGTTGTCACGGCAGAACGCGGCGATCGCTTCCAAGGTTTGGCGGGCATAGACGGCGCCGGTCGGGTTGTTCGGCGAATTGATCAGGATGAGGCGCGTGCCGGGCCGCAGCGCCGCTTCGAGCGCGGCCCGCTCCGGCTGGAAGTCGTCCTCGGCACGCGCCTCGACCACGGTGTGGTCGACGCCCGACAGGCTGAACGTGCCGGGATAGGTCGCATAATAGGGGCCGACGACGATGGCGTGGTCGCCGGGGTCGGACGCCGCCTGGACGGCGGCAAACAGCGCGCCCTGGCCGCCGACCGTGGCGATGACGTTGTCGACCGTCGTCGCCACGCCGGTCGAGCGCTGCGAGGCGCGGGCCATCGCGGCGAGGAGGTCGCTGCGACCGGCAAGGCCGGTGTAGTGGTGGTGGCCGGCGCGCACGGCCGCCACGCAGGCCTCGACCGACGGCTCGGGCGTCGGGAAATCGTGGTCGCCGATCGAGCACATGATCACGTCCGCGCCGGCGGCGCGGCGCGCCTCCGCCAGGAAGTGGACCTCCCAGCCGGTCCGACCGGCCGGGGTCACCGAAACGAGGCGCTTCGACATTTGCGGCATGGATGCACTCACTGCGGTTGGGGGGCGGGTCTGGCGGTCACGGCATGGGCCGGCGGCGGGCAAAAGACAAGGGCCTGGCAGGGCTTGGCGGCTGGCGCGCGCGGCGCCTGCTGCCAGCGATCTGTCAGCAGTCCGAATCAAGCGCGGTGATGAGATCGCGCACCGCCACCGCCGGCGCCCGGCCGAACACGTCGGACAGGACCTGCGCCACGCAGGCACCCTCGATCAGGCCGGTGGCGAGCTGGTCGCGCTGCTGGTTGGAGAGGTTTTCGAGCCCGTGCGCCTCGCTCATCGCCTTGGCCACCAGCAGCGGATCGCGCGGCGTCGCCTCGCGCGCCCCCGGCGCGGCGGTGGCCGGTGCCGCCGGTTGTGCCGCCGCGGCCGGTTCGCGCTCGGCAGGCGCCGCCAGCGCGGCCACTTCGCCTTGCAGGCGCGTTACCTCGGCCTGCGCCGCCGCCAGTGCCGCGCGCGCCTGCGCCAGTTGTCCGTCCCTTGCCGCAAGCGCCTGCCCGTGCTCGGCCCCGGCGCGCGCCAACTGGTCCTGAACGCCGCGCAATTCGGCTTCGAGCGCCGCGATCCTCGCCTGCCGCTCACCCGAGGCGGCGGTGGCCGCTTTCAGTTCGGCGATCTCGCCGCGCGCCACCTTGAGTTCCGCCTCCAAGGCGGCAAGGCGGGTCACCTCGGCGTCGAGCTCTTTCAGCACTTGGTCGCGCCGGGCCAGTTCATCCTTCAGCCGGTCGATCTCGGCCTGGCGCTGGGCGGTCTGCTCGGTGGCCGTCGCCGCCTGCGCCCGTGCCCGGTCGAGTTCCTCCTGCAGCGCCTTGCGGGTCTCGGCGCCGTCGCCGCCGGCTTGGCTGCGTTCCCTGCGCAGCGCCTCCAGTTCGCGTTCGAGCGAGGCAAGCCGCGCCACTTCGGCGTCGAGCCTTGCCAGCGTCGCGTCGCGCTCGGCGAGTTCGCCCCTGAGCCGGGCAAGATCACTGTCGCGTTCGCTGGTCCGCGCCTCGGCCGATGCCGCCTTCTCGCGCGCCTCATCGAGTTCCCGGCGCAGTTCCTCCTGCGCCGCGCTGTCGGCGGCGGCCTTGTCGCCTTCCTGACGAAGCGTCTCCAGTTCCCGCTCCAGCGCCGAAAGCCGGGTCACCTCGGCATCGAGCTGCTTGAGCACCTCGTCGCGCTGGCGCACCTGGTCGCGCAGCGACTGCAGTTCCTGCTGGCCAGCGCCGCTGTTAGCCGCCTCGTCCAGGCGTTTCTTCAGTTCCTCCTCGACGCGCGACAGGCGGGCGATCTCGGCGTCGAAGGCCTTCAGCGCCTCCTCGCGCCGGTCGATCTCGGCCTTCAGCGCCGGGATGTCGCGGTTGACCGCCTCGTCATACTGGGTCTGGAGCTGGGTGGTGACCTCCTCGGCGGTGCGCAGATTCGCCCGCAGCCGCTCCACCTCCTGCGCCGCATCCGCCTCGGAACCGCCGCTTCGCGCCCGCTCAAGCCGCGCCTCGAGGTCGGCGACGCGGGCCTGCAGGCGGGCGACCTCGGTGCCACCGGCGCCAAGGAACTGCTGCACGTCGGCGAAGCGGAAGAACACCAGTGCCGCCATCGCGGCCACGCCGACGACGAGACCGAGGCTGAACGGCCAGGGTGAACGCCGGCGCGCCGCCGGCCCGTCGCTGCGTCCCCAATCGCTCATGACTTGCCTGCCTGCCGCCCCGCTATAGTGGTAGGCCGATCGGCAGCCTCAGGCAAGTCCGCGGACCATTCCGCCCGCAGCCCCGCGAAATCGAACAGGCCGCGGTCGAGCAGGTGGCTTGGCCGCACATGGGCGAGCGCGCGGATCATGGTGTCCTTGCGGCCGGGCATGCGCGCCTCGATCTCGGCGAGCCAGGCCTTCATGGCGTTGCGCTGCAACCCGTCCTGGCTGCCGCACAGGTCGCAGGGGATGATCGGGACGGCGAGCGCGGCGGCCAGCCTTGCCAGGTCGGCCTCGGCGCAATAGGCGAGCGGCCGGCACACCATGAGGTCGCCCTCGTCATTGACCAGTTTCGGTGCCATCGCCGCCAGCCGGCCGCCATGGAACAGGTTCATGAAGAAGGTCTCGAGCAGGTCCTCGCGATGGTGCCCCAGCACCAGCGTCGAACAGCCCTCCTCGCGGGCGATGCGGTAGAGATGGCCGCGCCTGAGGCGCGAGCACAGCGAGCAGTAGGTGGCGCTGTCGGGGAGTTTCGAGGTCACCACCGAATAGGTGTCCTGATATTCGATGCGGTGTTCGACGCCGAGGCGGGCGAGGAAGTCGGGCAATACGTGTCTCGGAAAGCCGGGCTGGCCCTGGTCGAGATTGCAGGCGATGAGCTCGACCGGCAGCAGGCCGCGCCATCTGAGGTCGAGCAGCAGCGCCAGCAGGCCGTAGGAATCCTTGCCGCCCGAGACCGCCACCAGCCAGCGCCCGCCCGGAACGACCATGGCGAAATCGTCGAGCGCCTGGCGCACATTGCGCAGCAGCCGCTTCCTCAGCTTGCCGAACTCGACGCCCGCCGGCGCGTCGCGGAACAGAGGATGGCAGTCCTCGCGCGGCGCGGCTTGCATTTCCACATCGACGCTCATGGGCCTGCACATAGCCGAGCCCGGCGTCAAAAGCAAAACGCCCGGCCGATCGGCCGGGCGTTGCGCGTCGGAACAGAAAGGGTCAGCGCGAGTAGAACTCGACGACCAGATTGGGCTCCATCTGCACCGCGTAGGGCACGTCGGACAGCGCCGGGCGCCGGGTGAAGGTCGCCACCATCTTGGTGTGGTCGACATCGACATAGTCGGGCACGTCGCGCTCGGCCAGCCCGACCGATTCGAGCACCGAGATCGACTGCTTGGACTTCTCGCGCACCTCGACGACATCGCCCGGCTTGCACCGATAGGAGGCGATGTTGACGCGGCGGCCGTTGACGTTGACATGGCCGTGATTGACGAACTGGCGGGCGGCGAACACCGTCGGCACGAACTTGGCGCGGTAGACGATGGCGTCGAGCCGGCTCTCCAAGAGGCCGATCAGGTTCTCGGAGGTGTCGCCCTTCTGGCGCGAGGCCTCCTCGTAGACCTTGCGGAACTGCTTCTCGTTGATGTTGCCGTAATAGCCCTTCAGCTTCTGCTTGGCGCGCAGCTGGACGCCGAAGTCCGACAGCTTGGTGCGGCGGCGCTGGCCGTGCTGGCCAGGGCCGAACTCGCGCCGGTTGACCGGCGATTTCGGGCGGCCCCAGATGTTCTCGCCCATGCGGCGATCGATCTTGTACTTGGATGCGCTACGCTTGCTCATCGCATTTCCTTTCAAACTGTTGCAGACCGCCGTTCACACAGCGGTTGAAGGAAACGCGCCCTCCTCTGCTCGCCATTTCAGGGAGCCGACAGGCCGGTCCGCGCACGTCTTGCGGTCGAGGCCACGGGACACGTCAAAAAAGAACCGGGCCCAACCGGCCCGGAACCGCGTGTCGATTAGGATATTGCGCTCTGGAAGTCAATTGGTTTTGCCGGCCGCTTCGGCCCGCTGCGGGGCTCGCGCCATGGGCCATGGCGGCCCGGGTGACGGACGCCACCGCCCGCCGATCGCGGTCAGAACACCAGGTTGACCAGCACGACGGCGACGATCGCCATCAGCATGGTGATGCGCAGGTCGGCCTGCGTCAGCGCGCGCCGGTGCGCGGGAATGAAGTCCTGGTCGTACAGGTCGTTTTCCATGACGGCTCTCCCTTCAAGCCTTGGACGAACCCCGTCTCCTACGCCCTCAATCTATGACGGCGATGCCGGACTGTCTGTGTCGCCAAGCACATGTCGGATTTTCGCTGGATCGGGCGGCAAATGCCCGTAGCGGGCGCCTTCAGACGATCTTCAGCCCGAAGCCGGCCATCAGCCGCGCGGTGGCGAAATCGGGCGCCCCGGAAGTGAAGACGGCGACGTCGTCGCCCGCCTGCGGCGGGTGTTCGGCGCCGGCCAGGCTGAGCGCGCGCCGCGCGATCGCCTCGGCCGGGTCGAGCCAGTCGACCGGCCAAGGCGCCAGCCGGCGGAACACATTGGCCAGAAACGGGTAATGCGTGCAGGCGAGCACGACGATATCGGTGCGCCGGCCGCCCTCGCCCTTGACGAAGCAGGGCTCGATCTCGGCCCGGATGTCGGCGTCGGCGATGGCCTCGCCGCGGATATGGGCCTCGGCCAGCCGCGCCAGATGACGCGAGCCGACGAGGCGGACGTGGCAGCGGCTGGCGAAGGAACGGATGAGCTCGCGCGTGTATTCCCGCCTGACCGTGCCGGGCGTCGCCAGCACCGACACCAGGCCGGAGCGGGTGCGCTCGGCGGCCGGCTTGATCGCCGGAACGGTGCCGACGAAGGACGTGTCCGCAAAGGCGGCGCGCAGTTCGGCGAGCGCCAGGGTCGAGGCGGTGTTGCAGGCGAGGACGACCAGTTCGGGAGCATGGCGGTCGATCAGGCCGGCGAACTGGCCGACGATGCGTTCGCGCAGTGCCGCTTCCTCCCAGTCCCCATAGGGAAAGGCGGCGTCGTCGGCGACATAGACGAAGCGCCGGTCGGGCATCAGCACCCGCGCCTCGCGCAGCACGGTGAGCCCGCCGATGCCCGAATCGAATACGAGGATGCTCATGGCCGCCGGCCGCGGGCGAGCGGCCGTGGCTCCAGCCCGCCATCGGCGCGGAAGGCAAACAGCAGCCGCTTCCGGGCAAAGGAACGGGCGTAGAAATAGCTGAAGGCGCCGCCGAACACGAAGCCGGCGAAAATGTCGGACGGGAAATGCACGCCGAGCACCGGCCGCGACACGGCGATCCAGATGCCCGCCAGCACGATGAATACGCGCAGCCGCGGCACGAGCAGGGCGAGCGCGACGCAGAACGCGCCGGCGGTCGTGGCATGGCCGGAGGGGAAGCCGGCGAACGCGTAATTGTCGGCAAACGGCCGGCTCAGCCAGACCATGCCCTCGGGCACGAATTGCGGCCGCGCCCGCCCGATCAGGTTCTTGACGAGATTGGTGATGAGTCCCGAAAAGGCGACGGTGGTGAACAGGTAGTAGGCGACCAGCAGCAGGCCGTGCATCCACACCCGCCGCTGGCGCTTGAGCCGGCGGGCGGGGTAGAGCGAGATCGCCAGCACCAGCGTGCCGGTCAGATAGAGAATCCAGGCCGAGTCGCCCAGCCGGGTCAGATGGGCGAAGAGCGCCACGGTTGCCGCGTCGCGCTGGTTGAGCAGCGTCAGGAACAGCGTGTCGGCGATCAGTACCAGCCCCAGCACCAGCGAGCAGAACACGGCGAGGATTTCGGCTGAGCGCAGCGCGCCGGGAAAGATGGCGTGGCGGGTGTCGGTCTTGCGGCGATGGACGAAGCGGAACCACGCGGCGACATCGCGCCACCAGCGCCCCGCCAGCCGACCGCCCACAACCGTCAGCTCGCCGGCGCGGCGCGAGGCCTGGCGCAGATCAGCGGCGACGATGCGCGACCAGTGCTGGGGGACCTGCTCGTCCATAGTCCATCGCTTCGGTTGCGCCGCCCACATGCCCGATGCCGGCCGGCTTGGCAAGCGCCGGTGACCGCCACCTGACCGCCACCGGACCGCCTCCCTCAACCTTGCCGCCTGCCCTTCGCCCAGCGCCGTTCGAGCGCGGCGATGACGCCGCGCAGCGTGCGCACTTCCGGCTCGCTCAGTGCGGCATGGGTGAAGATGTTGCGCAGGTTGAGCGCCATCTTGTCGCGCTTTTCGGGCGGATGGAAATAGTCGGCTTCGTCGAGCGCCGCCTCCAGATGTTCGATCAGGCCGATCAGATCCTGACGGCTCGCCTGCGGCACCTGCGGCGGCTGGAAGGCGGCGGCCGCGTCGCCGGCGCTCTTCATCCATTCATAGGCGATCAGCAGCACCGCCTGGGCAAGGTTGAGCGAGGCGAAGCGCGGATTGACCGGATAGGTGACGAGCGCGTCGGCGAGCGCCACCTCCTCGTTCCTCAGCCCCCAGCGCTCGCGGCCGAACAGGACGCCGCAGGCCGTGCCCCCCTCGACCAGCCCGCGCAGCCGTGCGGCCGCTTCGGCCGGTCCCACCACCGGCTTGATCATGTCGCGCTGGCGCGCCGTGGTGGCGTAGACGAAGCGCAGGTCGGCGACGGCCGAGGCGAGGTCGGGGTGAACCGTGGCCGCCTCGATGACATGGTCGGCGCCGCTTGCCGCCGATTTCGCCTTGCGGTTCGGCCAGCCGTCGCGCGGGGCGACCAGCCGCAGCTGCGACAGGCCGAAATTGGCCATTGCGCGGGCGACCATGCCGATGTTCTCGCCGAGCTGCGGCTCGACCAGAACAATGGCCGGTCCGCCAGCGAGCATTTGGCGTGTGGTGTCGGTGCCGGACATGGCGCCTACCTAGCGGCAACCCGCGCCGAAAGGAATGGCGGCATCTGCCACGGCCGGCCAAATCGTGCTTAAGCTGCAGCCGGCAATCACCCTTCGACGGAGCCGACGATGACCGCCCTGCTCGACCGCCTCGACCTGCGCCTGGCGCCGCTCGGCGCCGAACCGGTGAAAATGTTCGGCGGCACGTGCTTCATGCTGAACGGCAACATGGCGCTCGGCACCTCCCGGCGCGGCCTGCTGGTGCGCGTGGGGCCCGACAACGACGCGGCTGCCGCCGCCAGGCCCAATGCCAGCCGCATGGTGATGGGCGAGCGCGTGGCGGCGGGCTACTGGTTCGTCGACGAGGGCTCGCTCGCCGATCCGGCCGAGTTCGAGTTCTGGGTCGAGCTGGCGCTCGCCTTCAACCGGACGCTGCCGGCCAAGTCCCGCAAGGCGACCAGGAAGAAGCAGCATCAGCCGCCGGCCCGGGCGTAGACGGCCTGCTCGCCGGCAAATCCCTTGAGCGCCACCGACGAGACCAGTTCGGCGCTGCCGATCAGCGCCGCGATCTCGGCCGAGCACACGTCGTCGCGGCCGAGCGAGGAGGCAACCGACAGCAGGCGGGCGGCCAGATTGACGGCCGGGCCGATCGCCGTGAAGTCGAGCCGGCGGCTGGCGCCGATATTGCCGTAGGACAGGCGCCCGACATGGACGGCGGAACGGAAGCCGATGGCGGGCTCGGCCGTGACGAGCGCGGCGCGCGCCGCATCGACCGCCGCGCAGGCGCCGCGCGCCGCGGCCGCGCGCGCCGCCTCGCCGGCCGTGCCGCCCACGTCGTCGCGGACCGGAAAGATCGCCAGCAGGCCGTCGCCCATGAATTTGAGTATCTCGCCGCCATTGGCACGGATCGGCTCCTCGAAGGCGTCGAAGAAGCGGTTGAGCGCGCCCAGCACGGCGACGGCCGATTCGCGGTTCGACAGTTCGGTGTAGCTCTTGAGGTCGGCGAACAGGATGACGGCGGCGATCTCCTCGGCGTCGCCGCGGCGGATGTGGCCTCTGAGCACCCTCTCGCCGGCGCCGCGGCCGACATAGGTGGAGATGATGTTGGCGGCATTGAGCCGCAGGATGTAGCTCTCGATCAGCCGGGTGAGCGGCGCGCGTATCCTTTCGAGCGCGGCCACCGCCGCCGGCGAGAAGCCGCCCGGATGCCGGCTCGACCAGCTCATGGTGTGCACCTCGCCATCGACATAGATGACCGGCTGGCACAGATAGTCGGTGAAGCCGGCGGCGCGCAGTTCCTCGACGACGATGTAGTCGCGCGGGCAGCCGGGATCGGCCAGATGCAGGCGCAGCGGCCGCCGCGTCTCGATGACGCGCGGCAGCGGGTTGCGCGTGTACTGATCGGTCTCGAACAGGGCGAAATCGGCCTCGGTGATCTGCGTTCCCGCCGCCGCCGTCCACTGCAGCCGGCGGCCCATGATGGTCGGGTGGATGGTGAACAGGAACAGCCGGTAGAGATCGACCGGCACGCCGGCGCGGTTCAGCCGCTCGCACAATTCGGCGACGATGCGCCGCCCGTCGTGGAAGGGCTGCGCGCCGTCGGCCATCCACGCGACCAGTTCGTCAATCGCCTTGTCGTCGACCATGCCGGACCTGAGAGCGGCTCGCCGGCGGGACGCGAGGCGGGACCCGACGGCGCATTGCCTTTCGCGCCCCTTTTTCCTAAGAACGCGCCTGCGGACGGGGGCCGCGTCATCCGCACCCGCCAAACGGACAGAGAGCCGGGACCCGGCGTATCGAAAGGCTGCTGCATGAAAAAAATCAAGGTCGAAAACCCGGTCGTCGAGCTCGACGGGGACGAGATGACGCGCATCATCTGGGCTTTCATCAAGGAAAAGCTGATCCACCCCTATCTCGACATCGACCTGAAATACTACGATCTCGGCATCGAGGAGCGCGACCGCACCGACGATCAGGTCACTGTCGACGCGGCCAACGCCATCAAGCGCTATGGCGTCGGCGTCAAATGCGCCACGATCACGCCCGACGAGGCGCGGGTGAAGGAGTTCGGCCTCAAGAAGATGTGGCGCTCGCCCAACGGCACCATCCGCAACATCCTGGGCGGCGTCATCTTCCGCGAACCGATCATCGCCAAGAACGTGCCGCGGCTGGTGCCGGGCTGGACGCAGCCGATCATCGTCGGCCGTCATGCCTATGGCGACCAGTATCGCGCCACCGATTTCCGCTTTCCCGGCAAGGGCAAGCTGACGATCAAGTTCGTCGGCGATGACGGCAAGGTGATCGAGCACGAGGTGTTCGACGCGCCGGGTTCGGGCGTCGCCATGGCCATGTACAATCTCGACGATTCGATCCGCGACTTCGCCCGCGCCTCGTTCAATTACGGCCTGCAGCGCGGCTATCCGGTCTATCTGTCGACCAAGAACACCATCCTCAAGGCCTATGACGGCCGCTTCAAGGACATCTTCCAGGAAGTCTACGAGGCCGAGTTCGCCGACCGTTTCAAGGCGGCCGGGCTCATCTACGAGCACCGGCTGATCGACGACATGGTCGCCTCGTCGCTCAAATGGGCCGGCGGCTATGTCTGGGCCTGCAAGAACTATGACGGCGACGTCCAGTCCGACACGGTGGCGCAGGGCTTCGGCTCGCTCGGCCTGATGACCTCGGTCTTGATGACGCCGGACGGCCGGACGGTCGAGGCGGAGGCCGCCCACGGCACGGTGACCCGCCACTACCGCCAGCACCAGCGGGGCGAGCAGACCTCGACCAACTCGATCGCCTCGATCTTCGCCTGGACGCGCGGCCTTGCCCACCGCGCCAAGCTCGACGGCAACGACGAACTGGCCCGCTTCGCCGCCACGCTGGAAAAGGTGTGCGTGGCGACGGTGGAAGCGGGCTTCATGACCAAGGACCTGGCGCTGCTGATCGGCCCCGACCAGCCGTGGCTCACCACCGCCGGCTTCCTCGACAAGGTCGACGAGAACCTGAAACAGGCGATGGCCGGCTGAGCTGCGGCCGGCGCCGTTCTCCGGGCGGGTAGTAAGGCCTTTGTCACACCCGCCTCCCCCTTGACCGGCGCCGCCGGCCGGAACAGAATGCGAACATCGGCTGGAGGATGCGCGATGGCGCTGTCGAAGGAATTCGTCGACCATCTGGGCGACCTGTTCGCGGGCGTGGCGGGCACCGAGATCCGGCGCATGTTCGGCGGCGTCGGCATCTTCCGCCAGGGCCTGATGTATGCGCTCGCCACGTCGGAGGGCCGCATCGCGCTCAAGGCCGACGCCGAGACGGCGGAGCGCTTCCGCGCCGAGGGCTCGAGCGAATGGACCTATGCGATGCCCGGCCGGCCGGCCAAATCGATGGGCTACTGGTACATGCCGGAGCGGCTCGCAGACGATCCCGACGAACTGCGCGAATGGGCGCAGGCCGCCTTCGCCGCCGCGCTGCGCGCCGACGCCGCCAAGCCGCCCAAGCAGCGGAAATGGAAGGGGTGAGCGCGATTGGCGCCGGCCGGTCATCGCCGGGCCTGTCCCTGCCCGCCACGGCCGCGCCGGGTCTGCCTGGACCCACGGCACAGGGCCGAGGGTGACAGAGCGCCGGGACGCCGCCGGCCGGCCTACAGGTCAAGCGCGCCCTGGTCCGTGCTCTTCTCCTTCGGCGCCTTTCTGAAGGCGCTGGCGTCGACGGCCGGCAGGCGGGCGAACTCGCGGAATTCGAGCAGGCCCTGGATGGTCAGTATCTGGATGCGCGGGATGCGGCCGAACGCGGTCTCGGCGAAGCCGGCGGCGGCCGCTTCGGCGATCATCGGTTTGGTCGGCGGCTCCAGCGTCACGAACAGGCCGACCAATGCCTTCTCGCGCTCGATGACGCTTTTGAGCTTGTGGATTTGATCGACCGAGACGCCGCCGCCCTTGACCTCGACAATCGCCTTGTCGGTGACGTTCTTGGCCGTCCGCATGTAGACGATGCCGTCGATGCCGGTGTCGGCGCCCTTCCTGCCGCCGCGGAAGGGCTGCGCGTCGGGGATGAGCGTGATCGCCCATTTCTCGAACTCATGCTTGTCGCGGGTGGCAAGATCGCGCGCCGCGCCGATGTCCTTCGGCACGCCGATGGTCTCGAACTGGACCTCCTTGCCGAAGGCGTCGCGCAATCGCCGCTCGATCAGCGAGATCGCCAGATGCGTGACGTCGATGCCGATCCATTGCCGGCCGAGCTTCTGGGCCGCATGCACCGTGGTGCCGCAGCCGCAGAACGGGTCGAGCACGACATCGCCGGGATTGGAGGAAGCCGAGATGATGCGTTCCAGCAGGCCTTGAGGTTTCTGGGTTCGATAGCCGAGACGCTCTTCGTCCCCTTGGGCGGTGAGCCAGCGCACATCTTCATCAATTGCTTGATCGCTGTTGTACAGGACGCCGCGTGTGTGCGGCTGATATGCCCAGATGTCTTGCAGGAGCAACCCCGGACTTGAATGCAAATATTGGCGATACGTAGGAAGCGATGGCGAGCCTAAAGGCGGAAAGTCAATCAAGCCCAAGTCCGCAAGAGCGTCGAGTTTTTCATGCTGAGGAAGTTCCGGGTCGATTCCAAATGCGACGACCAATTCGCTTGGAACCGCCCAGTGGCGACCCACAGCCGTGGGGTCGTATCCTCGCCAAGGCTGACCGCTTGCGCCGTATCTAACCCCCGCACCGTGAATGGAATTTGTCCAATACTGGCCCTTGGAATCCGCCTTTTTGAAATAGGAATCAACATGACCTTTTAAGTATGGTCTAAATACGGGATTGTGCCTGTAGGAGTTCGATTTCTGAAAGAACAATATCACGTCATGAATTGGGCCAAATCTCTTTGCGTTGTTATGGGAACCGGTTCGCCGCCAAATTACTTCGTTCAGAAACTTGTCCTTCCCGAACACCGCATCCAGCAGAATTTTGAGATAGTGGCTCGCGGTCGGGTCGCAGTGGAGATAGAGCGAGCCGGTCGGTTTCAGGACCCGGTGCAGCTCGATGAGCCTTATCGCCATCATGGCGAGATAGGCCATCATGTCGTTCTCGCCGAGGAAGCCGCGCATCGCTTCGAGCATGCGCGCCGCATCGGTGTTCGGCCCGTGCAGGACTTCCCAATAGGCGTTCTCGGCGGCTTCCGTCCAGTGCCACGTGTCGTCGAAGGCCTCGATCTGCGCCTGGCTCTGCTCGCCGCTCGGCGCCTTGAACAGCACGTTGTAGGTGGCGTTCGAATTGAACGGCGGGTCGAGATAGACCAGATCGACGCTGCCATCGGCGATGTGGTCGCGCAGGATCGGCAGATTGTCGCCGTAGTAGAGCTTGTTGGTCACCAGTTGGTCACCGCCGGCCTTGACAAAAAAGGAACAAACGCGGAACATCACACATCATTTGCACCGATTCGCATCATGGCGAAAGGATTCCGCGATGGCAAAGAATCATCGCAGCGCCGGCAGCGGCCGCTTCGTGACGAAGGGCTACGCCGCGAAGCATCCGGCAACGACCGTCAGCGAAACGCGCGGCGGCGGCTCGACCGGCGGCACGCATCGCAGCGCCAGGACCGGGCGCTTCGTCACGGACAAATTCGCGGCGCGCAATCCGAAGACGACCATCAGGGGCGGGTGAGGCCGCCCCTTCCCAACCCCTCCCCACAAAGCGGGAAGGGCCATCCGGGCGCGCCGCGCGCGTCCACGCCCTCGCGCCGGCGTGCCGCTGCGGCTCGTGGAGGGGACAAATGGACCCCGGCTCGCTATTGCGGCCGGGGTGACGGGCTGCGCGCAAGGCGATGGTGGAAACAATCTCAATTGTCGAGTGACATCGGACGCCCGCATTGTTCTTGGCGGCGTACCCCTCTCTCTCGGCGTCGTCCCGGCCGCAATAGCGAGCCGGGACCCATTGCCCGCTTCGGCGCGCTCGATCAGGCGAGGTCTGGGTAGAGGCCGCGCCAGTCGGGGTTCATCGCCTCGATCAGCTCTATTCTCTGGCGCCAGCGCTTGGCGTGCCTTTCGACGCAGCGACCATCATTTCCCCCGTCATCGTCGGGCTTGACCCGACGGTCCAATCATTTCATCCGGTTGACGCCCGTTGCGGGAACGCCGCGTCAGCCGCAATGGGAAGAGCAGATCCTCGGCACAAGGCCGAGGATGACGACGGAGTATGGTGCGCTCCCCACCTCCCCCTTGTGGGGCCCCTTGTGGGGAGGTCGGTGAGGCCGAGCGCAGCGAGGCCGAACCGGGTGGGGCAGCGGCGCTGCCAATTTCGACGGCGCCTGTCTGCGCGCTCGTTCACGCCTCCCCAACCCCCCACAAAGGGGAGGGGCAATCCACCGCGCATCCAGCGTCCACGCCGGCACGTGTTTTCCGGGTAAACCCCGGCGCACCGCAGCGTCCGCGCCGGCACGTGCTTCCGTCATCGCGGGACGATGCGCTACCGCGCCAGCTCGACGGCGATCGCGGCGGCGAGGCGCGCATTGTTGCGGATGAGCGCGATGTTGGTCTCGAGCGAGCGGCCGCCGGTCAGTTCGACAATGCGGGCGAGCAGCCACGGCGTCACCGCCTTGCCGCGCACCTGCGCGGCCTGCGCCTCGGCGACCGCCTGGGCGATGTGGCCAGCCATTTCGGCGGCGGCAATCTCGGCCTCCTCCGGCACCGGATTGGCGATCAGCACGCCGCCATCCTGGCCAAGCGCCTGCCTCACCCGCCACAGCGCGGCGATGGCGGCCGCACTGTCGAGCCGCAGCGGGCAGGCAAGGCCGCTCGCCCGCGACCAGAAGGCGGGAAACTGGTCGGTGCGGTAGCCGATGACGGCCACGCCAGCGCTCTCCAGCACTTCGAGCGTCTTGTCGATGTCGAGGATCGCCTTGGCGCCGGCGCAGACCGTGATGACCGCGGTGCGGCCGAGCTCGGCCAGATCGGCCGAGATGTCGAAGCTCGTCTCGGCGCCGCGGTGCACGCCGCCGATGCCGCCGGTGGCGAACACCTCGATGCCGGCGAGCCGCGCCGCCATCATGGTGGCCGCCACCGTGGTCGATCCGGCCCGGCCGGCGGCGAGCGCATGGGCGAGGTCGGCACGCGACAGCTTCAGCGTTTCACCGGCCGGCGCCCTGGCGAGCCGCGTCAGCGCCGCCTCGTCGAGGCCGACGCGGATGCGCCCGTCGATGACGGCGATGGTCGCCGGCACGGCGCCGGCGGCGGCGATTTCGGCCTCGACGGCGAGCGCCGTCTCCAGGTTGCGCGGCCATGGCATGCCGTGGCTGATGATGGTCGATTCGAGCGCCACGACCGGCGCGCCGGTGGCAAGCGCCCCGGCCACGGCCGGCGCTATCTCGATCAGTTCGGCCAGTGTCGGCGCCAGCATGTTGTCAGCCCTTTCCCGCATTGGTCTGGCCGGCCGGCGCAACCGCCGGGCGGATTTGCGCGCGCGCCTCGATCAGCCGCCAGGACAGGCCGGGATGGACCGGTTCGGGCACGCCCAGCGTGAGCTGCGCGGCGGCGATGCCGAGTTCGACGGCTCGCGCCATTGTCAGGCCGCGCGCCAGCCCGGCCAGCACGGTGCCGGCGAGCGCGTCGCCGGCACCGTTGACATCGGCGATTGCCGCGGCAAGCGGCGGCGGCGCCAGGCTGTCCACCTCCCCGTCCTGCCAGAAGGCGAGCGGAGCGCCCGCCGCACTGATCACCCCGGCGCCGACGCCGGCATCGCGCAGCCGGCAGGCGAGCTCGCCCGCATCCGCGCCGGGCAGGCCGGCGAGCGAGCGCGCCTCGCCGAGATTGGCAAACAGCAGGTCGACACGGGCGAGGCAGCCGGCGAGCCGGCCGGCCTTGGCCGCCGACACGGCGGCGGCGGCGACATGGCGGCCCTCGGCCGCCTCGGCCAGCGCCATGAGCGTCGCCGCCTGCTGGTTGGCGGTCAGGAACCACAGATCGGCCACGGCGAGCGCCGGGCGGCAGCGCGACAGGAACCAGTCGGCGGCCACCGCCTCGTTGATCGAAAGGTCGGCGAGCCCGATCACCATCTGCCCGTCGGGCGCCACGATCGAGACGAAGGTGCCGGTGGCCGCGCCGGCCATCGCCACCAGCCCGTCGCCGATTCCGCGCTCGGCCAGCACGCGCCGCAGCGCCGCCGCCTCCGGATCCTCGCCGACCGGCCCGGCGACGGTGGTGGCAAGCCCGAGCGCGGCGGCGACGCTCGCCGTGTTGAGGCCGGCGCCGCCCGGCCGGCGCACGAGGCGGCCCGGATTGGAGGCACCGGCCACCGGCGGCGCGGCGAGGCTGCCGGCCAGATCGACATGGGCGCCGCCGACAAACACGGCCGAACCGAATCTCACGGCCGCCTCGCGGTCATGCCGGCCACGGGCACGAACAAAATTCGAACGTTTCGTTTTTTTCTTTTTCTATCAATGACATCGGTCGGCTTTACAAATGAGAACAAATCGCGTACATTGCCCATTCGTCGGAGGGGTCGGCGGGCATCGCCAACCTGATTGGAACCATGGCGCGAGGGTGGTAAGCATGGCACAGAATTCGTTGCGACTGGTAGAGGACAACACGGTGGACAAGTCCAAGGCGCTCGATGCCGCCCTTGCCCAGATCGAGCGCGCCTTCGGCAAGGGCTCGATCATGAAGCTCGGCAAGAACGAGCAGGTCGTCGAGATCGAGACCGTCTCCACCGGCTCGCTCGGCCTCGACATCGCGCTCGGCATCGGCGGTCTGCCGCGCGGCCGCGTCGTCGAGATCTACGGCCCCGAATCCTCGGGCAAGACGACGCTGGCGCTGCACACGGTGGCCGAGGCGCAGAAGAAGGGCGGCATCTGCGCCTTCGTCGACGCCGAGCACGCGCTCGACCCGGTCTATGCCCGCAAGCTCGGCGTCAATCTGGAGGATCTGCTGATCTCCCAGCCCGATACCGGCGAGCAGGCGCTGGAGATCGCCGACACGCTGGTGCGCTCCGGCGCCATCGACGTGCTGGTCATCGATTCGGTGGCCGCGCTCACCCCGCGCGCCGAGATCGAGGGCGAGATGGGCGACCAGCTGCCCGGCCTGCAGGCCCGCCTGATGAGCCAGGCGCTGAGAAAGCTCACCGCCTCGATCGCCCGCTCCAACACCATGGTGATCTTCATCAACCAGATCCGCATGAAGATCGGCGTCATGTTCGGCTCGCCCGAGACGACGACCGGCGGCAACGCGCTCAAGTTCTATGCCTCGGTGCGCCTCGAGATCCGCCAGATCGGCAAGATCAAGGACCGCGACGAGACGGTCGGCAACCAGACCCGGGTCAAGGTGGTCAAGAACAAGCTGGCGCCGCCGTTCAAGCAGGTCGAGTTCGACATCATGTATGGCGAGGGCGTGTCGAAGACCGGCGAACTGATCGATCTGGGCGTCAAGGCCGGCATCGTCGAGAAATCGGGCGCCTGGTTCTCCTACAATTCCGAGCGCCTCGGCCAGGGCCGCGAGAACGCCAAGCAGTTCCTGCGCGGCAATCCGACCATTGCCGGCGAGATCGAACTGGCGCTCAGGCAGAATGCCGGGCTGATCGCCAACACCCTGCTCGACGGCGATGGCGGCGATGATGACGGTTTCGGCGAGGCGGCCGAGGGCTGACAGCGGGCGGCTTGACCGGGCTCGCAATTTGTAGGCGCGTCCCGCCGGGGCGCGCCTTTCTGCTCGGATGCCGGACCGCCGGGTGCCGCACCGCCGCTTGCCGCGCCGGCCGCCCCGACATGCGCCGCTCGCGCCTTCCACACGCCTGCCACGAGGCCACGCGACGCCTGCCGCGCTTGCCAGGCCGGGGCGCCAGGGCTAAAAGCGGCGCGCGGTCGACCGGCGCCAGCCGCGCCACTGCCGCCTCCCTCCCGCCGACCGGACCGCCGATGAGCAGCGTAAACGATATCAGGACCGCCTTTCTCGACTATTTCGCCAGGAACGGCCACGAGATCGTGGCGTCCTCGCCGCTGGTGCCGCGCAACGATCCGACGCTGATGTTCACCAATGCCGGCATGGTCCAGTTCAAGAACGTCTTCACCGGTCTTGAAAAGCGGCCCTATCGGCGCGCGGTCACCGCGCAGAAATGCGTGCGCGCCGGCGGCAAGCACAACGACCTCGACAATGTCGGCTATACCGCGCGCCACCACACCTTCTTTGAAATGCTCGGCAACTTCTCCTTTGGCGACTATTTCAAGGACCTCGCCATCGAGCTCGCCTGGAACCTGGTCACGAAGGAGTTCGGCCTGGCGCGCGACCGCCTGCTCGTCACCGTCTATGCGGAGGACGACGAGGCCTTCGACCTGTGGCGCAGGATCGCCGGCCTGCCCGAGCACAAGATCATCCGCATCCCGACCTCGGACAATTTCTGGGCGATGGGCGACACCGGCCCGTGCGGCCCGTGCTCGGAGATCTTCTACGACCATGGCGAGGACATTCCCGGCGGCCCGCCCGGCAGCCCCGACGCGGACGGCGACCGCTTCATCGAGATCTGGAACCTCGTCTTCATGCAGTACGAGCAGGTGAGCGCCGAGGAGCGCATCGACCTGCCGCGCCCGTCGATCGACACCGGCATGGGGCTGGAGCGCATCGCCGCCGTGCTGCAGGGCAAGCACGACAATTACGACATCGACCTGTTTCGCGCGCTGATCGCGGCGAGCGAGGAGGCGACGGGGGTCAGGGCCGCCGGCGAGCACCGGGCGAGCCACCGCGTCATCGCCGACCACCTGCGCGCCAGCGCCTTCCTCATCGCCGACGGCGTGCTGCCGTCGAACGAGGGCCGCGGCTACGTGCTACGCCGCATCATGCGCCGGGCCATGCGCCACGGCAGCCTGCTCGGCGCCCGCGAGCCGCTGATGCACCGGCTGGTGGCGACGCTGGTGGCCGAGATGGGTGGCGCCTATCAGGAACTGAAGCGGGCCGAGGCGCTGATCACCGAGACGCTGCTGCTCGAGGAGACGCGCTTCCGCCGCACGCTCGAGCGCGGCCTCGGCCTGCTGGCCGAGGCGACCAGGGAGCTGAAGGCCGGCGACATGCTCGACGGCGAAACCGCTTTCCGCCTCTACGACACCTACGGCTTTCCGCTCGATCTCACCCAGGACGCGCTGAAGAGCCGCGGTATCTCGGTCAATCTCGACGGCTTCACCGACGCCATGGAGCGCCAGAAGGCGGAGGCGCGCGCCTCGTGGGCCGGCTCGGGCGAGGCCGCCGAGGAACGCATCTGGTTTGCGATCCGCGAGCGCGTCGGCGCCACCGAGTTTCTCGGTTACGACGCCGAGGCCGCCGAGGGCGTCGTCCAGGCGATCGTCGTCGACGGCGCCGAACTGGAACAGGCCGGGTCGGGCACTGCAGTCGCCATCGTCGTCAACCAGACGCCGTTCTACGGCGAATCGGGCGGCCAGATCGGCGATCGCGGCGAGATGCGCTTTACCGGCGGCCGCGTCGAGATCAGCGACACCCGCAAGCGCGGCGACGGCCTGCATGTCCATTACGGCAAGGTCGTCACCGGCACGTTGAAGGTCGGCGCGGCGGTCGAACTGGAGATCGACCATGCCGCGCGCGCGGGGCTGCGCGCGCACCATTCGGCCACCCATCTCCTCCACGCCGCGCTGCGCCGGGTGCTGGGCGAGCACGTCGCGCAGAAGGGCTCGCTGGTGGCGCCCGACCGGCTGCGCTTCGATTTTTCCCATCCCAAGCCCATCCAGGCCGGGGAACTGAAGGAGGTCGAGGATCTCGCCAATGCGGTGGTGCGCCAGGCCGCGCCGGTTGAGACCCGCATCATGGGTGTCGACGACGCCATCGCCGCCGGCGCCATGGCGCTGTTCGGCGAGAAATATGGCGATGAGGTCCGCGTGGTGTCGATGGGCCGGGCGCCGCGCGCCGGCAATGCCGGCGCCACCTATTCGTTGGAACTTTGCGGCGGCACGCATGTGGCCAACACCGGCGAGATCGGCCTCGTCAAGGTGGTGAGCGAAGGTGCGGTGGCCGCCGGCGTGCGCCGGATCGAGGCGCTGACCGGCGAGGCGGCCAGGGCCTATCTCGACGAGCAGGAGGCGCGCCTGCGCGACATCGCCGCCGCGCTCAAGGTCGCCCCGGCCGAAGCGGCCGGCCGCGTCGAGGCACTGGTCGAGGAGCGCCGCCGGCTCGAGCGCGAACTGGCCGAGGCGCGGCGCAAGCTGGCGTTGGGCGGCGGCGCCGAAGCCGGCCCGCAGCCGCGCTCCGTCAACGGCGTCCGGTTCCTCGCCCAGATCGCCGACGGGGTCAGCCCCAGGGACCTCAAGGGCCTGGTCGACGAGGCCAAGGCGCGGCTCGGCTCGGGCATCGCCATGATGGTGGCGACCGCCGCCGACGGCAAGGCGGCCGTGGTGGTGGGCGTGACCGACGATCTGACCGACCGCTACGACGCGGTGGCGCTGGTGCGCGCGGCGGCCGGGAAGCTCGGCGGCAAGGGCGGCGGCGGCCGCCCCGACATGGCCCAGGCCGGCGGCCCGGACGGCTCAAGGGCAGCCGAGGCGATCACCGCAGTCGAGGCGCTGCTGTAGACTTGTCTTGGCGCATCATCCTTCTGTCCGCCCTGCCGCTCGGCGGGATGAAGCTCTCGGCCGCAGGGGCGGTCAACCGTTCGGTCCCGAACGGGCCTGCACCATTTCCGGCGACATCTGCGCCGGCACCAGTTCCACCGATTCGCCGCAGCCGCAGGCCGAGGCCTGGTTGGGATTGTTGAAGACGAAGCCGGAGCGCAGGCGGGTCACCTCGTAGTCGAGCTCGGTGCCGAGCAGGAACAGCACGGCCTGCGGCGCGACCCACACCGTGCCGCCGGGCGTTTCGACCTTGTCCTCGCCCGGCCGCTCCGCGGTCACCAGGTCGACCGTGTATTCCATGCCGGCGCAACCGCCGTTCTTGACGCCGATGCGAATGCCGAGCGCGTCGCTGTTGGCGGCCACGATCTCGCCGATCCGCCGGGTCGCCGCCTCGGTTACGGTGATGACCTGAAATCCAGCCATTGCCCTAGCTCCGTTGCTGTCGTTTTCAATATGGGGGCGGCCGCGGCCGCCCGCCAGCGGTTCAGGCGATCCCCCACAGGCCCGGCGTCGCCATCTCGACCAGGTGGCCGTCGGGATCGCGGAAATAGAGGCTGACGGCACCCGAGCCCGGCCAGGTGACCCGCGATTCGACCGGCGCGCCATTCGCTTCCAGATGCCGCGCCCAGCGCTCCAGCGCATCGGCCTCGATCGAGAAGGCGAAATGGGCCGGCCCTGCCCCGTCATGCGCCGGGATGGTGCCGGAAGCCATTTCCACCGGTTCGAGCGTGGCGCCGCGCGCGAACAGAAGCAGCATGGTGTCGCCGACGCGGTAGGCGGCCATACGCCGGTCGCTGAACCCGGCGCTGAGCCCGATCACCTTCTCGTAGAAGGCGCGCGAGCGAGCAAGATCGTCCACGTAGAGACAGGTTTCGAGCAGATGCCGGATGCCGCCGGGCGTCGGCATGGGCCGCCTCAGTACCAGCCGACCGCGATCTGGGCCTCCTCCGACATGCGGTCGGGCGTCCAGGGCGGGTCGAACACCATGTTGACCTCGACGTCCATGACGCCTTCCACGCCGGAGACGGCGTTCTGCACCCAGCCCGGCATCTCGCCGGCGACCGGGCAGCCGGGCGCCGTCAGCGTCATGTCGATCCTGACGGAGCGGTCGTCCTCGATGTCGATGCGGTAGATCAGGCCCAGTTCGTAGATGTCGGCCGGGATTTCCGGATCGTAGACCGTCTTCAGCGCGGCGATGATATCGCCGGTCATGCGCTCCAGCTCCTCGGCCGGGATCGCCGAGACGGCGTTGGCGTTGACCTGCGGCACGTTCGGTTCGGCCGTCGGCGCTAATGCTTGGTTCATGCCGCTGTCCTCCGTGACTGCCATTCCCGTCACCTGAAAAAGGTTCGCGCCTTGTCGAGCGCCCGCGCCAGCGCGTCGATCTCGGCGCGCGTGTTGTACATGGCGAACGACGCCCGGCAGGTCGAGGTCACGCCGAAGCGGGCCAGCAGCGGCTGGGCGCAGTGGGTGCCGGCGCGCACGGCGACGCCGGAGCGGTCGATCAGCATCGACACGTCATGGGCGTGGATGCCCTCGAGCTCGAACGACACGATGGCGCCCTTGCCCGGCGCGCTGCCGAAGATGCGCATGGAATTGATCCGCGACAGCTGGTCGTGGGCGTAGTCGCGCAGGTCGTGCTCATGGGCGCTGATCGCCTCGCGGCCGATGCCCTCGACATAGTCGATCGCCGCGGCCAGCCCGATCGCCTGGACGATCGGCGGCGTGCCGGCCTCGAAGCGGTGCGGCGGCTCGGCATAGGTCACCCGGTCCTCGAACACGTCGCCGATCATCTCGCCACCGCCTTCGAACGGGCGCATGGCGCGCAGCAGCTCGTGGCGGCCGTAGAGGACGCCGATGCCGGTCGGGCCGTAGAGCTTGTGGCCGGTCATGCAGTAGAAGTCGACGCCGAGCTCGCGCACGTCGACCGGCAGGTGAACGGCGCCCTGGCAGCCGTCGGCCAGAACCGGGATGCCGCGGGCATGCGCCAGCGCCACGATCTCCTTCAGCGGCGTCACCGTGCCGAGCACGTTCGACATGTGGGTGACGGCGACGAGCCGGGTGCGCTCGCCCAGTGCCGCCGCGAACCTGGCGAGGTCGAGGCTGCCGTCCTCCTCGACCGGGACGAAAACGAGCTTCACCCCCATGCGCTCGCGCAGGAAGTGCCACGGCACGATGTTAGAATGGTGCTCCATCTGGGTGAGCACGATCTCGTCGCCGGCGCCCATCACCTGCATGGCGTAGCCATAGGCGACCGTGTTGATCGCCGCGGTGCCGCCCTTGGTGAAGATGATCTCCTCGGTCTTCTCCGCGTTGAGGAAGCGGCGCACGGTCTCGCGCGCCCTCTCGTAGGCGTCGGTGGCCGCGTTCGACAGGAAGTGCAGGCCGCGATGGACGTTGGCGTATTCGTGCGAGTACGCGTGGGCGACCGCCGCGATTACGGCGCGCGGCTTCTGCGCCGAGGCAGCGTTGTCGAGATAGACGAGCGGCTTGCCGTAGACCTCGCGCGACAGAATCGGAAAGTCGGCGCGGATCGCCTCGACATCATAGGGCTGCGCGATCGTGGCGGCGGTTTCAGCCATGGCGTTCCAGCCAATTCTCGATGCGGGCGTTGAGGCCGTCGCGCAGTGCCTCGTCCTCGACCGTGTCGAAGGCCTCCTCGACGAACGCCCTGATCAGCATCGCCCGCCCCTCCCGCTCGGGAATGCCGCGCGTCATCAGATAAAACAGGTGGTCGTCATCGATGTCGGCGACGGTGGCGCCGTGACCGCACTGCACGTCGTCGGCGAAGATTTCCAGTTCCGGCTTGGCCGAGAATTCGGCCGTGTCGGACAGGAGCAGCGTGTTGCAGGCCATGCGCGCGTCGGTCTTCTGGGCGGCCGGCGCCACCCGGATCTGACCCTGGAAGGCGCCGGTGCCATGTCCGGTGGCGACGTTGCGGAAGATTTCGGTCGACACCGCGCCGGGCGCGTCGTGCAGGAGCACGCTGGTCACGTCGACATGGGCGCCGGCGCCGACCAGGTTGACGCCGCGGATGGTGAGTTCGCTGCCCGGCCCGGCGATGGCGACGTTGATCTCACGGCGCACCAGCACGCCGCCGGCATTGACGACGAGGAGCCGCAGCCTGGCGCCGGCGCCGAGCATGACATTGAGCTGGGCGAGGTGGGTGGCGCCGTCGCCCTCCGCCTGGACGATGACCCAGGTGAGGTCGGCATCGGCGCCGACGGCGAGATCGGTGACGGTGTTTGACTGGGCGGCGAGGCCGTCGCCACCGGCGGCGCGCTCGATCAGCGTGGCGCGGGCGCCGGCGCCGACGGTGACGCGGTGACGCGTGGCGGCCGCGCCGTCGCCGAGCGAGACGGCGAGGATTTCGATCGGCCGCGCCACGGCCGCCCCGGCATCCACGGCCAGATCAACGCCTTCGGCGCAGATGAGCGTGTTGAGGAGCGCGACGGCGTCGGTCGCGTCGCGAAAGGCGCCCTGCCCGGTCCGCCGCGTCATGGCGACGCCGGCCGGGAGCGCGTCAGCGAGGTCGGCCGCGAAGCGACCGTTGACGAAGGGCAGGCACGCAGCCGCGACCACGCCCCTGTCCCGTGCCAGCCATTGCCGGGCGAGCGCGGCGTCGGCGGCCGCCGCCAGCCCGGCGAAGGTCTTCAGCCGAACGCGCAGATCGGTATAGTGCCAGGCCTCGACCTTGCGCCCCGGCAGGCCGCGCTCGCGCAGCAGCGTGGCGGCGCGGCCGCGCTCGCCGCTGGCCCCGTCCGGCACCGCCGCCAGGATCGCCTCCTCGGCCGGCGTCAGCTTTTCGATGCGCTTGAGCATATTCATTCCCCGGCGGGCCTATGCCGCCCGGGCGACGATGTCGCCATAGCCGTGCTGTTCGAGATGCAGCGCCAGTTCCTTGCCGCCCGACCGGATGATGCGGCCCTGATAGAGGACGTGGACGGTATCGGGCACGATGTGCTCGAGCAGGCGCTGGTAGTGGGTGATGACCACGAAGGAGCGGTCGGGCGCGCGCAGGCCGTTGACGCCGTCGGCAACCACCTTCAGCGCGTCGATGTCGAGGCCGGAATCGGTCTCGTCCATGATGCACAGCTTCGGTTCGAGCAGCGCCATCTGCAGGATCTCGGCCCGCTTCTTCTCGCCGCCGGAAAAGCCGACATTGAGCGGCCGCTTCAGCATGTCCATCGAGATGCCGAGCCGGGCGGAGGCTTCCTTGACCAGGCGGATGAATTCCGGCGTGGTCAGCTCCCTGGCGCCGCGCGCCTTGCGCTGCGCATTCATCGCCGCCTTGAGGAAGTTCATGGTGGCGACACCGGGGATCTCGACCGGATACTGGAAGGCGAGGAAGACGCCGGCGGCGGCGCGCTCGTCGGGCGCCATGTCGAGCAGGTCGCCGCCATCATAAAGCACCTCGCCCTCGGTCACCTCATAGCCGTCGCGGCCGGCGAGCGCGTAGGACAGCGTCGACTTGCCGGAGCCGTTCGGCCCCATGATGGCGGCGACCTCGCCGGCCTTCACGGTCAGGTTGAGGCCGCGGATGATCTCGGTGCCTTCGGCCTCGATGCGCACATGGAGGTTCCTGATCTCAAGCATGCGTGTGGTCCTTCATTCCTCGCCGTCGAAATAGTCGAGGCTCATATTGGTGCGGCCGATGAAACGGATGCCGCCGGCTTGCGGGTTGCCCCAGTCGAAATGGCTGACGACGCCGAACTTGCCGGAGTCAGGATATTCGACCACCTCGGTGTCGATCTTTGTCGAAAGTCCAAGATAGCGCAGCGTCGTGGAGCCGGTGTTGACCAGCTGGTGGGCCCTTGCCGCACCCGGCCCGGCCGGGGCGGCGCAGACATCGCCGGCCCTGACCGGGAACTGCTGGTCGCCATGGCGATAGGTGCCCTCGCCCTCGAGGATGACGAACAGCTCGTGAATCTGGTGGTGGGCGTGGAACGGGAACGCCTTGTCGCCCGGCTCGACGACGTGCAGCATGCAGCCAATGCCGTCCGAGCCGATGAGGTGGCTGAACGGGCCGATCATCGCCTTGAAGCCCTTGCCGTTGCCGGACTGGCGCAGCGGCACGTCGGCGAGATTGATGACGGGGTTGACGGCCATTAGCCCACACTCCCTTCGAGCGAAATGCCGATCAGCTTCTGCGCCTCGACGGCGAATTCCATCGGCAGCTCCTGGATCACCTCCCTGACGAAGCCGTTGACGATCAGCGCGATCGCCTCCTCCTCCGGCAGGCCGCGCTGCAGGCAGTAGAAAAGCTGGTCGTCGGAGATTTCGAGGTCGTCGCCTCGTGCTCGAACTGGGCGGTCGAATTCCTCGCCTCGATGTAGGGCACGGTGTGGGCGCCGCACTGGTTGCCGATCAGCAGCGAATCGCACTGCGTGAAGTTGCGCGCGCCCACCGCCTTACGGTGCGCCGAGACCTGGCCGCGATAGGTGTTGCTGGAGCGGCCGGCCGAGATGCCCTTGGAAATGATGCGGCTCGACGTGTTTCGGCCGAGATGCAGCATCTTGGTGCCCGAGTCGACCTGCTGGGCCCCGTTCGACACCGCGATCGAATAGAACTCGCCGCGCGAATTGTCGCCGCGCAGGATGCAGGAGGGATATTTCCAGGTGATCGCCGAGCCGGTCTCCACCTGCGTCCACGAGATCTTCGAATTGGCGCCGCGGCAGTCGCCACGCTTGGTGACGAAATTGTAGACGCCGCCGCGCCCTTCCCTGTCGCCCGGATACCAGTTCTGCACGGTAGAGTACTTGATCTGCGCATCGTCGAGCGCGAGCAGTTCGACGACCGCGGCGTGAAGCTGGTTCTCGTCGCGCTGCGGCGCCGTGCAGCCCTCCAGATAGGAAACATAGGCACCCTTGTCGGCGATGATCAGGGTGCGCTCGAACTGGCCGGTCTTCTGTTCGTTGATGCGGAAATAGGTCGACAGTTCCATCGGGCAGCGCACGCCCGGCGGCACGTAGACGAAGGAGCCGTCGGTGAAGACGGCGCTGTTCAGCGTGGCGTAGAAATTGTCGGTGGTCGGCACGACCGAGCCGAGATATTGGCGCACCAGTTCCGGGTGCTCGCGGATCGCCTCGGAGATCGAGCAGAAGATGACGCCGACCTTGGCCAGCTCCTCCTTGAAGGTGGTGACGACCGAGACCGAATCGAACACGGCGTCGACGGCGACGCGCCCCGAGGCGTAGACATTGTCGCCGCCGTTCTCGTCGAGGGCCGACGGTTCGCCCTGCTTGCGCACGCCGGCCAGGATTTCCTGTTCGCGCAGCGGGATGCCGAGCTTCTCATAGGTCTTCAGCAGTTCCGGATCGACCTCGTCGAGCGATTTCGGGCCGTTCTGGTTCTTCGGCGCGGCGTAATAATAGATGTCCTGGAAGTCGATCGGCGGGTACTCGACCCGCGCCCAGGTCGGTTCCTCCATTTCGAGCCAGCGCCGATAGGCGCCGAGACGCCAGTCCAGCATCCATTGCGGCTCGGCCTTCTTGGCCGAGATGAAGGCGATGATGTCCTCGTTGAGGCCTTTCGGCGCCTTCTCGGTCTCGATCTCGGTGGAGAAGCCGTATTTGTACTTGTCGACGTCGATCCTGCTGACGGCGTCAATCGTTTCCTGCACTGCAGGCATCGTGTTTTGCTCCATCCTCTGCGGGTTCAAGGCCCGCCAGTTGAAGTTCACACTCAGACGGAGCGGCGTTCAGCCGAGCCGTCTGACTATGTCGGTCCAGGCGGCAACAAACCGCCCGGCATCGGCTTCGCCGCTGTCCCGGCCGAGACTGAGCCGGATGGCCGACGAGGCCAGTTCGTCGCCGACCCCCATGGCGGTCAGCACATGCGATCGCGTCAGCCGCCCGGAAGAACAGGCCGAGCCCGAGGAGACCCCGATTCCGGCGAGATCCAGCGAAATCAACGCGGTCTCCGCCCTGACACCCGGAACCGCGAAGCACGACGTGTTGGCGAGGCGTTCTTGCCCGGCGCCGAAGAACACCGGCTCGCCGGCCCGGTTGCCCGCCTCCCGCGATATAGTGTGAAGCGCGCCTTCAATCGAGTCCCGCAGTGCGCGAATCCGCGGGATTTGCGCGAGACCTTGCGCCAGAACGCCGACGGCGGCGCCGAAGCCGGCGATCGCGGCGACGTTCTCGGTGCCGGCGCGGTGGTGGTTCTCCTGGCCGCCGCCCTTCAGCAGCGGCTCGGGATGAACCGACGGGTCGGCCAGCACCAGCGCGCCGGCGCCTTGCGGACCGCCGATCTTGTGGGCCGACAGGAGCGCGAAGTCGGCCCCGAGCGAGGCCATCGTGAATGGCACACGGCCGAGACCCTGCACCGCGTCGACGACGAGGAAGCCGCCATGGGCGCGCACGATCGCCGCGATGTCGGCGATCGGCTGGATGACGCCCGTCTCGTTGTTGGCGAGCATGACGGCGACCATCGGGGCGCCCGCCGCCTGATCGTGACCGGCGAGCAGCGCCTCCAGCGCGCCAAGCTCGACGACACCCCCTTCGGTGACCGGCAGGTGGACGACGGCCCCGCGTTCGAAACGGCCGCCGGCGAGCACGCAGGGATGCTCGATGGCGCTGACATAGAGCTTCGCCACCGCCACGGGGCGCCCGGCCACCGTCAGCCGCGGGCTGAGCGCCTGGTTGGCCGCCTCCGTGGCGCCAGAGGTGAAGATCACCTGACGCGGCGCGCAGTCGAGATGGCCGGCCAGCACCGCGCGCGCCTCCTCAACCAGCTTGCGCTGCGCCCTGCCCTCGGCATGGACCGACGAGGCGTTGCCGGTGCGCGCCAGCGCCGCCAGCATCGCCGCGCGCGCCTCATCGAGGAGCGGGGCGCCGGCATTGTGGTCGAGATAGGTCCGTTCGGCGGTCATCGATGGTTCCGTGCCTTGAATTCCGGCGCCATGGCCACCAATTCCTATCGCGCAGCAGGGGCCCGGTGCAATTTCCTTGATATCGCGACGGGCGATTGTCTAAGAAGGGCGCTCGCCGGCGCCCGCCCCAGCGGGCAGGCCAATGGCGGCCAGTGCCGGGCTTCCGCAAGTTTTGAACGGTTCTAAATTGCTTGTAAGTGTCCGGCACCGGTCGGTCAAGCGTTGCCCGGCAGGATGCGCCGGACCAGCCGCTGGCGGACGCCCCAGGGAGACATCATGCCCGAAGTGATCTTCAACGGACCCGCCGGCAGGCTCGAGGGCCGCTATCAGCCGTCCAGGGACAGGAGCGCGCCGATCGCGCTGGTGCTCCACCCGCACCCGCATCCCAAGTTCGGCGGCACGATGAACAACCGCATTGTCTACGACCTGTTCTACATGTTCGTGGAACGCGGCTTCACGACGCTGCGCTTCAACTTCCGTGGCGTCGGCCGCAGCCAGGGCGAGTTCGACCACGGCGCGGGCGAACTGTCGGACGCGGCCGCCGCCCTCGACTGGGTGCAGAGCCTGCACCCGGACGCGCGCGGCTGCTGGGTGGCGGGCTTTTCCTTCGGCGCCTGGATCGGCATGCAGCTCCTTATGCGTCGGCCGGAGATCGAGGGGTTCATTTCGATCGCGCCGCAGCCCAATGTCTATGACTTCTCGTTCCTGGCGCCCTGCCCGTCTTCGGGCCTGATCGTCAGCGGCGACCAGGACCGGGTGGCGCCGGCGGCCGACATCCAGGGGCTCGTCGACAAGCTCAAGGCGCAGAAGGGCATCGTCATCACCCACGAGGTGATCGACGGCGCCAACCATTTCTTCACCGAGCACCTCGACGAGCTGATCGAGCACTGCGGCACCTATCTCGACAAGCGGCTGGGCCTGATCGAGGGCGGCATCGAGGAAACGATGCTGCTGCGCTAGACGGCCAGCCAAGCAACTGAGCGGTCGCCCGGCATGTATGAACCGCCCCACCACCGCGAGGAAGACCTCGCCACGCTGCACGCCCTGATCGACGCCCATCCGCTTGGCCTGCTGGTCAGCAACGGACCGCGCGGCCCGGTCGCCAATGCGGTGCCGTTCCTGATCGACCCGGCGGCCGCGCCCAAGGGGCGGCTCAGCGCCCATCTGGCGCGGGCCAATCCACACTGGCAGATGCTTGCAGCCGCGCCGGATGACCCTGTCCTCATCGTCTTCCAGGGGACGAACAGCTACATCACGCCATCCTGGTACGCCACCAAGCGCCAGACCGGCAAGGTGGTGCCGACCTGGAACTACGTCATGGTCCAGGCGCGCGGCCGCGCCCGGATCATTGAGGACCGGGACTGGCTTGCCCGGCAGATCGGCGCGCTGACGGAAAGGCACGAGGCCTGCCGCGCCGCGCCGTGGGCCGTTGCCGACGCGCCGGCCGATTTCGTCGCCGTGCAGCTGCGTGCCATCGTCGGCGTCGAGATCGACATCGACGAGATCGCCGGCAAGTGGAAGGTCAGCCAGAACCGGCCGGCCGCCGACCGCGCGGGCGTGGCCGAGGGGCTGGAGGAAAGCGGAGCCGCCGACGCCCTGGCGATGGCCGAGCTTGTCCGCCGCCATGGCGGCGCCGGCTGAGGCGGTCAGGCCGGGATCGCGCGCCGCGCGGGCGGCAGCGCCAGCCTGCCGCCGCTCATCGGCCGGACGACGCCGGTGGTCCCCGGCCAGCTGATGTCGAGGCGCTTCAGCGAACGCACCGCCAGATAGGCCCAGGCCTCGGCTTCCATTGCGTCACCGTCGAAGCCGGCCGCCTCTGCCATTACAACCTCGCAGGGCGGATCGTCTTTGCCGGCCGGCCGCGCCGCCAGCGCGGCGAGATCGTCCATGATCGCCCGGTTGTGGCGGCCGCCGCCACAGACGATCCACAATCCCGGGCGTTCCGCCAGCAGATCGCCCGCGCGCCAGATGGCGGCCGCGGTGACATGGGCCAGCGTCCGCGCGCCGTCCTCCAGCGACGCCTCGTGCGCCGCGGGCGGAACAAAGTCGTCGCGGTCGAGCGATTTGGGCGGGCGCCGCCGGAAATATTCGTGGCCGAGATAGCGCGCCGCCAGCGCCGGCAGCACCGCGCCTTCCGCCGCGATGGCGCCACCGGCATCGAACGGAATGCCGGCATGGGCGGCCACCCACTGGTCGATCAGCGCGTTGCCCGGGCCGGTGTCGAAGGCGACGAGTTCGCCGCGGCGGCCGACGCAGGTGATATTGGCGATGCCACCGATGTTGACGAACGCGACGGGACGCGAGCCGCGCAGGGCCGCAGGGAGGTTGGCGACAAGCGCGCGGTGGTAGGCAGGCACCAGCGGCGCCCCCTGGCCGCCATGGGCGATGTCATCGGCGCGCAGATCGTGGACGACGGGAATGCCGGTCATCCCGGCGAGGAGCGGCCCGTCGCCGAGCTGCACGGTGAGCCCGCGCTCCGGCCGGTGCAGCACGGTCTGGCCGTGGAAGCCGATGACGGCGATTTCGGCCGGCCCGAGCTTGTGCTCGTCAAGGAAGGCGTTGACCGCCGCGCCGTGGCGCCGCGTCAGCTCGCGCTCGATGTCGGCGAGTTCGCCCGGCCGCTGCTCGCGCCGTTCGATCGTCTTTGCCGTTTCGAGCGCGGCGGCAAGCCGCCGGCGGAAAGCCGGCTCGTAGGGGCTGGTGCCGGCCGGACCACGCTCGACCACGCGCTCGCCGTCCGTCCGCATCAGCGCGATATCGATGCCGTCCATCGAGGTGCCGCTCATCAGCCCGATGGCGGCCACCGGTCCCTGGTCGTCGCCCGTCCTGGCCATGGGTGGGTGAATTTCCTTCCAAAAACTGCTAGAGCCGTCGCGCCGAAGGCGACGCCCCACCAAATTATACGGAAACGACCCGAATGTCCGGTTTCAAGTCCGATTTCCTCCATACCCTCGACGAACGCGGCTTCATCCACCAGGTTTCAGATGAAGGCGGACTCGACGCGCTGTTCGCCAAGGAGAGGGTGACGGCCTATATCGGCTTCGACGCGACCGCGTCGAGCCTGCATGCCGGCTCGCTGATCCAGATCATGATGCTGCACTGGCTGCAGAAGACCGGCCACCGGCCGATCGCGCTGATGGGCGGCGGCACCACCATGGTCGGCGATCCGTCGGGGCGCGACGAGGCGCGCAAGCTGCTGACCACCGCCGACATCGACGCCAACCTGGCCAACATCCGGCGCACCTTCGACCATTACCTCACCTTCGGCGACGGGCCGGGCGAGGCCGTCATGGCCAACAATGCCGACTGGCTGCTCAGGCTCAACTATGTCGATTTCCTGCGCGACGTCGGCCGTCATTTCTCGGTCAACCGCATGCTGAGCTTCGATTCGGTCAAGCTCAGGTTGGAGCGCGAGCAATCGCTGACCTTCCTCGAATTCAACTACATGGTCCTGCAAGCCTATGATTTCGTCGAGCTCAGCCGGCGCTATGACTGCCGGCTGCAGATGGGCGGCTCCGACCAGTGGGGCAACATCGTCAACGGCATCGAGCTCGGCCACCGCATGGGCACGCCGCAGCTCTTCGCGCTCACTTCGCCGCTGCTGACGACCGCTTCGGGGGCCAAGATGGGCAAGACCGCCTCCGGCGCCGTCTGGCTCGACGCCGGACTGCTCGGCGCCTACGATTTCTGGCAGTACTGGCGCAACACCGAGGATGCCGATGTCGAACGGTTCCTGAAGCTCTATACCACCCTGCCGATGGCGGAGATCCGGCGGCTGGGCGGGCTGCGCAACGCCGAGATCAACGAGGCCAAGAAGGTGCTGGCGACCGAGGTGACCGCAATGCTGCACGGGCGCGCGGCGGCCGAGCAGGCTGCCGAAACGGCACGCAAGACCTTCGAGGAGGGTGTCGCCGCCCAGACCCTGCCCTCGGTCACGGTGGCGTCGGGCGAGCTTGAGGCCGGCATCGGCCTGCTCACGCTCATGGTGCGCGCCGGCCTGGCGGCCTCCAACGGCGAGGCGCGTCGCCACGTCCAGGGTGGCGCCGTGCGGATCAACGACCATTCGGTCGGCGACGAGCGTCTGACGGTGTCGGTGGCAAACGCCGACGCCGATGGCGTCATCAAGCTGTCGCTCGGCAGGAAGCGCCACATCCTGGTCAAGGCCGGGTGAGCGCGCGCCGCCTCAGTTGCGGAACTCGAACACCTTGCGGAACACGCCGGGCGCCACCACCGACATCGGATTGACCTGGATGGCGGGGTTCTTGGCCGGACCCGACAACCGGAAGGTGATGCCGATCAGGCTCGTGTCGCGGCCGTTGCCGAGCAGCGTGCCCACCAGTGGAATGAAACCGATGGCGCGGCTCAGCGAGATGCCGGGCATGAAGGTTCCGGCGAGGTCCATCCGGCTCTCGGCGTCGTAGACGAGGCCGTCGAAGGTGAAGCCGATGCGGCTGCTGCGCAGGATGCCGTCGCGCAGGCGCAGATATCCGTCCCCCTTGTCGATCTCGGCCTGCGCCTCCTTGAAGGGGACCTGGTTGGTGTCGACCTTGGCCAGTTCGCGGCGGATTTCCTGGAGGTCCTCGCCGCGTTCGACGCGCTCCTGGACCGGCTCGGCAACCAGCCGCTTGAGCCGCGGCTCGTCGTGGACAACGAAGTCGGTGATGACCACCGGCCCCTTGAACGGCCCGCCGGCGCGACGCTGCAGGCGGGCGATCATGCGCCCGCCGGACATGCGCCGGTAGACATCGACCATGCGCAGGGCGGCGCCGGCATCGGTGGTGTCGATCTCGAACGTGGTGTTGTGGTTCGCGGTCGAGGCCAGGATGCTGACATAGTCGCCGTCGGTGAAGTTGCCACGGACGCTGAGATTGTCGAACCAGCCCTCGAGCGTTCCGTAGGACAGCGACACGTCGCTGATCGCCTGCTCGCCGAAACCGCTCACCGTGCCTATATTGGCCGTGACCACGATATTGGCGTTGCCCTGGACGTCGCCGAAGCCGCCTTCGTGGATCAGCTTGTTGATGAGGGCGCGCGCGTCGAAGCGGGCGCCCTCGGCGCTGATCTGGTAGCTGCTGGCGCCGGTGCGCTTGATGCGCACGGCCAGCAAGTCGCCCTGGTTGAGCGAGACATTGGCGAAGTCGGCGGACACGACGCCATCCTTGTCGAAGGCGATGGTTCCGGCCGCCGAGAAGCCCGGGCCTTCGAGATAGAAGTCGTCGAGATGGGTGACCTGGCCGTCCGCCCGCAGGCGGAAGCTCGCCTTGGCCGGAATGCCGCCGCCCTTGGTCCAGCCGACCCATGGCAGGTTCAGCGCGGCGGCGGTCAGATCGACCTCGTGCTGATCCGATCCCGTGGCCTTCTGCTCGAAGCGTACCTTCATCGTGCCGGTCACCACCGGGTCGAGCGTCAGCCCCATCTTCTTGCGGGCCTTGTCGTCGACGATCGCGGTGAACACCCGTTCGGGCGGCAGGCCGGCGGTGCCGACCGGCTCCTTGAGTTCGAGCGTCGTCGCCAGGCCGTCGATCTCGGCCTTGCCGTTGACGCGCACGCCGGCCGGCGTGGCCTCGATGACCAGGTCGGCCTCGGCAACCCGCCGGCCCTGGAAGGGCGCGGCGCTCGCCGCCTTGCGCGTCTCGACGATGGCGTTCCAGTCGACGTCGGCGGCCTTCAGGCCGGGCTTGATCGGGAACCGGGCCACCACGTCGACATTGGCTTCGCCCGAAAGATGGTCTGCCGCGAGGTTGATGCGCGCCGGAACGTCGAGCGGCTGCGACGCGGCAACCTCGGCGAGCGCGCGGGCGTCGCCCTCGCCGGCGATGCGGACCTCCGCGTCGGCCGGGCGTTCACCGTAGTCGGCGACCTCGAAGGAACCGGCGGTGATCCTGACCGATCTGTTGTCGGCGAGGAAGATGCCGCCCGAGGTCAGTTCGGCGCGGAAGGTCATTCCGTCGATGGCGAGCCGGCCGGCGCCCTCGCGGATCGGTGGCAGCTCGCCGAAGGAATCGATCCGCACGCCGGCAAAATCAGCGCGCAGCTTGAGGCCGTCCGGCGCGATCTTGGCGCCTTGCCGGAACCGCCCGATGATGCCGCCGGGAATGGCGGCCTCGACCGAGATGGCGGTGAGCCGGCCGCCGACGAGATTGCGGTGGGCCCACAGGCGCGCCGGCGGCGCCAGCCAGAACGGCCACAACTGCTTGACGGCGGCGACCGACATGCCGGCGCTGGCGCCGACCGCGTCGATCGAAGGCGTCTCGCCGGCAAGGCCGATGACGGCGGAGCCGTCCATGCGCTCCTCGCCCGCGACGATGTTGATCGTCGTGATGTCGATCAGGCGGCGTTCCGGATCGAGCCTGCCGAGCAGGCGCACCGACGCAGCCACGCTCTCCTCGCCGACAACGGTCGGCTCGCCGATCGCCGGGTCGGCGATGAGCTCGAATTCGAGCGGCCCGTCATAGCCGAGCCTGGCGTCGACCGGCCGCACGCCGCCGATGAGCCGGGCGCGGAAGTCGCCGGCCACCAGCAGGGAGGGGTCGAGCTCGATCTGGTTCTTCTCGGGAATGATGCGCAGGCTGAGTTCGAGTTCGCTCACGGGCGTCGTGGCGTTGCGGCCGAGGCGCAGCGTGCCGTCGCCGACGCTCAGCGCCAGCCGCGGCTGCGACGGGGTGCCGTCGGGCCCGATCGACAGCGAGCCTTCGAACGCCAGGAGGCTGTCCCAGCCGGCCGGCCCGTCGGCCTCGGTGAACGGATCGCCCAGCCATTCGCGCAGGTTGATGCCGCTCGCCTCGACCGCGATCGCCGCGTCGCCGTCGCCGGCAAGCCGATAGCTTGCGGCGAGGCTGACATTCGACCGGTCCGTGGCGAAGCTGCCCGTCAAGGTCAGTTCCGATTTCTGTCGGAAGCGCAGCTCGAGTTCCTCGACATCGATGTCGCGCGCGCTGCCGGTGCCGAGCGTCAGCCCGCTGATCCTGACATTGGAGAACCGGAACAGGCGGAAGCGCTCGCGGGCGAACTGGTCGCCCAGTTCGGCAAAGCGACTGCCGAGCCCGACCAGCGCCGGCTCGATGTCGCGGATCGGCCAGGGCGGCGCCACCACCGGCAACACACGGAAATCGAGCGTTGAATCCTCGATGATGACCGCATCGATCTGCGGCTCGTCGCCGAACAGCGACAGCGGCCTGACGCCGACGACCACGCGGCGCAGTGTCGACACCGGCTGGCGATCGGCCGCCCGCAGGATGCGCACGTCGGTCCCGGCGACCGACAGGAGGCCGTCGGGATCAAAGGCGACCGCGGTGCTGCCGAGGGCGACGACATAGTCCGGCCCGAGCAGGCGCTGGATGCTGGCGGCGATGCTGGCGTTGAGCGCATCGCTGCGGATCGATTCGCCGCGCAGCAGGAAATAGAGCCCGCCCGCCGACATGGCGGTGGCCAGCACCAGCACCACGGCCACGGCGCCGGCGATGCGCAGGCCCTTGCCCAGATAGCGGCGGCCGGGAACGTGGAATCCCCGGTGGCGCATCGATGGGTGCTTCTGCTCCGGCTGCCTGAAGCTGATCAATGGTTACCCCGCGGTCCGCGCCACTCGTCCTCTGCCGTTCTGCGCGGCTACGCCTGACGTTCAATCAACCCGATTCGTTCGGCTATTTTTACGACGATCGGCCGCAAGGGGGAACGACCGCCTTTCGCGCCACACGGCCGGCCCGCCGGTGCGCTGTGCCTGGCCGAACTCGCGATCAGCACCCGGTCATGCACGCAACCATCCGCCAAGCCGCTGAGACTCCGCTGGATGCGTGGCCGACAAGGCGTATAACGGTTCGTCCAAGACCACACCAACTTGTCGAAAGGATGGCAGGCATGACCAGGCCGGATGAGGGCGACTCGGCTCCGGACTTCACCTTGCCCACCGATGGCGGCGGCACGTTTTCTCTGTCGGCGCAGCGCGGCCGGCCGGTCGTGCTGTTCTTCTACCCCAAGGACGATACCAGCGGCTGCACCGCCGAGGCGATCGACTTCACCGCGGCGAAAGACGCCTTCGACCGGCTCGGCATTGCCGTCGCCGGCATGTCGCCCGATCCCGTCAGGAAGCACGACCGGTTCCGCGACAAGCATGGGCTCGGCGTCACCCTCATCTCGGACGAGGGCAAGCAGACGCTGGAAGCCTATGGCGTGTGGACGCAGAAGAGCATGTATGGCCGCAAATACATGGGCGTCGAGCGCTCGACATTCCTGATCGGCGCCGACGGCAGGATCGCCCGGGCCTGGCGCAAGGTCTCGGTGCCCGGCCACGTCGACGACGTGCTGGAGGCGGCGCGCAAGCTGGTCGGCTGACGGCGGGCTGTCGCCGCAGAAGGGGCCGCTAGAAGGGGCCGCTAGAAGGGGCCGCAGAAGGGTTTGTTAACCATAAGGCGATCTAATTGCACCGGTCACCAGGCTAGATTGGGTGCGATTTCGTCAATGCCAGCAGAAAGGCACGAGGGAGCGACGGCGTTGCGGGAGCCGCCGAGTTTCGGCAGGCGGCGCCAGCCGGCCACCATCACCATCGTCCGTGACGGCCGCGCGCACCATTTTGCCTTCAATCCGCTGCTGATCTCAGTCGCCTTCTCGCTCGCCGCCATGTTCCTGGTCGGCTACCTCGCCGCAACGGCCTATCTGATCTTCCGCGACGACCTGATCGGCGCGGCGCAGGCGCGCCACGCCCGCCTGATTCACGAATACGAGGACCGCATCGCGGCGCTGCGCGCCAACCTCGACCGGGTGACCAGCCGCCAGCTGCTCGACCAGCAGGCGATCGAAGCGCGCATCAGCGAACTGCTGCAGCGCGAACAGGCGCTGCGCAGCCGGTCGGGCCGCATCGGCGAACTGGTCGAGGCGGCGCGGCGCAACGGATTGGTGAAGCCGAACGCCACCCCCCCGCCGGCGGCACCGGCGCCGGCCACCGACAGCCTGACCACCGGCGCGCTGGCGCCGGCCGCGCCGCTGAGGATGGCTGAAGCCGGCCTCGTGCTGCGCGGCACGCGCGACGAGGCGCCGCCCGCGGCGCCGGCCCAAGCCCCCGATGGCAATGACGCGGCGGCGACGACGACGCTGGTCGCGGCAATAGCCGGCCGCATGGCGCAGATCGACGCCGGCCAGCAGGCGCTGCTCGACGAAATCCGCCTTGCCGCCGAGGATCGCGCCGCGCGCATCGCCGGCATCATTGACCGCCTCGACATCGACCTGCCCGACGATCCGACCGAACGCATCGGCGGACCGTTCATTGCCGCCAATGCCGAGGGCAGCTTTTCATCGCGCCTGGCCGCGGTCGACCTGTCGCTCAAGGCGCTTGACGAGCTGGCTGGTCGGCTCGAAACAGTGCCGCTTGCCAACCCCGTGCCCGGCGTGCCGGTCTCGAGCCGGTTCGGCGAGCGCATCGACCCCTTCCTCAGGCGGCCGGCGCTGCATGCCGGCATCGACTTCTCGGCCGCGCACGGCACCCCGGTGCGTGCCACGGCCGCCGGCGTCGTCATCGACGCGGGCCGCAATGGCGGCTATGGCGAGATGGTCGAGATCGACCATGGCGGCGGCCTGACCACGCGCTACGGCCATCTGAGCGAGGTGCTGGTGCGGACGGGCGACCGCGTCGAGGCCGGCACGACCATCGGCCGTTCCGGCAGTACCGGGCGCAGCACCGGACCGCACCTGCATTACGAGGTGCGTCGCGCCGGCGCGGCGGTCAATCCGATGCGTTTCCTGAAGGCCGGGCGTGAAATCGCCCGGATCAAGGCAGCCGCTTCAGGCTGATGACTGGGCCTCCTCGGCTGCCCCACCCTCGCCGCCCTGCACCTGCCGGACGAGCGCTGCTTCCATGAACGCGTTGAGATCGCCGTCGAGCACCGCGTCAGGCGAGCTGCTCTCGACCCCGGTGCGCAGGTCCTTGACCAGCTGGTAGGGCTGCAGGACGTAGGAGCGGATCTGGTGGCCCCAGCCGATCTCCGATTTGGCCTCGTGCTCGGCCTGGATCGACTCCTGGCGCTTCTTCATTTCCAGGTCGTAGAGGCGGGCGCGCAGCGCCCGCATGGCGTTGGCCCGGTTCTGATGCTGTGACTTCTCCGAGGAGGTGACGACGATGCCAGTCGGCAGATGGGTGATGCGCACGGCCGAATCGGTGGTGTTGACATGCTGGCCGCCGGCGCCTGACGATCGGAACGTGTCGATGCGGATGTCCTTTTCCGGGATTTCGATCTCGATGTTGTCGTCGATGACCGGGTAGACCCATACCGACGAGAACGAAGTATGGCGCCGCGCCTGGCTGTCGAACGGCGAGATGCGGACCAGGCGGTGGACGCCCGATTCGGTCTTCAGCCAGCCATAGGCGTTCTCGCCCTTGATCAGGATGGTGGCCGACTTGATGCCCGCCTCTTCGCCGGCCGATTCGTACTGGACCTCGACCTTGTAGCCGTTCTGTTCGGCCCAGCGCACATACATGCGCAACAGCATCGCCGCCCAGTCCTGGCTCTCTGTGCCGCCGGCGCCGGCATGGACTTCCAGATAGGCGTCGTTGCCGTCGCTCTCGCCCGACAGCAGCGCGGCGACCTGGCGCCGGCCGAGATCGTCGTGGAGCGCCTTCAGGCCATCCTCGGCCTCGCGCACCACGCTCTCTTCCTCCTCCTCCTCGCCCAGTTCGATCATGGCGAGGTGATCGGCCAGCTCCGACTCGATCGATGCGATGGCGCTGATGCTCTTTTCCAGATGCTGGCGCTCGCGCATCAGCTTCTGCGCCTCGGCGGGATCGTTCCACAGCGCCGGGTCCTCAGCCCGGGCGTTGAGTTCGTTCAGGCGCTTGCGAGCCCGGTCCCAGTCAAAGATGCCTCCTCAGCAGGCTTATGGCCTGCTTGATCTCGCTGACGACATGTTGGGTTTCGGCACGCATCGGTCGCTCGGTTCCTCGGATCTAGTAAGGGGATTGCAGCGGGCCCGCCGGCGCCACCGCACGAGGTAGATAATGATGCGGCCCGCCGATGTAAACGGCGCGCCGACTGTTGCTCAGTAGAGGCCGCCGGTGCCCGACAGCACCGCCCGGTTGGCGTCGGGAGAGACGGTCAGCCGGTCGCGCACGATGTCGTCGGCAAAACCGATGACCGAATAGACGTCGGGCGGCGCGGTGCCCGGCTTGAACGCCTCGAGGATGACGCCCTCGTCGCCCGGCTGGGCCTGCAGTCCGGTCTTGCGGTCGATCGGAATGAGCTTGATGCCCTTGGGCACGCGGAAGTCGACCGGCGGCTTGCCGGCGAGCGCGGCCTGCATGAATTCCAGGAAGATCGGCGCGGCGAGCTGGCCACCGGTCGAGCCGCGGCCCATCGGGCGCGGATTGTCGAACCCCATATAGACGCCGGCGACAAGGTCGGGCGTGTAGCCGACGAACCAGGCGTCCTTCTCATCGTTGGTGGTGCCGGTCTTGCCGGCGACCGGCACGCCGAGCTTGCTGACGATGGTGGCGGTGCCGTGCTGGACGACGCCCTCCAGCATCGAGGTCATCTGGTAGGCGGTCATCGGGTCGAGCACCTGATCCCGCGTGTCGTCGAGCACGGGCTCGTCCTGGCCCTCCCAGTTCGCCACGCTGCAGGCGTCGCAGATGCGCTCGTCGTGCCGGTAGATGGTCTTGCCGTAGCGGTCCTGGATGCGGTCGATGAAGGACGGTACGATCTTGCGTCCGCCATTGGCCAGCACCGCATAGGCCGAGACCATGCGCAGCACCGTGGTCTCGCCCGAGCCGAGCGACATCGACAGGAACGGCGACAGGTTGTCGTAGATGCCGAAGCGGCGCGAATATTCGACCACCAGCGGCATGCCCATGTCCTTGGCCAGCCGTACGGTCATCAGATTGCGCGACTTCTCGATGCCGACGCGCAGGGTCGACGGCCCGGCATAGCCGCCGCCATAGTTCTTGGGCTCCCAGATGCCCGAGCCCGCCTGCTCGATGCGCAGCGGCGCGTCGAGCACGACGGAAGAAGGCGTGTAGCCGTTGTCGAGGGCGGCGGCGTAGACGAACGGCTTGAAGGAGGAGCCCGGCTGGCGATAGGCCTGCGTGGCGCGGTTGAACTGCGATCCGGCGAAGGTGAAGCCACCCGCCATCGCCAGCACGCGGCCGGTATGCGGGTCCATTGCGATGATGGCGCCCTCGATCGCCGGCAGCTGGCGCAGGCGGTATTCGTCGGGCTGATCGTCGCCCATCGCGGTGACGTAGACCACGTCGCCCACTTCGACGATCTCGGCCGGGGTCTTGGCGGTACGGGCCGATTCGCCCTTGATGCGGACCTTGGCCGCCCACTTCATGTTGTCGAACGAGATGCGGCCTTCCTCGCGATCCCCCGACAATTCGCCGGAGACCTCGGTGCGCGGCTGCAGCCCGATGCGGGCGCCGTCGTCGCCAACCTCCAGCACGGCGGCGAGCCGCCATTCGGGCACGTCGGCCAGCGCCGGCATCTTGCCGAGCGCCGCACCCCAGTCGCCGCTCGCGTCGATCCTGTCGACCGGCCCGCGCCAGCCCTGTTCCTCGTCATAGGCGAGCAGTCCGTTCTGCAGCGCCCGGCGCGCCATCACCTGCAGCGCCGGGTCGAGCGTGGTGCGGATCGACAGCCCGCCCTCATAGAGCGCGTCCTCGCCATAGCGCGAGACGATCTCGCGACGGACTTCCTCGGAGAAATATTCCGACGCGAACAGATAGTTGGTGCGCCGGCGCGGGTTGACGCCGAGCGGCACCTTCTTGGCCGCCTCGCCCTCCTCCAGGCTGATGTGGCCGTTCTCGATCATGCGGTCGATGACCCAGTTGCGCCGCTCGATGGCCGCCTCGGTCCTGTTGAACGGGTGGTAGTTGTTGGGCGCCTTGGGCAGGGCGGCCAGATAGGCGGCCTCCTGCAGGTTGAGCTCGTTGACCGACTTGTCGAAATAGGTCAGCGCCGCGCCGGCGACGCCATAGGAGCCGAGGCCGAGGAAGATCTCGTTGAGGTAGAGTTCCAGGATGCGGTTCTTCGAGTAGGCCTGCTCGATGCGCAGCGACAGGATCGCCTCCTTGATCTTGCGCTCGATCGACCGCTCGTTGGAGAGCAGGAAATTCTTGGCGACCTGCTGGGTGATGGTCGAGGCGCCGACCTGGCGGCGGTCGGTGCCGAAATTGCGCACATTGGTCACGATCGCCCGCGCCAGCGCCGCCATGTCGATGCCCGGATGGCTGAAGAAGTTCTTGTCCTCGGCCGAGATGAAGGCGTTCTTGACGACCTCGGGGATGGCCTGGATCGGCAGGTAGAGCCGGCGCTCATGGGCATATTCGGACATGAGCGAGCCGTCATTGGCGTAGATGCGCGTGGTGACCGGCGGCTCGTAGGCGTTGAGCACCTCGAAATCGGGCAGGTCGCGCGAGATCGAGCTGATGTACCAGGCCACGCCGCCGACGACGAGAATGCCGAGCAGCATGCCCATGCCGAAAAGGTAGCCGATGAATCTCAGTATCATTCGCTCTTCCCCGACGGCCGGGAGCCCGTTCCTCGTGCGGCGCCGGTTCGCCTCGGCCGCCCGTCCGCCTGGCCGGCCCGGCGGTGCCGGCGGCGTGCGAATCCGCACACGCACAGCGCGCGCAGTCTAGCACGATTCCCCGCCGCATGCCGGTTCGGCCGTGCCCGCCGCTCGGGCCGCTCCCATAGCGTGTTCCGTACCCGACGGCAAACCACTAAGGTGGCCATTACGGAGAAAATATGTCGGCTGGCGGCATGCCGCGGCCAGCGACCCTCGCGCCACCGACGAAATCGTGCAGTGTGGCATCGAACCCACAGTCATCGGGCGAGGCAGTGCCCGGAACGGCAAGGCCGGCACCGGGCTATTCGGCCAGCCGCGCCTCGAAGAACGAGCGCACCGCCTTGGCGATCTGCGCGGAGATATCCTCCTCCCAGGTGGGATCGGCCATCATCTTCTCGTCGGTGGCGTTGGAGAGGTAGCCGAGCTCGACCAGGACACTCGGAATCTCCGGCGCCTTGAGCACGACGAAGGCGGCCGAGCGCTGCGGGTTCTTGATGAGCGGCACATCGCCGGCCAGCGTACGGACCAGCGTCGTCGAGAAGGCGCGCGAGAACTTGGCCGTCTCGCGCGCCGTCAGGTCCGCCAGGATGTCGTTGACGACGTCCTGCTGCTCGCGGCTGTCGAGGCCGGCGATCTGGTCGGACATGTTCTCCGACTGCGCCAGTTCGCGGGCCAGCTCGTCCGATGCCTCCCTCGACAGCGTGTAGACGGTGGCGCCGCGCACCCATTTCTGCCTGAGCGAATCGGCGTGGATCGAGATGACGAGGTCGGCGTGGTTGCGGCGGGCGAAATTGACGCGCTCCTGCAGCGAGACGAAAACGTCCTCCTCGCGCGTCATCTTCACGTCGAACGGCCCGATCGCGGCGACCTTGGTCGCGATCTTGCTGGCGACGGCCAGCGTGAGATCCTTCTCCTTGATGCCGGAGGCCCCCTCGGCGCCGCCGTCGATGCCGCCATGGCCGGGATCGATGACGATGGTGAAGCGGCCCTCGGGCTTGGGCGGCACGCGCACCCGGTCGCCCTTGGTGACAACCTCGCCGCTGACGCCGAGGACGGCCCGCTGGCGGGAAACGAGGTCGCCATATTCATCGGCGGTGACCGGCACCAGGTCGACGACAAGGCGGAACTTGGCTCCCGGTTCGAGTTCGACCACCTCGAAGCGGGCGGCCCGGGCCGGGCCGGCCAGGGTGACGACGATGCGCGAGCGGTCGCGGGCCATCGCGCCGTAGCGGATGCCGGCGACCAGCCCGCGCGGCTCGATCAGCTCCGGCTCGGCGAAGCGGAACAGCACCGCCGGGCTGTCGATGACCAGCCGCTCGGGGCTCGCCATCATGAAATGGCTGAAGTCGACCGGACGGTCGAAATCGAAGAACAGGCGGGTCGAGGTCTCGTCGCCGGCGATCCGGCCAGCGAACACGACGGCCGTCGGCGGCCGCGCCGCCGGCGCGGCATCGTCCGTCGCGTCGGTGGCTGCGGCGAAGGTGGCCGGCAGGACAAGACCGCCCAGCAGCAACACCAGCAGGCGGACCGCCCGTCCGAGCGCCGGCACCGGGGGCAAGCGGGTTGGCGATCGGGTCATGGCCGGGCGTTCAGCATGCGTCTCGGGTTTCCACTGCCATGCCAAGCCCCTACCTGATTTTGCTTGAGTCGGACAAGACTAGCGCCTATGAGTCGTGCTGCTTGGTTTCGGAGCCGGGAGCATTCCTGGCGGCCAGGGAGCGAGCGTGACGCGCCGGCCCGCCAGGTTGACGAGGACACCAGACGAGGCCAGAACTCGGTTCTGTTGTTTTTTCCGACGCCCGGCCCCAAATACCAGCCAAGAATTTCGTGCAGTTCCATCAATGGGTTCGGAGCTGCTTCGATTGTTGCCCAGGGTGGCGCTGCCGCCCGCGGCATTTTTCACCGGCCGGCTGATGCCGGCCTATTGCAAACGCCTGCGGCTGGACGCCCCCTTGTGAACACGGCCTTCCCTCCTTCAGCCCGCACCAACGTCGCCGCCGCTCCGTCAGGATCGGACGGCCACCGGTGCCCGGCAGGAAAGGCCCGGGGGCGCACGGCCGCTGCCGCACATACAGCAAACGACCACCGGACACCGGCCAGCGCCTCCGCCGTCAGGCGGGCGCGGGCGCACGGCGCCTTTCAACCAAGAACCCGTTGCACGTTGAAATGGATCCAGTCCGGTCCCGCGTTTGCGGAGACTGGAATCAATGGCAAACAACAAGATGCTCATCGACGCATCGCACCCGGAAGAGACCCGGGTCGCGGTGGTACGCGGAAACCGGATTGAGGAGTTCGATTTCGAATCGCAGGCGAAGCGCCAGCTTCGCGGCAACATCTACCTGGCAAAGGTGACGCGGGTCGAACCCTCGCTGCAGGCGGCCTTCGTCGACTATGGCGGCAACCGTCACGGCTTCCTCGCCTTCAGCGAAATCCATCCCGACTATTACCAGATACCCGTTGCCGACCGGCAGGCGCTACTCGAGGAAGAGGCGCGCGAGGCCGAGGAATTCGGCGACGAGGAGCCCGGCGAGGCGCGTCCGCGCGGCGGGCGCGGCCAGCGCCGGCGCTCGCGCGGCGGCGATGCCAGGGGCGAGGAACGGCGCCGGCCGGAGCGGCCGGCACCGGCCGCTGCCGCTGCCACCGTCCCGGCCGCCGAGCCGGTCGGCCCATGGGAGGAAAGCGCCGACGGCCCCGCCGCCACCATGGCGGCCAGCATCGCCGTCGACCAGATTTCGGAGCCGGCTCCCGAACCCGATGACGAACCCGCGCCCGACGGCGACGAAGGGCCAGCCGAGCCTGCCGCCGGCGCCGCAACATCGCGGACCGGCCGGCGGCGCACCCGCCGCAGCCGCCCCGCCGAAGCCGAGGCCGAAGCCGAGGCCGATGACGCGCTGCCCCCCGATACTGGCGACGACGAGGAGCCGGACGGCGACGACGGTGCCGCCATCGAGGACGAGCAGATCGAATCGGTCGGCCAGGAGGACGCGCTGGAAGAACTGCCGCAGCGCCGCCGCCTGCGCCGCCAGTACAAGATTCAGGAGGTGATCAAACGCCGCCAGATCATGCTGGTCCAGGTCGTCAAGGAGGAACGCGGCAACAAGGGCGCCGCGCTGACCACCTATCTGTCGCTGGCCGGGCGCTATTGCGTGCTGATGCCCAACACGGCGCGCGGCGGCGGGATCAGCCGCAAGATCACCAACGCAAACGACCGCAAGCGGCTGAAGGCGATCGCCGGCGACCTGGAAGTGCCGAAGGGCATGGGCGTCATCCTGAGGACCGCCGGCGCCGCGCGCACCAAGGCCGAGATCAAGCGCGACTTCGAATATCTGATGCGGCTGTGGGAGAACGTGCGCACGCTGACGCTGTCGTCGACCGCTCCGTGCCTGGTCTACGAGGAAGGCAGCCTGATCAAGCGCTCGATCCGCGATCTCTACGACAAGAACATCGGCGAAATCCTGGTGCAGGGCGAGGCCGGCTACCGCGAGGCCAAGGACTTCATGCGCATGCTGATGCCGAGCCATGCGCGCAATGTGAAGCTCTATTCCGACATCCAGTCGATCTTCTCGCGCAACGGCGTCGAATCGCAGCTCGACAAGCTGCTCGCCCCGCAGGTGACGCTCAAGTCCGGCGGCTATGTCGTGATCAACCAGACCGAGGCGCTGGTGTCGATCGACGTCAATTCCGGCCGGGCGACGCGCGAGCATTCGATCGAGGACACCGCGCTCCAGACCAATCTGGAGGCGGCCGAGGAGATCGCCCGCCAGCTTCGCCTGCGCGACCTGGCCGGACTGATCGTCATCGACTTCATCGACATGGAGGAGAAGCGCAACAACCGCGCCGTCGAAAAGCGGCTGAAGGACGCGCTGAAGAACGATCGCGCCCGCATCCAGGTCGGCCGCATCTCCCATTTCGGCCTGCTCGAAATGTCGCGCCAGCGCATCCGCGCCAGCGTCATGGAGAGCACAATGGAGGTCTGCCCCTACTGCCAGGGGCTCGGCCATGTGCGCTCGCACGCCTCGATCGCGCTGCATGTGTTCCGGGCGATCGAGGACCACGTCTCGCGCCACTCGCGCAACGACGTCATCGTGCGCTGCCCGGTGGCGATCGCCCTCGACCTGCTCAACCACAAGCGGACCGAACTCATCGACCTCGAACAGCGCTACGGCGTGCGCATCACGGTGACCGGCGACGCGGCCCTGCCCGGCCAGAACTTCGTCATCGAGAAGGGCGAGGCCGCCACCGGCACACCGCAGGCGCCGCGGCCGCCGGCGCTGGCCGAGGAGGAGGAAGAGGAAACCTTCGAGGAACCGGCCGAGGAAGCCGACGAGGAGCCGACCGCGCGCGAATCCGTCTCCGAGGAGGAGCGCGGCCGGCGCCGCAAGAAGCGCCGGCGCCGGCGCGGCCGCCAGGGCGAGGAGGAAGAGACCGCCAGGCGCGAAGCCGCCGGCCCGGCGACCGCGGCCGAAGACGGCGCCGAAGCTGCCGAAGAAGACGAAGAAGAGAGCGAGGCGGGCGTCCAGGCCACGGACGAACAACCCCGCCGGCGCCGGCGCGGCAAGCGCGGCGGCCGCCGCAACCGGCGCCTTGCCGAGGACGGCGACGCGGAATTCGCCGCCGAGGACGCGGAAGAGGACGACGAGTCGGCCATCACCGAGGAGGCCGCCGAGGTGCCGATCGCCCCGGCAGCCGCGCCCGCCGCCGTGACCGGGGCGGCGATCGCCGAGACGCCGGCGGCCGAAGTGACGGCTCCGGCAGCCGCCCGCGAGGCGGCGAGCGCCCTCGCCGACGAGGAAGAAGACGATGAAGCGTCGGCGGCCAGCCGCCGCCGGCGAACGACGCGGCGCCCGCGCGGCGAGGCCACCGAGAAGGTGCTGGCCGAGGCGTCCTCGGTCGAATCGGTGTCGGCACCCGACGAAAGCGTCCCGCCCCGCGAGGAGCAGCCAGAGCGCAAGCGTTCGGGCTGGTGGAGCAGAGGCGGCGGATTCTTCTGACCCGCGTTCGCCGGTCGATGGCGTGCCGCCCGGCCGCTCAGCGGTTCTGGCGCCCGAGCCACGCCTCGATCCGGTCGAGACCCTCGGCGATGCGCCCGTGATCGCCGGCGAAGGAAAAGCGAAGCCACCGCCGCCCGCGCCTGGCGTCGAAATCGACGCCGGGCGTCACCGCGACGCCGGCCTCCTCCAGCAGGCGGGCGGCGAAGCGCGCGGTGTCGTCGGCGAGCGCGCCCGCCTCGGCATAGGCATAGAAGGCGCCATCGATCGGCTGGACCTCGCCGAAGCCCAGTCGTGGCAGTCGCGCCAGCATCAGCGCGCGGTTGCGGGCATAGCCGCGCCGGACCGCCTCCAGCTCGGCCATGCCGTCGAAGGCGGCCAGCGCCGCGATCTGCGATATCTCGGGCGCGCAGATGAAGGCATTCTGCTGCAACCGGTCGACCGTCTCGATCATCGCTTCCGGCACCACCATCCAGCCGACCCGCCAGCCGGTCATGCAGAAAAACTTCGAGAACGAGTTGATGACGAAGGCGTCCTCGTCGAGGCCGAGCGCCGTCGTCTCGGCCATGTCGAAGGTAAGGCCGTGATAGATCTCGTCCGAAATCAGCCGGATGCCGAGCGCGCGCGCCGCATCGACCAGCGCGTGGAAGGCCTCCGGCCGCAGCATGGTGCCGTTCGGATTGTTGGGGTTGGCGACCAGCAGCCCGGCGAGCGGCGCCCGCGCGTGCGCCGCTTCAAGCAGCGCCGGCGTGATGACCCAGCGGTCGGCGGCGACGCACTCGATCTCGACCGGCTCGAGCGACAGCGCCCGTAGGATGTTGCGATAGGCCGGATAGCCGGGCGCCGGAATGGCGACGCGGTCGCCGGCGTCGAATGCGGCCAGAAACGACAGGATGAAGCCGGCCGACGATCCGGTGGTGACATAGACGCGGGCGGGGTCGGGTTCGACGCCGTACCGCTCGCGATAATGGCGCGCGATGCGCCGGCGCAGCGCCGGCGTGCCGGCCGAGGCGGTGTAGCCGATCGGACCGGCAAGCGCCGCCCGCGCCGCCGCCTCGCGCGCGGCGAGCGGCGCCGGCGCGTCCGGCTGGCCGACGCACATCAGCACGATGTCACGGCCCGCCCCGGCCAGTTCGCCCGCCCGCGCCACCACGCTCATCGCCCGGAACGGCTCGATGCGGCTCCTTGACGAGGCCGCGAGCGGCGGCCGCCCGCCCGGCCCGGCGTCCGCATGCCTCATCGTGCCCGTGTCCTGCTGAAGGCACCGCCACTCGCGGCGCCGCAAATTCGTCTCATTGCGATGGTTGACCCTGAGCGGTTTCCCCGACAAGCGGCTTTCTATATGCCCCGATCCGCAACCGCCAGAGCGAAACCCGCCATGCCCGACCCATGGAAGGGGTCAGCCGCCGCCGTCCGCGCGGTCGCCGCGCTCATGGTCCTGCTGACGGCATCCATCGCCTCGTCCGTCGCAATGGCGCAGGGCAAGGCCCGCCTGCCGCTGGTGCGCGACGCCGAGATCGAGGCGCTGCTGCAGGACTACACGACGCCGATCTTCCGGGCGGCCGGGCTCGGCAGCGGCGCCATTGCCGTCTACATCATCAACGATCGCCGCTTCAACGCCTTCGTGACCGGCCGGCGCATGTTCATCAACACCGGCGCGATCATGGCGGCCGAGACGCCCAATGAAATCATCGGCGTGATGGCGCACGAGACCGGTCATGTCATCGGCGGCCACCAGGCCGGCCTGCGCGACCGCCTCGACAAGGCCAATCTGATGGCCGCGCTGGCCGTGATCGCCGGCGCCGGCGCGGCCATTCTCGGCGGTGAGGCGGGGTCGGCGGCCGGACCGGCGCTGGCGCTCGGCGGCCAGTCGGCACTGCTGCGCAGTCTGCTCGCCTACCGCCGCTCGGAGGAAGCCGCCGCCGACAATACCGCCATCCGCCTGCTCACCGAGACCCGCCAGTCCGGCCGCGGCATACTGCGCACGATGGAACGCTTCTCGCAGGACCTGCTGTTCTCCGGCAGCCGCATCGACCCCTACATGCAGAGCCACCCGATGCCGCGCGAGCGCATCGCGCTCCTGGAGAACCTCGCGCGCGAAAGCCCGCATTTCGAAACCAGCGATCCGCCCGAACTGCAGCTGCGCCACGACATGGCGCGCGCCAAGATCGCCGCCTATACCGGCCAGCCCGGCGAACTGCAGAGCCTGTTCGCCAAGGATCCGCAGGGGGCGGCGGCCCGCTACGGCCTCGCCATCGCGCTGTTCCTGCGCGGCCAGACCGCGCAGGCGGTTCCAGTCATCGACCGGCTGATCGCCGAACAGCCGAAGAACCCCTATCTTTACGAAATGAAGGGCGAGATGCTGCTGCGCGGCGGCGATCCGGCCGGGGCCACCAGGGCGCTGCAGAGCGCCATCAGCCTTGATCGCAACAAGTCCGGCCTCATCCGCGTCCTGCTCGGCCACGCCATGCTGGAGACGCGCGACAGCACGCTGGTCGACAAGGCGATCGTCGAGATCAAGGCGGGATTGAGCCGCGACCCATCCAACGCGCGCGGCCACGGCCTGCTGGCGCGCGCCTATGCCGCCAAGGGAGAGCCCGACCTGGCGCGGGCGGCGGCGGCGGAGGAAGCCTTCTATGCGACCAACATCAAGGACGCCCAGGGGCTGGCCAAGATGGCTCAACCAAAATTGAAGCACGGCAGCCCGGAATGGCTTCGAATGCAGGACATCATCGACTATAAGCCTCCCAAATACAAATAGCGCCGCGCCAAACAGGAGATAGTTCATGGCCCTTCCGTCGATCCGCGCTTGCGCGGCCGCCGCCGTTTTCGCCCTGGCCGCCACCGCCGTCGTGCTGCCGCGCCCGGCGCTCGCCCTCGACGAGGCGGCGCGCAAGGAGATCGAGCAGGTCATCCGCGAATACCTGCTGGCCAATCCGGAGCTGATGCTGGAAGTCCAGGAAGCGCTCGAAGCCAAGCAGAAGGCCAACCGCCTCGCCGCCCAGCAGAAGACGCTGAGCGACCAGAGCGAGGCGATCTATTCGGCCACCAACCAGATTGCCATCGGCAGCCCCGACGCGCCGATCACCATCGTCGAGTTCTTCGACTACAATTGCGGTTTCTGCCAGCGGGCGCTCAGCGACATGAACCGTCTGGTCGAGGACGGCAATGTCCGCTTCGTGCTCAAGGAATTTCCCATCCTCAGCCAGCAATCGTTCGACGCGCACAAGATCAGCATCGCCTTCGCCCGCCTGATGCCCGACAAGGCGGCCGAGTTCCATCGCCAGCTGCTTGGCGCCGAGGGGCTCAAGGACGGCGAGCGGGCACTCGAACTCGCCGTCTCGCTGGGCGCCGACCGCGAGGCGATCGCCGCCGCCGCCGGCGAGCCGGTCGTGCTCGACACCATTCGCCAGAACCACAAGCTCGCCGAGGACCTCGGCATCACCGGCACGCCGTCCTATGTCGTCGGCGACGAAGTGGTGTTCGGCGCCGTCGGCTTCGACGACCTCAGCACCAGGGTCGCCAATGTCGGCCAGTGCGGCAAGGCGACCTGCTGAATCCCGACGGAACCCCGTGACAGAACCGAGAAGACTCCGCCGGCGGCCGCCGGCGGAGTCTCGCTTTTCGTGATCGATATCTGCGGGATCGGAATTCTGCTCCGTCTATTTATCTTGTCGCATAGTCCTGTCCGCCCCGCGTTGCCGTTCGGCGGGATGAGGCACTATTCGGCCAGGCCGAGCTCGACCACCTTGCCGTCCTTGACCTCGGTATGCAGGAAGACGGTCGACACGTCGCCGTTTTCGTCGAAATCGTGGCCGCCGGCCGCTCCTTCGTAATTGACGCCGCGGCCGGCCTTGATCGCCTCGACCGCCTTGGCCCATTCGCCCGGCAGGATCACGTCGCCCGGCGCGCTGGCGACATCGCGGATGTGCTTGGCGATTTCGGCGCGGTCGGTGGAGCCGGCCTGCTCGATCGCCAGCGCGATGATGAAGGCGGCGTCATAGGAGTTCGGCACGAAGACGCCATCGGCCTTGACGCCGGCGTCGGCCGCCAGCTTGTTGAAGCTGGCCGCGCCCGGAATTTCCGGCGTTCCCGGCTTGGTCATGACCAGCTTGCCCTCGAGCTGGGAGCCGAGTTCGGCGGCGATCTTGTCCGACACCATGCCGTCGGCGGAGAAGAACTGGGTGAAATCGCCAGTCTCCAGCGCCTGGCGCAGGATGGTACCGCCCGAGCCGTCGGCATAGCCGATGATGACGAGATCGGTGACGCCGCTGGCGGCAAGCGAGCCCAGCTCGGAGCGGTAGTCGGCCTTGCCGTCCTCATGCGCCTCGTTGACGGCGACCGTCCCGCCATTATTGGGGAAGGCGCTGGCAAGCGATTCTGCCAGACCCTTGCCGTAGTCGTTGTTGACATAGGTGATGGCGATGTTGGTGACGCCCTTGGAGGCGATCAGGCGGGCCAGCACCTCGCCCTGGTAGGCGTCCGAGGTGGCCGTGCGGTAGACGAGATCCTTGTCGTCCATGGTGGTGATCGCCGGCGAGGTCGAGGCCGGCGAGATCATGACGACACCGCCCGGGATGGCGGCGTTGTTGGCCGCCGAGATGGTGGCGCCCGAGCACAGCGCGCCGACGATGGCGACGACCTTGTCGACGTTGACGACGCGGTCGGCGGCGTCGGCCGCCTTGGTGGCGTCGGCGCAGGTGGTGTCGCCGACCACCAGCACGGCGTTGTTGCCGCCCAGAAGGCCGCCCTGCTCGTTGACATGGCGCAGCGCGAGCTGGGCGCCGTCGACGATCGGCGGCACCAGGCTCTCGATCGGCCCGGTGATGCCGCCGAGGAAACCGATCTTGATGTCCTCAGCCGTCGCCGGCCCAGCGAACGCGGCAACCGCGATCCCGGCGGCTAAAACTGGTCTGAGCGTGGCGATCATGAGCTGAAACTCCCTTGATATATTGTTGATTTTCCGGCCCGGAACCGGCTCCCCGGCCGCGGGCCGAATTGTGGCTTGCGCGAACGGCCGTGTAAAGGGCATGTCCGTTCCTTGCGCGGCGTCGACACCGACCGTACAGTCCGGCGCGATGATCGACGCCGGGCGCCAGCACACTTTGCCCTATCCGCCGGCCACGGCCCGGCCCTGGCGCGTGGCATTGATCGCCGCCCTCGCCTTCCTCGCCGGTGGTGGCGCGCCCGCGGCCGCCTACAAGATCGGCCTGTCGCTGCCGATGAGCGGCAATGCGGCGCTGCTCGGCCGCCAGTTCCAGGACGGCGCCCGGCTGGCGCTGGAAGCGCTGGCGCCGGGCGGCGCGGTCGAACTGGTCGTGGTCGACGACGGCTGCGACGCCGATATCGCCGAACTGGCCGCCGCCGACCTGCGCAACGCCGATGTGCGCCTCGTCACCGGACTGTTGTGCGATGCCGCCGCCTTCGCCGCCGCCGAGGCGTTCCAGAACCGCTCCGTGCCGGTCATCATCGCCGGCGCACGTTCCGAGCGGCTGATGAAGGACCGGGCCAGGCACGACTGGCAGGTCTGGCGCATAGCGCCCGCCGACGCCGATGCCGCGCGCGCCGCCGCCCAGGGCCTGTCGCGGCGCTGGACAGGGCGGCCCTGGGCGTTGGTCGACGACGGCACCGTCTACGGTCGAACGCTCGCCGACGAGTTCCGCGCCATCATGGAGGCGGCCGGCCTGCCGCCGCAATTCGCCGACACCTACCGGCCGGCCCAGTCGAGCCAGGTCCCGATGCTGCGCCGCCTGCAACGCGCCGGCGTGACGGCGGCGTTTGTGGCGGGCGCTCCGGAGGATTTCGCCGTCATCGCCGGCGGCGCGGTGGAAGTCGGGCTCGAGATCGAACTGGCCGGCGGCCCCTCGCTCGACCTGCTGCCCTGGATCGAACAGCGTGCGATGGTGCCGGACGGAGCGCTGGCGGTGATCGAGCCCGACCCGTCGAGCCTGCCCGCCGCCAAGGACCTGACGCTGACGCTGGAGGCGAACGGCATCGAGCCCGAGCCCTATGTCTATCTGGGCTACGCCGCGCTGCAGGTGGCCCTGGCGGCGCGCCGCGACGACCCGGCTGAAACCGCCAGGGCGCTTTCGGCGACCGTGTTCGGCACCGTGCTCGGGCATGTCGATTTCGACGAGACGGGCATCAACCGGATCAATCCCTACCGGCTCTATGTCTGGCAGGGCGACAGCTTCCGCCCGATCGAGGGAGACGGCGAGTGAGCCGGCCGGGTCCGCGCAACCTGGTCACCGACGTGGCCGGGCTCGCCGTCGGCAACAGCCGAGACGAACGGCTGAAGTCGGGGGTGACGGCCGTCGTCTGCGACGAGCCGGCGGTGGCCGCCGTCCACGTGATGGGCGGCGCGCCGGGCACGCGCGAGACCGACCTGCTGGCGCCCGAGAACACCGTGGAGAGGGTCGACGCCGTCGTCCTCTCGGGCGGCTCGGCCTACGGGCTGGACGCGGCGGCGGGCGCGCAGGCCTGGCTGCGCGGCCAGGGCCGCGGCCTCGATGTCGGTGGCCATCGCGTGCCGATCGTCCCCGCCGCCATCCTGTTCGACCTCGCCAACGGCGGCGACAAGGACTGGGGACTTCATCCGCCCTATCGCGAGCTTGGCCATGCCGCGGCGGCGGGCGTCGGGCGATCGTTCGAACTCGGCAGCGTCGGCGCCGGCTGCGGTGCCACCACGGCCGGGCTGAAGGGCGGGCTCGGCTCCGCCTCGGCGTTGCTCGGCGATGGCGCCACGGTCGGCGCGCTCGTCGCGGTCAATCCCATCGGCAGCGTCATCGTCGCCGACACCGGCCGGTTCTGGGCCGCCCCTTTCGAGGTCGAGGAGGAGTTCGGCGGGCGCGGCCTGCCCGCCCCCATGCCGCCCGGGGCGAGCGAAATCCGCCTCAAATACCGCGACGCGCTGCCGGCATTGTCGAGCACCACGCTCGCCGTCATCGCCACCGATGCGACGCTCTCCAAGGCGCAGGCCAAGCGCCTGGCGGTCGCCGCCCATGACGGCTTCGCGCGGGCGATCTGGCCGGCCCACACGCCCCATGACGGCGACCTCGTGTTCGCCCTGGCGACCGGCCGACGCGCCGCGCCGGCCGATGCCCACGCCTTCGTCGACCTGTGCGCGGCCGCTGCGGCGACCGTCGCGCGGGCGATCGCCCGCGGCGTCTATGCCGCCACGCCGGCCGCCGGCGACCCGTTCCCGACCTGGCGCGGGCGTTTCGGCTAGATCGCCGGTCCCGCTTGCCGCCGGCGGCGAGTTGACCTGACGGCGCTATTGGCGCATCAGGCGATCGACAACCCTCCCGGCACGAACGCAAGAAGGCAAGAGCGATGATCCCGCGCTATTCGCGGCCCGAAATGGCGGCCATCTGGTCGCCGGAGACGAAATACCGCATCTGGTTCGAGATCGAGGCGCACGCCTGCGACGCGCTCTCCGAGCTCGGCGTGATCCCGAAGGAGGCGGCAAGGGCGATCCGCGAGAAGGGCGGCGCGGCGACCTTCGACGTCGCCCGCATCGACGCCATCGAGGCCGAGACTAGGCACGACGTCATCGCCTTCCTGACGCACCTGGCAGAGATCGTCGGCCCAGAGGCGCGCTTCGTCCATCAGGGCATGACCTCCTCGGACGTTCTCGACACCTGTTTCAATGTCCAGCTCGCCCGCGCCAGCGACATCCTCATCGCCGATGTCGACGCGCTGCTCGCGGCGCTGAAGAAGCGCGCCTTCGAGCACAAGGATACCGTCACCATCGGCCGCAGCCACGGCATCCACGCCGAGCCGACCACATTCGGCGTCAAGCTGGCCTTCGCCCATGCCGAATTCGCCCGCTGTCGCCAGCGCCTGGTGGCGGCGCGCGAGGAGATCGCCACCTGCGCCATCTCCGGCGCCGTTGGCACCTTCGCCAATATCGATCCGCGCGTCGAGGCGCATGTCGCCCGGGCGCTGGGCCTGCGGCCCGAGCCGGTGTCGACGCAGGTCGTCCCGCGCGACCGCCACGCCATGTTCTTCGCCACGCTCGCCGTCGTCGCCTCGTCGCTCGAGCGGCTGGCGACCGAGATCCGTCACCTGCAGCGCACCGAGGTGATGGAGGCGGAGGAATTCTTCGCGCCGGGCCAGAAGGGTTCGTCGGCCATGCCGCACAAGCGCAATCCGGTGCTGACCGAGAACCTGACCGGGCTGGCCCGCATGGTGCGCGCCTACTGCCTGCCGGCGATGGAGAACGTGGCGCTGTGGCACGAGCGCGACATCTCGCACTCCTCGGTCGAACGCATGATCGGCCCCGACGCCACGGTGACTCTGGATTTCGCGTTGGCGCGGCTGACCGGGCTGATCGACAGACTGGTCGTCTATCCCGCCAATATGCGCGCCAATCTCGACCGCTACCGCGGCCTCGTCCACTCCCAGCGCGTGCTGCTGGCGCTGACCCAGGCCGGCGTCAGCCGCGAGGACGCCTATCGCCTGGTCCAGCGCAATGCGATGAAGGTGTGGCAGGACGGCAAGGACTTCCTCACCGAACTGCTCGCCGACCGCGAGGTGATGGCGGCGCTCGGCGAGGCGCAACTGCGCGAAAAGTTCGACCTCGCCTACCACACCAAGCATGTCGACACGATCTTCCGCCGCGTTTTCGACACGGCCTGAGCGCCTCGCGCGCTGACACACAGGCTAACCGTTTGTGATCCCGCCGCCCCCTTGTCGTCACGGTCTCTCCCCAGCTTTTGCGGGCAGGAAGGAGTAAAGCCATGACCGACTATCGCGACTTCCAGAGCGGCGGCTATGACCGCCTGCACCACGACCGCTTCGGCGCCGACCGGCAGGGCGGCGGCACCGGCGTCCTCATCGCCCTTGCCGTGGTGGCGCTGCTGCTGATCGGCTTCTTCGTGCTGGCGGCCACGGTGCCCGAACCGCCGGTGACGCAGGAAGGCGCCGTGCAGGAGACGCTGCCGGCGGTCCCGGCCCCGGCGCCGGCCGAGCCGGCCCAGTAGGGTTGCCGCGTCCGGCCGGCAGCCGGACCAAATCGGCCGCAGGGCCGACAGGTTGACTCCGGCGGGCGGGCGCGCCATCTGCCCGCCGATGAAATCGAGCGAAGCCGACATCGTGTTCGTGCCGGGCTACAAGGGTTCGGGCCCGGACCATTGGCAGACGCGCTGGGAAAGGAAGCTGTCGACCGCGCGCCGCGCGGCGATGGGAGACTGGCACAAGCCGGTGTTCGAGGAATGGCGCGATAACCTCCTCGCCGAGGTCGAACGCGCTCGCCAACCGGTGGTGCTCGTCGGCCATTCGGTCGGCAGCCAGGTCATCGTCAACGCCGCCGACCGTTTCGCTGGCCGCGTCGCCGGGGCCTTCCTGGTGGCGCCTCCCGACGTAGAGAACGCGCAGATCCGGCCGCGCCACCTCATGACCTTCGGGCCGTTCAGGCGCGATCCCCTGCCCTTCCCGTCGGTCACCGTCGCCAGCCGCAACGATCCCTTCTGCGCCTTCGCCACCGCCGAGGCGATGGCCGCGGCATGGGGCTCGCTGTTCATCGACGCCGGCGCCAGCGGCCATCTCAATCACGAGAGCGGCCACGGTCCCTGGCCGGAGGGGCTGCTGGTGTTCGCCCGGTTCCTCGCCCGCCTCGCCAAATGAAAGAACCCGCCACGGGGCGGGTTCGCATGGGCCGGTTCCGGCTGTGGAGGCGTCAGCTTTCCTTCATGATCTGTTCCATGGCGGTCGCCTTCAATTCCTCCATGGTGCGGCGGATCTGGTGGTCCGACTGATCGACCCCGGCCGCGTCGAAATCGCCGCGCACCTTGCGGAACACATCCTCATCGCCCGGCTCGTCGAAATCGGCGCGGATCACCTCCCTGGCGTAGCTCTCGGCGTCCGCGCCCGACTTGCCGAGCTTTTCGGCCGCCCACAGGCCGAGCAGCTTGTTGCGCCGCGCCATAGCCCTGAATTTCAGCTCCTCGTCATGGGCGAACCGGTCTTCGTACGCCTTGCCCCGATCGTCGATTCCGCTCATTCCTGCCTCCTGGACCGCGTGCCTGAACCTAGCGGCTATATAGGGGATCACCGGGGGCATTTGAACAGAAAGATTGCACCGCACAAGCCGTCCTGCTACAGGCTCTGCCGGCCGCGGCGCGGGCGGCGCCGGCCGAGAACAGCGCAGCGGGCATCGGCGAGCGGGGCCCGAGCTTGTGCCACGGCCGCATTGTTAATCGAGGGCCCTTCAAGTAGGGTTTGCCGGTGGCGGCCCAACGGGCGATTCCCGGGCTTCAGCCACGATTGTCGCCGATCCGGGCCGTACCGTGATCGGCGCGCTTTCCAGACAGGAACGAGATGATGAGCAGACGCCGCCGCATCTACGAGGGCAAGGCAAAGATACTCTATGAAGGCCCGGAGCCCGGCACGCTCGTGCAGTTCTTCAAGGACGACGCCACCGCCTTCAACAAGAAGAAGCACGAGATCGTCGAGGGCAAGGGCGTCCTCAACAACCGCATCTCCGAGTTCATCTTCACCCACATGAACCGGATCGGCATCCCGACCCATTTCATCCGGCGTCTCAACATGCGCGAGCAGCTCATCCGCGAGGTCGAGATGATCCCGCTCGAAGTGGTGGTGCGCAACATCGCCGCCGGCTCGCTGTCGGAACGCCTCGGCATTCCGGAAGGCGAGGTGCTGCCGCGCTCGATCATCGAGTTCTACTACAAGAAGGACGAATTGAACGACCCGATGGTCTCGGAGGAGCACATCACCGCCTTCGGCTGGGCGAGCCCGCAGGACATCGACGACATGATGAGCCTCGCCATCCGCGTCAACGACTTCCTGTCCGGCCTGTTCCTCGGCGTCGGCATCCAGCTGGTCGACTTCAAGATCGAGATGGGCCGCCTCTACGAGGGCGACATGATGCGCATCGTCGTCGCCGACGAGATCTCGCCCGATTCGTGCCGGCTGTGGGACGTCCAGACATCCGAAAAGATGGACAAGGACCGCTTCCGCCGCGACATGGGTGGCATGCTGGAGGCCTATCGCGAGGTCGCCCGCCGCCTCGGCATCATGAACGAGAACGAGCCGCCGCGCCCCACCGGCCCGGTGCTGGTGAAGTCCGACTGATCGTCTACCGGAGCTGGCAAGGGCGAGGATGATCAGGGCGCGCGTCACCGTCACGCTGAAGAACGGCGTTCTCGATCCGCAGGGCAAGGCGATCGAGGGCGCGTTGTCGGCGCTCGGCTTTGGCGACGTCGCCGCCGTGCGTCAGGGCAAGGTGTTCGACATCGAGATGGAGGGGAGCGACCGGGCCAGGGCCGCCGCCGAGCTCAAGGCAATGTGCGAAAAGCTGCTCGCCAACACGGTGATCGAGGACTACGCGGTGGAGATCGGTTGAGTCGCGCGGCGCGCCACCGCCCGCCATCGGCGCTTCACTCTGCTTTTGCCGCTTGTGCCGGCCGGCGCGGCTGCTATCCTGTGCCGGTCGGGCTTGGGGTGCTCTGCAATGGCCATGCCGCAAGGTGCGCAGTCGCTGCGCGCGACGATGCTGGTGATGTTCTTCATCGGCCTGGCGATCTTCCTGTTCCTGATGGCCGTCGCCGGCTACGTCGTCTATTCCCGCTACAGCCACGCGCAGAACTGGCACCATGCCGAGGCAACCGTCGGCGAGCTCATCACCCTGTGCGAGGTGGAATACAAGTCCGGCAAGAACTGGCGGCGGGCGACGACGCTCGCCTGCGAGGAGGCCGACGGCTACATCGAGCAGAACCGCAGCATCCTCTACAACAGCTGGCGCACTACGCCGAGGGAATTTGCACGGATCATCTACGAGGCCGGCGGCCGCATGCACACCCAGACCCTCCTGCGCACCCGCGTCTCGGCGACCCCGGTGGCGGCCGGCGCGACGGTGCCGATCCTGGTCGACCCGCAGGATGCGCAATCGGTCGACCGCGCCAATGTGGCCACCGACCTCGACCTGCTGTGGATCATGGCATTGGTCGGCGCCGGCATCTGGGCGTTGCTGCTGCTGATCGGCTGGCTCGTCGGCCGCCGGCCGGTTGCCGCGCCGCCGCAGCAGGCGGCAGGCTGACGGGCAGGGCCGCCCCCTGCCGCGCCTCAGCGTCGCGCAAGCGCAAAACCGTTGCGCCGGAGCGAGGAATCCGCTCTTTCACTATCCAAATTCCATCCCGAATCACGCTCGAAGGCCTTCGCCAATGACCGCCGCCGTCATCGTTTTTCCCGGCCTCAACCGCGAGCGCGACATGATCGCCGCGCTCACCAGGATTTCAGGCCGTCAGCCCTCCGTCGTCTGGCACGCCGAGTCCGAACTGCCGGCGGCCGACCTTTACGTCATTCCCGGCGGCTTTTCCTATGGCGACTATCTGCGCGCCGGCGCCATCGCCGCCCGTTCGCCGGTCATTGCCGCGCTGCGCCGGCGCGCGGCCGAGGGCCGGCTGGTGCTGGGCGTCTGCAACGGCTTCCAGATCCTGACCGAGGCCGGAATGCTTCCGGGCGTGCTGATGCGCAATGCCGGACTGCGCTTCGTCTGCCGCCAGGTGCGGCTCGTGGTGGAGAACGCAGGCACCGCCTTCACCCGGCACTACGAGAAGGGACAGGTCCTGCGCTGCCCGGTCGCCCATCACGATGGCAACTACTTCGCCGACGCCGAAACGTTGCGGCGCATCGAAGGCAACGGCCAGGTCGTCTTCCGCTACGCGCTGGGAACCAATCCGAACGGCTCGCTCAACGACATCGCCGGCATCGTCAACGAGGCCGGCAACGTCATGGGCATGATGCCCCACCCCGAGAACCTGATCGAGCCCGCCCATGGCGGCACCGACGGGCGCGCGCTGTTCGAAAGCGCATTGGAGGCCGCTTGAATCATGTTCCCTCGCCGGCGCGCCGCGCCCGGTTCGCCGGCCTGCTTCTGGCTGCCGCCCTGCCCGCCTGCCAGGTGGGCGGTTCCTCCAGGGTGCTGGCGCTGAAGGGCGAAGCGGCGCCGACCGAGATCATTCTCGCCGTCGCCCGAGCGGCGCAGACCTGCTGGTTCAAGAGCGCCGACAGCGCTTTTGCCGCCTATCGCCTCGCCGATGAGGTTAACTCGCCGGCCGGTCGGCCGCGCGTGCTGCTGGTGCCGAGACGCGATCCTTCGGCGCTGCCGGTCCTCGTCATCCAGGCCGAGACGAAGGGGACCACCGCCAGCGGCACGTTCAGCGACATCCAGGCCTACGGGCCATTGCTGTCCTCGGCCCACGGCGAGCGCATCGCCGGCGACGTGCGGCGCTGGGCCTCCGGCGATAACGCCTGCGCCTGAGGCAGGCATCAAGCCAGTCAGACGAGCGAGCGGATGTAGTCGCACACGCGCCGCATCTCGGCTTCGAGCGCGGCCCCGTCGGTGAACGTCTTGGCTTCGGCCTCCCCCGCCCGTTCGGCCAGTTCCCAGGCGCCGATGCCGCGGGCAGCGCCCTTCAGCGCGTGCGCGGCCCGCTGGCGGGCCTTGCGGTCGCGCGCCGCCCTGAGGCAGGCGAGGTAGATGTCGGCCTGACCGAGGAAGGTGGCGAGCACGTCGCGCTCGAGTTCGCGGTCGCCCAGCGTCAGCGCGGAGAGATGGACCAGATCGACGGGCTTGGCGGTGCCCGACAGGCGCGCGGCGCGGGCGACATCGCTTCTCAGTGCCATGCCCATGGCGGCAATCCCCTCAATGATCGGCGTCCCAGCGCCAATCCTAGGACCGCCGCGCAAAGATTCCGTTAATCCCGCGTGGAGACTGGTCAGTCGGGCGCGGCCGCCGCCCGCCCCGTCGCCGTCAGCCGGCAGACCAGCCAGTTGCGCTTGGTCGGGTTGGCAAACCACGGCTCGGCCCAGCCGCGCTCGATGCAGGCGCGGATGGTCCTGGGGCTTATCTCGCGGCCCTCGTCATCGAACAGCGGCAGCTTGCCGCCGGGTTGGGCGAGGCCGTGGCGCAGATAGCGCCGCTGCGCCTCGCTCGGCCGGGCGGCGGCGTCGTGGCCGCCCTGCCCTCTCGTGCCGCCCTCGGAATGCGCCTCGATCATGGCCGCATGCGCCTGCCGCCCTGCCTCCGCCACAACACGACGCGCCGGCGCCGGGCGGGTCGGATCGCCGTTAACCTTATGTTTACTTTTGTTGCCCGTCAGGGCCCGGTTCCTTGTCGGTTGTTAACAACTGTGCCATTACGAGACTTTGGCGGCAAGGGTCCGCGACTATGCCTGTGAATTCTGCTAGTCTCGCAGGTCCGTCTGCTGATCCGAGCCTCCGGGTGTCCCTGTCGACCGGGATGTTCGGATGACGACGATGAATGCGGCCTTGGTCGAAACGTGTCCGGTTGCCCCGATGCGGCTAAGATGCCGATATCGTGGCTGCACCGGCCACTACCGGCGACCATGCCGTGTCCACCGGGATCGTCCACCCGGCCAGGCGCGGGGTATGGAGTAGCTCCTTTCCAGCAGGATCGGAGCCTGGATACGGGGAAGCTGTATGGCGTCCGAACCCAAGAAGGACAATACGTCCGAAACGGCGTTGCGCGCGGTCGAAGACGCGCTGAACATCGACTTCAACGAGATCGAGATATCGCCGTCCGACGCCAAGGAGGCCCGGGAGGCCGAGGAGGCCCAGGAGACCAAGAGCGCCGCGGAGCCCGCGGCCGACATCGACCCCGACTTTTCCGAACTGGAACAGAAGCTGGCCGAGGCAGCCAACGATCTTCGCCAGCAGAGCCAGCGCCCGGCCGCCGCGGCGGCTACCCCCGGCAGCGGCAGCGCCCGGCCGGGCCCCGACGCCGCCAGGCAGCGCCGGACATCCGAAACGGCGCAGATGGCCGAGCCGGCCGACCTGCTGCCCGCCAACGACCAGCGCATCGCCGACATCGTCTATTCGCTGCAGCGCCAGGCGCCGCCGTCGCGCGCCTATGCCATCGCCGGGCTGGTGAGCCTGGTCTGGCTCGGCTGTGCCGGCGCGCTGTTCCTGCTCGCCCGTTCGAGCGGGATGCTGCCGGGCGGGCTGGGCGACGTGCTGGGCCAGCCGATGTCATGGGCCTTCGCCGCGCTCGCCATCATTCCGGTCCTGCTCATCTTCGCCATCGCCGCGCTGGTGCGCCGGGCACAGGAGATGCGGGTCGCCGCCCGAACGATGGCAGAGGCCGCCATCCGCCTGCTGCAGCCAGAGGAGATGGCCGCCGCCTCCGTCGCTTCCGTCGGTCACGCCATCCGCCGCGAGGTCGCCGCGATCAACGAGGGCGTCGAGCGGGCGCTGGCGCGCGCCGGCGAATTGGAGCAGATCGTCGAATCCGAGGTCGGCAACCTCGAACGTTCCTATGCCGACGCCGAGGTGCGCCTGAAGGGGCTGGTCAGCGAACTGGCCGCCGAACGCCACGACGTGGTCAGCCATGTCGACCAGCTGCGCGCCTCGCTGACCGACACCCACAAGGGCATCAGCGACGAGGTCGACGCGGTCGCCTCGCGCATCGAGCAGGCCGTGCTCGCCACCTCCTCGCGCATCGTCGAATCGCTTGGCGAGGAAGGCCAGCACGTCATCGGCAACCTGGAATCGGTCAGCGGCCGGCTGACCGACATGCTGTCGCAGAGCGGCTCGCAGATGGCCGAGATGATCGCGCTGCGCGCCAGCGATTTCGACCGGATCGTCCAGGACCGCCTCACCGAACTCGACCAGACGGTCGAGACGCGACTGACCGGCTTCGGCACCGCGCTCGACGGCCGCATTGAGACGGTATTCGACAAGCTGACCCAGCAGCAGAAATATGTCGAGGACGCCACCACCCGCATCGAGGGCATTGTCAACGACCAGATCGCCACCGCCGGCAAGGAACTCGGCACGCGCGGCGTAGCCCTCGTCAAGGCGCTCGGCACCCAGACCCAGGCGCTCGAACGCGTTCTCGACGAGAAGGCCGACAAGCTTGGCTCGGTCATCGTCGAGCGCCTCGCCCATTTCGGCCAGGACGTGACCGGCCACATGGATTCGATCGTCGGCCGGCTGCAGGAGAAGAACGACGCCATGCAGGCGGCGACTTCCGGCGTCGAGGCGGCGATCGCCGGCCATGTCGAGCGGTTCGACCAAACCCTGCGCGCCCGCGCCGGTGACGTCGCCCAGTCGTTCGGTACCGGCAAGGACATCATCGCCCGGGCGCTGGAGGAGGCGATGGCCGGCGTCTCGGCCAAGGCGATCGAGGCCCGCCTCGGCCTGGAAAGCGTCCAGGGCACGATGACGGCGGCGATGGACGAGCGCATCGACCGCATCGCCGAAAACCTCAATCTCGGCCAGCAGCGGCTCGTCGCCGAACTGGACAAGATGGACAACCGCTCGACCGGCCTCATAGCCGAGATCGACCGGCGCGCCGAGCACATGGGCGAGATGGTCAACAAGGCCGGCTACAAGCTCGCCGCCGTCATCGACCAGCGCACCGAGGCGATCCAGCGCGGCATTGCCGAGGGGCATGACCGGCTGGCCGCCGAACTCGACAAGATGGACAACCGCTCGACCGGCCTCGTCGCCGAGATCGACAAGCGCAGCGAGCGCATGAGCGAGATGGTCAACGAGGCCGGCGTGAAGCTGGCGGCGGTGATCGAGCAGCGCTCCGAGGCGATCCAGCTCAGCATCGAGGCCGGCCAGCAGCGCCTGGTCTCCGAACTCGACAAGATGGACGACCGCTCGACCGGCCTTGTCGCCGAGATCGACAAGAGCACCGCGCGCATGGGCTCGATGATCGGCGAGGTCGGCGACAAGATCGCCTCCGTCATCGACGAACGCACTTTCGCCATCCGCGACAACCTGGTCGAGGGCCAGCAGATTCTGGCCGCCGAATTCGACAAGATCGACAACCGCTCGAGCGGCCTCGTCGCCGAGATCGACCGGCGCTCGCGCCATCTCGGCGAGATGGTCTCCTCGGTCGGCACCGAACTGATCACCCAGTTCGACAACCGTGCCGCGGCGCTGCGCCGCGCCATGCACGAGGGCCAGCAGAAGCTGTTCGACGAAATCGGCCGGGTCGACGCTCAGGCCGACCGCCTCGGCGACATCATCGCCTCCTCCAGCGGCCAGATTCTCGCCCAGTTCGACGACCGCACGCTCGCCTTCCGCCAAGCGCTGGAGACCGGCCAGCAGAAGGTCGCCGACGAGATCGACCGCATTGACCGCCACACCGGGCGGCTTGGCGAGATGATCGCCACGTCGACGGGACAGATCTTCTCGCAGTTCGACAACCGCACGCTCACGCTGCGCCAGGTCCTCGACGAGGGCCAGCAGCGCGTGGCCGACGAGATCGCCAGGATCGACGGCCATGCCGACCTCCTCGGCCAGTCGATCACGCGGGCGAGCAACGAGATGCTGGCCCAGTTCGAGGATCGCGCCGGCACGCTGCGCCAGGCGATCGACGAGGGCCACCGCCGCGTCGTCGACGAGATCGAGCACATCGACCAGCGCGCCGACAATCTCGGCCAGGTGATCGTGCAGACCAGCGGCCGCCTGCTCGCCCAGTTCGACGAGCGCGCCGGCACGCTGCGCCAGGCGATTGACGAGGGCCACCGCCGCGTCGTCGAAGAACTCGATCACATCGACCAGCGCGCCGACAATCTCGGCCAGGTGATCGCACAGACCAGCGGCCGCATGCTCGCCCAGTTCGACGAGCGCGCGGCGACCATCCGCAAGGCGATGGAGGAAGGCCAGAACCGGCTGTTCGGCGAGGTCGACCGCATCGAGGAGCGCAATGTCGCGCTGGTCTCCGAGCTCGACAAGCAGACCGAGCGCGTCGGCGCGACGCTGCGCCAGGCGAGCACCGATCTGTCCACGACCTTCGAATCCGGCGTCTCGCTGCTGCGCCAGAACATCGGCGAGGGCCAGCAGGCGATCTTTGCCGAGATCGAGAACCTCAATGTCGGCGGCGGCAAGCTGCTCGACGAGATCAACAGTCGGTCGCGACTGCTCGGCGACACGCTGAACAACGCGGTCGACCATATCGGCGGCGTTATCGACGAGAAGAACCGGTCGATCTTCGCCACCATGCGCCAGGGCCGCGACGAGTTCCTCGCCGAGCTCGACAAGAGCGCCCGCGACATGGTCATCGGCATCGACGCCAAGCGGGCCGAACTGGCCGAGCAGCTTGGCGAGCACATCGAGATGACCGGCCGCCAGATCGACAGCAAGGCCGAGGCGCTCGCCAGCCTGCTCACCCAGCGCGCCAGCGCGATCAACGCCAGCCTCGGCAACGAACTGGTTGAGACCCAGCGCGTGCTGGAGGAGCGCACCCGCGAGTTCACCGAGGCCCTGGCCGAGCGCGCCCGCGAACTGACCACGGTGCTCGACGAGCACGGCATGCCGGTGGTCGAGGGCCTGCGCCAGGGCGGCTCCGAGCTCGTCGCCGAGATCGAGCGGGTCGGCGCCAGCCTGTCGACCGAGCTCGGCAGCCTGCTGCAGACCCTCGGCATTTCGACGCGGGCACTCGACGAGACGATCGTCCAGGCCCGCTCCAGCATCGGTTCGATCGAGCGCAACATCGTCGAGAGTACCACCCGGCTGGCCGAGACGGTCGACAAGGCCGGCATCGACAGCGAGAACGCGCGCCAGGTCGCCGAGCGGGTGGCCGCCAATGTCGGCGAGACGACCGACTACCTGCTCAACAACCTGTCCAGCAATTCGCTGCGCTTCGAAAAGCAGGTCAAGGAACTGCGCGAGGCCTCGGACGCGGTGACGGCGGCTCAGAAACAGCTCGCCCACGTCCTGGAGACCCGCCAGGAGCCGCTCGAGCAGCTCGCCCAGAGCCTGTCGGAACGCTCCACCGCCATCGAGCAGTCGGTCATCAACTTCTCGAGCGTGCTGTCGAGCCTGATCCAGGACATCATGCACAAGGCCAACACGGCCGGCTCCAAGGTGACCGAGGAGATCGAAAGCTCGTTCGACCAGGCGGTCAGCCGCCTGTCGGAGACGGTCGAGGCGATGCGCGCGGCCGCCCAGGACATCCGCCAGGAGCTCGACCAGACCCGCGCCCAGATGCGCCGCGGCGTGATGGAGCTGCCGGTCGAGGTCAAGGAGAGCGCCGACACCATGCGCCGTGTCCTAGTCGACCAGATCGCGGCGCTCAAGGAACTGTCGGAGATCGTAACCAAGTCGGGCCGTGCCTACGATTCGGGCCCGCCCGCCAGCCAGCAGCCGCGGCTCGTCGCCGGCGCCGGTTCGACCCGCGCCGCCGCCGTTCACCTGGAGACCGTCAGGCCGGTGCCGCCCGCGCCGCGTCCGGCAGAACCGGCCGCCCCGCCCGCGGCCACCCGTCTGGCCAGAGCGCCGGCGCCTGACATGAGCCTCGCTCCGCTGCGCGGTTCGATCGACGCCCCGGTCGAGCGCCGGCCCGAGCGTGCCGCCGAGCCCGAGCCGGCCCGCAGGCCGGCGGCGCGGGCCAGCGAAACGGCGCCGCCGCCGGCCGCCGAAGCGGCGAAGCCCGCCCAGCCGGGAAGCTGGGTGAGCGAACTGCTGCGGCGCGCCTCGCGCGACGACGCGCCGGCCCAGCAGCGCAAGGGCGAAGCGCCGGCCGCCCCGCAGCCGGAAGCCGGCAGGGGCGAGGCCGCCCGCCCGCCGCTCCACGCCATCGAAAGTCTCAACTCGCTGTCGATGGACATTGCCCGGGCGATCGACCACGAGGCCTCGGTCGACCTGTGGGAGCGCTACCAGCGCGGCGAACGCAATGTCTTCACCCGGCGCCTCTACACCCTGCAGGGCCAGAAGACCTTCGATGAGATCCGCGCCAAATATGCCCGCGACCCGGAGTTCCGGGCCGCCGTCGACCGCTACATCGCCGATTTCGAGCGGCTGCTGGAGGATGTTGGCCGCAACGATCGCGACAACATGATGACGCAGACCTACCTGACCTCGGACACCGGCAAGGTCTACACCATGCTGGCGCACGCGGCCGGCCGCTTCGGCAATGTCTGAGCGCGGCGCCCTGCCCGGCTGAAGGCCGCCGGCTGGCGGCCGCCAACCGGCGGACGATCAGTGCCGCCACCACTCGCCGGCCGCCGCGACACGGACGATCCCGCCCGTGTCGGTCTCGGCCAGCCATTGACGCACGGCGCGGCCGCCGACGAGAAGATCAGGCGCCAGTTCGGCGAGCGGCAGCAGCACGAACGGCCGGTCGAGCATGCGCGGATGCGGCAGCGTCATCGTCGGCGTCTGTACCGTCACCGCCTCGACGACCAGAACGTCGAGGTCGATCGTGCGCGGCCCCCAGCGCCGGTCGCGGACCCGCTTGAGCGCCCTTTCGGTGTCGAGGCAGACGGCCAGCAGGCGTTCCGGCGCCAGGGTGGTGCGCAGTTCGGCGCAGGCGTTGAGGAAGTCGGGCTGGTCGGTCACCCCCCAGGGCGGCGTGCGGTAGAGCGCCGAGACGGCGACCACCTCGATGCCGGGATCGGCGTCGAGCCGTTCAAGCGCCGCCACCATCGCCGCCGCCACGTCGCCGACATTGCCGCCGAGCCCGAGCCAGGCGCGCCTGGGCGCCGTCATCGCCCTTCCCCGGGCCGGTCGTGGACGACGGTCACCTCGATATGGTCGAGGATGCCCTTGACCGGGGCGTTCGGCTTGCGGATGGTGATTTCGGCGCGCCGGATGGCCGCGAACTTATCAATCAGCGCTTCGGCAACCGACAGGGCCAGCGCCTCGATGAGGTAGCAGCGGGTGCCGGTCACCACCCGCTCGATGACGGCGAATGCACGGCCATAGTCGACGGTGGCGCCGATATCGTCGCGACGCAGCGCCTCGCCGGCCTCGACCGTCAGAGTGGCGTCGACGAAGAAGCGCTGGCCGAGCGCCTCCTCCTCGCTGTAGACGCCATGGCGGGCGAAGAAGGCGCAGTTCTTCAGGCTCATGCGGTATTGCGTCATGGCGCCGCCCCGATCTGGCCGCCGGCCGCCAGCACGGCATCGGCCACTGCGAGGGCGTCGCGGCTCGCCCGCACGTCGTGGACGCGGAAGATCGCCACCCCCCTCATCCGCGCGATCGCACCGGTGGCGGCGGTGGCGATGTCGCGCTCGCCCACCTCCCGGCCCGTCACATGGCCGAGGAAGCGTTTGCGCGATGTGCCGCAGACAAGCGGTTGCCCGAAGCCGTGCAGGCGCTCGAAGCCGGCGAGCAATTGCAGGTTCTCCTGCCAGTCCTTGCCAAAGCCGAAGCCCGGATCGAGGACGATCGCGCGCCGGTCGATGCCGGCGGCGGCGGCGACGGCGAGTGACCGGTCGAGGAAGGCGAACTGGTCGGCCAGCGGGTCGGGCAGGCGTTCGCGCTCCCGCCCGGTATGCATGACGACACAGCCCGCCCCCGCCGCGGCGATGACGGCGGCGATCGCCGGTTCCTTCTGCAAGCCCCAGACATCGTTGACGATATGGGCACCAGCCGCGAGCGCCAGCCGCGCCGTCTCGGCGCGGTAGGTGTCGACCGAGACCAGCATGCCGGGCTCGGCGGCCAAGGCCCTGATGACCGGCAGCACGCGCGCCTGTTCTTCCTCGGCGCTGACCGGCTCGGCGCCGGGCCGGGTCGATTCGCCGCCGACATCGATGATCGCGGCACCCTCCTCGCGCATCGCGCGCGCCCCGGCGAGCGCCGCCTCCTGGCCGGCGTGGCGGCCGCCATCGGAGAAGGAATCGGGCGTGACGTTGAGGATGCCCATGATGACGGCGCGCGGGCCGAGCTCCAGCGTCCGCCCGTGGGCAAGCTGCCAAACAAATGACTCAAACGGCTTGAAGTCTCGTCCCTGCATCGGGTTCATCCGGGCGACCAGCCTGTCCCGGCGATCGGGCGGCGAAATGCCTTTACTATCGCCGGGTCGGGGTCCGCGCCAGCGCGCAATTGCGTCCGTCCCATGGCCGGATCGCGACGGACGGACCGCAACCCTTCCCGCCGGCGGCAACAGCCTCCGGCGGGCAATGACGGGAATCGAACGAGGGCATGCGCTCAACCCTGTGCGGCGTCGTCGGGATCGTCTTGCTGGCCGCCGGCTGCACGGAGGTCGGCGAGCGCACGCAGCTTTCGGTCGGCTACTATTCGATCCACGGCCGCACCTTCGACGAACTGGACCAGCAGATTGCCCTGCACGGCCCGCCGGTCAGCGGCGTCGGCCGCGCGCTGGCGGCCACCAACATCCGCATGGTGCCGGATTTCCGCTTTGTCCAGGAGCATGGCCAGTGCTTCGTCAAGTCGGCCCATGTCCGCGTGCAGGCGCATGTCACCCTGCCGCGCCTGGCCAGCGGCGAGCGCCTGAGGAACGACCTGTCGCGGAACTGGAGCAATCTTGAGCAATATGCCCGCCTGCATGAGGCGATCCACGTGTCGATCGCCGATTCCTATGCGCTGAAGGCGGAACAGGCGGTCCGCTCGCTGCCGCCCGAGCCGCAATGCGAAACGCTGCGCGCCAATGCCGTCCTGCTGTTCCGCCGGCTGATGGCCGAGCACGAGAGCGAGCAGATCCAGTTCGATGAGGACGAGAAGGAGCGCATCGCCCAGCTGATCGCCCGCACCCGGCGCGGCGCGACCACGCCGGCGGCGACCCAGTAGGCGCCGTACCCCTCAGGCCTGCTGGGCCGGGATGCGCACGATGAGCCCGTCGAGTTCGTCGCTCACCTTGATCTGGCAGGACAGGCGCGAATTGGGCCGCTGCTCCCAGGCGAAGTCGAGCATGTCCTCCTCCATCGCCTCGGGCGGGCCGACGACCCCGGTCCACGCCTCGTCGACATAGACATGGCAGGTGGCGCAGGCGCAGGCGCCGCCGCATTCGGCCTCGATGCCGGCGATGCCGTTCTTGACGGCGTTCTCCATCACCGTCGTGCCGTTGGCCGCCTCCACCTCGTGCGAGACACCGTCGGGCGTGACATAGGTGATTTTCGCCATGGATGGAGGAGTCCCGCTGGGGCGATCGAGTGGGCTTCGGACGCGTCCGTTTAATGATCCTTGACCGGCCAAGTCAAGCAGCGCCGCCGGTGGCATTGGGGTGGCCTTGGGGTGGCCTTGGGGTGGCCTGCCACGGCGCACGGCCCCAAAACGGAACAGGCCGGAACGCCGTTCCGGCCTGCTCTGATCGGCTTGGGAGGACTGGCGCGCGAGCGGTCAGTACCAGAAGGCGCGGTTCGCCTCGCGTTCGGCCTGGTGGCGCGTCACGCCGATGTCGCGCAGCTGATGGTCGCTCAGAAGGGCGAGCGTACGCCGCGTGCGGCGCTTCTCGGCGGCGAGCGTCCAACGGTTGAGGAAGGTCTCGACAGCGACAAGGACCCGGTAGGCGAAAGCCGAGGCGCCGGCCATGCCGGAGGTGCCGCTGAGGCTCTTGTGGAATGTGTCAATTGTGCTCATTGTCTTGGTCCGAATCGTTCGATTGCGTCCTGTGCGCGTCACGCGTTGTTGCAGTGCACAACATGGCTTGACGGGTACAATTATTCAATATAGAAAATTGTCACCATGACAAATTGGCTGCCCGATCTGTCCTCTGGCACCGGCCCGCTCTACCTGCGCCTGGCCGACCGCATCGAGGCCGACATCGGCGAGGGCGTGCTTGCCGGCGGCGCCAAGCTGCCGCCGCAACGCGACCTCGCCTACGACATCGGCGTGACGGTCGGCACCGTCGGCCGGGCCTACGCGCTGCTGCGCGAGCGCGGTCTGGTCAGCGGCGAGGTCGGCCGTGGCACCTATGTGCGCGACCGCGACGAGACCGCCGTGGTCGGCCCGGTCGCCACCGGCACGCCGCCACTCGACGGCATCAGCGGCACCCGGCTGCTCGACCCGCCGACCGGCAAGCTGCGCTTCGACAGCACGGCGGCGCCTGATATCGGCCAGACAGGTACAATCGGCACAATCGTTGCCGAAATCCTCCGCGACCATCCCGACGAGGTCTCCAGCTACACGCGGCGCTTTCCCGACCACTGGTTCGTCGGCGGCGCCCGCTGGCTGGCGCGCAACGGCTTCGAGCCGGCGCCGCGCACCGTCGTGCCGACGCTGGGGGCGCATGCGGCGATCGTCTCTGTCATCGCCGCGATGACCTCGCCCGGCGACAGCATCGTCTTCGAGAACCTGACCTATTCGCAGGTGGCGCGCAGCGCCGGGCTGATCGGCCGGCGCACCGTGCTGGTCGGCTCCGACGACGACGGCATGCGGCCGGACGATTTCGAGCATGTCTGCGCCCAGCGCCACCCGAGGATGGCTTTCCTGATGCCGACGGCGCAGAACCCGACGCTCGCCAACATGCCGCTGGCGCGCCGGCGCGAGATTGCCGAGATCGCCCGGCGCCACAATGTCTGGCTGATCGAGGACGACCTTTACGGCGCGCTCAGCGACGACCCGACCCCGCTCGTCGCCTCGTTCGCGCCCGAGCGCACCTTCCTGATCGGCGGGCTGTCGAAATCGGTCGCCGCCGGCGTGCGCGGCGGCTGGGTCGCCTGCCCGACCCACCATGCCCAGCGCGTGCGCGTCGCCCACAAGATGGTGACCGGCGGCATGCCGTTCCTGCTCGCCGAACTGTGCGCGCGGCTGGTCGTCTCCGGCCAGGCCGGCGACATCCGGGCGCGCTGCATCGAGGAGAACAATGCGCGGCTGGCGATCGCCCGCGCCGCGCTTGCCCGATTCGAGCCGGTGAGCCGGCCCAACATCCCGTTCCTGTGGCTGGCCCTGCCCGAGCCGTGGCTGTCGGGCACCTTCAAGAAGGCCGCCTTCGAGGAGGGTGTGCTGATCGACGACGAGGACGAGTTCAAGGCCGGCCGCACCGGGCAGGCCCTGCACCGCGTGCGCATCGGCGTCTCGGCGGTCCGCAACCGCGACGACGTGACAACCGGCGTGGAGGCGATCCGCCGCCTGCTCGAAGGTGGCCGCGCCGGCTACGACAGCTTCGGCTGAGGCCGCCGCGGGAGGCGAGGCGCGCCTGTGGCAGACCGGGTGCGCGGGACGCGCAGTCGGCTCAGTTGACCGTCACCCTGACCGAATCGGGATAGATCTCGACCCTGATCCAGGCATTGCCGTTGACGATCTGGTTGCGGGCGACCGGGTCGATGTAGCCGTTCAGGATCATGCGCTCCATGCGGTCGCGGTTGGCGGCCGAGGCGAAATAGCTGTCCCACTCGTCGCCCGGATCGCGAATGCCGAAGCGGTGGTAATTGGCCCGGTCCTGGCGGATGATCTGCCAGGGCTCGGTCAGCCGGACACCGCGCGAATTGAAATGATCGTTGGGGCCGATGAAGGCGACATAAACCTCCAGCGGCTGGGCGCCGGCCGACGCCGGGCCGACCGCCGCCAGCGCGGCCGCTACGATGATGCGCTTCAACATGACCGACCTCTCCGTGGGCTGGTTGATGTCGGTCAAGCCTGCCCGCCGGCGGCGGCCGCCGCCTTGATTTCCGTCAACGTTGCCGCACTGCGGCAGGCCGGCCATTGTCGGCGCGGCACCGCCCGCCTCAAGCCGCCATGCAGACCATGTCCTGGCCGCAGCACAGCGGCGACTTGATCTTGCCGTGGCCGTTGGGGCATTTCGACACCTGCACCTGGCCGCCATTGTCGAGCTTCAATGTGTCGTTGACCAGCGGCGCGCCACACTTGCCACAGGTGGCGTTGACGCTCATGCCGCAGACCGCGCATTCATAGGTTGCCATTGCTTTCCCGCCCTTTCGTCGTGACCATCGAAGCCAAGCCTAGCAGCGCCCGCGCGGCTCCGACAAGACCCGCCATGCCGATGCGATCGGGCACTGGACGAAGCGATTTCCGCCTCGTGCGGCCCGCCCGTTTCCTCTATTAAGCCGGTACCCCCAAGCGCCAGGACGCCCGCCGCCCGCCATGACCCTTCCCAACGACATCCGCATCACGCCGCAACTCGTCGCCGACCACGGGCTGAAGCCCGAGGAGTACCGCCGGATCCTCGAGCTGATCGGCCGCGAGCCGAGCTTCACCGAGCTCGGCATCTTCTCGGCGATGTGGAACGAGCACTGCTCCTACAAGTCGTCGAAGAAATGGCTGCGGACGCTGCCGACCACGGGCAGACGCGTCATCCAGGGGCCCGGCGAGAACGCAGGTGTCGTCGATATCGGCGATGGGCAGGCCGTCGTCTTCAAGATGGAGAGCCACAACCACCCCTCCTATATCGAGCCCTATCAGGGCGCGGCGACCGGCGTCGGCGGCATCCTGCGCGACATTTTCACCATGGGTGCACGCCCCGTGGCCGCCATGAACGCGCTGCGCTTCGGCGCGCCCGACCATCCGCGCACCCGCCATCTCGTCGCCGGCGTGGTCGCCGGGATCGGCGGCTATGGCAATTCCTTCGGCGTGCCGACGGTCGGCGGCGAGGTCAATTTCGACGCCCGCTATGACGGCAATATCCTGGTCAACGCCTTTGCCGCCGGCATCGCCCGCACCGACGCGATCTTCTATTCGAAGGCGGAAGGGGTCGGCCTGCCGGTCGTCTATCTCGGCGCCAAGACCGGCCGCGACGGCGTCGGCGGCGCCACCATGGCCTCGGCCGAGTTCGGCGCCGACATCGAAGAGAAGCGCCCGACCGTGCAGGTGGGCGACCCGTTCACCGAGAAATGCCTGCTGGAAGCCTGCCTGGAACTGATGGGTTCGGGCGCCGTCATCGCCATTCAGGACATGGGCGCGGCCGGCCTGACCTGCTCGGCCGTCGAGATGGGTGCCAAGGGCGATCTCGGCATCGTGCTCGACCTCGACCGCGTGCCGGTGCGCGAGGAGGCGATGAGCGCCTACGAGATGATGCTGTCGGAGAGCCAGGAGCGCATGCTGATGGTGCTCAGGCCCGAGCGGCAGGCGCAGGCCGAGGCCATCTTCGGCAAATGGGGACTTGACTTCGCCGTCGTCGGCCACACCACCGACGACCTGCGCTTTCGCGTCCTCCATCAGGGCGAGACGGTCGCCGACCTGCCGATCAAGGAACTGGGCGACCGGGCGCCCGAATATGACCGGCCATGGACAGTGCCGGCCGCCCCTGCCCCACTGGGCTCGCCGCCGGCGATCGGTGTCGACGCCGCGCTCCTGCGTCTGGTCGGCTCGCCCAACCATTCGAGCAGGCGCTGGGTGTGGGAGCAGTATGACACGCTGATCCAGGCCAACACGCTGCAGGTGCCGGGGGGCGACGCCGGCGTGGTGCGCGTCGACGGCCACCCGACCAAGGCACTGGCCTTTTCCTGCGACGTGACCCCGCGCTACTGCGAGGCCGACCCGTTCGAGGGTGGCAAGCAGGCGGTCGCCGAATGCTGGCGCAACCTGACCGCCGTCGGCGCCGATCCGCTCGCGGTGACCGACAACCTCAATTTCGGCAATCCGGAACGGCCGCAGATCATGGGCCAACTGGTGCGCGCCATCGCCGGCATCGGCGAGGCCTGCCGGGCGCTCGACTTCCCCGTCGTCTCGGGCAATGTGTCGCTCTACAACGAGACCCATGGCCGGGCCATCCCGCCGACGCCCGCCATCGCCGGCGTCGGCCTCATCCCCGACTGGACGCGCATGGCGCGGGCGGCCCTTGCCGGCGAGGATCAATGCATCCTGCTGGTCGGCGCCCTCGAAGGCTGGGGCAGCCATCTCGGCCGCTCGGCGCTGCTCGCCGAGCTGTTCGGCCGCGAGGAAGGCCCGCCGCCGCCGGTCGACCTCGCCCATGAGCGCAAGACGGGTGACCTCGTCCGCAGGCTGATCCGCCGCGGCCTCGCCACCGCCGTCCACGACTGTTCGGATGGCGGGCTGGCGCTGGCGCTGGCCGAGATGGCGATGGCCGGCGGCATCGGCGCCACGGTCAACGGCCTCACCGGGCACGATCCGCTCGCCGTGTTCCTCGGCGAGGACCAGGGCCGTTATGTCGTCACCACCCGCCGCGACGACCTCGACGCGGTGCAGGATGAAGCGGCGGCGGCGGGCGTCTTCGCGCCGTGGATCGGCGTGACCGGCGGCACCGATTTGAAACTGGGCGAGGCCGACGCCATCTCCATTGGACGATTGCTCGAGGCCCATGAATCATGGTTCCCTCGCTTCATGGCAGTAGGGGCGGCCGACGCCGCCCGGCAGCAGGAGGCAGGCTGATGCCGATGTCGGCCCACGATATCGAGAAGCTGATCAAGCAGGCCATTCCCGACGCCGTCGTCACCATCCGCGACCTGGCCGGCGACGGCGACCATTTCGCCGCCGAGGTCGTCTCGGCGAGCTTCCGCGGCAAGTCGCGGGTCCAGCAGCACCAGATGGTCTACGAGGCGCTGAAGGGCAACATGGGCGGCGCGCTGCACGCGCTCGCCCTGCAGACCAGCGCGCCGGAATGAGGCGCGGGCGCCGGCCGTCCGGCATGGAGCAGCTGCCGCCGGTCTTCTCGCGCCCGCTGTGGAAGGACGCCTTTTTTCGCCTGACGGTGGCGATGGCCTGCCTGTGGGCGCTGGCGATCGCCTGGCTGGTCTACTGAAAACCCCTTGGAAAGCGGCCGCCTAGGCGATATCTGTGCGGCAGATGCCGCGTCCGGCACTTGACCCCGGAACCTTGCAGGAGAGCCCGATGACCGCCATTCACGACTTCATCGACAACGAAGTGAAATCCAACCCCGTCGTCCTGTTCATGAAGGGCACGCCCGACTTCCCGCAATGCGGGTTCTCCGGCCAGGTCGTCCAGATCCTCAACTATCTCGGCGTCGACTACAAGGGCGTCAACGTTCTGGCCGACGACGAGCTGCGCCAGGGCATCAAGGACTATTCGCAGTGGCCGACCATCCCGCAACTCTATGTGCGCGGCGAATTCGTCGGCGGCTGCGACATCGTGCGCGAAATGTTCCAGGCCGGTGAGCTGCAGCAGCACCTGACCGAGAAGGGCGTTGTCGTGCGCGGCCACGCCGAGGCCTGAAGCCGCTCGCCTTCCGTCGGCATGCTCGGGTCGGTTCCGGGCATCCGCCGGACCAATGAGCCTTCGAACGATGAAGCCCCGGCGGGTCGTTCCACCGGGGCTTTCCGTTGCCTGCGGCCAGATGTCTAGCGCGAGCCGTAGAGGATCGGCGTGATGCGGCGCACGGTCACCCGGCGGTTCTCCGGCTCCTCGAACTCGGTCGGGATGCGCGGGAACTGCTCGCCATAGCCGACGATCTCCAGGTTGCGGCGCGGGATGTAGTAGTATTCGGCGAGCGCGTCGCGCACCGCCGCCGCCCGCCGATAGGACAGCGCCTGGTTGTAGGCGTCGCTGCCGACCAGGTCGGTGTGGCCCTCGATCAGGAACACCTCGTCCGGATTGCCGGCAATGATGCGCTCCATGATCGCGCCGATGCGGTCGAGCTTGATGACCTCGTCGACGCGCAGGAAGTCCTCGTTGAAGCCGAACTTGACGGTGTCGACCTCGATGCCCGGCATGACCGTGCGCAGCGACGGGAGGGCCCGGTATTCCTCGATCGTGTAGCGCCGGTCGATGTGGCGGCGCGGCGGCGCCGAGAGCTGGCGCTGCAGGTCCTCCTCATAGGCCTCGGCCAGCGGGATGGTCGGCAGCGGCTGCCCGACGACCGCCTCGCGCGGTATCCTGATGCGGTAGGACGGATCCTCGAGCCGGCGGCGGCGTTCCTCGCGCGCCCGCAGCAGGTCGCGGCGCAGATCGTCGCCATCGGCCTCGCGCCGCGGCCGCTCGGGGCGGCGCACGGGTTCGTCTTCGGCAACACGCAGGCGGATTTCCTCGCGGTCGCCGGCGAGCAGCTGGCGCAACTGCTGTTCGAGGCCGCGATCGAGCCCCTCCATCGCGAGCACGCCGCGCGTCACGCGGATGCGTTCGCGCAACTGCTTGTCGCTCAGCCCCTCGGGCGGCCGCCGTTCGCGCAGGATGGCGCGCGCCTCGCGGTCGGCGTCCTCGACGTCCACACCGGTCGTCGCCGCGATGCGCAGCTTCAGTTCGGCCCTGTCAGCCTCCATGATGGCGCGCAGGCCCTGGTGGCGGCGCTGCTCGGGCGCCGTTTTCAGGAACTCGTTGATGACCCGGATGCGCCGGCGCAGTTCGGCATCGGTCAGCAGGCTCGCCGCGCGGCGATCGGGCAGGTCGGGCAGGTCGGCCGTGTCGGCGGGCGGTGTCGGCGGCAGCGGCCGCGGCTGCTGCGGCGGGGTGACGCGAGGGTCGGACGCCTGCGGCGGCTGGCGCCGCTGCGGCGGCTGCACGACACGCGGGTCGGAAGGCTGGGCCGGCTGCAGCGGCTGCGGCCGCACCACCCGGGGATCGGAAGGCTGCAGCGGCTGGGGCTGTGTCACCCGCGGGTCGGAAGCCTGGGGCTGGCCCGGCGCCGGCTGCGGGATCTCCGACAGCGGCCGGCGCACCGGCGCCGTCTCGCTCGCGCCGCGCCGCTGCAATTCGGCCAGGTCGGCCTGCAGCATGATCGAAGCGGGCAGTCCGATGACCTGCTGTCCCGATTCGGCAAGCTGGCGCAGCAGTTGGACGCGCTGGCGCAGTTCCGGCACGGAGAGCTGCTCCGACGGGCGCAGGTCAAACGGCATGTTCTGGGCCAGCAGGAGCGGGCGCGGCGCGTGCCTGGAGTCGGCGGTCATGGCGGGCGAAGCGGCGGCCGCCAGCGTGGCGGCCGACAGGGTCAGCAGGTGCAGCATCTTCATCGGGGGTTCGGCGCTCCACGGTTTCTTGTCCCGGATCGATTCGCTGCCTGACCTAGCCGGCCTATGCAGCGGAAATGGGGCTAGCCGATCGCGGCTGAACGCGGCCTGAACGCCCCCTTGAACGCCCCCGGCGACCGGGGCGATGGCCTGGCTCCGGCGCGCAACGGGCCGGCCCGACATGCTGCTGCCTCAATTTGCCGTCAAGGCTTCCCTTCCGGCGCAGTTGGGCTATGCTGGGCCGGATCGGAAAATGGGTGATTCCGAAAGAAGTTCACGGCAGTCCGAAGCGTGGCATTGTTGTCTCAATGTTAACGCCTCGTTGCTCCTAATGGGGCATCGGATTGGTTCAAGAGTGCCGGTGAAACGAAATGAATGGTTCCGATAGCGGCGCTGCGGCGTCGGGCGCCTGGAAGCCGTGGGTGGTCTTGGCCGCCCTCCTTGCCTTGCCGCTTTCCGGCTGCATGTCGAGCGGCGCTTCGACCTTTGCCAATTCCCTCGCCGAGACCACGGGCAGCGTCAAGCCGGCCGACGACCCGATGCGGGCGATTGCGCTCGACGTGGCGGCCCCGGAGGTGGCACCTGAAACGTCCGACACGCCGAACGACCGCCTGCTCGCCGGCGCGGCCGACGAGACCGAGATCACCGAGATCAGCGCGCTTGCCCCGCGCGAGGACGAGCGTCCGGCCCAGCGGCAATTGTCGCTGATGAGCCCGGCCGCTTCGGCCGCGCGCCTCGAACTGGCGGCGCCGCCGCCCGTGCAGGCGGCGCTGGCAGCCCCCGACGATGACCGCGCCGCCGCGTTCGACCCGGCAGAGGCCGCCGCGCAGGCGCGCATCCCGGCGCTGTATGCCAGCATCGACCATGGCCAGTGCGAGGGCGGCTGGGGTCCGAAGCCGACAATGATCAACGCCAAGCGGATCATCCCGGGCCATCCCTATTACATGGAGATGCGGCTGCGCCACACGCCGCCGCTGCCCGTCGGCCATGTCTACATCGCCTATGGCCGCATCGGCCCGGACGGCAACCCGCTCGACGAGAAGCTGGTGATGCTGGCGCCCGTCGGCGGCTATGGCGGCGCCGCCGTTGCCGCCGCGGTGCCGATGCCCGGCGTCCAGAAGCCCTATGGCGACGACTGCGTGCTGCGGCCGATCGCAGCCTATCGCGTGTCGCTGTCGGCGAGCCAGTTCGAGCAGCTTCTCATCGAGATCGAGCGCCAGCGCGAGAAGAAGCCGACCTATGCGCTGTTCGCCTATAACTGCAACCACTTCATGTCCGACGTGGCCAAGTCGGTCGGCATCCTGCCGCCGCAGAACATCTACACGCCGTCGCTGCAGTACTTCTACGAGATGATGGACCGCAACGAAGGTCGCCGCGTCGCCCGCACCGCAGACGAACTGAAGCTGGCCGCAGCCAACTGACAACCCGCCGTCGCAAACGTTTGCTCCCGCCGGGCAGGACCCGACGGCGGGAAGCGCGTGTCAGTGGAACATCCACGAATCGAAGGCGAAAAAGCCGAACTGACGCGAAGCGTGGGCATGCTCGGGCCGGGTGCCCTGCCCGCCGGCGCCATGGGCGAAGAACAGCGGCATCAGGTGCTCGTCGGTCGGGTGGTTGTCGGCGACGTGCGGGGCGAGTTCGCGCCAGCGCAGGATGCGGTCGGTGTCGCCGGCCGCCAGCGCCTCGGCGAACCAATCGACAAAGGCGCCGACCTTGGCCGCCATCGACGGGTCGGACGCCATTCCGCCGCGCATGGCGCCGAATACGGCGCGCAGATTGTGGGTGATGTGACCGGAGCCGACGATCAGAATACCCTCCTCGCGCAGCGGCGCCAGGGCGCGGCCGAGCGCGTGATGATAGGCGGCGTCGCGATTCGGGTCGATCGAGACCTGGACGATCGGGACGTCGGCCTGCGGGAAGGCGAGCTTCATCGCCGTCCAGGTGCCGTGGTCGTAGCCGCGCTTCGGCGCCACGCGCGTGTCGATGCCGGCATCGGCGATCATGCGGGCCACCCGCATCGCCAACTCCGGCTCGCCCGGCGCCGGATAGACCATCTCGTAGAGCTCCGGGGCGAAGCCGCCGAAATCGTAGATCATGCCCGGCGCCGGATCGGTGACGACGACGGCCCCGTCGGTCTCGAAATGGGCCGAGGCGATGACGATCGCCTTCGGCCGGCCGATGCGCCCGGGCAGCGAGGCCAGGTAGTCGCGCGCCTGCGACGATTCCAGCACGATGTTGGGTCCGCCATGCGAGATGAACAATGCCGGCATGCGATCGGTCATGGTGTGCGCTCCCGTTCGGTGCGCCCGTGATATAGGGCTGCGGCCCGGCAGCGCCAGACCGCGGCGCGGCGACGCAGCGTTCACCATCCGGCTGACTGCGGCAGACCGTCGGTTATCTCATAGTAGTCGCCCTTGTCGGCGCAGTAGATGTGACGCTCGATGCTCAGCCCGGTCGGGCCGTCGAGGCTGCCGGCCAGAATCGAGATGCGATCGCTGCCGTCCTGGCGCCAGAACAGCGCCGAGCCGCAATTGGCACAGAAGCCGCGCCGGGCGCCCTGCGACGAGCGGTACCATTTCAGGTCGTTTTCGCCGGTGATGGCGACCGCGTCGGCCGGCGCCTCGGTGGCGGCATAATAGTGGCCGCTCTGCTTGCGGCACTGGTGGCAGTGGCAGGCGATGATGGCGCGCAGCGGCGCGCCGACCGTGAACGAGACGGCTCCGCAAAGACACGATCCGCGATGGGTCATGGTCAGCCGGTCCTCACCGCGCGCCGTGGCCGGGCCACCCGGCCCCGCCATGCATCATGACGCGGCATCACCTCGCGGTCACGCCATCGAAGCGACCTTGCGCGCCGCGCCCGCGCGGTCCTGCTGCAGCAGCTCGGCAAGGAGGAAGGCCAGCTCAAGCGACTGGCTGGCGTTGAGGCGCGGATCGCAATGGGTATGGTAGCGGTCCTTGAGGTCCTCCTCGCTGACGGCACGCGCGCCACCGGTGCATTCGGTCACGTCGTTGCCGGTCATTTCGAAATGGACGCCGCCCGGATAGGTGCCTTCGGCGGCATGCACCTCGAAGAATTGCTCGACCTCGGCCAGCACGCGCTCGAACGGACGCGTCTTGTAGCCGGTGGTCGAGACGATCGTGTTGCCATGCATCGGGTCGCACGACCACACCACCTTGCGCCCCTCGCGCTCGACGGCGCGGATCAGCTTCGGCAGGTGGTCGCCGACCTTGCCGGCGCCGAAACGGCAGATCAGGGTGAGGCGGCCGGCCTCGTTGTCCGGGTTGAGGATGTCGATGAGCCGGATCAGCTCGGCCGGCGTGATCGACGGCCCGCACTTTATCCCGATCGGGTTCTTGACCCCACGGCAGTACTCGACATGGGCGTGGTCGGGCTGACGGGTGCGGTCGCCGATCCAGATCATGTGGCCCGACGTCGAATAGTAATCGCCGGAGGTCGAATCGACGCGGGTCATCGCCTGTTCGAAACCGAGCAGCAGCGCCTCGTGGCTGGTGTAGAACTCGGTCTCGCGCAGGCGCTGATATTCGTCGGCCGAGAAGCCGATCGCCTTCATGAAGCGCAGCGCCTCCGTGATGCGGTCGGCGAGCTTGCGATAGCGCTCCGACTGCGGCGAATCATCGACGAAGCCGAGCATCCACTGGTGCACGTGCTCGAGGTTGGCGTAGCCGCCCTGGGCGAAGGCACGCAGCAGGTTGAGCGTGGCCGCCGACTGGCGATAGGCCATGATCTGGCGCTCGGGATCGGGCGTGCGCGAGGCCTCGGTGAACTCGATGCCGTTGATGATATCGCCGCGATAGCTGGGCAGCGTGACGCCGTCGATCGTCTCGGACGGCGACGAGCGCGGTTTGGCGAACTGGCCGGCGATGCGCCCGACCTTGATGATCGGCTTGGCGGCCGCGAAGGTCAGCACCACCGACATCTGCAGGAAGACGCGGAAGAAGTCGCGGATGCCGTCGGCGCCGTGCTCGGCGAAGCTCTCGGCACAGTCGCCGCCCTGCAGCAGGAAGGCCCTGCCCTCGGATACATTGGCCAGCCCCTTCTTCAGCGCCCGCGCCTCGCCGGCAAAGACCAGCGGCGGAAAGCTGGCAAGACGCGCCTCGACGGCCTTGAGCGCCTCGGCGTCCGGATAGTCGGGAACCTGCTGGATCGGCCTGGCGCGCCAGGAATCGGGAGTCCATTTGGCTGGCATGTCGCTTGCTCGTCCGCTCATCATCGTGCAGCCCGAGAATAGCACTTCCCGGGACGCGGCGTTATAGCGGCGTCGGTCCGCCCCGTCACGGCAAATATCGGCGTGAGGGGGCGTTACCTGCGTTCCTGTCAGCCGAACCGGGCGCCGGCCGCCTCCAGCCACTGGTCGAAGCGCCGCGCCGTCGCCGGGTCGAGCCGCACCGCGCGCGGATAGCGCGGGCTGGCCCGGTCGGCGATAACGGTGCGCGCGAAGCCACTGGTGGTCGCCAGGAAATGATGGACGCCCGCCTCGCCGAACTCGGCGAGGAAGCCCGCCATCACCGCATCGAGATAACTCTGCAGCAGGCAGGCGCCGTCGTCCGGCCTGCCGCGCCCGACATAGAGGTAGAGCTCGTCGGGCAGCGCCGCCCCGTCCACCCCGTCGGGCGCCAGCACCTCGATCTGCGCGCGATCGATGCGCAGACGGTCGTAGCGTGCCTCGCGCTCATCGACACTGGCGAGGTTGCCGGCACGGTCGACGACCAGCATGCCGAGGATCGACGCGCCGGGATCGGGCGCCACCGACAACAACGCGATGTCGTCGCCTGCCGCCGGCTCGATGTCGCGGCCCCGGCTCTGCCAGTAGCGCCGGAAGCCGGCGAGCCGCGCCGGCCGCGCCGCCACGAAATCGGTGCGCAGCGTCTGGCGGTTGACCAGCGAGCCATAGCCGAAATAGCCGACAAGACCGTTTTTCATGGCAATCGGAGCCGCCTTGCGTAATATCCCGGGCACACAACCAGCCGTGAACCTGTCGCGCCGGCCGGTCCACCCCTCGGCGCAAGAATGACATCCCGCCGCCCGCCATGGAAGAAATCCAGTTCGCCACCGAAGACGGCCATGACCTGCCGGCCAGCCTGTTCGAGAGCAATTCCGGCCGCATCGGCGAAGGCCCGGTGGTGCTGATCTCGTCGGCGACCGCCACCCCGCGCCGCTTCTACCGGCACTTTGCCCAGTACCTGGCCGACAATGGCGCCCGCGCGGTGATGACCTATGACTACCGCGGCATGACCGGCCGGCCGAAGGGCAAGCGCCGGCTGCGCATGGCCGACTGGGCGGTCAAGGACTTGCCGGCGGCGGCGCGCGAACTGCGCCGGCGCTACCCGGACACGCCGCTCGCCGGCCTCGGCCATTCCTTCGGCGGGCAGGCGCTCGGCCTGTCGGGCGTCGCCGACCGCTTCAGCCGCTACATGACGCTGGCGGCCGGCTCCGGCTATCTCGGCTACACCCGGGAAGCGACCAAGCTGTGGTTCACCATGAACGTCATCGGCTATCCGCTCGCCGCCCTGCTCGGCCATCTGCCGGCCTGGGCCGGCATGGGCGAGAGCATCCCGTTCGGTGCCTTCAACCAGTGGCGGCGCTGGTGCAATTCGCCCGACTATTTCATGTCGGACCCGACCGTGCCGGAGACCGCCCGCTTCGCCGAGGTGCGCATCGCCATGGTCGCCGTCGGCTTCCACGATGACCCGTGGGCGACGCTTGAAAGCACCCGCGCGCTGATGGAGTGGTATTCGCATGCCGACATCAAGCTCAAATGGTTCACCGAGCAGGACGCCCACGGTCCGGTCGGCCATTTCGGCTTCTTCCGCCCGGAACACAAGGAGACGCTGTGGCCGCAGATCGCCGACTGGCTGACGCAATATTGAGGCCGGAGCCTCAGCCAACACGCTCGCCGCGCACCAGCCGGTAGCTGGGCTCGTACATCGTCACCAGTTCCTCGGCCGCCGTTGGATGTACCGCCATGGTGCGGTCGAAATCGGCCTTCGTCGCGCCCATCTTGACGGCGATCGCCACCGCCTGCGCCAGTTCGCCCGCGTCCGGCCCGATGATGTGGACACCGAGCACCCGCCCGCTCGCCGCGTCGACGACGATCTTGACCATCATCTGCTCGTCGCGGCCGGACAGGGTGTGGCGCATCGGCCGGAAGCTGGCCTTGTAGACATCGACCGTCTCAAATTCGAGCGCCGCCACGTGCTCCGGCAAACCAACCGTGCCGATCTCCGGCTGTGAGAAGACGGCGGTCGCCACCAGTTCGTGGTCGACCGGCGTCGGATTGTCCTTGAATTCGGTCTCCACGACGCACATCGCCTCGTGGATGGCGACCGGCGTCAGCGCCAGCCGATCGGTCACGTCGCCGACCGCCAGGATGTGGGGCACGCTGGAGCGCGAATAGCGGTCGACCCTGATCTCGCCCTTGTGCCCGGTCGCCACCCCGACCTGTTCCAGGCCAAGCCTGTCGGTGTTGGGCAGCCGGCCGGTGGCGAGCATGACCATCTCGGCGGCGATCGCGCTGCCGTCGTCGAGCAGCACGTGACGGCCGCCGTCTCGCGTGGCGGTGATTTCGGCGAAATGCCGGCCGAGGACGATCGAGATGCCTTTGCGCCGCATTGCCGTCTGCAGGATGGCGCTCAGATCGTGGTCGAAGCCGCGCAGGATGTGGTCGCCGCGATAGACCAGCGTCACCGGCACGCCGAGCCCGGCGAAGATGCCGGCGAATTCCACGGCGATGTAACCGGCCCCGTAGATGATCAGCGAGGCGGGCAGCCGCTCGAGGTGGAAGGCTTCGTTCGACGTGATGCACAGTTCGTGCCCGGGCAGGCCCTCGATCCGGTTGGGATGGCCGCCGGTGGCAATGAGGATGCGCTCGGCGGTGACCGTGCGATCCCGCCCGGCGACGCGGACCTCGTGCGGCCCGACCAGTTCGGCCCGGCTCGCGAAAATTTCGGCGCCGTTGGCTTCCAGTCCCTTGCGGTAGAGGCCTTCCAGCCGCGCGATTTCCCGGTCCTTGTTGGCGATCAGCGTCGGCCAGTCGAAGCGGGCGCCGTCGACCCACCAGCCGAAACCGCGCGCATCCTCGAAATGTTCGGCGAACTGCGAGGCGTAGACGAACAGCTTCTTCGGCACGCAGCCGCGGATGACGCAGGTGCCGCCGAATCGGTCCTGCTCGGCGATGGCGACCCGCCGGCCGAGCCCGGCCGCCACCCGGCCGGCGCGCACGCCGCCCGAACCGCCGCCGATGACGAACAGATCGTAGTCGAATGATCCGGCCATGCTTCAGGCCCCTTCCCGGCATCGAGGCGCCGGCTGCCGTGGTGCGGTCTGTCCGCGCCGGCCACGCGGCTGCTATTGCAGTCCGGCTTCCTGCAGCTTGGCGGCGACCTGGTCGCGCAGGTCACGCTGGATGCCGTTGGTCCACACCCGCGCCGCCTGATCGATCGAGCGGGCGACGGTCGGCGTCTCGGCGATCAGCTTCTTGCCGGCGTCGGTCTTGTAGAAGGCGGTGATCTGGTTGAGTTCCTCGACGGTGAAGATGCGCGCATAGCCATGGGCGACCTCTTCCTCCAGCGCGCCGCGGCGTGGCGCGAGCGAGATCGCCACGTCGTCGACGATCTGCGAGATCTGTTCGGCCGCGTCGGGTCGGTTGGCGATGAGCTGCTGCTTGGCCTGCTCGGCGATGCGCGGCAGGATGTTGTCGAGCGTGGACGTCGACTGCGATGCCGCCACGGCGTCCTTGGCCGCCTTCAGATGCGCTTCGCTGATCTCCTGGGCGCCGGCGGGCGCGACGGCCGCCGCGGCCAGCGCCGCCACGGCCAGCGCCACGATGGCGATCAAGCGGGCGGGAATGCGGGTTGGGTGCATTTCCTTCTCCAATCATGCTGTCGGCCAGCAAAAGAACCGGCCAGAGTTCAGACCCTGATCTCGCGTATGCCTCGCGCATCGGCGACCAGTGCCTCGCTGGCCATGCCGATGAACATTCCGTGCTGGACGACACCGGGAATGTCGAGCAGCGCTCTCGACAGCGCCTCTGCGTCGCCAATGCGGCCAAATGATGCATCGACGAGATAGTGCCCCTCGTCGGTGACCACCCTTTCACCGTCGCGCATCCGCGCCGCCACCGTCCCCGACAGGCCGAGCCGGGCCGCGGCACGCTCGATCGCCCGCCGGGTCGCCTCGAAACCGAAACGGTTGACCTCGATCGGCAGCGGGTAGGCGCCGATCTCATCGACCAGCTTGCTGGCGTCGGCGATCACCGTCATGCGGGCCGAGGCGCCGGCGACGATCTTCTCGCGCAGCAGCGCCGCGCCGCCGCCCTTGACCAGCACCAGGCCCGGCCCGATCTCGTCGGCGCCGTCGACGGTGAGGTCGAGCTCGGGGCAGTCGTCGAGACTGGTGAGCGGCACGCCGACCTGCCGGCACAGCGCCGCCGAGCGGTCCGAGGTGGGTACGCCGACGATCGAAAGGCCGGCGCGCACCCTGTCACCGAGCAGCCGGATGAAGGCCTCCGCCGTCGAGCCGGTGCCGATGCCGAGCCGCATGCCGTCCTCGACGCGTTCGAGCGCCGCGCGCGCGGCAGCCAGCTTCAGTTCACCGCTCATCGCCGGTCTTCGGGGCTTTTCGTTCCAGTCCGCTGGTATCGCGCGGCCGGGCTCGCCCTATCACGCGGGGCGGCGAATTGCCAGTGGCGGCTTCGCGCCGCCTCCGCGCGGATGACCGATCAATCCCGATTGGTGCGGCAACCACGCCCGCATGCCACGGTTTCGGAAATTCCTTTCGATACTTGATCATGATCAAGGCACGGTGTCACCCGGGATCGTCTATTGATTGAGTTTCGTAGGATTCTTGATCGTTTGAGGAGACGCACGATGAAATCGCTGGGAGGAAATGTCTGGTTCATGGCGGCAATCGCCGCCGCACTGATCAGCCCGGCATCGGTTGCCGGTGCCGCCGACCTTGAATCCGCCATGGCAAGGGGGGGAAGGCTCTACGACAAATGGTTCGGCGAGACCAAGGCCGAGAAGCCGACCGAGAACCACGCCGCCTATCCGGTCGACGGCCAATACGGCAAGGACGCCTCATGGCGGTGTAAGGAGTGCCATGGCTGGGACAATCTCGGCAAGGATGGTGCCTATGGTTCCGGCAAGCACGCCACCGGGATCGTCGGCATCCGCGGGGCGCTGGGCGCCGACCCGGCCCGGATCGCCGCGCTGCTGCGTGACGCCACGCATGGCTACACTGAGGCGCAGCTCAGCGCCGCCGACGCGCAGGACCTGGCGCTGTTCGTGACGCAGGGGCAGATCGACATGACGCCCTTCATCGACCCGGCGACCAAGAAGCCGGTCGGCGACGGCGTCAAGGGCGAAGCCTACTACAACACCCTGTGCGCCGGGTGCCATGGTGTGGATGGCACCAAGATCAGGGAAGCGCCGCTCGGGTCGGTTGCCGACAACGTGCCCGAAATGCTGCACAAGATCTGGAACGGCCAGCCCGGCGAGGCAATGCCCGCGCTGCGGGCTCTCGACCACAGAATCGCCGCCGACATCGTCGTTCACCTGCAGACCTTCCCGAAGTGACCGAACCCGCGGCGCGCCGTGGCGGCACTCCGCCGCCACGTCCCCCCTTCTGCTGAGGAGCGAACCAAATGAGCGATTCCCGCAAGGGCCGGCTGCGCCGATTTGTTGCCTTCCTGCTCGCCCCGTCGGCGCGCTGGAGCGTCCTGGCGCTGCTGGTTGTCGGCGGTATCGGCGGCATCGTCTTCTGGGGCGGCTTCAACACGGCGATGGAAGCGACCAACCGACTGGAGTTCTGCGTCTCGTGCCATGAGATGCGCGACAACGTCTATGTCGAATATCAGGAAACCGTCCACTGGAAGAACGCTTCCGGCGTGCGCGCCGTCTGCGCCGATTGCCACGTGCCGAAGGACTGGACGGCAAAACTGGTGCGCAAGATCTATGCGACCGGGGAACTTTACCATCACTTCGCCGGTACCATCGACACGCCCGAGAAGTTCGCGGCCAAGCGTGCCGAACTGGCCGAGCATGTGTGGGCGACCATGCGGGCCAACGATTCGCGCGAGTGCCGCAACTGCCACAGCTTCGAGGCCATGGACTTCACCCACCAGCGCGCCCGGTCGCGCGAGAAGATGGAGCCGGTCGCGCTCGGCACCGACCTTTCGCAGGGCTCGACCTGCATCGACTGCCACAAGGGCATCGCGCACCGGCTGCCGCCACGCGACGACTGAACCCGCGGCGAGCTGCCGAGCCAGGCGGGGCAATTTGACCGCCGATCAGGCGTTTCCGCGCAATATCCTTCCGCGCCGGGGTTGGTGACGGCAATCGGCTCGATTGGCATCGTGTCGAAAATTGGGCTAACACAACAACGGTTCGGATCGGTCCTGCGCCATTCCGGCCGCACGGCATGACCGGCCCGAACGCCCACCCGCACTCATGACGCGACGGAAGCCATGATCCGCCAATCGACCCTTGACGCCATCGGCAACACACCGCTCATCCGGCTGCGGCGGGCCTCGGAACTGACCGGCTGCACCATTCTCGGCAAGGCCGAGTTCATGAACCCCGGCCAGTCGGTCAAGGACCGCGCCGGCCTGTTCATCGTCGAGGACGCGGTGAGGAAGGGGCTGCTCAAGCCCGGCGGCGTCGTCGTCGAGGGCACCGCCGGCAATACCGGCATCGGGCTCACCGTCGTCGCCAACGCCATGGGTTTCCGCACCGTCATCGTCATTCCCGACACGCAGAGCCAGGAGAAGAAGGACACGCTGCGGCTGATGGGGGCCGAACTGATCGAGGTGCCGGCGGTGCCCTACCGCAACCCCAACAACTACGTGAAGGTGTCGGGGCGGCTGGCCGAACAGCTTGCCCGCAACGAGCCCAACGGCGCGGTCTGGGCCAACCAGTTCGACAACGTCGCCAACCGCGACGGCCACGTCCGTACCACCGCGCAGGAAATCTGGGCAGATACCGGCGGGCACATTGACGGCTTCGTCTCGGCCGTCGGCACTGGCGGCACGCTCGCCGGGGTCGGCATCGGGCTCAAGGAGAAGGATTCGCGGATCAAGATCGCGCTCGCCGACCCGATGGGCGCAGCACTCTTTGCCTATTACACGACCGGCGAACTGAAGGCCGAGGGCTCGTCGATCACCGAGGGCATCGGCCAGGGCCGCATCACGGCCAATCTCGACGGCTTCAGGCCCGACTTCGCCTACCAGATCCCCGATGCCGAGGCCATTCCGCTGGTCTTCGACCTGCTGGAGCACGAGGGCCTGTGCATGGGCGGCTCGACCGGCATCAACATCGCCGGCGCCATCCGGCTGGCGCGCGAGCTCGGCCCGGGGCACACCATCGTCACCATCCTGTGCGACTTCGGCAACCGCTACCAGTCGAAGCTGTTCAATCCCGAATTCCTGCGTTCCAAAGACCTGCCGGTGCCGGCCTGGCTTGAACGGCGGGCCAAAATCGATATTCCTTTCGAGCCCGTCTGAACGCGACCGAGCCGATGGCCTTCGAAACGCAGCCCGCCTTCCTCGACAATGCCTATCTGCGCTCCTGCGCCGGCACGATCGTCCATGTCAACGAGCGCGGCGGCATCGTCCTCGACCGCACCAATTTCTACGCCACCTCCGGCGGCCAGCCGGGCGACAGCGGCCTGTTGGAGCGGGCCGACGGCTCGCGCATCCGCATCGCGACGACGGTGAGCGGCCACAACAAGCAGGAGATCGTGCTGGTAGCCGCCGAAGGCGAGCCGCTGCCCGCCGTCGGCGAGGCGGTCACCGGCCATATCGACTGGGAGCGGCGCCACCGGCTGATGCGCATGCACACCGCCTGCCACATCCTGTCGGTGGTCTGCCCCTTCCCTATCACCAGCGCCAATGTCGGCGAGGAGGAGAGCCGCGTCGACTTCGACATTCCCGAGGCCGGCATCACCCGCGAGCAGGTCACCGCGCAGATGATGGCCATCGTCGCCGGCGACCATCCGGTCTACGCCACCTGGATCAGCGAGGCTGATCTCGACGCCAATCCGGGGCTCGTCAAGTCGAAGAATGTGCGCCCGCCGCGCGGCGCCGGCAGGATCCGCCTCGTCGCCATCGGCGCCGAGGCCGCGATCGACAGCCAGCCCTGCGGCGGAACCCATGTGCGCAGCACCGGCGAAGTCGGCGAAGTCCATATCGGCAAGATCGAGAAGAAGGGCCGCGAGAACCGCCGCTTCCGCATCCGCTTCGGACCGGCGCCGGGCGTGTGACGGCAGGGCCGGGAGGAAACCCATGCAGCTCGAAGGTTCCTGCCACTGCGGCGCCGTCCGTTTCCGCCTCGAATCGAACACGCCCTACCCCTACCAGCGCTGCTACTGCTCGATCTGCCGCAAGACGGCCGGCGGCGGCGGCTACGCCGTCAACATCATGGGCTGGGCCGACAGCCTGGAGGTCGAGGGCGAAGACAACATCGCCGTCTATCACGCCGTCATCGACGACGCCGAGAGCCCGGTCGAGCGGCGCTTCTGCTCGAAATGCGGCAGCGCGCTGTGGGTCTATCACGACAAGTGGCCGGACCTTGTCCACCCCTTCGCCTCGGCCATCGACACGGCGCTGCCCAGGCCCGACGAGGTCGTGCACATGATGCTGGCGTTCAAGGCGTCGTGGGTCGACGTGCCGGGAGGACCCGACCACATCCATTTCGACGGCTATCCGGACAAGTCGATCGAGGTCTGGCACGAACGACACAAGGGCGGCGTGCGATGAGCCGGACGAGTCCGTTTCTGATCGGCGCCGACGCGCTTCAGGCCAGGCTCGGCGCCGCCGACCTGCGCATCGTCGACGGCTCCTGGTACCTGCCGGCGCAGAACCGCGACGGCCGCGTCGAATTCGCAGCGGCCCGCATCCCCGGCGCCGTCTATTTCGACATCGACGCCGTCAGCGACCGCGGTTCACCCCTCCCCCACATGCTGCCGGCGCCATCTGATTTCGCCGCCGCTGCCGGCGCCATGGGCATTGCCGAGACCGACGACATCGTCGTCTATGACGGACCGGGCATGTTCTCTTGTGCCCGCGTGTGGTGGACCTTCCGCGTCATGGGGGCGAGCCGGGTGCGCATCCTCGCCGGCGGTTTCGACCGCTGGAAGGCCGAGGGACGGCCGGTCGAGACTGGCGCCCCGCGCGAGCCCGAGCCGGTCCTATTCCATGCACGCCCTGACGCGGCGCGCGTCAGCACGATCGCCGATATCCGCGCCAACCTGAAGCTTGGCGAGGCGCTGATCCTCGACGCGCGCTCCTTTGCCCGCTTCACCGGCCAGGCCCCCGAGCCGCGGCCGGGCCTGCGCTCGGGCCATATTCCCGGGGCGCGCTCGCTGCCCTTCGACCAGCTCGTCGAGAACGGCACGCTCAAGGACCTCGATGCGCTGCGCGAAATCTTTGCCGCCTTCCCACTCGATCCGTCGCGCCAGGCGATCACCACCTGCGGCTCGGGCGTCACCGCCGCCATCATCTCGCTGGCGCTCGAATCGATCGGCCACCCGAACCACGCGCTCTATGACGGCTCGTGGGCCGAATGGGGCCAGGCCGAGGACGCGCCGGTCGCCACCTGGGAATAGTGCCGTGACCGAGAAGACGCTCACCGCGCATGTCACCTATCTGGAAATGCGCGCCCGCCCGTTCATCCACGTGCCGCGGCCGCTGGCGCCGGGCCTGGCGCTGATGCGGGCCGAGGCGATGCCGGTCGCCTTCTATCGCTACCTCTACGACGAGGTCGGCCGGCCCTACCACTGGTACCTGCGCCGGCGCCTGGACGACGCCACGCTCGCCGCCATCATCCACGCGCCGACGACGCAGATCGACGTCCTCTATGTCGGCGGCTGCCCCGCCGGCTATTTCGAACTCGACAGCTCCGGCCTGCCCGACAAGGTGGCGCTCGCCTATTTCGGGCTGTGCCGCGACTATCTTGGGCGCGGGCTCGGCAAGTGGCTGCTGTCGGCGGCGATCGCTGCGGCCTGGGAACACGGCCCGCAGCGCGTGACCGTCAACACCAACACGCTCGACCACCCGGCGGCGCTGCCGCTCTACCAGAAGCTCGGCTTCGAGCCGGTCGGCACGGCCACGGAGCGTATCCCGGTCGTCGAATGAAGGCGACGGCGCACGGGGCGACGCCACGCCGCCCATGAAAATGCCGGGCGCGAGGCCCGGCATTTCCACACTGGGAGGAGGTGTCGCCAGTCGTCCCGGCCGTCCGATGCCGCCTGCTTCTGCGTCAGGTGGGCGTCAGATGGACGGCGGGCCTCAGGCAACCCGGTTGAGCACCGCCGTCGGCTCGGTCATCTCATAACCGAGCGCCTCGGCAACGGCGCGGTTGGTGACACGGCCGCGGTGGACGTTGAGGCCGTTGCGCAGATGCGGGTCGTCGGTCAGCGCCTTCAGCCCCTTGTCGGCAAGCTGAAGGCCGTGGTGCAGCGTGGCGTTGTTGAGCGCCGTGGTCGAGGTCACCGGCACCGCGCCCGGCATATTGGCCACGCAGTAGTGGACGATGCCGTCGACGACGAAGGTCGGCTCGGAATGGGTGGTCGGGTGCGAGGTCTCGAAGCAGCCGCCCTGGTCGATGGCGACGTCGACCAATACGGCGCCCTTCTTCATGCCCGACAGCATCTCGCGGGTGACCAGCTTGGGCGCGGCCGCGCCCGGCACCAGCACCGCGCCGACCACGACATCGGCCGAGAAACATTCCTCTTCCAATGCCTCGACGGTGGAATAGCGGGTGCGCACGCGCCCGTTGTAGATGTCGTCGAGCTCGCGCAGCCGCGGGATCGAGCGGTCGATGATGGTCACGTCGGCGCCGAGGCCGGCGGCCATCTTGGCGGCGTTGTGGCCGACGACGCCGCCGCCGATGATGACGACCTTGCCGGGGAGCACGCCGGGAACGCCGCCGAGCAGCACGCCGCGGCCGCCGTTCGACTTCTGCAGCGCGGTGGCGCCGGCCTGGATGGCCAGGCGCCCGGCCACCTCCGACATCGGCGCCAGCAGCGGCAGGCCGCCGCGAGAATCGGTCACCGTCTCGTAGGCGATCGCCGTGACGCCCGAATCGACGAGGCCCCTGGTTTGCTCCGGATCGGGCGCCAGATGCAGGTAAGTGTACAGGATCTGGCCCTCGCGCAGCTGCTTCCATTCGGAGGGCTGCGGCTCCTTGACCTTGACGATCATGTCGGACTGGGTGAACACCTCGGCCGCCGTCGCCACGATCTTGGCGCCGGCCGCCGCGTAGACCCCGTCATCGGCGCCGATGCCGGCTCCGGCGCCGCTCTCGACGATCACCGTGTGGCCATGGGCGACATATTCGCGCACCGAGCCGGGGGTGAGGCCGACGCGGAATTCGTTGTTCTTGATTTCCTTCGGGCAGCCGACGCGCATGGCATCCTCCGTTCGGCGCAACGGTTGAGCGTTATGGGAATTATCTCGCAACGGTACCCGAATGTCCTTGCGAATTGTGGTTCCATGCCGCCTCGGATTCGTCGATAATTGCACTCATTGCCGAACAAGCGGGAGATTGTTGCGCCATGATGCTCGATCGCGCCGACAAGATGATCCTGCGCGAACTGCAGGCCAATGCCCGCATCTCGAATGTCGAGCTCGCGGAGAAGGTCGGCCTGTCGCCTTCGGCCTGCTCGCGGCGGCTGCACCAGCTCGAGCAGGCGGGCATCATCGAGGGCTACCAGGCGGTCATCTCCAACCGGGCGCTCGGCCAGACCATCACCGCGCTGGTCCACATCACGCTGAAGGCCCAGTCGGAGGACCATCTGCGCAAGTTCGAGACGGCCGTCCTGACCTGCCCCTACATCGTCGCCTGCTTCCTGATGTCGGGGGAAAGCGACTATCTGATCCGCGTCAACGCCCGCGACATGGAGCACTACGAGCAGATCTACAAGAACTGGCTGTCGACCCTGCCCGGCGTTTCACGCATCCAGTCGAGTTTCGCCATGCGCATGGTCGTCAACCGGCCCAACATCGATCTCGCCACGATCGACGAACGCGGTCAGGGGGCACGCGCATGATTTCCTTTTTCGGTGCGGCATCGACGCGGCTGCGCTGGCGCATGTCGATCATCATGGTCGTCGGCGTTGCCGCGCTGGTCGCCATCGCGGCCGGGCCGCGGCCCGAGATCGACGAGACCGTGCGTTTCGACATGAGCTCGGTCGGCGCCGATGTCGGGCAGTGGCTGGCGGAGCGCGAGGCAGCGGTGGCGGGCATCAAGCCCGGCGCCGAAAAGGAGATCGTCTGGGCCGACCCAGCCACCAGGGCGAAGACGCCGCTCGCGGTCGTCTACATCCACGGCTTCTCGGCGACCAAATGGGAGACGCGGCCCCTGCCCGACAAGGTGGCTGCCGCGCTCGGCGCCAACCTGTTTTTCACCCGCCTCACCGGCCATGGCCAGGACGGCGCCGCACTGGCGCGCGCCTCGATGAACGACTGGGTCAACGACATGGCCGAGGCGATCGCGGTCGGCGAGCGGATCGGCGAGCGCGTCCTTGTTATCGCCACCTCGACCGGCGCCACGCTGGCAACCTGGGCGGTCGGCAATGAGCGGCTCGTCAACAAGGTGGTCGGCCTGGTGCTGATCTCGCCGAACTACCAGCTCAACGGCATCTCGGTCGGCCTGCTCAACATGGCCTGGGGCCAGCAATTGCTGCCGCTCGTCTTCGGCCAGACGCGCTCGTTCGAGCCGGTCAACGAGCGCCAGGCGCAGTGGTGGACCACGTCCTATCCGAGCCGGTCGGTATTCGCGATGGCGGCGCTGATGCGGGCCGTGGAGCGGATGGACCACGGCCGCAGCACCGTGCCGGCCCTGTTCATCCATTCGCCGAACGACAAGGTGGTTTCGGCCGAGACGACGCGCCGCGTCCATGATGAATGGGCCGGGCCGAAGGCAATCCACGAGGTCGAGCAGGTGCAGGACCCCAGCAGCCACGTGCTGGCTGGCGACATCCTCAGTCCGGGCACCACCGACGAACTGGTCGGCCGCATCGTCGAATGGGCCGGCGGACTGGAACGCTGAGGCAGAAGCCATCTGGCGGCGCCACGCTGTCGCCGCAAATTGCCGATGGCATGGCGGGCGCGGCGCCGGCCGCCACGAGTTGCTACCGGAGAACCCCCGCGATGCGCCACCTGCCCCTGGCCATGATCCTTGTCGGGCTGGCCGTGCCCGCCCACGCCCAGCAGGCCGCCGAAGGGCTCACCTGCGAACAGGCCGTCGCCCAGTTCGCGCGCAGCGGCGTGATCTACAAGACCGTGCACGGCTCGCTATTGCCGATGCGCGCCGGCGTGCCGGTCGCCCAGGCGGACTCGGTGCGCTGCGGCGGCCGCGGCCGCGTCCTGCGCCGCAACACGGTCAAGACGGTCGACAACCCGCGGTGCGTCTATTCGGTGAGCTGCGAATAGGAACCCGCCTCCGCCTCACACCGGCCCGACCGCCGCCTCGCGCGGCCGGGCGTCGGTCGACGCCAGATAGGCGACAAGCACCAGCGCCAGCGCCCCGGCATAGAGGCCGAACAGCACCGAATAGGCCCATTGCGGGTCGGCCGTCGGCCCAAGCGCCGAGAGCGTCCGCCCGGTCACGAACTGCATGGCGCCGACGCCGCCGATCGAGAAGAAGTTCATCAGCGTGACGCCGCGGCCGGTCAGGTGCTCGGGCACGAAGGCCTTGCCGTGCGCGATCTGGACGGCGTAGGAGGCGCCGAGCAGGCCGATGACAACGAACATTACGGTCGCCTGCGCCACCGCCATGGCCGGCGCGACGGCCAGCCACGCGACCGCCGCCAGAACCATCAGGTTGCCGAAGAAGACCACCCATTTGCGGCTGTCGAACAGCCGATCGAGCGGCCCGTAGAGAAGGCTGCCGAGCGACAGGGCGATGGCCATGGCCAGCGTCACCTGGCCGATGGCGACCGTGCCAAGCTGATGCACGTCCTGCAAATAGGGTCCCACCCACAGCCCGCGAATGCCGCCGGCGACGGCATAGCCGAGGAAGATCATCGGAAAGATCGGCCATAGCTGGCGGATGCGGATGAGGTCGAGATAGCCACCCCTGGCGGCGGCATGGGCGGCGGCGCGCCGGGGATCGCGCACCAGCACCAGCACCGCCAGCGCCGTCGCCAGCGTCACCGCGCACAGGAACCACAGCGACGGCCGCCAGCCGAACTGCTCGACGGCCAGCGCCATCGGCGCCGAGCCGGCGATGTTGCCGAGCGAGCCGGCGGCGATGAAAGTCGAGGCGAGCGTGGCGAAGCCGGCGGCCGAATAGTTGCGGGCGAACACGTAGAAGGTCGCCATCAGCACCGGCGCGCAGCCGATGCCGATCAGGCCCATGGCGACGATGACGTGCAGCGGGCTCTGGGCAAGCGCAAACAGCGCCGCGCCGCCGCCGCCGGCGGCCGCGTGCAGCCAGGCGGCAGTGCGCCTCGGCCCGTACCGGTCGAGCCAGGCGCCGATCGGGAACTGAGCCAGCGCGAAGGCTGCGAACCAGGTGCCGGAGGCATAGGCCAGTTCCGCCGCGCTCATGCCCAGTTCGGTCGAAAGATACGGCACCAGCACCGCCAGGAACGAGCGGTAGAACTGGCTCAGCACATAGGCCACGCAAAGCGCGACGATGCCGGGCAAGGGCGCCTCCCCGATTGTCTTGTTGGTGTTGTCGGGATCTGCCTAGCGGCGCGGCGGCCGGCAGGCAAGGGCTGGCGCGGCCCGGTCAGGCACATTCGCACCTTCAGTCGGCTGCAGCCTCCCCGGACGGGGAGGCTGCAGCCCCGCCTCCGCCGTCAGCCCCCTGTAGCCGGCGGACGCGAATGGCGCTCAGGCGGCGAGATCGTCCTCGCTCACCGACACCAGGTCAGTGTGGCCGAAACCCTGGCTGTAGTCGAGGACGGAGATCACCAGCGGCCGCACGCGGAAGCAGCGCACGCCGGCCATGTCGGGCTGCGGCAACGCCGCGTATTCGGGGTACTTCTTGATCAGCAGGGCGAGGAAGCGCGCCACCTCGTCCTCGCCGTCGATCGGCTCGGCGCGGCCGGCCAGCGACACCCCCTCGATCTTCATCGGATCGCTCACATCGTGATCGACAGTGATCGAGACGCGGTTGTCGCGGGCGAGGTTGGCCGCCTTCTGGCTGTCGGCGCCGCACAGGAAGAAGAGTTCGAGCCCGTCGCTGGCATAGCCGACCGTGGTTGCCTGCGGCCAGCCGTCCGGCCGCAGGGTGGCCACCGTCATCAGGCGGTTGGCGTCGAGAATCTCGAGGACGCGGTTCCTCAGTTGCGGCGTCAGCGGCACGTCAGCCTCCCTTGCGCGGACCGAAGCCGCGCATGCGCCCCATGCCCATGCCCATCATCGGCAGTACCGTCTCGTCGGCGACCTCCTTCTGCTCGTCGGAAAGCAGCGCGTACAGCTTCTCGGTGGCGCCCTTGACCGTTCTTACCTGTTCAAGCCGCGCCTCCAGATGCGTCTCCTGGAGCGTCAGGCGGTCGATCAGCGACTTGTCGAGGAATTCACCGTTCTGGAACTCCTCCATCATCGAACGCATCATGTCGTTGTGCGTGCGGGCGGTGGAGCGGACCGCCTCCTCGAACTCCTTCCAGGCGGCCTCCTGCGGCTCGGTAACCTTCAGCTCGGTCTTGAGAAAGGCCAGCCGACCGTCGATGCGGTCGATCATCGCGTCGGTGCCGAGACCCATCATCGGCCCGCTCATCGGGCCCCAGCGACCCATCATCTGGCCCATCATCTGGCCCGGGCCCCATTCGCCCATCATGCGGCCCATGCGCGGCCACCAGCTGTCATCCTCGCCGGCGGCGGCGACCGGGACGGCGAGCGTCGCCGCGATCAGGCCGGTTGCCAGCATCTTCTTCATGTTGCGGTAGGACATCGTTTCAACTCCGGTTGGTAAGGCTTCGCCACCCTTGGCCGCCCTTCTGGCACGGCGCGCGCACCGCTGCCTTGACCCGGATCAAAAAAGAGGCGTCCGACCCCCTGCCCGCCGCCGACGGGGCTCAGCCGTCGGGCGCGGCCACCACGTGATCCCTCGCCACCGCCATCGATTTGAGGATGGCGTAGCAGGAAAGGCCGGGCGCCAGCGCCAGCCCGGTGACGGCGCGCTGGGTGACTCGCGCCAGCAGCACGTCGGAGCCCACGCGCAGCCGCACCAGCACGCCGGGACCGCCACCCGAGGCCAGCTGATCGATGGTGGCCGGCAGGATGTTCTGCGCCGACAGCCCTTCGGGCCGCGCCCGCGACAGGATCACCTCATGCGCCAGCACCCGCACCCGCACGCGCTGGCCCCTGGCACCGTCGACACGCGGCAGCCACAGCGGCCCGGCGGATGCCTCGAGCCGGGTCAGCCCGTCGGGCTCATGGCCCACGATGCGCGCGCTGATCGAGGCGCCGGCCTCGCGGATGCCGAGGGCGCGCAGCACCGAGGGATCGAACATCACGTCAGCGGCGGCGCCCGCCCGCAGCATCCGGCCATGCTCGATCACCACCATGCGCTCGGCGAGCAGGCTAGCCTCGTCGAGGTCGTGGGTGACGAGGATCACCGGCATGTTCATGTGCGAGCGCAGCACCGCGATCTCGGCGTAGAGTGCCTCGCGCGTCGCCCGGTCGACGGCCGAGAACGGTTCGTCGAGCAGGAGCGCCGCCGGCCTGCGCGCCAGCGCCCGGGCGACGGCGACGCGCTGCTGCTGGCCGCCGGACAGTTGCGCCGGCCGGCGGTCCTCCAGCCCGCCGAGGCCGACCAGCGCCAGCAGACGGCGCGCCTCGGCCCGGCGTTCGGTCCGCGGCAGGCCGCCGATGGCGGCGGCGACGTTGGCCTGCGCGCTCATGTGGGGAAACAGCGCGTAGTGCTGGAAGACGACGCCGACGCGGCGGCGATGGGCCGGCAGGTCGATGCCGGCGGCGGTGTCGAGCCAGACGGTCCCGTCGACGCTGACGCGGCCCGCCGGCGGGCGCCACAAGCCGGCGATTGCGCGCAGCAGCGTGGTCTTGCCGGCGCCCGAATGGCCGACCAGCGCCAGCATCTCGCCCGGCTCGACCTGGAAAGCTATGTCGAGCGGGATAGGCGGGGCGGCGCTGATCGCGACCTCGAGCCCCATCAGGACAGCCTCCGCCCCATGCGCGCCGACAGCGCGAAGGTCGCCCCGATGGTGACGAGCGAGATCGCCACCAGCGCCGCCGACATGGCGCCCGCGCCGGCCGTGTCGAAGGCCTGCACGCGGTCGTAGATCGCGATGGCGATCGTCCTGGTCTCGCCGGGGATCGAGCCGCCGACCATCAGCACGATGCCGAATTCGCCAAGCGTGTGGGCGAAGGTAAGCACCATCGCGGTGACCAGCCCAGGCCAGGCGAGCGGCAGTTCGACCCGCCACAGGCTCGCCCAGGGCGACATGCCGCAGCAGGCGGCGGCCTCGCGCACCGCGACCGGCACCGCCTCGAAGCCGCGCTGGGCCGGTTGGATGGCGAAGGGCAGGTTAAAGATGACCGAGGCGACCACCAGCCCCTCGAAGGTGAAGACGAGCTGGTGGCCGAACACTTCCTGCCAGAAGGCGCCGACCGGCGAGTCGGCGCCGAAGGCGATCAGCAGATAGAAGCCGAACACGGTGGGCGGCAGCACCAGCGGCAGCATCACCATCGCCTCGACCAGCCCCTTGGCGGCGAAGCGGCGATAGGCGAGGAAGCGTCCCGCCAGGATCGCCACCGGCAGCAGGATGGCAACCGTCCAGGCCGCCAGCCGCAGTGACAGGAAGAGCGCCATCCAGTCCATTGTCTCATCCGCCCGGCAGGACGAAGCCGTAGCGCTCCATGATGGCGCGCGCCGCCGGCGACTGCATGTAGCCGTGGAACTGCTCGGCCACGGGTCCAGCGCCGTTGAGCAGCACCATGCGCTGGCGCAGCGGTTCATGCCAGTCCTGCGGGATCAGGTCGTGGCTGCCGCGCGCGGCCAGTTGCGGCGACAGTGCCAGCGACAGCGCGATGATGCCCCCTTGCGCATTGCCGGACAGCGCGAACTGCGCCGCCTGGCTCACATTCTCGCCCAGCACGAGATGCGGCCCGATCACCTCCCACAGACCGGCATGGCGCAGCGCCTCCTCGGCGCGCCGGCCATAGGGAGCATGCTCGGGATTGGCGATGGCGAAGCGGGCGATGCGGCCGTCGGCGAGCGCCCGCCGCAGGCTTTCGAGCGTGCCGTCGGCGGCGAGCGGCGAGCCGACCGGAACCACCATGACGATGCGGCCGACCGCGTAGAGCGTGCCCTCGTCACGGGTAAGGCCGTCGCGGGCGAGGCCGGCGACGAAGGCTTCGTCGGCGGCCATGAACATTTCGAACGGCGCGCCAGCGCGAATCTGGCGCGCGAAATTGCCGGTGGAGCCGAAGGCGAGCCTCACCTGCCTGCCGGTCGCCGCCGCGAATTCCGCCGCCAACTCGGTCAGCGCGAATTGCAGGTCCGACGCGGCCGCGATCAACGGGCCATCGTCCCGCCCCCGCGCGGCGTCGGGCAGCAGCGCCAACGCCAGCAAGGCGGCGCCGAGCGCGCGTCGCGACAGGGGCATGGGCGGCTCCATGGACAAGGTCCCCCCGGCCAGGCAGCGGTGGTGCGGGCACCGGGACTCGAACCCGGACGGATTGCTCCGAGGGATTTTAAGTCCCTTGCGTCTACCGGTTCCGCCATGCCCGCGCGGCCGCTACTGCCTAGAGCATGGCGCCGGCGCCGGCAAGGCGCCGGCCGCCGGTCAGGCGCCGGTCGGGGCCCGGGCCCGCCAGAAGGTCAGGATGAACACGGTCATCAGCGTCGCCACCGCCGTGTTGGCGAGATCGATGAGCAACGCGCCGGCGCCAACCTGCGCGAACAGGTAATGCGGGGCCAGCGCGGCGAAGACGAAGCCCGCCCACAGCGCCACGGCGAGGCCGAGTGCGGCCGTCGCGTCGGCGACGCCGAGGCGCTGGATCAGCCAGGAGGCGACGTAGCAGGAGATGGCGGCGCCGGCGAGCGCCAGCACCAGCGCCGCCGGGTTCGGCTGCGCCATCGCCGCCGCGTCGATGCGGAAGCCCGCCGCCCAGCCGTCGAGGAACAGGAAGGGCGAATACCAGAGGAAGCCAAGCACCATGTGCAAGGCGACCGTCACCCAGATTGCCAGATGGTTGTGACGCATGGAATACCTCCCGTGAGCGCGAGCCGGCGCCAGCATAGACCGGACGCGGCGCCGCGGAAATGGTCCCGCCGCCGGCCATTGCCAGCGCTGCGGACGCGCGATAGAGCTAGGCGACCTTCCCGGGAGACCTCCGTGACACCAGCACCGGCACCGACCGCCGCCATGCTCGCCATCGGCGATGAATTGCTGTCGGGGCGCACCAGGGACCGCAATATCGGCCATCTCGCCGGTCTGCTGACGCTCGCCGGCATCGATCTGAAAGAGGCGCGCATCGTCGGCGACGAGCACGCGGCGATCGTCGCGGCGGTCAACGCGCTGCGCCCGCGCCATACCTACGTCTTCACCTCCGGCGGCATCGGCCCAACCCATGACGACATCACCGCCGACGCCATCGCCGACGCCTTCGGCGTGCCGATCGGCCACGACCCGCGCGTCATGGCCACGCTGGCGGCTCATTACGCCGAGCGCGGGCTGGAGTTCACCGAGGCGCGCAAGCGCATGGCCCGCATCCCGCACGGCGCCGGCCTGATCGACAACCCGGTGTCGAAGGCGCCGGGCTTCCGCCTCGGCAATGTGCACGTGCTGGCCGGTGTGCCGGCGATCTTCGAGGCGATGCTGGACAAGGTGCTGCCGACGCTCAGGGGCGGCGAGCGGATGCTGTCGGTCGCCATCGACTGCGGACTGCCGGAAGGGCTGATCGGCACCGCGCTCGGCGCCATCCAGGCGCGCCACCCGGCCACCTCGATCGGTTCCTACCCGCAATATGACGGGCGCCGCTACTCGGCGCAGATCGTGGTGCGTTCGCGCGATCGCGCCGCGCTCGCCGCCGCCGAGGCCGAGGTTCGCGTCATGGTCACTGAGCTGTCGGCGCCGTCTCCGCCGACCGGCAAGTAGCCTCATCCCGCCGAGCGGCAACGCGAGGCGGACAAGATGATGCGACAAAACAAATAGATAGGGCAAATTCCGATCCGTCCGGACCGGGTCTTACGCTAGCGCCGGCGATCGGCGTCCTCGGGGAAGGCTCGCTCGATGCGGCGGATTTCCAGATGCAGGCACAAGGCGATCGCCGCCAGCACGAAGACGCGGAACCAGTCGGTGCCGAACCAGGCATAGGTGTAGTAGCCGGCGCTGATGACGCCATAGATGACGGCGAGCCGCAGCGCGACCGTCAGCAGGCCGGAAAAGATGCCGGCGGCATGCCAGGACATGGGGTGCTTCGGGTCCATAATACGAAAGTATAAGGTCCCCCGCCCCTGTAAAGCGTGCGCTAGGTCACATTGCGGTGATGGCGCGGCCGCCGGCGCGGGCCTCGCGGTCGGTCCGGAGCGCCGCCCTGCGGCGCCGGTTTCGGGCACCGTTCGGCCGCGCCCGGCCGGCCTGGGGCCTCATCCCGCCGAGCGGCAACGCGAGGCGGACAGGATGATGCGACAAAACAAATAGATAGAGCGGAAAGCCGGTCCCGTTGGATCGGATTCGGCTCTAGCGTGTCTTCAGGATGCGCTGCCAGAGGGTGCCGCCGGCATAGCGCATGCCCAGCCAGAAATAGGCGATGATGACGATGAACAGCACCAGCGCCGGCATGCCGTTGAGCTGGAAGCCGCCTTCCGTCGTGTTGCCGGTCAGGAGCGCGATGACGTAGCCGGCGACGAAGAAGATGGTCAGAAAGTCGAGGATCGCCGCGACGACCTTGCGCCAGGTCGCGACCGGTTTGACGCCTTCCATCGAAGTCTACTCCCCTTGGTTGCCCGCCGGCATTATCCTGCCGGCGCCGGGCGGGTGCAATCGGAATCCGCATTGCCGCAGGCCCCGGCCCCTCCCCGGCCGGGCGAAAACGCCAGCGCCGGCGGCCAACCGGCCGCAAACATTAACTCTTCTCCATTTGTCCTGGATCAAGGCCGGCGCCCGCGCCGTCGGCGAAACGGTGCCGTCATCCTCCCATCCGCTCTCGGAGAAGAACGCCATGGTCTCCCGGTCCCGGCCGCAAGGCTATTCAGCCGCCCAGATCATCCTCCACTGGCTGATCGCGGCCCTCGTCGTCTACCAGGTGGTGTTCGGCGAACAGATCGCCGAAGCCTGGCGTGCCTTGCGGCGCGGCGTCGAAGCCTCGCCCGAGGCGACGTTCGGCGCCAATGTCCATGTCTATGTCGGGCTGGCCGTGCTGGGGCTGGCGCTGCTGCGCTTGGGCCTGCGCCTGCGCTACGGCGCGCCGCCGGCGCCGGCCGGCGAAAGTGCCGCGCAGAAATGGATCGCGCGCCTCACCCATTTCGTCCTCTATCTCGTCATCTTCGGCATGCCCGTTTCGGGCGCGCTCGCCTGGTATGGCGGCGTCGGGGCGGCGGCCGAGTTGCACGAGATGGCCAAGCCGGCGATCGTCGTGTTCGTCGCCTTGCACGCGCTGGGCGCGCTCTGGCAGCACTTCGTCGCCAGGAACGATGTGCTGGTCAGGATGCTGAAGCCGGCCCGCCAGCGCGGCTGACCGGCGATCCACAGGCGGGGCGCCTCCCGGAGACGGTTTGGATGGCCAAGCGGTTTGCGCGGCGCACGCGGCTGCGCTAATCGACCGGCTCCTGCTGGCCGCTTGGGGAGCCGAATCGATGAGCCCGTCGCAGAAAGCCTTTCCCGTTTCCTGGGACCAGTTCCACCGCGACTGCAAGGCGCTCGCCTGGCGGCTGGCCGGCACGGCCGAGGCCAACGGGCCGTGGCGGGCGATCGTCACCATCACCCGCGGCGGGCTGGTGCCGGCGGCGATCATCGCGCGCGAACTGGGGATACGCACCATCGAGACGATCTGCATCGCCTCCTACCACGACTACAAGGACCAGGGCGACCTGGTCGTGCTCAAGGGAATCGCTCCGGAGCTGGTCGCCCAGTCGGGCGGCACGGGCGAAGGCATCCTCGTCGTCGACGACCTGACCGACACCGGCAAGACGGCGGCCAAGGTGCGCGAAATCCTGCCCAAGGCGCACGTCGCCACCGTCTACGCCAAGCCCAAGGGCGTGCCGATGGCCGACACCTATGTGACCGAGGTCAGCCAGGACACCTGGATCTATTTCCCCTGGGACCTCGATCTCGCCTACACCGCGCCGATCTCGGGCCGCAAGGACGGGTGAAACGCGGGCGCGCCCGACTCGACGGACGGTTCCGCTCCCTTGCGCCGAACGCACGGGCCGGCCGGCAACTGGACGACAGGTCAGTTCAGGGCCCCTGCGATCAGCACGAAAGCGAGCTCAAGGACAGGGATTGCAGCGTAGATGGCAAGAAAGCCTGCAAGCCACATCCCGGTCGCGACCAGCCAGGACGGATGAGGCGTCGCTTTCCACGCGAGAAATGCGCTTGCGGCCCCCAGACACAACGCGACAACGCCAATGACCGGAGACTGCGTCCCGGGAAGCATCAGATCATCAAGAACAAGAAAGACCCCGCCAACCAGGACCAGTTGGGTCGTGAGCCCGAATAGAAACGCGCGCTTCAAGTGGCTCTCCAGGTGCCATTCTCGGCGGCCGGCCGTGGACTTGGCTGCGGCCGCACCTTAGAGCAAGGCCCGATCCAGCGGGACCGGGATTTTGCTCCATCAGTCGGTTTTCCCGCATCATCTTGTCCGCCTCGCGTTGTCGCTTGGCCGGATGACCCGGCCTGCGCAAGCGCCATGATTCCAACGGTTCGGCTGGTACTTCTCCACCGCCCTCGCAGCGAATCGATCGCGGGCGGCAAAGGCATCGGGAAGCCATGAAAGCGCTCTTGCGCAACCGCAATTCCCGCCGTCAAACCGTTGAACCGAAAGCGTATTCCGCACGGGAACATGGAACCGAAATCCACAGGATAGCCACAACATCTGGTGGGCCGGGATTTAATTGTAACAAGTCCTTGACGCGCAAATCCGAGTCACCTTACCGTCCTCGCCATCGAGTTTCGTAGAGTCGGGTCGGGGCGGCCCAGCTTCCAGGCCGGGCGTCGCCGGGACCATGAAAGGTCCCTTCCCTCACCAGTGTCCGTCGCATGCGGAAACTCCGGGCCTGCGCCCGGGGAACGGGATTGCGTTGCTGCACGCCGCGCCGCGCTGGAGCGGGATTCCGACTCTGCTCACGGACGGACGTGAATCTCGGGGGAAATCGGCACATTAACCCTATATTTAGTGTTTGCGTTCAGCGTAGCGACTATATATAGTTTCCGACTGTTGTCCGCTCGCCGAGAGGCGGCGCGGCGGAAACACCAGAAAAGCTAAACGGGGAAACTGGACCAGGGCCGGCGGCACGCGCTTGCCGGCAAGCGGCGGAACCTTGCCCATTTCCTGCCCGGTTGCGGGCGTGGAATGGGCGGCACGGAAGGGGTGAACGAAATGCGCATCGAGCGGCGCTACACCAGGGCGGGGCAGTCGCCCTACGAGGACATCGAATTCCGCACGGCGACGAGCGAGATCCGCAATCCCGACGGTTCGGTCGTCTTCCGGCTGGAAGGCATTGCCGTGCCCAGGGCCTGGAGCCAGGTCGCCGCCGACATCCTGGCGCAGAAATATTTCCGCAAGGCCGGCGTGCCGGCGCGGCTGAGGAAGGTCGAGGAAAACGACGTCCCGTCCTGGCTGTGGCGCTCGGTGGCCGACGAGGCCGCGCTCGCCGAACTGCCGGCGGCGGAGCGCCATGTCGGCGAGCGCGACGCCCGCCAGGTCTTCGACCGGCTGGCCGGCACCTGGACCTATTGGGGCTGGAAGGGCGGCTATTTCGACCGCGAGGCCGACGCGCGCGCCTTCTTCGACGAGCTCGCCTACATGCTGGCCACCCAGAAGGTGGCGCCCAATTCGCCGCAATGGTTCAACACCGGCCTGCACTGGGCCTACGGCATCGACGGCCCCGGCCAGGGCCATTTCTACGTCGATCCGTTCACCGGCAAGCTCACCCGGTCGAAATCGGCCTACGAGCACCCGCAGCCGCATGCCTGCTTCATCCAGTCGGTCAATGACGATCTCGTCAACGAGAACGGCATCATGGACCTGTGGGTGCGCGAGGCGCGCCTGTTCAAATACGGCTCCGGCACCGGCACCAATTTCTCCGCGCTGCGCGGCGAGGGCGAGAAGCTGTCGGGCGGCGGCAGGTCGTCCGGACTGATGAGCTTCCTGAAGATCGGCGACCGCGCCGCCGGCGCCATCAAGTCGGGCGGCACCACCCGGCGCGCCGCCAAGATGGTGGTGGTCGACATCGATCACCCCGACATCGAGGACTATATCGACTGGAAGGTGCACGAGGAGAAGAAGGTCGCCGCCCTCGTCGCCGGCTCGCGCGTCGTCGCCCGCCACCTCAAGGCGATCATGAAGGCCTGCGTCAACTGCGACGGCCATGACGACGACTGCTTCGACCCCAGGGTCAACACGGCGCTGAAGCGCGAGATCCGCGCGGCCAAGAAGAACGCCGTGCCGGAGAACTACATCAAGCGCGTCATCCAGTTCGCCCGCCAGGGCTACACCGACATCGACTTCCCGGTCTTCGACACCGACTGGGATTCGGAGGCCTATCTGACCGTCTCCGGCCAGAACTCCAACAATTCGGTGTCGGTCCGGGACGACTTCCTCGCCGCCGTCGAGGCCGACGGCACCTGGAACCTCACCGCCCGGCTCGACGGGCGGGTGATGAAGACGGTGCGCGCCCGCGAACTGTGGGAGCGGATCGGCAACGCCGCCTGGGCCTCGGCCGATCCGGGCCTGCACTTCAACACCACCATGAACGACTGGCACACCTGCCCGGCCGGGGGGGCGATCCGCGCCTCGAATCCGTGCTCGGAATACATGTTCCTCGACGACACGGCCTGCAACCTCGCCTCGCTCAACCTGCTCGCCTTCCGGGACAAGGCGAAGGCCAGCCATGCCGACCCGCTCGCCTTCGACGTCGAGGCCTTCGAGCATGCCTGCCGGCTGTGGATGGTCGTGCTCGAAATCTCGGTGATGATGGCGCAGTTTCCCTCGCGCCAGATCGCCAGGCTCTCCTACGACTACCGCACCACCGGCCTTGGCTTCGCCAATATCGGCGGCCTGCTGATGACGTCGGGCATCCCCTATGATTCGGATGCCGCGCGCGCCATCTGCGGCGCCATCTCGGCCGTCATGACCGGCGTCTGCTACGCCACTTCGGCCGAGATGGCCGGCGAGATGGGCCCGTTCCCCGAATACGAAGCCAATCGCGAGGCGATGCTGCGCGTCATGCGCAACCACCGCCGCGCCGCCCATGGCGAGACGCAGGGCTATGAGGGCCTGCGCACGGCGCCGGTGGCGCTCGACCACGCCTCCTGCCCGGACGCGCGCCTGATCAGCCATGCCAGGGCCGCCTGGGATCGCGCCGTGGCGCTCGGCGAAGCCCATGGCTACCGCAACGCGCAGACGACCGTCATCGCGCCGACCGGCACCATCGGCCTGGTCATGGACTGCGACACCACCGGCATCGAGCCCGATTTCGCGCTGGTCAAGTTCAAGAAGCTCGCCGGCGGCGGCTATTTCAAGATCATCAACCGCGCCGTGCCGGAGGCGCTCGCCGTGCTCGGCTATGGCGCGGCCGAGATCAAGGCGATCGTCGACTATGCCGTCGGCCACGCCACGCTGAAGGACGCGCCGGGCGTCAACCACGCCGCGCTTATGGCGAAAGGCTTCACCGCGCGCGAGATCGACGCCGTCGAGGCGGGACTTGCCTCCGCCTTCGACATCAAGTTCGCGTTCAACCGCCACACGCTCGGCGAGGCCTTCTGCCGCGACGTGCTCAAGCTCGGCACCGAGCAGCTCGACGACTTCTCGCTCGACCTGCTCGCGGCGATCGGCTTCACCCGCAAGGAGATCGAGGCGGCCAACCTCCATTGCTGCGGGGCGATGACGCTCGAGGGGGCGCCGGGGCTCAGGCCCGAGCACCTGCCCGTGTTCGACTGCGCCGCCCCCTGCGGGCGCCGGGGCAAGCGCGCGCTGTCGGTGGAAAGCCACATCCGCATGATGGCCGCGGCCCAGCCCTTCATCTCCGGCGCCATCTCCAAGACGATCAACATGCCCAACGAGGCCACCGTCGAGGACTGCATGAACGCCTACATGCTGTCGTGGAAGCTGGGGCTCAAGGCCAACGCGCTCTACCGCGACGGCTCGAAACTGTCGCAGCCGCTGTCGGCGGCGCTGATCGAGGACGAGGACGATGAGGAGGCGATCGAGGAGCTGATCGAGGCGCCGGCCGCCGCCCGCGCCGCGCTATTGGCCGAGAAGGTCAGCGAGCGCGTCGTCGAGCGCATCGTCGAGAAGGCGGTGCGCGAGCGCGAGAAGCTGCCCGACCGGCGCAAGGGCTACACGCAGAAGGCGGTGGTCGGCGGCCACAAGGTCTATGTCCGCACCGGCGAATATGATGACGGTCGGCTTGGCGAGATCTTCATCGACATGCACAAGGAGGGGGCGGCATTCCGCGCGATGATGAACAATTTCGCCATCGCCGTCTCGCTCGGCCTGCAATATGGCGTGCCGCTGGAGGAATATGTCGAGGCCTTCACCTTCACCCGCTTCGAGCCGGCCGGCATGGTCACCGGCAACGACGCGATCAAGAACGCCACCTCGATCCTCGACTACATCTTCCGCGAGCTCGCCGTCTCCTATCTCGGCCGCCACGATCTGGCGCATGTCGACACCTCCAACTTCTCCAACACCGCGCTCGGCCGCGGCGTGGAGGAAGGCAAGGCCCAGCCCGTCTCCAAGGGGCTCGTGCGCGGCCACAAGCTCGCCGTGGTCAAGCCGGGCGCCGCCGGCACGGCCGAGCCGAAGGGCCAGGCGGGCGCGCCGGCGCCGGCCCGGCCGCCGGTCATCACCGCGCGCGGCGCCGGCGGGCCGCTGACAGCACGCGTCGCCCAGATCGCCACCGCCGTGCGCCTCGACGAGGAGCCGTCGGCCTTCAAGCGCGACTACGTTCCCGACGCGCCGCCGCAGGGCGAGACGGCGCCCGAGCCGGAGACGACGGCCGAGACAATCGCGCGGCTCGCCGCCGAGCAGGTGGCCGAGGAGATCAGGGCCGAGCGCCGCCTGGCCGAGGACCGGCGCCGCCAGGCGCTGATGCAGGGCTACACCGGCAATTCCTGCACCGAATGCGGCAACTTCACCATGGTCAGGAACGGTACCTGCGAGAAGTGCGACACGTGCGGGGCGACCAGCGGGTGTTCGTAATAGGAGCCGCACCGATGACCTACGATTGGGAAAAGTACGGCGATGCCGTTGACGCACGCCTCAAGCAAGTAGGGTACACTTACTACCAACTTGCCCAGCTTGCAGAAGTCGAACCCCACTATGTTAGTTCGGTAGTATGTGGACAAAGCAAACCGGGAAGGCAACTTGCCGAGGTCATTGAGCGACGTCTTGGTGTCTCAGTTGATTCCTTTGTTGCTACAAAGCAGCCGACCAATCGGCGTCCAGCTAACGACAACGTCCACAATTTAGATGATTACCGGAAGCGTTGAACATGGCATCCGACTTCATCGCGTCAAAAATCAGTATCAAAGAACTCTCTAAACGGGCTGGTGAGGTTCGAACAAATCTTTCTATTTCCGATGATGTCACGTTAGATATCATCAATTTACTAGAATTCGATATCGTCAGATTGATACCCAATTTTCGCCTGCTGGTGATGCCTGACAGTGAAATGCTCTCTGACGATGGCCACTTCCAAGAAGCATATGCGACGTTTGATCCGCCTCGCATCGTCGTGGCCAACTCGATCTATATTGCCGCAAACGAGTCCGAACCCCACGCAAGAATGGTATTAGCTCACGAGTTGGGTCACTTAATGCTTCATAACGGTCGTATTGTACGAGAAAAGGCGCACAATTTAGCCACTGAAGCAAAAAAACGTGGTGCCTACGGTCCGCCTCTTCATAACTTGAAATCGCGGACTGGTGAATCGCAGGCGTCGAAGTTTGCTGCCTTTCTTCTTGCTCCAACCAATGCTTGCGTTTCACTGACCTCGGCAAATGAGATTGCGGAGAAATTTCAGATAAGCCTCCGCTCCGCTGAGATACGATTCACAGAAACAGACCCGCTACGTCGGCGATTGAGCGGTCAACGGCGAAAGCTTCCATCAGCGGTACTGGCGTTCATGCGTGAACAAGAGGTTCGAAATAGATTTAAGTTTAAGTCGCTGCCGGAAGATCATCGTCGGGCTTGACCCGACGATCCATTCCGTGACGCAACAATTGCGCCCAACGCGACCACGTTCTCCGCCGAGGGACAAATGGATCCCGGCTCGCGGTAGCGGCCGGGATGACGCCGGGCAAGGAAGTGCCGCCTTGCAAATGTCATCGGCTCTGTAACGCCGTCAACCTGACGCCGGATTTTGGCGCCACAAAGCGCCCCATTCTCGGCGTCATCCCGGTTGCCATGCAAACCGGGATCCATTTGTCCCCTCAGCGAATACGTCAGGTGCAGCAATTCACGTGCGTTGACGCGAACGCCGGCAAACGCAATCGTCGCTTATGTCCGGCTACGTCTACATCATGGCCTCGCGCAAGGGCGGCACGCTCTACACCGGCGTGACGGCGGACCTCGCCACGCGCGCGTGGGAACATCGCGACAAGGTGCTGCCCGGCTTCACGGCTCGCTATAGCGTGACGCGCCTCGTCTGGTACCGGGAATACGACGACATCACGCAAGCCATCGCCGAGGAAAAGCGCATCAAGCGCTGGCGGCGGCGCTGGAAGATCGAACTGATCGAGGGAATGAACCCGGAGTGGCGTGACCTCTACCCGACCCTCGTCTGATCGCGCGCGCCGGGGCGGGCAATGGACCCCGGTTTGCATGGCAACCAGGGTGACGGCCGAGTGTTGGGGGCGCTCCGCCAAGACGCAGGCGTCGTCTCCGCGAGTCGAAGAAGTCCGGCGTCCCCCCCCCCCCCCC
>BOKV01000003.1 GCA_016861165.1 Alphaproteobacteria bacterium | reverse complement strand
GCGATCTGAGCGCGGTCGAGGACATCTACGCGCTGAAAGCCCTGATGCAGGCGCTCGGCTCGCCCAACATGGACTGCCGCGAACCGGGCAGCGCGCTCGACCCGGCGCTCGGCCGCGCCTCCTACCTGTTCAACGCCACCATCGACGGTATCGAGGACAGCGACGCGCTCATCATCATCGGGTCAAATCCGCGGCTGGAGGCATCGGTCCTCAATGCCCGCATCCGCAAGCGCTTCCGCCAGCCGGGCGACTATCCGATCGGCGTCGTCGGGGAAAGGGCCGACCTGCGCTATGATTACGAGCATCTGGGCACCGGGCCGCAGGCGCTAGCCGATCTCGTCGCCGGCAAGGACAAGTTCGCGCGCAAACTCAAGAAGGCCGAGCGGCCGCTGATCCTGGTCGGGCAGGGCGCCATCGCCCGTCCGGACGGCGCGGCCGTGCTGGCGCTGGCCGCGCAGCTCGCGCTCGATGTCGGCGCGGTGACGCAGGGCTGGAACGGCTTCTGCGTGCTGCACACGGCCGCCGGCCGCGTCGGCGGGCTCGACGTCGACTTCGTGCCCGGCAAGGGCGGCAAGGCGACGGCGCAGATGGCGGGGGCGATGGACCTTCTGTTCCTGCTCGGCGCCGACGAACTCGACATGAGCGCGATCAAGGGCTTCGTCGTCTATGTCGGCACGCATGGCGATGCCGGCGCCCATCGCGCCGACGTCATCCTGCCCGGGGCGGCCTATACTGAGAAGTACGGCACCTATGTCAACACGGAGGGCCGCGTCCAGCTCGCCAGCCGCGCCGTCTTCCCGCCCGGCGAGGCGCGGGAGGAGTGGGCGATCATGCGGGCGCTGTCGGGCGTGCTCGGCTCGCCGCTGCCCTTCGACAGCCTGGCCGAGCTGCGCCAGCTTATGCGCGGCCAATACCCGCACCTCAACGCAATCGACGAGGTCGTCGCGGCCGATCCGGCCGCTATCGCTGCACTTGCCAGGGGCGGGGGGCGGCTGACCGAGGCTCCCTTCGTCAGCCCGGTACGTGACTTCTACCTGACCAATCCCATCGCGCGCGCCTCCAAGGTGATGGCCGAGTGCTCGGCGATGCTGTCCGCAAGCCTGGTTCAGGCGGCCGAATAGGTGGTTCTGCCGATGAAAAAAACGCGCGGCGCCGACGTTGAATTTGGCCATGGCCTGTTTAATAAGGGCCGGGCGCGCGCCGACGGCTGCGCCGCGCCGCCTTCGACGGGAACCGCAGCATGAACGGCTTCCTCACCGACTACGTCATTCCCGGCGCGATCATCGTCGCGCAGAGCCTGCTGCTGCTCGTCCTGCTGCTGGTTTTCATCGCCTATGTTCTCTATGCCGACCGCAAGATCTGGGCGGCCGTGCAGTTGCGGCGCGGGCCCAACGTGGTCGGCCCGTGGGGGCTGCTGCAGTCTTTCGCCGACCTGCTCAAGTTCGTGCTGAAGGAGCCGGTCATCCCCGCCTCGGCGTCGAAGACCGTCTTCCTGCTGGCGCCGCTCGTCTCGGTGGTGCTGGCGCTGGCCACATGGGCGGTCATCCCCTTCGACGAGAACTGGGTCATCGCCGACATCAATATCGGCATCCTCTATATCTTCGCCATCTCCTCGCTGGAGGTGTACGGCATCATCATGGGCGGCTGGGCGTCGAACTCCAAATACGCCTTTCTCGGCGCATTGCGTTCGGCCGCGCAGATGGTCTCCTACGAGGTGTCGATCGGGTTCGTCATCATCACCGTGCTGCTCGCCGTCGGTTCGCTCAACCTGACCGACATCGTGCTCAGCCAGCAGACCGGCCTCGGCACCATGCTGGGCCTGCCCGGCTCGTTCCTCGACTGGCATTGGCTGGCGCTGTTCCCGATGTTCGTCGTGTTCTTCATCTCGGCGCTGGCCGAGACCAACCGGCCGCCCTTCGACCTGCCCGAGGCCGAATCGGAACTGGTGGCCGGCTTCATGGTTGAATACGGCTCGACCCCGTACATGATGTTCATGCTCGGCGAATATGCGGCCATCTGCCTGATGTGCGCGCTCACGACCATACTGTTTCTCGGCGGCTGGCTGCCGCCCTTCGATTTCGCGCCGTTCACCTGGGTGCCGGGCGTCATCTGGTTCGTGCTGAAGGCGAGCCTGGTGTTCTTCATGTTCGCCATGGTCAAGGCGTTCGTGCCGCGCTACCGCTACGACCAGCTCATGCGACTGGGGTGGAAGGTGTTCCTGCCGCTGTCGCTGTTCATGGTCTTCGCCGTGGCGACGGTGCTGCAGATCACCGGCTGGGCGGCCTGAGCGTGCGAGGGGAAGCGACATGAGCGCGATCACGCAGGCTGCCAAATCGCTGCTGCTCAAGGATTTCGTCGGCGCCTTCTTCCTGTCGATGCGGTATTTCTTTGCGCCCAAGGCGACACTGAACTATCCGTTCGAGAAGGGGCCGGTCAGTCCGCGCTTCCGTGGCGAGCACGCGCTCAGGCGCTACCCCAACGGCGAGGAGCGCTGCATCGCCTGCAAGCTGTGCGAGGCGATCTGCCCGGCCCAGGCGATCACCATCGAGGCCGGCCCGCGCCGCAATGACGGAACGCGGCGCACGACCAAATACGACATCGACATGGTCAAGTGCATCTATTGCGGCTTCTGCCAGGAGGCCTGCCCGGTCGATGCCATCGTCGAGGGGCCGAACTTCGAATTCGCGACGGAAACGCGCGAGGAACTCTACTACGACAAGGAAAGGCTGCTGGCCAATGGCGACCGGTGGGAGCGGGAGATCGCCCGCAACATCGGTCTCGATTCGCCCTGGCGCTGACCACGCGGCACGGACCAGGCGCGGCGCCGGCCGGGGCCGCGCGATCGGGGGATGAACGGACGATGGGTACGACAGGCGTATTGCCGGCGATCTTCTTCTACCTGTTCGCCGTGGTGACGGTGGGCTCGGCCTTCATGGTCATCGCCGCGCGCAATCCCGTTCATTCGGTGCTGTTCCTGATTCTGGCCTTCGTCAACTCGGCCGGCCTGTTCCTGATGGCCGGTGCCGAATTCCTGGCGCTGCTGCTGATCGTCGTCTATGTCGGCGCCGTCGCCGTGCTGTTCCTGTTCGTCGTGATGATGCTCGACGTCGATTTCGTCGAGCTGCGCGAGGGATTCCTGCAATATCTGCCGGTCGGCGCGCTTGTCGGGCTGATTGTGCTCGGCGAACTGCTGATGGTGCTGGGGAGCTGGGTATTGGCGCCCGGCACCGGCGTCGAGGTGGTCGAGCCGGTTCCCGACCTTGGCCAGGTGTCCAACATCCAGGCGCTGGGCGACATCCTCTACACCAAATACGTGTTCTTCTTCCAGATCGCCGGCATGATCCTGCTGGTGGCGATGGTCGGGGCGATCGTGCTGACGCTGCGTCACAAGCCGAACGTCAAGCGCCAGGACATCGCCCGGCAGGTGGCGCGCACGCCGGAGACCTCCATTGAGGTCGTCCGGGTCGAGCCGGGCAAGGGTATCTGAGGACTGGGAGCGCAGGCAGGGCGAAGCAGCATGGAAATCGGCGTTTCCCACTATCTCTCGGTCAGCGCGATCCTGTTCACGATCGGCATGCTCGGCATCTTCCTCAACAAGAAGAACGTCATCATCATCCTGATGTCGATCGAACTGATCCTGCTCGCCGTCAACATCAACTTCGTCGCCTTCTCGGCCGAGCTCGGCGACCTCATGGGCCAGGTCTTCGCCCTGTTCGTGCTCACCGTGGCGGCCGCCGAGGCGGCGATCGGCCTGGCGATCCTCGTCGCCTTCTTCCGCAACCGCGGCTCGATCGCGGTCGAGGACATCAACATGATGAAGGGTTAGGGCGGCGCTCATGTATCACGCCATCGTCTTCCTGCCGCTCGCGGGTTTCCTGATCGCCGGGCTGTTCGGCCGCTCGATCGGGGCCAAGGGCGCGGAATATGTCACTTCCGGCCTGCTGGTGGTGGCCGCGGTGCTGTCGTGGGTCGCCTTCTTCATCGTGACGCTGGGCGAGGGCGGCCCGCAGTCGATCCAGGTCATGCGCTGGATCAATTCGGGCGCGCTCAACGTCAACTGGGCCTTCCGCATCGACACGCTGACCGTGGTGATGCTGGTCGTCGTCAACACCGTGTCGGCGCTCGTGCACGTCTATTCGATCGGCTACATGCACCACGATCCGCACCGGCCGCGCTTCTTCGCCTATCTGTCGCTGTTCACCTTCGCCATGCTGATGCTGGTGACGTCCGACAATCTGGTGCAGATGTTCTTCGGCTGGGAGGGGGTGGGTCTCGCCTCCTACCTGCTCATCGGCTTCTGGTACAAGAAGCCGTCGGCCAACGCCGCTGCGATCAAGGCCTTCATCGTCAACCGGGTCGGCGATTTCGGCTTCGCGCTCGGCATTTTCGGCGTGTTCGTGCTGTTCAACTCGATCGAACTGTCCACCATCTTCGCCAATGCCGCCGACTATGCGCGCACCGAATCCGGCCAGACCGGCGTGGTGCTGGACTTCCTCGGCTATGAACTGACGCAGGCCGGGGCGCTCAACGTCGTCTGCCTGCTCCTGTTCATGGGGGCGATGGGCAAGTCGGCGCAGTTCCTGCTGCACACCTGGCTGCCCGACGCCATGGAGGGCCCGACCCCGGTCTCGGCCCTCATCCACGCCGCGACCATGGTCACCGCCGGCGTGTTCCTGGTGGCGCGCATGTCGCCGCTCTACGAACTGGCGCCGCAGGCACTGACCGCGGTCACCATTGTCGGCGCCACCACTGCCTTCTTCGCGGCTACCGTCGGCCTCGTCCAGAACGACATCAAGCGGGTCATCGCCTACTCGACCTGCTCGCAGCTCGGCTACATGTTCGTCGCCCTCGGCGTCGGTGCCTACGGCGCGGCGATCTTCCACCTGTTCACCCACGCCTTCTTCAAGGCGCTGCTGTTCCTCGGCGCCGGCTCGGTCATCCATGCCGTTTCAGACGAGCAGGACATGCGCCGCATGGGCGGCCTGCGCGCCCATATCCCGATGACCTACTGGATGATGGTGATCGGAACGCTGTCGCTTACCGGTGTCGGCGTCCCCGGCACCGTCATCGGCACGGCCGGCTTCTTCTCCAAGGACGCCATCATCGAAAGCACCTATGTCGGCCACAACGTCGCGGTCGGCTACGCCTTCACGCTGCTGGTGGTGGCGGCGCTGATGACCAGCTTCTATTCCTGGCGGCTCATCTTCATGACCTTCCACGGCCGGCCGCGCGCTTCGGCCGACGTGATGGACCACGTCCACGAATCGCCGCGGGTGATGCTGGTGCCGCTCTACATCCTGGCCGCCGGCGCGCTGCTTTCGGGGCTGATCTTCTACGGCTCGTTCGTCGGCCATGACGAGCATGCGCTCGCCGAGGGCTGGTACAACCATTTCTGGCGCGAATCGCTGTTTGCCGGGCCGGACAACCAGATTATCGAACATTTCCACGACGTGCCGTTCCTGGTGAAGGCGGCGCCGTTCGTCATGATGGCGATCGGCTTCCTGGTCGCCTGGCAGATGTATATCCGCTCGCCCGAACTGCCCAAGGCGCTCGCCCGTTCGCAGCCGATCCTCTACGCCTTCCTGCTCAACAAGTGGTATTTCGACGAAATCTACGACTTCCTGCTGGTGCGGCCGGCCAAGGCGCTCGGCCGCTTCCTGTGGAAGCGCGGCGACGGCTGGCTGATCGACGGCTTCGGGCCGGACGGCGTGTCGGCACGCGTCATCGACGTGACCAAGGGCGTCGTGCGCCTGCAGACCGGCTATGTCTATCACTACGCCTTCGCCATGCTGATCGGCATCGCCGCGCTGATCACCTGGGCGATGTTCGGAGGGGCGCTGTGATGAGCGACTGGCCGATCCTCTCCGTCGTCACCTTCCTGCCGGCCTTCGGAGCGCTGATCATCCTGCTCATCTCGGGCCAGGGCGAAGTGGCGCTGCGCAACATCCGCAACGTCGCGCTGTTCACCACGGTGCTGACCTTCGTCGTGTCGCTGGCCATCTGGGCTGGCTTCGACAACGCCAATCCCGGCTTCCAGATGGTCGAGAAGCACGCCTGGATCGGCAACTTCATGAACTACCACATGGGTGTGGACGGCATCTCGATGCTGTTCGTCATCCTGACCACCTTCCTGATGCCGTTCTGCATCCTGGCGAGCTGGGACGTGATCCAGGATCGGGTCAAGGAATACATGGTCGCCTTCCTGATCCTCGAGACCTTCATGATCGGCGTGTTCTGCGCCCTCGACCTGATGCTGTTCTACGTGTTCTTCGAGGCGGGCCTCATCCCGATGTTCATCATCATCGGCGTGTGGGGCGGCAGGCGCCGGGTCTATGCCAGCTTCAAGTTCTTCCTCTATACGCTGGCTGGCTCGGTGCTGATGCTGCTCGCCATGATGGCGATGTACTGGCAGGCCGACACCACCGACATCACCGTGCTGCTGGAACACGACTTCCCCGCCTCGATGCAGACCTGGCTGTGGCTGGCCTTCTTCGCCTCCTTCGCCGTCAAACTGCCGATGTGGCCGGTGCACACCTGGCTGCCCGACGCCCATGTCGAGGCGCCGACGGCCGGTTCCGTCATCCTCGCCGGCATCCTCCTGAAGATGGGCGGCTACGGCTTCCTGCGCTTCTCGCTGCCGATGTTTCCGCTGGCCAGCGCCGATCTTGCCCCGTTCGTCTTCACGCTGTCGGTGATCGCCATCATCTACACGTCGCTGGTGGCGATGATGCAGGAGGACATGAAGAAGCTCATCGCCTATTCGTCGGTCGCCCATATGGGTTTCGTCACCATGGGCATCTTCGCCGCCAACACGCACGGCATCCAGGGCGGCATCTACCAGATGCTGTCGCACGGGCTCGTTTCGGGCGCGCTGTTCCTGTGCGTCGGCGTCGTCTACGACCGCATGCACACGCGCGAGATCGCCGCCTATGGCGGCTTGGTCAACCGCATGCCGAAATACGCGGCGCTGTTCATGATCTTCACGCTGGCCAATGTCGGCCTGCCCGGCACGTCCGGCTTCGTCGGCGAGTTCCTGACCCTGCTCGGCGCCTTCCAGGTCAACACCTGGGTCGCCTTCTTCGCCACCTTCGGCGTCATCCTGTCGGCCGCCTACGCGCTGTGGCTCTACCGCCGCGTCATCTTCGGAGCGCTGGAAAAGGAGAGCCTCAAATCGATCCTCGACCTGTCGGCGCGCGAACGGGCGATCCTGATCCCGATCGCGGTGCTGGTGATCTTCTTCGGCGTCTACCCGGCGCCGGTCTTCGACGTCACCGCCGCCTCGGTCGACGCCCTCATCAACAACTACCAGGCCGCGCTCGAAGCCGCCCGACCGGCGGCGACGGCGGCACTGGGCCAGTAGGTGCCGACCGATGCCGCAGCCGATGACCTCGATCGCCGCCGACCTCGCGCTCACCGCCCCGGAAATCATCCTGGCGCTCGGCGCCATGGTCCTGCTGATGATCGGCGTCTTTCGCGGCGATCGCTCAACGCCGCTGATCGACGGGCTCGCCTTCGCCCTCATCGTCATCGCCGGGCTGTGGCTGCTGTGGTTCACGGCCAACGGCGTCGGCTTCGCCGAGGCCTTCGTCCTCGACGACTTCGCCCGGCTGATGAAGGTGCTGGCGCTGATCGGCTCCGGCGTCGCCATCGCCATGTCGGTCAGCTACACCCGGCACGAGAATTTCGAGCGTTTCGAATATCCGGTGCTGATCGTGCTGGCGACCACCGGCATGATGCTGATGATCTCGGCCAACAGCCTGCTGACGCTCTATCTCGGCCTGGAGATGCAGTCGCTCGCGCTCTACGTCACCGCGGCGATCAACCGCGACTCGATCCGCTCGACCGAGGCGGGCCTCAAATATTTCGTGCTCGGCGCGCTGTCCTCGGGCATGCTGCTCTACGGCATCAGCCTCGTCTACGGTTTCACCGGTCATCTCACCTTTGACGGTATCGCTGACAGCATTGCCGGGGCCGGACGGTCGGTGGGGCTGACCTTCGGCCTGGTGTTCATCCTCGCCGGCCTCGCCTTCAAGATATCGGCCGTGCCCTTCCACATGTGGACGCCCGACGTCTACGAGGGCGCGCCGACGCCGGTCACCGCCTTCTTCGCCGCCGCGCCGAAGATCGCCGCCATGGCGCTCATCATCCGCGTGGCCATGGATGCCTTCGAGCCGGTCGCGCCCGACTGGCGCCAGATCGTCAGCTTCATCGCCATCGCCTCGATGGTGCTGGGCTCGTTCGCGGCGATCGGCCAGACGAACATCAAGCGGCTGATGGCCTATTCCTCGATCGGCCACATGGGTTTCGCGCTCGTCGGGCTGGCCGCCGGCACCCAGGCCGGTATCAACGGCGTCATCCTCTACATGCTGATCTATCTGGTCATGACGCTCGGCACTTTCGCGGTCATCCTGGCCATGCGACGCAAGTCCGGCATGGTCGAGGACATCGACGAACTCGCGGGGCTGGCGACGCGCAACCCGGTGATGGCGCTGTTCCTGACCCTGCTGATGTTCTCGCTCGCCGGCATTCCGCCGCTCGCCGGGTTCTTCGCCAAGTATTTCGTGTTCGTCGCCGCGATCGAGGCACAGCTCTACGCACTGGCCGTGATCGGCGTGCTGGCGAGCGTCGTCGGCGCCTACTACTACGTGCGCATCGTCAAGGTAATGTGGTTCGACCAGGCGGAAGAGCCGTTCCAGCCGATGCCGGCCGAACTGAAGCTTGTGCTCGGGTTCTCCGGCCTTTTCGTCGCCTTCTACTATCTGTTCGCCGGCCCGCTCTTTCGCATGACGTCGAGCGCGGCGGCCACCTTCTTCTGAGGATCGCCGCCCTTGCCGCCCTCCGGATTCAGGCTGATCGAAGTCGAGGCCACCACCTCCACCAACACGGCCTGTCTCGAGGCGGCGCAGAGCGGCGACCCCGGCAATCTGTGGATACGCGCCGAGCGCCAGTCGTCCGGGCGCGGCAGCCGTGGCCGGTCGTGGGAATCGCTCCCCGGCAATCTGTTCGCCTCGCTGCTGCTCGTCGATCCCGGCCCGACCGCCAGTCTCGCCAACCTGACCTTCGTCGCCGCCCTTGGTGTCCATGACGGGCTCGGCCGTCTGGCGGCCGCGCACGGGATCGCCCCCGACATCACGCTCAAATGGCCGAACGACGTCCTCATCAACGGGCGCAAGGTGAGCGGCATCCTGCTCGAACATCACATGGTCGGCCGGCGCGCGGCCGTGATCATCGGCATCGGCGTCAACTGCGCCGGCCATCCGGGCGCCACGACGCACGCCGCCACCGACCTCGCCGCCGAGGGCATGCCGGCGCCGCCGCGCGACGTGCTGGAACTGACGGCCCAAGCGATCGCCGGCTGGCTCGGCCGGTGGGGGCGGGGCACCGGCTTTCCCGATATCCGCCGCGCCTGGCTCGCCCGGGCAAGCGCGCTCGGCCGGCCGATCGTCGCCAGGCTGCCGTCGGGCGACGTTGCCGGCATCTTCGAGGACCTCGACGCGCAGGGCCAGCTCGTGCTGCGCCGGCCCGACGGCCGGGCCGTCACCATCGCCGCCGCCGACATCTTCTTCGATGCCGGCGGCCTGGTCGGGGCCTGAGCGCATGGCCAAGGCCGAACTCCTCTTCGTGCCGCTCGGCGGTGTCGGCGAGATCGGTATGAATCTCGCTCTCTACGGCTACGGGCCGGAAGATGATCGTGCCTGGATCATGGTCGATTGCGGCGTCACCTTTCCGGGGCCCGCCGTGCCGGGCGCCGATCTGGTGATGCCCGACATCCGCTTTGCCCTCGAACTGGGCGACGCGCTGAAGGCGATCGTGCTGACCCACGCGCATGAGGACCACTACGGCGCCGTCGCCTCGCTTTGGCCGATGCTGAGAAAGCCAGTCTGGTGCACGCCGTTCACCGCGGCGCTGCTGGAGGCCAGGGCCGACGAGGACCCGCTGGTGCGCCAGATCAAGCCGAACATCTTCAAGGCCGGCGACCGCTTCAACATCGCCCCGTTCGAACTGGAGGCGATCCACGTCGCCCATTCGATACCCGAGCCCGTGTCGCTGGCGATCCGCACGCCGCTCGGCCTGGTCGTCCATACCGGCGACTGGAAGATCGACGCCGAGCCGACGCTCGGCGCCGACACCGACGCGGCGGCATTCCAGCGTCATGGCGAGGCCGGGGTGCTGGCGCTCATCTGCGATTCGACCAACGCCACGCGCCCGGGTGTCTCGGCAACCGAGACGGCGGTGTGCGAGAGCCTCGCCGAAATCATTGAGAACGCCAAGGGCCGCGTCGCCGTCACCACCTTCTCGTCCAATGTCGGGCGCATCCGCTCGATCGCGCTGGCGGCCAAGAAGGCGGGGCGCAAGGTGCTGGTGATGGGCCGCTCGATGCTGCGCATCACCGAGGTGGCCGACGCGCTCGGCTATCTCGACGGCGTGCCGGAATTCATCGAGGAGGACGAGTTCGACCGCATCGGGCGGCGGGAGATCGTCATCATCCTGACCGGCAGCCAGGGCGAGGACCGCGCCGCGCTGGCCAAGCTGGCGCGCGACGACCATCCCCGCATCCACCTGGCGCCGGGCGACACGGTCATCTATTCCTCGCGGGTCATCCCCGGCAACGAGAAGGCGATCATCGAGACCGAGAACCTGCTGATCGAACAGGGGATCGACATCATCACCGACGACATGGCGCTGGTCCACGTCTCCGGGCATCCGCGCCGGGACGAACTCGAGCAGATGTACCGCTGGGTGCGCCCGACCATCGCCGTCCCGGTTCATGGCGAGGCCCAGCACCTGGCCGCCCACGCCCGGCTCGCCGCCGAAATGGGCGTGCCGCAGGTCGCGCCCGTGCGCAATGGCGACATGCTGCGGCTGGCGCCGGGTCCGGCCGAGGTGGTCGACCAAGTGCCGTGCGGCCGCATCTACCGGGACGGCAACATCATCGGCGATGAGGAGGCCGTCGGCATAGATGCGCGCCGCAAGCTCTCCTATGTCGGACTCATTGCCTGTTCGGTCGTGCTCGACGCGAAGGGCCGTCTCGCCGACGCCATCGACCTCAGCCTGCACGGTTTGCCACGCGAGAGTGGCGACGGCGAGCCGTTCGAGGACATTCTGCACGATGCGGCCAACGGGGCGGTTGAGAGCATTCCGGCCGGGCGGCGCAAGGACGATGAACTGGTGCGCACCGCCGTGCACAACGCGTTGCGCTCGACGGCGCGCCAGCACTGGGGCAAGAAGCCGGTGGTAACCGTGTTCGTGGCCAGGGTGTAGCGCATGATCGGACGCCTGAACCATGTTGCCATCGCCGTGCCGGACCTTGCTGCGGCCGCGCGGATCTATGCCGGCGTGCTCGGGGCGCGTGTTTCGGCGCCGCAATCGCTGCCTGCGCACGGCGTGCGCGTGGTGTTCGTCGAATTGCCCAACACCAAGATCGAGTTGATGGAGCCGCTCGGCGCCGATTCGCCGATCGCCGCCTTCCTGGCCAGGAACGCGGCCGGCGGCATCCACCATGTCTGCTACGAGGTCGACGACATCATCGCCGCGCGCGACCGGCTGAGGCGCGAGGGCGCCCGCGTGCTGGGCGACGGCGAGCCGAAGATCGGCGCCCATGACCGGCCGGTGCTGTTCCTGCATCCGAAGGATTTCTGCGGCACGCTGGTCGAACTGGAACAGGTCGGATGAGCTGGTTCACCGGCTTCGCGGTCTATTTCCTGATCTGGTGGCTGACGCTGTTTCTGGTGCTGCCGCACGGGGTCAAGAGCCAGGCCGAGGCCAACGACGTCACGCCCGGCACGGAGCCGGGCGCCCCGGTGCGCTCGCGCATCGGGCTCAGGCTGGCGATCAACACCGTGCTGGCGGCGGTTGTCTTCGCCGTCTGGTACTGGGTCACGCACGTGCTGGGCATCGGTCCGGACACGATCGGCAGCATCTTCCCGCAGGACCGCTGAACGGGCACCGAACTGCGCAAAAAACAAAGCAGGGCACGGGGCCCTGCTCGAAAGTTCGCGTGTCCTGAACCCGAGGCATCCTCAACGTCAAAACGCGGAATGCCGGCAGCGAATGAAACGCGCCCGGGGTTCGCATCCTCCCAAGACTCAGACCGCGTCATGCGGCTGGTTTGCCCAGCTCTCTGTAGAGGCCTCAATATACACGCCGATGGATGATTGTCATCCCGAAAATCACGATTTCGGCAGAAGCTGCACCGATTCCGGGCAACCTGCTCAAGAAGCGATCAGTCGGCCAGGTTGCGGGTAGGGGCGCGAATCGCGGCTCGCGTGGGGACTTGTGTCGCCGTGCGGGAACGGGTTTAAGGGGCCGACCGGCGCCGGCCGCGATTCAGGCGGTTCCGGTCGATGCCGCGCGGCGGGCGCCAGGCCCGTGGCCGGCCGGTCACGCCCTGGATGCTCCGGATCGCTCATGCGTCTTTCCCGCTATTTTCTGCCGCTTCTGAAGGAAGCCCCGCGCGAGGCGGAAATCGTCTCCCACCGGCTCATGCTGCGCGCCGGCATGATCCGCCAGCAATCGGCCGGCATCTATGCGTGGCTGCCGCTCGGCCTGCGCGTGCTGCGCAAGATCGAGACGATCGTCCGCCAGGAGCAGGACCGCTCGGGCGCCATCGAACTGCTGATGCCGACCATCCAGTCGGCCGATCTGTGGATGGAAAGCGGGCGCTACAACGACTACGGCAAGGAGATGCTGCGCATCCAAGATCGCGCCGAGCGGGCGATGCTGTTCGGGCCGACCAACGAGGAGATGATCACCGAGATCTTCCGCGCCTATGTGAAGTCCTACAAGGACCTGCCGCTCAACCTCTACCACATCCAGTGGAAGTTCCGCGACGAATTGCGGCCGCGCTTCGGCGTCATGCGCAGCCGCGAATTCCTGATGAAGGATGCCTATTCCTTCGACCTCGACGAAGCCGGCGCGCGCCAGTCGTACCACCGCATGTTCGTGGCCTATCTGCGCACGTTCGCCCGCCTCGGCCTGCAGGCGATCCCGATGCGGGCCGACACCGGTCCGATCGGCGGGGACCTCAGCCACGAATTCATCATCCTGGCCGACACCGGCGAGAGCCAGGTGTTCTGCGACCGGGCCTATCTCGATATGAGGGTGCCCGGCGCCGACGTCGATTTCGGTGACGGTGCCGCGCTGGCGCGGATCGTCGAGGCGTGGACGACGCCCTACGCGGCGACCGACGAGATGCACGACGAGGCGGCCTGGGCCGATGTCGTGCCGCCCGCGCGGCTGTCGGCGCGCGGCATCGAGGTCGGCCACATCTTCTATTTCGGCACCAAATATTCGGCGCCGATGAAGGCGCATGTGACCGGGCCCGACGGCCGGGATCACGCCGTCCATATGGGCTCCTATGGCATTGGCCCGACACGCCTTGTTGCAGCCATCATCGAAGCGTTCCATGACGAGAACGGAATCAAATGGCCGCGCTCCGTGGCCCCGTTCGACCTCGGGATCATCAACATGAAGCCGGGCGAGGCGGCCGTCGACGCCGTCTGCGAGGACCTCTACGCCCGCCTGGGCACGGCCGGTTTCGACGTGCTCTACGATGACGGCGACGAGCGGGCCGGCGCCAAGTTCGCGGCCATGGACCTGATCGGCCTGCCTTGGCAGGTCATCGTCGGGCCGCGTGGCGTCGCCGAGGGCAGGGTTGAGATCAAGAACCGCGCCGACGGTTCGCGCCAGACGCTGACGCCGGACGAGGCGTTCAACCGGCTCCTCGCCGACGGGACAGCCCGTGAACCGGCCGGCTGAGGCACGGCTGGCGGCGGGCACCGGCGAGCCGCCGGCGGCCGAACAAGACAGGACCCGCCTCCGCGCCGTCGGTCCGTTCGCCGCCTTCGAATGGATGCTGGCCCGGCGCTATCTGCGCGCCCGGCGCAAGGAGGCGTTCATCTCGGTCATCGCCGGCTTCTCCTTTGTCGGCATCGCGCTCGGCGTCGCCACGCTGATCATCGTCATGGCGGTCATGAACGGCTTCAGGGCCGAGCTGCTCTCCCGCATCCTCGGCATGAACGGCCATCTCATCGTGCAGCCGATCGACTATGCGCTGACCGACTACGCGGAGGTCGCCGAGCGCATCGCCCGGGTGGCGCATGTGCGCCTCGTCGTGCCGGTCGTCGAGGGGCAGGCGCTGGTCTCCGGCGTGACAACCGGCACTGGCGCGCTGGTGCGCGGGGTGCGCCAGCAGGACCTCGCCGGCATTTCCGGCGTCGCCGGCAATGTGCGCCAGGGGACGCTGCTGGAGTTCGACCGCGCCGAGGGTGTGGCCATCGGCGTGCGCATGGCGCAGAATCTCGGCCTCAGGCTCGGCGACAAGATGACACTGGTCGCGCCCGAGGGCGACGTGACGCCGTTCGGCACCACGCCCCGGGTCAAGGCCTATCCCGTCGTCGCCGTGTTCGAGGTCGGGATGAGCGAATACGATTCGAGCATCGTCTACCTGCCGCTCGCCGAGGCCCAGCTGTTCTTCAACTCCGAAGACAAGGTGACGGCGATCGAGGTCTATGTCGACGACCCCGACCGCGTCGGCGCCATGCGCGCCGCGATCGCCGAGGCGGCAGGACGCCCGCACTTCCTCACCGACTGGCGCCAGCGCAACCAGACCTTCTTCACCGCGCTCCAGGTCGAGCGCAATGTCATGTTCATGATCCTGACGCTGATCATCCTGGTGGCGGCCCTCAATATCATCTCGGGCCTGACGATGCTGGTCAAGGACAAGGGCCGCGACATCGCCATCCTCAGGACGATGGGCGCCACGCGCGGAGCCATCATGCGGGTGTTCGTGATGACCGGCTCGGCCATCGGGCTCACCGGCACGCTGGTCGGTTTCGTCCTCGGCGTCGTCGTGTGCCAGAACATCCAGGCCATCCAGGGCTTCGTCGACTGGGCCATCGGCGGCCAGATCTGGGACCCGACAGTGCGGTTTCTCTCCGAGATCCCGGCGCGCATGGACGTGGGCGAGACCGCCGCCGTCATCGCCATGGGCCTGACCTTGTCGTTCCTGGCGACGCTGTTGCCGGCGTGGCGGGCGGCGCGGCTCGATCCGGTCGAGGCGCTGCGCTATGAGTAGCGCGCCGGTCCTCAGGATGGAGCGGGTGCGCCGCGCCTACCGAGAGGGCAAGCGCGACCTGGTCGTTCTCAACGGCGCCGACATCACGCTCGCCCGCGGCGAGATGGTGGCGCTCGTGGCGCCGTCCGGCTCGGGCAAGTCGACGCTGCTGCACCTGGCGGGCCTGCTCGAGGAGCCGCAGGCGGGCGAGGTCCATGTCGACGGCCTCGCCACGCGCGGTATGCCCGACAACCGGCGCACGGCGCTCAGGCGCCATTTCATCGGTTTCGTCTACCAGTTCCATCACCTGCTGCCCGAGTTCTCGGCGCTCGAGAACCTGATGCTGCCGCAGATGATCGCCGGCACGCCGAAGCGGCTGGCCCGCGAGCGCGCCAGGGAGCTGCTCGACTATCTGCGGATCGGCGAACGCGCCTCGCACCGGCCGGCCGAACTGTCGGGCGGCGAGCAGCAGCGCGTTGCCATCGCCCGCGCGGTCGCCAACGCCCCGCGGCTGCTGCTCGCCGACGAGCCGACCGGCAATCTCGACCCCGACACGTCGGCGCGGGTCTTCACGACGCTGGAACGGCTGGTGCGCGACACCGGGCTGACGGCGCTGATCGCCACCCACAATCACCACCTGGCCCGGCGCATGGACCGCTGCGTGACCCTCGATCACGGCCGCGTTGTCGACTTCTTTCCGTGAAAATCGGTTGACAAGCGGAACAAAAATAGAACATATAATGATCATGAGAGGATTTTGTCGCGCCGCTGGGGCAGACTGGTCGGCACAAGCAGGGGATAACATCCGATGGAAATCTCGCTTCGCGATCTGCTGTCGCTGACCAGCCTCGGCCTGTTTCTGGTCACGCTGTTCACCTGGGTGGACATCCTCAAGAACATTTCATGAACCTGCGGTGCGGCCCATGGGGCTTCGCTCTGACGGCAGTGTAGTTTCGGGGGACAAGCGGCGGCCCGCCGGTTTTCGTCCCTTTTTCGCCCCGGGCAGCCCTTGCCACCGGGCCGGACCGTGGCCGAACATTGCGCCGACGATTCCCTTGACGACGAGGCGGCGGCATGGCGGGCGACGGGGCGCAGGACGGACCAGCGAAAGGACCGGGCTTCGTCCACCTGCACGTCCACTCGGCCTATTCGCTGCTCGAAGGCGCCCTGCCGCTGGCGCGCCTGGTTGAACTGGCCCGCGAAGATGGACAGCCGGCGCTGGCGGTAACCGACCGCGGCAATCTGTTCGGCGCGCTGGAGTTCTCCGAAAAGGCGGCGGCCAGGGGCATCCAGCCGATCATGGGAGCCAAGCTGGCGGTCGATTTCGCCGATGCTGGCGAGCCCAAGCCGGCCTTCGGTCAGGCGGCGCTCGGCTTCCTCGTCCTGCTCGCCATGGACGAGGCCGGCTACGGCAACCTGGTGCGGCTGGCGAGCCTGGCGCATCTGGGCGCCGACGGCGAGGGCAGGGAACCGGCTCATATTCGCATTGACGACCTCGAAACGCTCAATGGCGGCATCATCGCGCTGACCGGCGGCCCGGAGGGGCCGGTCGACCGGCTGATCGCCGGCGGCCACCCGCGCGAGGCGGCAACCCGGCTGGAGGTACTTGGCCGGCTGTTCGGCGACCGGCTCTATGTCGAGCTGCAGCGCCATGGCGCCAACGGGGCGCGCCGCCGGGTCGAACAAGTGCTGATCGATCTCGCCTACGACATGGCGCTGCCGCTGGTGGCCACCAACCAGCCCTATTTCGCCCGGCGCGAGGATTTCGAGGCCCACGACGCACTGATCGCCATCGCGGAGGGGACGGTCGTCAACGACGACCGGCGCCGGCGGCTGACACCCGAGCACTATCTCAAGTCGCGCGCCGAGATGGCGATGCTGTTCGCCGACCTGCCGGAGGCGCTCGACAACACGGTGGAGATTGCCCGGCGCTGCCATTTCCGCGCGCCGAGGCGCGATCCGATCCTGCCGCGCTTCACCGGCGACAGTGGCGATCCGGAAGCGGCCTTCGCCGCCGAGGCGGCCGAACTGCGGCGCCGGGCGCGTGAAGGGCTCGCGCGGCGCCTCGACACCTTCGGGCCGGTCGCCGGCTATTCGCGCCACGACTATGGCGAGCGGCTGGAGCATGAACTGTCGATCATCGAACAGATGCGCTATCCGGGCTACTTCCTGATCGTCGCCGACTTCATCCAGTGGGCCAAGGCCCGCGGCATTCCGGTCGGTCCCGGCCGCGGTTCGGGCGCCGGCTCGGTCGTCGCCTGGGCGCTCACCATCACCGACATCGATCCGATGCGGTTTTCGCTGCTGTTCGAGCGCTTCCTCAATCCCGAGCGCGTGTCGATGCCCGATTTCGACATCGATTTCTGCCAGGAACGGCGCGAGGAGGTCATCCGCTACGTCCAGGACAAATACGGCCGGCGCCAGGTCGCCCAGATCATCACGTTCGGCACGCTGCAGGCGCGCGCGGTGCTGCGCGATGTCGGCCGCGTCCTGCAGATGCCCTATGGCCAGGTCGACCGCTTGGCAAAGCTGGTCCCGTCGAACCCGGCCAATCCGGTGTTGCTGAAGCGCGCCATCGAGGACGAGCCGCGCCTGCAGGAGGCGGCCCGCCAGGAGGAGATCGTCGCCCGCCTGTTCGACATCGCCACCCGGCTGGAGGGGCTCTACCGGCATGCCTCCACGCATGCGGCCGGCATCGTCATCGGCGACCGGCCGCTGGAGGAGCTGGTGCCGCTCTACCGCGACCCGCGCTCCGACATGCCGGTTACCCAGTTCTCGATGAAATGGGCCGAGGCGGCGGGGCTGGTGAAGTTCGACTTCCTCGGCCTGAAGACACTGACCGTGCTGCAGAAGGCGGTCGACTTCCTCGGCCAGCGCGGCGTTGGCCTCGACCTTGGCGCCATCCCGCTCGACGACGCCGACACCTATGCCCTGCTGGCGCGTGGCGAGACGGTCGGCCTGTTCCAGCTGGAAAGCATGGGCATGCGCAAGGCGCTGGTCGGCATGCGGCCCGACCGCTTCGAGGACATCATCGCGCTTGTCGCCCTCTACCGGCCGGGGCCGATGGACAACATCCCGGTCTACAACGCCCGCAAGAACGGCGAGGAGCGGCCCGACTACATCCACGAGCGCATCGAGGCGGTGCTGAAGGAGACCTACGGCGTCATCATCTACCAGGAACAGGTGATGCAGATTGCGCAGATCCTGTCGGGCTACTCGCTCGGCGAGGCCGACCTCCTGCGCCGCGCCATGGGCAAGAAGATTCGCGCCGAGATGGACCAGCAGCGCGCCCGCTTCGTCGAAGGCGCGGTCGAGCGCGGCATCGGTCGCTCCAAGGCCAACGAGATTTTCGATCTGCTCGCCAAGTTCGCCGACTACGGCTTCAACAAGTCGCACGCGGCCGCCTACGCGCTGGTATCCTACCAGACGGCCTATCTGAAGGCGCACCATCCGGTTGAGTTCCTGGCTGCCTCGATGCAGCTCGACATCAACAACACCGACAAGCTGGCGGTGTTCCACCAGGAAGCCGAGTTCCTCGGCATCGAGGTGGTGGCGCCGTCGGTGCAGACCTCGCAGGCGGGCTTCTCGGTCGCCGAAGGCAAGATCTTCCACGCGCTCGCCGCGGTCAAGGGCGTCGGCGACGGCGCTGTCGGCCAGATCGTCGCCGAGCGCGAGGCCAACGGACGCTACCGCGACATCACCGACTTCTTCTCGCGCATCGACATCCGCCAGGCCAACCGGCGCACGCTGGAAAACCTCATCGCCGCCGGCGCGCTCGACTGTTTCGGCCACCCGCGCGAGCAGGTGATGGCCGGTCTCGACCGGCTGATCGGCCATTCGAGCCGCACCGCGCAGGACCGCGACAGCGGCCAGAACGACATGTTCGCGAGCGGCGGCGGCGCGGCCGGCCCGGCCATCAGCCTGCCGGCGGCCCAGCCCTGGCTGCCGGCCGAACGCCTGCATCGGGAATATCAGGCGATCGGTTTCTACCTGTCGGCCCATCCGCTTGACGAATATCGCGACCTGCTTGCCAAGCAGCGGGTCCAGCTCTACGCCGATTTCGACAAGGCGGTACGCGCCGGCGCCTCGGCCGGCCGCCTCGCCGGAACCGTGACCGCCCGCCAGGAGCGGCGCACGCGCACCGGCAAGCGGATGGGCATCGTCCAGCTGTCCGATCCTTCCGGCCAGTACGAGGCGGTGATCTTCGAGGAGGGACTGGCGCGCTTTCGCGACCTGCTGGAACCGGGCAGTTCGGTGATCCTGCTCGCCGGCGCCGACCTGCGGCCGGAAGGCGTCTCGATCCGCATCCAATCGGTCCATTCGCTCCAGGAGGCGGCGAGCGAGGCCGCCGACCTGCGCATCTTCCTCCGTGACGAGGCGCCGCTCGACCACCTGTCGGCGCTGCTGCGGCCGGCTGTGGCCGGCGGGCGCGAGCAGGGACGGGTGAGCTTCGTCGTCGTCCAGGACAATGGCGCCCGCGAGATCGAGGTCGAACTGCGCGAACGGTTCCGGGTCAGCCGAGAGATCGCCGGCGCCATCAAGGCGATCCCCGGCGTCGTCGAGGTCGAACTGGTCTGAGCCCGGCGCCGGGCGACCGCTCCTCCCCCAGGGCCGGCCGCTGCTTCGGCTCCACTTCGGCTCCGGCTTGCCCTTGTGTTGCGGCGCGAATTGCCCTATAGCGCCGCCCATTCCACACGCGGGTCATGCGCTGCCGGGCTCTCAGCCCCCGGGTCAATGCGACCATGGCACTTCCGGCGGCGTTCCGGTGACCTGCAATTGCCCGCCAGACGGCGGACGGTTGCGGTTCATTGCCCGCGGAGGTTCAACCGGTAAAGGACGACACCATGGCGCTGCCAGATTTCACCATGCGCCAGCTTCTCGAGGCTGGCTGCCATTTCGGCCATCAGACGCACCGCTGGAACCCGAAGATGTCGAAATACATCTTCGGTGCGCGCAACAACATCCACATCGTCGACCTGGCGCAGACCGTTCCCTTGCTCCACCAGGCGTTGAAGACGGTTTCCGACGTGGTGGCCGGCGGCGGGCGCGTGCTGTTCGTCGGCACCAAGCGCCAAGCCTCGGAGATTGTCGCCGACGCGGCCAAGCGCTCGGCGCAATACTATGTCAACTCGCGCTGGCTCGGCGGCACGCTGACCAACTGGGCGACCATCTCCAACTCGATCAAGCGGCTGCGCCAGGTCGCCGAACTGCTGGAAAGCCAGGAGGCGGAGCGGCTGACCAAGAAAGAACGGCTGATGCTGACGCGCGAGCGTGACAAGCTGGAGCGGGCGCTGGGCGGCATCAAGGACATGGGCGGCACGCCCGACCTGCTGTTCGTCATCGATACCAACAAGGAGGCGATCGCCGTCAGCGAGGCGCGGCGCCTCAAGATCCCGGTCGTCGCCATCCTCGACACCAATTGCAACCCCGATCTGGTCGACCACCCGATCCCCGGCAATGACGACGCCTCGCGGGCGATCGCGCTCTATTGCGAGCTCGTTGCCAGGGCAGCCATCGACGGCATCGCCCGCCAGCAGGGCGGCATGGGCGTCGACCTCGGCGCGGCAACCGAGGCTCCCGATGAGCCGGTGCTGGCCGAGGCCGGGGCCAGCGGGAGCGCCGCTGAATCGGGCGAACCCCGGGAAGCGGCCGCCGCGCCGCTGTTTGCCGTTCCCGCCGGCGCCCCGGACGACCTCAAGAAGATCAGCGGCGTCGGTCCGGTGCTGGAGAAGAAACTCAACGGGCTCGGTATTACCAGGTTCGACCAGATTGCTAACTTCTCGCCGGAAGATATTGCAAAGGTTGATGAAGTTCTCGACTTCAAGGGTCGTATCGAGCGCGACGACTGGGTCTCGCAGGCCAAGTCCCACATGGCCGGAGCGTGAGAGCGGTCGGAGACCACCGGCGCGCCAGCGCCGCCGAGGAAGACCTTCCGGCAACGCCGACGTCACAGTTCGCGGGATGATGGTCGCCGCGCCGGCGGCCAGCGCCGGCAACACATTGAGAGGCTGAGATGACGATTACCGCTTCCATGGTCAAGGAACTGCGCGAGATGACCGGCGCGGGCATGATGGACTGCAAGAACGCGCTCAACGAGACCAAGGGCGACATGGCCGCCGCCGTCGACTGGCTGCGTGCCAAGGGCATTGCCAAAGCCGAAAAGAAGTCGGGCAGGGTCGCCGCCGAGGGCCTGATCGGCATCGCCGCGTCGGGCAACCGGGCCGCCGTGGTCGAGGTCAATTCCGAGACCGATTTCGTCGCCCGCAACGATCAGTTTCAGGAGCTGGTGCGCCGCATCGCGCAGACCGCGCTCGCCACCGACGGCGCGGTCGCCAGTGTCGCGGCGGCGCCCATCGCCGGCGGCGCAAAGTCGGTCACCGACACGCTGACCGACGCGATCGCCACCATCGGCGAGAACATGACGCTGCGTCGGGCGGCGGTGATGAGCGTCGGCAACGGCGTCGTCGCCAGCTATGTCCACAACGCCGCCGGCGAGGGGCTGGGCAAGATCGGCGTGCTGGTCGCGCTCGAATCGACGGGGGCGGCCGGCCCGCTCGCCGCCATCGGCCGCCAGGTCGCCATGCATGTGGCCGCGACCAATCCGCTGGCTGCAACGCGCGCCGACGTTCCGGCCGAGATCGCCGAGCGCGAGCGGGCGATCTTCGCCGAGCAGGCCCGCGAGTCGGGCAAGCCCGACAATATCATCGAGAAGATGGTCGACGGGCGCATGCGCAAGTTCTTCGAGGAGAACGTACTGCTGTCGCAGGTCTTCGTCATCGACGGCGAGAACACCGTCGAACAGGCGCTGAAGAACGCCGAAAAGGAGGTCGGCGCCCCGATCGGCCTGAAGGGCTTCGTCCGCATGGCGCTGGGTGAGGGCATCGACAAGGGCGACAGCGGCGATTTTGCCGCCGAGGTGGCCGCCCTCGCCAGGGGCTGACGGCCGGACCGGCAGGACCCGGGCAAGCCACAGTTCGGCCGACTTTCGACGGGGCGCTTCGTGACAACGGGGCGCCCCTGTTGTATCGAGTGGACCGGCCTTTCGGCGGTATGATCAATCGGCAATTCGGCGGGAACCGGTGCAAATGGCGGCAGGCGGCGGCGAGCCCATCTACAAGCGCGTGCTGCTCAAGGTTTCGGGCGAGGCGCTGATGGCCGAATCGGGGTTCGGCATCGATCCCGCGGTGACCACCCGTATTGCCCGTGACATCAAGCGGGCCACCGAGATGGGAGTCGTCGTCGGCGTCGTCATCGGCGGCGGCAACATCTTCCGCGGCGTCTCGCTGGCGGCCAAGGGTGCCGACCGGGTGATGGCCGATCACATGGGCATGCTGGCGACGGTGATGAACGCGCTCGCCATGCGCATGGCGCTCGAATCGGTCGGCGTGCCGTCAGTCGTCCTCAACGCGCTGACCATGCCGCAGATTTCGGAGACGTTCTCGCAGCGGCGCCTCGAAGAGCATCTGGAGGACGGCAAGGTGGTGGTGTTCGCCGGCGGCACCGGCAACCCCTTCTTCACCACCGACACCGCCGCGGCGCTGCGCGCCAGCGAGATGCGCTGCGATGCCCTGTTCAAGGGCACGCAGGTCGACGGCATCTACATGGAGGACCCGCGCAAGAACCCCCATGCCAGGCGCTTCGAGCGCCTGGGCCATTCCGAGGTGCTCGAAAAGGGACTTGCCGTCATGGACGCCGCGGCGGTAAGCCTTGCCCGCGACGCGGGCATCACCGTCGTCGTGTTCTCGATCCACGAGGAGGGCGAGTTCGTCAGAATATTGCAAGGCAACGGTCGCTGCACTACGGTCAGCGACTAGTCCGCCTGACCGGGGCCGAGGGAGCGGTCGCCGGCAATGCGCTGGCAAAGCGGCTTGAGAAGAGCGCAAGAGGGGGATCGGGAAATGCCGGAAACCGCAGCCGACCTGAACGGCCTCAGGAAGCGCATGGAAGGCGCGCTGCACGCCTTCAAGCACGATCTGTCCGGCCTGCGCACCGGCCGCGCCTCGGCCAGCGTGCTCGATTCGGTGCATGTGGAGGCTTACGGCCAGTCAATGCCGGTCAACCAGCTCGGCACCATTACCGTGCCCGAGTCGCGCATGATCGCGGTGCAGGTGTGGGACAAGGCCATGGTCGGGGCCGTCGACCGGGCAATTCGCGAATCCAATCTCGGTCTCAATCCGATCGTCGACGGCACCAATCTGCGCATCCCGCTGCCCGAACTCAACGAGGAGCGCCGCCGCGAACTGGTCAAGATCGCTCACCAATATGCCGAACACGCCCGCGTTGCCGTGCGCCATGTGCGCCGCGACGGCATGGACCACCTGAAAAAGGCCGAGAAGGATGGCGCCATCGGCCAGGACGAGGCGCATGGGCTGGCCGACAAGGTCCAGAAGCTGACCGACGAATACATCGCGGCGGTGGACCAGACGCTGGCGCAGAAGGAAAACGAGATCATGCAGGTCTGACCTGCCGCCAGGGGCGCCGCCCAGGCGCCGGCGCTAACGGAATGGGCCTGATGGAAGCCGAGGGACCTGCCGGATTTCCCCGCCACGTGGCCATTATCATGGATGGCAACGGCCGGTGGGCGACCGAACGCGGCCTGCCGCGGGTGCGCGGCCACCATCACGGCGTCGAAGCGGTCCGCCGCGTCGCGCGCGCAGCCCGCGACATGGGCCTCCAATACCTCACGCTCTATTCCTTCTCGACCGAGAACTGGTCGCGGCCGCAGAGCGAGGTGGGCGAACTGTTCTCGCTGCTCAGGACCTTCATCCGGCGCGATCTGGCCGAACTGCACGCCGCCAATGTGCGGGTACGCATCATCGGCGAGCGCGCCGGCCTGCCGCCCGATATCGGGCCGCTGCTGGTGGAAGCCGAGGAGCGGACGGCCCGCAACACGGGCCAGAACCTGATCATCGCCTTCAACTACGGCGCGCGCGGCGAGATCGCCAGCGCCGCACGCCATTTCGCCAGGCTGGCGGCGGCGGGTCGGCTCGACCCCGACGCGATCGACCCGGCGTTGTTCGAGACGGCACTCGACACCTACGGCATTCCCGACCCGGACCTCGTCATCCGCACCAGCGGCGAACAGCGCCTATCCAACTTCCTGCTGTGGCAGTGCGCTTATTCCGAGCTCATCTTCGTCGAGAAATACTGGCCCGACTTCCGCGAGTCCGATCTGGCCGCCGCCATCGAGCAGTTCGGCCGGCGCAAGCGCCGCTTCGGAGCCGTCGTCGAGATGGTCGGATCGGGGAGCGCCTATTCCTGATGGCGCCTGTTGGCAGCACGGGGGGCAGGAAACCGGAACTGGCGCTGCGCGTCGCATCGGCCATCGTTCTGATCGCGGTCACCCTTGCCGCGGCCTGGCTCGGCGGAGCCGTCTTTGCCGCGTTCTGCGCCGCGGTCTCCGCGCTGGTGCTGATCGAATATCTGCGCATCGCCGAGCAGGCGTTGCCGGCCGGCATGGGTCGGGCCTGCCTGATGGCGCTCGGCGTCGTCGCCGCCGGATGGTTCGGGCTCGGCCCCACGGCCGCCGTCTGGATCACGGCCGCCTGCGTCCTCGGCCTGGCCGGCTGGGAAGTGGCGGTCAGGCGCACCTTCTGGGGGGCGGCGGGTCTTGCCTGCACGGCGCTGCCCTTCCTGGCGCTGGCGCTGTTGCGGGCGACGGGCCCGACCGGCGCCCAGGTCATCCTGCTGCTGTTCGGCCTCGTCTGGGCGACCGACACATTCGCCTATTTCGCCGGACGCGCCATCGGCGGGCCGAAGCTGGCGCCGAGGATATCGCCCAACAAGACGGTCGCGGGTTTCGCCGGCGGGCTCGCCGGCGCCATCGTCGTCGGCCTGGCGCTGCTGGCGGCACTCGGCCACGGCCTGTCGGGCGGTGCCATCATGCTGGTGGCGGCGCTCAGCATCGTCGCCCAGCTCGGCGACCTCGCCGAATCCTGGATGAAGCGGCGCTTCGGCGTGAAGGATTCGGGCGCCATCATCCCTGGCCATGGCGGCATGTTCGACCGTATCGACGGCCTCATCCTGGCGGCGGTGGCGACGTGGGTCGCCGGTGGCCTCGCCGGTGGCGGCATGCTTGTCCCCGGCGGGGCAGGCGAAGCGCTGTTTGCCGCCTTTGTACTGCCATGATATCAGCTATCAATCGTCGCCGATGACCGCGCCGGCCGGCCCTTGCCGGCCCTTTGCCGCGCCGGCCCGGCGCGAGGTCGAAATTCAGGGAACGCGTGATGCAGCAATTGATGGAGCTACCGGGTGCCGGCCTCCTCGGCTATGCCGTTCCGTTCCTGATCGTGCTGACGATCGTCGTTTTCTTTCATGAGCTTGGCCATTTCCTGGTGGCCCGCTGGTACAATGTCCGGGTCGACGCTTTCTCGGTCGGGTTCGGTCCGGAGCTATGGGGCCGCACCGACGCCAAAGGGACGCGCTGGAAGGTCTCGGCGATCCCGCTCGGCGGCTATGTGAAGTTCTTCGGCGACGACAGCGTCGCCTCGACGCCCGATTTCGAACGGGCCGCGACGATGAGCGAGGCCGAACGCAAGGTCAGCTTCACCCACAAGCCGGTCGGCCAGCGGGCTGCCATAGTCGCCGCGGGGCCGCTCGCCAACTTCATCCTCGCGGTCGTCATCTTTTCAGTCAGCTTCATGACGCTCGGGCGCGTCGTCACCGAGCCGCTGGTGACCGGTGTGCAGCCCGGGAGCCCGGCCGAGCAGGCCGGTTTCATGTCCGGCGACATCGTGCGCCGCGTCGACGGTACGCGCATCGAATCGTTTACTGACATCCCGCGCCTGGTGGCGCCCAATCCGGGGCGCGAAATGACGTTCGTCGTCGAGCGCGACGGCGGCGAGGTCGGCCTGACGGTCACGCCGAAGCTGGAGGCGCGCACCGACCGGTTCGGCAACACCCAGGAAATCGGCTTCATCGGACTGGTCAACGACAGCGGCGCGGCCAACATGCGCATCGTGCGGTCGGGTCCGGTCGAGGCCGTGACGATGGCATTCGGCGAGACCTGGTTCATCATCACCCACACGCTGGGCTATGTCGGCGACATCCTCATCGGCGAACGCTCGGCCGACCAGCTCGGCGGACCGCTCAGGATCGCCAAGGTGTCGGGCGACGTGGCGACGCTTGGCGTCGGCGCCCTTCTCAACCTGGCGGCGCTGCTGTCGGTGAGCATTGGACTGCTCAACCTGTTCCCGATTCCGATGCTCGATGGCGGCCATCTCGTCTACTACGCCATCGAGGCGGTACGCGGCCGCCCGCTGAGCGAGCGCATGCAGGAGATGGGCTTCCGGCTCGGCCTGGCCATCGTGCTGATGCTGATGGTGGTGGCGACCTGGAATGATGTGACGCAGCTGTTCCTGCGGTCGAGCTGAGCCCTGGCGACGCGACCATTGCGGGTGCCATGCAGGGGCCATGGTCGCGCGCGGTGGAAAGCCGCGGTTAACCATGCCTCCCGATTGCGATGGCCAAACTGCAACACATTGACACAATGAAAAAATCCTGCGTCCGGCGCCGGTTGCACGGGGGACAAAACACTGTAAAAGGATCGTTAACGAAGCGGGATTCTGCCGTTGCGTGACCGGCTTGGCGCGTCTTCGCCGCAATCGGGTCATAGGCTGGGGCGAAGCAGGGCGGACCAGAGACTTCGGACAATGAGCGGCGGCGCTGGCCACCACGACAACAAGAGCGGGCGACACGAGCGGAACGGTCCGGGCAGCAAGAAGACGTAATCGCGAATGGTTCCAGTACGAAAATTCCTCGGCGTGGCCGTGATGGCGGCGCTTCTCGCCGGTTTCCCCATGTCCGTGGGCCCGCTCGGCGAGGTCGCCCTTGTGAGCCAGGCGCAGGCCGCCGTGGTCAACCGCATCGAGGTGCGCGGCAACGCCCGCATGGATGCTCAGACCGTCATCTCCTACCTGACCATCACTCCCGGCCAGAGCTTCTCCAACAAGGACATCGACGATTCGGTCAAGGCGCTGTTCGCCACCGGGCTGTTCACCGACGTCGCCATCTACCAGTCGGGCGGCACGCTGGTCGTCGAGGTCGACGAGAGCGGAATCATCAACCAGGTCTTCTTCGAGGGCAACAAGCGCCTCAAGGACGAGGTGCTGGCCTCCGTCGTCCAGTCGGCGCCGCGCTCGACCTATTCGGAGGAGAAGGTCAGTTCCGACGTCGATCGCATCCTTGAGGCCTATGCGCGCGTCGGCCGCAAGGACGCCGGCGTCACCTACGAGATCGTGCCGCTCGCCAACAAGCGCGTCAATGTCGTCTTCCGCATCTCCGAGGGGGACAAGACCAAGATCAAGCAGATCGTGTTCGTCGGCAACAATGCCTTCGGAACGGCCCGCCTGCGCGACATCATCGAGACCAAGCAGAGCCACATCTTCAGCTGGCTCAACAATGACGACATCTACGATCCGGACCGCCTGCAGTCCGACGAGGAGCGCCTGCGCCGGTTCTACTACAACAATGGCTATGCCGACTTCCAGATCATCTCCTCCGACGTGAGCTATGACGCGGTGGCCAACCAGTACGTCATCGCCTTCACCATCGACGAGGGCGTGCGCTACCGGTTCGGCAATGTGGCGATCGACAACACCATCGCCGAGATCGACGCCGAGGCGCTCTATCCGCTGCTGAAGACGGTCGGCGGCAAGCACTACAGCGCCAAGGATGTCGAGGACACGGTGATCGCGCTCACCGAATCGATCGCCGCGCGCGGCTACGCCTTCGTCCGTGTCACCCCGCGCGGCAACCGCAATTTCGACACCGCCACCATCGACGTCGTCTACGAGATCGACCAGGGGCCGCGCGTCTACATCCAGGAGATCGCCATCATCGGCAACGATCGCACGCGCGATCACGTCATCCGCCGCGAGTTCGACATTTCCGAGGGCGATGCGCTCAACCAGGTGATGGTGCAGAAGGCCAAGCGCCGGCTCGAGGCGCTCGGCTTCTTCGAGCAGGTCGATATCTCGACGCGGCCGGGCGACGCCCCTGACCGGGTGGTGCTCGTCGTCCGGGTCATCGACAAGGCGACCGGCGAGTTCGCGATCGGCGGCGGCTATTCCACCGCCTCCGGCCCGCTCGGCGAGATATCGTTCTCGGAGCGGAACTTCCTTGGCCGCGGCCAGTTTGTGAAGATCGCCGCCGGTTTCGGCGATCTCGACGGCGACAACCGGACCTACACGTTCAGCTTCACCGAGCCCTATTTCCTCGGCTACCGGATCTCGGCAGGCTACGACATCGTCTCGGCGCGCAGCGACGCCAATTCCAACCGTGGTTACGGGCTTGACTCGCTTGGCGCGACGCTGCGCCTCGGCATGCCGCTGACCGACAAGCTGCAGCAGCAGGTGTTCTACACCTTCGTCAGCGAAGATACCGACATCGCATCCTCGCGGATTGACACCGGGGCCGGCGACGGCATCCAGGGCAACGCGCCGGGCGAACTGTCGGCGGCGCTGGCGCCGCCGGTATCGCCGACCTCATGGATCAAGTCGGGGTTCGGCTACACGCTCACCTATACCGACCTCGACAATGTGCGCGATCCACGCGAGGGCATCTATCTCACCCTGCGCCAGGACTTCTACGGGGCCGGCGGCGACGCCGAGTACCTGCGCACCGAGGGCAGCGCCGTCGCCTTCCTGCCGCTGTCGGAATATGCCGACATCGTCGGAATGCTGCGGGCGCGCGCCGGCGCCAACACGCTCTATGGCGGCACCGCCGCCTACCGCGCGCAGGACAACTTCTTCCAGGGCAGCCGGCAGATACGCGGCTTTGAGAACTACGGCTTCGGTCCGCGCGATCCGGTGACGGGCGACGCGCTCGGCGGTCTCTACTACTGGAACGCGACCGGCGAAATCACCTTCCCGATGCCCTATATCCCGGAATCGATCGGCATCCGCGGCGCCTTCTTCGTCGACGCCGGCCAGCTGTGGGGACTGGATTCGGCGAGCCGCGCCGCGGTGCTGACCAACAATCCCGGCGTCAGCGCGCAGCGCCTCGACGACAACACCCTGCGCGCCTCGGTCGGCGCCTCGCTGATCTGGGCCTCGCCGTTCGGCCCGCTGCGCATCGACTATGCCATCCCGATCTCGGAGGCGCCCTGGGACCGCAATCGGGAATTCAATTTCGGCATCAGCACCAATTTCTGACGATCGCCCATTGCATGGGCCGGCGGGCGGCCCTAAGGGCTCTTCCTGCGGCTGATGGCCCATCATCGGCGGGCGCCCGCCATTGCGGCGGACGCCGGCCAAGAGAACCGTCCGATGACCAGTCCTTCCTTCTTCGCGGTGACGCCGCGGCTGCTTGCCGAAATCGCCGGGGCCACCGGCGCCCGGCTGCTGGACCCGGATGCCGGCGATTTCGTCATCAGCGCCGCCGGGCCGATCGAATCGGCGCGGGCGGGCAGCATCTCCTTCATCGACAATCCCAAATACCTGGCACAGGCGGCGCATACGGGCGCCTCGGCGGTGTTCTGCCACGGCAGGAACGCCGAGCGCATCCCGGCGGGCGTCCATGTGCTGGTCCACGAGCAGCCCTACCAGGCCTACGCGACTGCGCTGTCGATGCTCTACCCCACCGCCGCCCGGCCGCAGCCGCCGACCGGAGAGGCCGGTGTTTCGCCGCGGGCGCATGTCGGTCGCGAGGTCAGCCTGGAGGACGGCGTAGTCGTCGAGGCTGGCGCCGTCATCGGCCATGGCGTCGCCATCGGGCGCGGCAGCCAGGTGCACGCCAATGCCGTGATCGGCGCCAACGTCCAGATCGGCCGCCACACCACGATCGGCGCCGGCGCGTCGGTCAGTCACGCCTTCATCGGCGACAATGTCATCATCCATCCGGGTGTGCGCATCGGCCAGGACGGATTCGGCTTCGCGATGGGTCCGGGCGGCCACCGCAAGATCGCCCAGATCGGCCGGGTCATCATCCAGGACCATGTCGAGATCGGCGCCAATTCCACCGTCGATCGTGGCTCCAACCGCGACACGGTGATCGGCGAGGGCAGCAAGATCGACAATCTGGTGCAGATCGGCCATAACGTCGTCATCGGCCGTCACTGCGTCATCGTCGGACTGGCCGGCGTGGCCGGCAGCGCCACGCTCGGTGACTATGTGGTCGTCGCCGGCCAGGCCGGGGTGGTCGGACACATCAAGATCGGCGACGGCGCCCAGATCGGCGGAGGCGCGGGGGTCCATCACAACGTGGCGCCGGGCGAGAAGGTTATCGGCTATCCCGCCATGCCCATTCGCGACTGGGCAAAACTCAACCTGATCCTGAAATCCATGCTCACGAGGTCACGAAAGGGCGGGAAGGGCGAGGCATGACCGATACCAGCACGCTCGACACCATCAGGATTCGCGAACTCTTCCGGTTGCTGCCGCATCGTTATCCGTTCCTCCTCATCGACCGGATCATCGACATGGAGGACGACACCCGGGCGACCGGGATCAAGAACGTCACCTTCAACGAACCGCATTTCAACGGCCATTTCCCCGGTGAACCGATCATGCCGGGCGTGCTGATCATCGAGGCGATGGCGCAGACCTGCGGTGCCATCGTCGCCAACCGCCACTCCAAGGGGCAGCGCAAGCTGGTCTATTTCATGACCATCGACGGGGCCAAGTTCCGCAAGCCGGTCATCCCGGGCGACGTCTTGCGCATAGACGTGATCAAGCTGAAGCAGCGCGGCAACATCTTCAGATATGACTGCACGGCCCATGTCGAGGCGCACAGGGTGGCCGAAGCCGTGATCAGCGCCATGATGGTCGACCCCGAGGGCAATTCCTGATGCAGCCACAGATCCACCCCTCGTCCGTCATCGCGGACGAGGTAATGCTGGGAGCCGGTGTCCGCATCGGGCCGTTCTGCCAGATCGGCGCCGGTGTCGTCCTGGAGGACGGCGTCGAACTCAGATCGCACGTCGTCGTTGCCGGCAATACCCGGATCGGGGCGCGCACGCGCATCTTCCCGTTCGCCTCGATCGGCCATGAGCCGCAGGACCTCAAATACCGCGGCGAGCCCAACTCGCTGGTGATCGGCACCGATTGCATCATCCGCGAAGGCGTCACCATGAACCCGGGCACGGCCGGCGACCGCAGCGAGACGCTGGTCGGTCACCACTGTGTCTTCCTCGCCAATTCGCACGTCGCCCACGATTGCGTCGTCGGCAATCACGTCATCTTTTCCAACAACGTCATGCTGGCCGGCCATTGCAAGGTCGGCGACCATGTCATCATCGGCGGCGGGGCCGGCGTCCACCAGTTCTGCCGGATCGGCAACAACGCCTTCATCGGCGGCCTTGCTGGCGTCGAGAACGACGTCATTCCATTCGGCGCCGCGCTCGGCAACCGCGCCTATCTCGGCGGCCTCAACCTCGTCGGCATGAAGCGCGCCGGCATCGCCCGTGACAGCATCCACAATGCGCGGCGCGCCTTCAAGGAGCTGTTCCATGCCGGGGTGCCGGTGCAGCAGGCGGTGGCGCAGATGGAGGCGGCGCTTACGGCCGATCCCGTCGTCGCTCGCATCGTCGACTTCATCCGCAACAGCGGCGACCGCGCCCTGTGCACGCCGCGCAACGGCCGCGACGGCTGACCATGGCGCGGCGCGCCGAGCAGTGGGCGGGCAATGTTCCGGCCGGCTACGCGCCCGACCTCGCGATCATCTGCGGCTACGGCATGCTGCCGGTCGAGATCGCCCTCGGCGCGGTGGAGGCCGGCCGCCGCCCCTACATGGTGGGCATCGCCGGCGAGGCGGGCGAGGACATCCGGGCCTTCCCCGGCGAAACGCTGTCATGGGGCCAACTCGGCCGGTTGTTCGACCTACTCGATAGCCACGGCATCCGCGAGGTGGTGCTGGCCGGCGGCATCCGCCAGCGCCCCGACGTGCTGCAACTCAAGCTCGACTGGGGCGGCGTCAAGGCATTGCCGCAGGCGCTGATCTTCATGCTCGGCGGCGACAACACGGTGCTGAGCGGAACGATCAAGCTGTTCGAGCGCCGTGGCATTGCCGTCGTGGGCGCCCACCAGATCGCGCCGCGGCTGTTGGCCGCCGCCGGCGCGATCGCCGGCCGCCGGCCGTCGAGGCGCGATTTCGACAACATCCGGCTGGCCTACGCGGCCTGCAAGGCGCTCGGCAATCTCGATATCGGCCAGGCGGCGGTCGCCGAGGGCGGTCGTGTCGTTGCCGTCGAGGCGGCCGAGGGCACCGACGAGATGCTGGCGCGCATCGTGCGCATGCGCGCCGCCGGCCGGATGCCGGCGCAGGGCAGGAACGGCGTACTGGTCAAGACGATGAAGCCCGGGCAGGACATCCGCGCCGACCTGCCGGCGATCGGCCCGCTGACCGTCGAGGCAGTGGCCGAGGCCGGTCTGCGCGGCATCGCCATGGAGGCGGAGCGCTCGATCGTGCTGGAGCGGGCGCGCACCGTCGAACTGGCCGGGCGCGCGGGCATTTACATCTACGGCGTGCGGGCGGGGGAAATCGGCGGAGATGGCTGAACCGGGCACCGGCGGGCCATTGAGCATCTACGTCGTCGTCGGCGAGGAATCGGGCGACGCTCTGGGGGCTGACCTGGTTGCGGCGCTGCGCCGGATGAGGCCTTCGACACGTTTTCTCGGACTCGCCGGGCCGCGCATGCGCGGGCTCGGCCTGACCAGCCTGTTCGACATCAGCGATATTTCGGTGATGGGGCTTGCCGGCGTGGTGGGGCGGCTGCCGACGCTGGCGCAACGGATCGGCCAGGTCGCCGGCGACATCGTCGCGCGGCGGCCGGACGTCGTCGTCCTGATCGACAGCCCTGACTTCTCCTTCCGCGTCGCCCGGCGGGTGAAGCGGCGGCTGCCCGGCATCCCGATCGTCAAATATGTCTGCCCGAGCGTGTGGGCGTGGCGTCCGGGCCGGGCGCGGGCGATGGTCGGGACGATCGACCATATCCTGGCGCTGCTGCCGTTCGAGCCGAAGGTGCTGGCCGAACTCGGAGGACCGCCGGCGACCTATGTCGGCCACCCGCTGGCGGCGCGTTTTGCCGACATGAACGCCCGCCCCGTCTCGGCCGAGAAAGTGCTGCTGGTGCTGCCGGGTTCGCGACGGTCGGAGGTGCGCCTGCTGCTGCCCGACATCGCCGCCACGCTCGACATACTGGCGCGGCGCGGCAATGCCTTGACCGTCATCCTGCCGGCCGTCGCCCATCTGGAAGACGAAATCCGGCGGACGGTCGCCGCCTGGCCGCGGCCGCCGCAGATCGTGTCGGGCGAGGCAGCCAAGCTTGAGGCGTTCGCCAGGGCCGACGCGGCGCTGGCGGCATCCGGCACGGTGCTGCTGGAACTGGCCCTCCACCGCGTCCCGACCATCTCGATCTACCGGCTCGACTGGCTGATGTACCTGTTTCGCGGATTGATCACCGGCTGGTCGGCGGCGCTGCCCAACCTCATCACCGACGAGGCACTGGTGCCCGAGCGGGTGGACGACATGATCCGGCCGGGATGGCTGGCACGGGCCATCGAGGCGCTGTTGCGCGACGGCCTGGAACGGCGGACGCAGGTCGAAGGCTTCGAGCGCATGGCGCAAATCCTGGCGCCAACCGAGGCGCCCGGCACGATCGCCGCGCGCAAGGTGCTGGAACTGGCCGGGCGGGCACCGACGGCCTGACTGGGGCGCCTCAGCGCTGCTCGATCGGCACGTAGTCGCGGCGCGTGGCGCCGGTATAGAGCTGGCGCGGACGGCCGATGCGCTGGCGCGGGTCCTCGATCATCTCCTTCCACTGGGCGATCCAGCCGACGGTGCGCGCCAGCGAGAACAGCACCGTGAACATGGTGGTCGGGAAGCCCAGCGCCTTGAGCGTGATGCCGGAATAGAAATCGATGTTCGGATAGAGCTTCTTCTCGATGAAATAGTCGTCGGACAGGGCGATCTTCTCCAGTTCCATCGCGACTTCGAGCAGCGGATCGTCCTTGATGCCGAGCTCGCCGAGTACCTCGTGGCAGGTCTTCTGCATGATGCGGGCGCGCGGGTCGTAGTTCTTGTAGACGCGGTGGCCGAAGCCCATCAGGCGGAAGGGATCGTCCTTGTCCTTGGCGCGGTCGATATATTCGGGAATGCGGTCGACCGAACCGATCTCCGCCAGCATGTTGAGCGCCGCCTCGTTGGCGCCGCCATGGGCCGGCCCCCACAGGCAGGCGATGCCGGCGGCGATGCAGGCGAACGGGTTGGCACCCGACGAGCCGGCAAGGCGCACCGTCGAGGTCGAGGCGTTCTGCTCGTGGTCGGCGTGCAGGATGAAGATGCGGTCCATGGCGCGCGCCATGACCGGACTGACGACATATTCCTCGCAGGGGACGGCGAAGCACATGCGCAGGAAGTTCGCCGCGTAGTCGAGGTCGTTCTTGGGATAGACGAAGGGCTGGCCGATCGAATATTTGTAGGCCATCGCCGCGATCGTCGGCATCTTGGCGATCATGCGGATCGAGGCGACCATGCGCTGGTGCGGATCCGAGATGTCGGTGGAATCGTGGTAGAAGGCCGACAGCGCGCCGACGACGCCGCACATCACCGCCATCGGATGGGCGTCGCGCCGGAAGCCGCGGAACAGGAACTGCATCTGCTCGTGCACCATGGTGTGCATGGTGACGCGCTGATGGAAGTCCTCGCTCTCGGCCTTGTTGGGCAGTTCGCCGTAAAGCAGCAGGTAGCAGGTCTCGAGGAAATCGCCGTGCTCGGCCAGCTGTTCGATCGGGTAGCCGCGGTGCAGCAGGATACCCTTGTCGCCGTCGATGAAGGTGATTTCGGATTCGCAGGAGGCGGTGGAGGTGTAGCCGGGATCGTAGGTGAACAGCTCCGCCTTGCCATAGAGCGCCGAGATGTCGACGACATCGGGGCCGAGCGTTCCGGCTCGGACCGGGAAATCCCAGCTCTCATTGCCGATGGTCAGAGTAGCCGTCTTCTCGGTCATGTCGCGATCCCTTCACTTGCGCGCCCATCCCACGGGCGGCCCTCCCGGTCAGGATGGCCCGATACCCCAAGGACTTGGCTTGTAACACACCTGCCGGCGAGGGAGGACGGCCGGCATTTGTTGCGCTGCAATAGGCAGCGCCGCCAGAGAGCTATCGCATTTGCCGGGGTTGCACAAGTCGGACAAAGGGAGCGGTCAGGGGTGCCGCGAACGCCCCCCGTAAGGCCTCGGGACGGCGCACCTCAGGGCCCGCCAGGGCCGGTCTGATCGGCGAGCCGGGCGAGTGTCTCGTCGCGTCCGAGCACGGCCATCACGTCGAAGACGGGCGGCGAGACGGCCCGCCCGGTCAGCGCGGCGCGCAGCGGCTGGGCGGCCTGGCCGAGCTTGATTGCGTTGCGCTCGGCATAGTCGCGCACGACCCGCTCGGCGGCGGGTGCCGACCAGTCGGCAAGGGCGCGCAGGAGCGGCAGCAGCGCGGCCAGGGTCGCCCGGCCGCCATCGTCGAGTATGGCCGCCGCGCGTTCGTCCATGGCCAGCGGCCGCTCCGCGAAGATGAAGCGGGCGCCATCGATCAGTTCGACGAGGGTCCTGGCCCGTTCCTTCAGGCCCGGCATGGCCGCCAGCAATTGCGCGCGGGTGCGGTCATCGAGACGGGCGGCGATCGCCGCGCCACCCTCGACCTGCGGCAGGATGTCGATCAGCCGGGCGAGCAGGTAGTCGTCATCGGCGTTGCGGATGTAGTGGCCGTTCAGCGCCTGCAGCTTGGCGATGTCGAAGCGGGCTGCGCCCCTGCTCATGCCCTCGAAGCCGAACCAGGCGATCATCTGCTCGGTCGACATTATCTCGTCATCGCCATGGGCCCAGCCGAGCCGCACGAGATAGTTGCGCAGCGCCTCGGGCAGGTAGCCCATCGCGCGGTAGGCCTCCGCGCCGAGCGCGCCGTGGCGCTTCGACAGCTTGGCGCCGTCGGGCCCGTGAATGAGCGGAATGTGGGCCATCACCGGCACCTGCCAACCGAGCGCCCGGTAGATGAGCGTCTGGCGGCCGGCATTGGTCAGATGATCGTCGCCGCGGATGATATGGGTGACGCCCATGTCATGGTCGTCGACGACGACGGCCAGCATGTAGGTCGGCGTGCCGTCGGAGCGCAGCAGCACGAAATCGTCGAGGTCCTTGTTGGGAAAGCGCACGGTGCCCTGCACCTTGTCCTCGACGACAGTCTCGCCGTCGAGCGGCGCGCGGATGCGGATGACGCCCCGGGCGCCGGGCGGCGCCTCGGCCGGGTCGCGATCACGCCAGCGTCCGTCATAGCGCGGCGGCCGCCCCTCGGCGCGTGCCCGGGCGCGCATCTCGTCCAGTTCTTGCGGGGTGGCGAAGCAGTAATAGGCCCTGCCGTCGGCGACGAGCTGTTCGGCCATCGCGCGATGGCGCGGGGCGCGGGCGAACTGCGAGATCGGCTCGCCGTCCCAGTCGAGGCCGAGCCAGGACAGCCCGTCGAGAATGGCGTCGACGGCGGCCTGTGTCGACCGTTCGCGGTCGGTGTCCTCGATACGCAGCAGCATGCGGCCGCCATGCGCCCTGGCGTAGAGCCAGTTGAACAGTGCCGTGCGCGCCCCCCCGATATGCAGGAAGCCGGTCGGTGACGGCGCGAAGCGGGTGATCGTATTGGAGGCCATCTACATGGTTTCGGGAGATTGCGGTGCAAAGGCGGGTTGCAGGCCGGCCTCGCCGCAATCGGCGAATGGCCATCCCATGGGCGCTGATGTAGCATAGCTGTGCCGGCAGGCAAGGCGGGGGCGCGAAGGTGGCCGGCGGGGGGCGGCACCGCGATGGCGCAGGCGGGCGGCAGGGAGGCAACTGGAAGCGCGCGTGGCCGCCTGGCCGGGCTGGCGCCGGCGCCGCCGCAACAGCCTGGCCGGCTGCGCACCAACCAGTTCTCGCCCGGCCCCTGGCGGCGGCTCTGGCTGCGCCTGTCGGAGGCGCGGCTCGGCAGCGCCGGCCGTATTGGCGCGGCAATCGAGCGCGAACGGCAGACCGGCGGACTGTTTCATCTGGTGGCGGTACTGTTTGCCCTTGGCATTCTCGCCTATTTCGCCGCCCCCGCCGAACCGGTGCTGGTGGTCGTTGCGGCCTCGGCGGCGGGCGCCGGCCTCATGGCCTGGCGTCAGCAGCACCACGGCGTGGCGCATGCCGTGCTGATCGCTGCGTCGGTCTGCCTCGCCGGCATGAGTGCTGCGCAGGTCAGGGTGCAACTGACCGACACGCCGGTGATCGCCCGCGAGATGACGGCGCGGGTGACCGGCCTGGTGATCCGCGTCGACGCCAATGCGCGCGGCGCCCCGCGCTATCTGATCCGGCCCGAATCGATCGCCGGGATCGAGGCGGCCGAGCTGCCGCGCCGCCTGCGCCTGTCGTCGACCAGCCGGCAGCAGCACATCGTGGCCGGCGACCGGATCGCGGGCAGGGCGCGGATCATGCCGATCTCGGGCCCGGCCTATCCCGGCGGTTACGACTTCGCCTTCTTTGCCCGCTTCGACGGGCTGGGCGGCACCGGCTTCTTCTACGGCGCGCCGGCCAAGCGCGAAGGGCCGGCGGGCGCCGCGCCGGCCGAACGGGCGGCAATCGCGCTCAACCGGCTGCGCAAGGCGCTGGCGGAGCGCATCCGAGCCGGACTCGCCGGCGAACCGGGCGACATCGCGGTGGCGCTGATCACCGGTGACCGCAGCGGCATCGACGAGGCGACATCGGAGAGCCTGCGCCGGTCGGGCCTCGCCCACGTCCTGGCGATCTCCGGACTGCACATGGCGCTGGTGGCGCTGACCGTCATCGGCGTCATGCGCTGGCTGCTTGCCTGGCTGCCGGCGGTGGCGCTGCGCTATCCCGTGCGCAAATGGGCTGCCGGGGCAGGCCTGGCGGCGGCCACGGCCTATCTCGTCATCTCGGGGGCTTCGGTCGCCACCCAGCGCGCCTGGATCATGATCGCTGTCATGCTGGCGGCGATGCTGGCCGACCGGCGGGCGGTGACCATCCGCAACGTGGCCGTGGCGGCGCTGATCATCCTGGCGCTGGCGCCTGAAAGCCTGCTCGAGCCGGGCTTCCAGATGTCGTTTGCGGCCGCCGCCGCGCTCGTCGCCGCCTACGAGGCCTGGACGCGGCGCGGCGGTCGCCGGCGGGCGGACCGGTCCGGCCGTCAGCCGTCGGCGCCGGCGCGCCTCGCCGCGACGGTGTCGGCCTATTTCGGCGCGCTGCTGTTCACCAGCCTGGTCGCCGGGCTTGCCACGGCGCTGTTCGCGGCCTGGCACTTTCACCGCGTGGCGCCGCTGGGGCTCGCCGCCAACGCGCTCGCCATGCCGATCGTGTCGCTGGTGGTCATGCCGACAGCCCTCGTCTCGACGCTGGCCATGCCGTATGGGCTGGAGCGCCTGCCGCTCGCCTTGCTTGGCTGGGGGATCGAGCGGATGATGGCGATCTCGGACTGGGTGAACAGCTTCGGCGTGGCCGGGGTCACCGGCGCCCAGTCCGCTGCCTTTCTTGCCGCCGGAGCGGCCGGACTGGCCGTTCTGACGCTGATGCGCTCGCGGCTACGCCTCATCGGCCTGGCGCCGCTCGCCGCGCTGCCGCTGCTGGCCGGCGCCGGGCCGCCGCCCGACCTGCTCGTTTCCCAGGATGGGAGGGCGATCGCGGTGGCCGACGCGGCCGGCCGGCTGGTGCTGCTCTATCCACGGCGCAACCGGTTCGTTTCCGACATCTGGCTGCGGGCCTGGTCGGGCGGGGCCGCCGGTGACCGCTCGGTGGTTGCCTCCGGGTGCGGCCGCGACTGGTGCGCGGCGCGGCTGCGCACCGGCCTGCGGCTTGAGGTCGTCTACGCGCCGCGACTGCTGTCGCAGGCCTGCGCCAGCGCCGACATATTGGTGGCGCCGCGGCTGCGCTGGGTGCGCTGCGGCGCGCGAACCCCGAAACTGGTCCTCAAGCGCGGCGATTTCGAGAGCCATGGCAGCCACGCGGTGTGGCTGGAGGAGGCCGCCGGCCCGGCGCCAGGTCCGGCCGAGGCCGCAATCCGCGTCCGCTCTGCCATTCCCGCCGGGTCGCGACCCTGGCACGCACGCGCAACCGACGCGAACGACGATACGCCGCCGTCAGATCCCGGCCGCCGCGCCGACCCCGCAGGCGATCAGTAGCGCCGGATCAGGCCGACGAGGCGGCCTTGTATCTTGACCCGGTCCTGGCTGAAGATGCGCGTCTCGTAGGCGGGATTGGCCGCTTCAAGCGCAATCGAGGCGCCCTTGCGCCGCAGCCGCTTCAGCGTCGCCTCCTCGTCGTCGATCAGGGCGACGACGATGTCGCCGGCATCGGCGGAATTGGTCTGGCGCACGATTACCGTGTCACCGTCGAAAATGCCGGCCTCGATCATCGAATCGCCCTGCACGGAAAGGGCGAAATGGGTGCCGAGGCCGATCATGTCGGGCGGCACCGAAACGTTGTGGGTGTGGTCCTGGATGGCCGAGATCGGCACGCCGGCGGCGATGCGGCCCATGACCGGAATGGAGATGGAAACGTCGCCTTCCTCCTGCGGGTGTGGCGGGCGGCGACCCGCCGCATCCGGGGCAGCACGGTCGAGGTCGCCGCGGATGACGCTCGGCGAAAAGCCGCGCGGACGCCGTCCAGCCGTGCCCGCCTGGCGGTGGGCGAACGCATCGGGCAGGCGGATCACCTCAAGCGCGCGGGCTCGGTTGGGCAGCCGGCGGATGAAGCCGCGCTCCTCCAGCGCGGTAATCAGCCGGTGGATGCCGGATTTCGACTTGAGGTCGAGCGCGTCCTTCATCTCGTCGAAGGAGGGCGGCACGCCGTCCTCCTGGAGGCGCTGGTGAATGAACAGGAGCAATTCCTGCTGCTTGCGCGTCAACATGTTGTCGCCTCCCGCCATTGTCCGCTGGGCGGGGCGATCCCGCCGCGGCTGTGGCATCCAAAACAAATCACGAACATTCCTAACATGTTCGACTGATGTTCTGCAAGAACAAACGGTGATTTTGCCATGACCGCGGAGCCGCGTCGCCAGTTGCGGGGCGGCAGCAGAAATCATCCGGGCGTTTGACACGAATCAATGCGGGCATCGCCCGCGGTCATTATTTGGTTGCGATGCCGTGCCAGGGTGGTGGTCTAGCCGCCAGGCGGGAGGGGCGCGGGGGCCCGAACTCGAACGCGAAAGGTGCCGCAATGAGCAAGACCGAGACCAGCAGCCCATTCTCCCTGCCGCAAGCGCCGTTCCTGCCGAAGGAAGCCCAGAGTGCCTGCCTCGCCATGGCCGAGATCCAGGGCGAGGCCGTCAAGGCGGCACTGCGCTACCAGATCGAGACGCTCGCCTTCCTGCAGCGGCGCTTCGAGAAGGACATGAAGTTTGTCGACGCGCTGGCGGCGAGCCAGGAACACGGCGACACCTACGACGTCTGCGTCGATTTCTGGCGCGAGGCGTTCAGCGACTATTCCAACGAGGCCGGCAGGCTGGTCCGCATCGAATCGAAGGCGGCGGCCGATGCCGCGCGGACGATCGAGCGCGAATCGCGCGCCTTCGCCGAGGAGTTGGCGACGCGCACCGCCGCCTGAATGGCGGCGTCCGGCGCGGCCGCCGGCGCCTCCCGTCGACCCGGCCGCCGAGATCAGGAACTGCCGATGGCTGCCTACCCACGAACGCGAGCGGCCCGGCGTGGCGCCGGGCCTACGCCCTCACGGCCGACCCCCACGCGGCCGCAACCGCCGGCCGCGGTGACGAGCGTCGCGCCGGCGCCAGCCGAAGCGCCCGAGGCCGATCACTACCAGGCGGCCAACCGCCGGTTTCTTGCCGCGCTCGGCGTGGCCACGCACGGCATGTCGCCGATCAGCCTCTACGAGGCCTGGCTCGACTGGTGGCTGCATCTGGCTGTCGCTCCCGGCAAGCAGGCCCAGATCGGCGTCAAGGCCATCGAGAAGTGGGTGCGCCTGCGTCGCTATCTGGGCGAGTGCGCCCTGAAGGGCGAATGCGCCGAACGGTGCATTGTGCCGCTGGCGCAGGATCGCCGCTTCGACGATCCGGCGTGGTGTCGCTTCCCCTTCAACCTGATGAGCCAGTCGTTCCTGCTGTCGCAGCAATGGTGGCACAACACCACCACGCACGTTCCGGGGGTGACGGCCCGCCATGCCCGGCTGGTCGACTTCTACAGCCGCCAGTTCCTCGACATGCTGTCGCCGTCGAATTTCCCTTTCACCAATCCGGTGGTCATCGAGCGCACCGCCGAAGCCGGCGGCACCAACCTGGTGCGCGGCTTCGGTCGCTTCGTTGCCGATGCCGCCAAGGCGCTCGCCGGCACGAATGGCGCCGCCGACAGCGACTTCAAGGTCGGCGCCAACCTGGCGGTGACCCCGGGGGCGGTCATCTTCCGCAACGAGCTGATCGAACTGATCCAGTACCGTCCGACCACGGGCAAGGTCAGACCCGAGCCGGTCCTGATCGTGCCGGCGTGGATCATGAAATACTACATCCTCGACCTGCAGCAGCACAATTCGATGATCCGCTACCTGGTCGACCAGGGCTTCACCGTCTTCTGCATTTCTTGGCGCAATCCGGGTCCGGAAATGCGCGAGACCTCGCTCGATGACTATCGTCGTCTCGGCGTCATGGCGGCGCTCGAGGCCGTCCAGTCGGTGACGGCGAGCCCCAAGGTCCACGCCGTCGGCTATTGCCTCGGCGGCACGCTGCTCACCATCGCGGCCGCCGCCATGGCCCGTGACGGCGACAAGCGGCTGGCGACGGTGAGCCTGTTCGCCGCCCAGGTCGATTTCGAGGAGCCGGGCGAGATCGGCCTGTTCATCGACGAGAGCCAGGTGACCTTCCTCGAAGGCGTCATGTCGGCGAGCGGCTATCTCGACCAGCGCCAGATGGCCGGCACCTTTCGCATGTTGCGCTCGCAGGACCTGGTCTGGTCGCGCCTGGTCAGCGAATATCTGATGGGTGACAGCCAGCCGATGACCGACCTGATGACGTGGAACGCCGACGCCACGCGCATGCCCTACCGCATGCATTCGCAATATCTGCGCCAGTTGTTCCTCAACAACGACCTGGCGCAGGCCCGCTACATGGTCGACGGGCGCCGCATTCATGTCGAGGATATCGACGTGCCGGTGTTTGCCGTCGGCACCGTCACCGACCATGTGGCGCCATGGCGCTCGGTGTTCAAGCTGACGCATCTGCTCGACACAGATGTCGATTTCGTGCTCACCTCGGGCGGCCACAATGCCGGCATCGTCTCCGAGCCCGGCCATCCCAACCGTTCGTTCAGGCGCCTCGAATACCGGCACGGCGAGCCGCATGCCGATCCCGACACCTGGCTGCATGGCGCCAGGCAGGAAGAGGGCTCGTGGTGGCCGGCCTGGGCCGAATGGCTGGCGGCCCGCTCGGAGGAGCCGATGGAGCTGCCCACGATGGGCAGCCGCGCCTGTCCGCCGCTGTGCGAGGCGCCCGGCACCTACGTGCTGCAGCCGTAACCACCTCAACCACCGGCAGGCGGCGCTTCCGGCGGCGCCGGGAACGGATCGGCGGCCTGAACCGGCGGTGGCGCCTCACTTCGGGCGGCGCGCTGGTGGTGGACGATTCGCCACAGATGATAGGCGACCCGGTGCAGCCAGCGGATGGCGTCGAGCCGCAGCATCGCGTCGGAGGTGGCCATTGCGCCGCTGGCGGCAGCAGCGATCGTCTCCTCGCGCGCTTCGTGGCGGGCATCGCGCAGCCGGTGGCGCAGCGCGTCGAGGCGTGCCTCGGCATCGTCCGACAAACTGCCGTCGATGATGGCGCGCAGGATGGCTGCCATCTCGTCGCCCGACCGCCTGAGACCGGGATCGGCGAGGACCGTCTGCACACGGGCCCCTTGCGTACAGCGGTTGCGCAACCGCACCAGGTGGTCGAGGGCGTGCAGGGCCGCCAGGTGGCGGCGCCTGGCCATCGCCTGCGCCTGATCGGTGCGCACGCGCTCGGCGAATTGCCGCGTCTCGTCGATGGCTCCCGCCGCCGTCGCCAGCCGGCGTTCGGCGTGCAACTGCGAAACGCCGGAAAGCTGGTCGGCCAGGACCGCGAACAGGAACCGGGCGATCTCGTCGATGGTCGCGCCGATGGCGTCGGCGGCCGCCGCCGGGTCGACGTGCAGGCGTTCGTCGAGCCGGGCGGTGAGCCGCGGTCCGCGCTCCGGCACGAGCCAGATGACGACATCGGCGAACGGGCGCGTGAAGAACAGGATGACGGCAACGCCGAGCATGTTGAACGTCGTGTGGAAGGCGACCAGGTTGATCTGGTCGTCGCCAAGACCGGCTGCCGCGCTTGTCGCCGCCACCGCCGTGGTCAGCGGCCCGAGCAGGAAGAAGGCGGCCGTCCCGGTCATCAGATTGTAGATGACATGGGCGAGGCCGGTGCGGCGCATTGCGGTCGAGCCGCCAATGGTCGCCAGCGCCGCCGTCGACGTGGTGCCGATGTCCATGCCGATGACCAGCGCCGCGGCCTGGCTGAAATCGATGGCGCCGGCGCCGATCGCCGCCAGCGCGATGGCGACGCCGGCACTCGACGACTGGGTTACCACGGTGACGGCGAGGCCGATGCCGACGAGCTGCAGGCGGCCGGTCAGCGTGTCGGCGCTGAAACCGTCGAGGCTGAAGACGCCCTGCAGGTGCGCCATGCCCTGCTGCATGGCGCCGATGCCTACGAACAGCAGGCAGAAACCGGTCAGTGCCCAGCCGGCGCTGCGCCACTTGCCGGCCCCGAACAGCCGCATCAGCACGCCGACCAGGACGAAGGGCAGCAGGATGGCGCCGAGCTGCAGCTTGAAGCCGACGATGGCGACCAGCCAGCCGGTGATGGTGGTGCCGATATTGGCGCCGAAGATGATTCCGAGCGCCTGGCCGAAGGTCATCAGCCCGGCGCCGACGAAGCCGACCGTGGCGACAATGATGGCGCTGGAGGACTGGATGGTGGCAGTCGCCAGCGCGCCGGTCACCGCGCCGCTCGCCGGGCTGCGGGTGTAGCGCCTGAGGAAGTTGCGCAGCGCAGTACCGGCGAGCCCGCGCATGCCTTCGGTCAGCAACGTGATGCCGAGGAGGAACAGCCCGACGCCGCCAAGGGCCTGGAGCAGCAGCGCGGTCATTCAGGTCCACGGGAGCTGCTGGCGCGCCAGCCGCCGCCAGCGCTCGCGCGCGCTCGCCCATTCGCGCTCGGCGAGCGCCCGGTGCCAGCCGAGCACGAAGCCGACCGTGCGCTGGACGGCCGGGTCGGCGCGCAGGTCGTCGGGCAGCATGCCGGGCAGGGTGCCGGCCAGCACCACGTCATTGAGATAGCCGAAGCCGTCCTGCAGCGTCTTCAGGCGGCGCAGGAACCGGCCGCATTTGCCGGCGGGCAGCATTGGCGCGAAGAACTCGGCGGCATAGCGCAGGGTCTTGAGGTCCTTGCGCAGCTGGTGGCGCCCGGCATCGTCGAGGCGCTCGAGCTTGCGACCACGCCGGCACACCTTCTTCCAGCAGCTGCCCAGTGCAATCGCCGCCAGCCGGCCGACCTCGCCGCCGGCCGCGGCCGTCGACCAACCGGCGCCGTGAGGCAGGAGTGCCACGCGCAGCGCCAGCCGGTTCCAGCGCGGCCCCGCCAGCGTGGCAGCGACCCGCTCGCGCTCGCCGCCGCAGTGGCGGGCGAGCAGCGCGACCACGCGGTCGGCGGCGTCGCGGCTCGCCGGGTCGCCCAGCGCCGGCCGCACGATATCGCCGAGCATCACGTCGGCGTTGCGCAGGTTGCCGACGATGCGCCCCACCTCGGCCAGGTCGCGGCGCATGTCCCGCAGTGTCGGGCTGTCGATGGCGGGTCGGAAAACGCGCAGCGCCGTGCGCAGGCGGCGCAGGCCGATGCGCAGCTGGTGGGCGATCTCCGGGTCCTTGTCGCAGGCGAGCCGTGACCAGTTGTCGAGGATCTGGGTTGCCGCCGCCGCGCAGACGGCCGCAAACGCGCCCGCCACCTCATCGTCGGCCCGCAGCGGCGGGGTGGCCGCCCTGGCGGGGCCGGGGCGCGCCGCCCCGCCTGCGATGAGATCATAGCCGCGGCCGGCCTTGCTGCGCGTCGAAAGCCGAATGGGAACGTCGCCGAAGAGCCGCAGCACCAGCTCGCAGAAGGCGTCGATGTCGCCCGACAATAGTTCCAGTTCGACCTCGCTGATCGGCTCGCTGCGCCGCCCGGCGACGAGCCGGCCGGTGTCGAAGGACAGCTCCGCCTCGACGCCCGGCCCGACCAGACGATGGGTCACCCGGTCGATGTCGGTGCGGAAGACAGGTCTAAGCGCGGTGAAATCGACCAGGTCGACGAGCCTGCCGCGCAGTTTCTCGTCGCCGATGGCGCCGGGGTGGGGGCGCGTGCGCGTCGTCGGCGTCTCGTCCTCGATCGGGTTGGAGACGCCGCCGGCGACTTCGGTGCCGACCTTTACCGTCTGGACGCGGCCCGCCTCGGTCTCGCGGATGCGCAGCGAAACGCCGGCCCGCTCCAGAGTGCGCTCTGCCGTATCGAAATAGGTCGACCGCAACCGCCGGCGGCAGGCCGCGCCGTTCGTCATTTCGGCCAGCGGCGCACTGCCCGCGATTGTTGCGATATCGTCCTCGCCGAGTTCGAGCTTCAGTTCGAACTCCGTGCGGCCAGCGGCCATCGGCAATACTCGAAACGGATCACGCGCCCGGGAATGGCGTCACTATGGCCGAATGCCGGCCGGCTGTGAAGGCCCGCGGGCGTGGCGGCAACACGGCCGAAAAGCCGCTTCGCCGTCGTTTGCAATTGGCGGTCGGATGTCTATATTCCGCGCGACCCCGGCGGGGCGGCGGGGCAGCACCCCCGGGTCCGCTTCGACCGTGAAGAACCGACAAGAACGAGGAGAAGCGGTCCATGTTCGTGACCCCGGCCTATGCACAGACCGCAGGCGGTGGCGGCGAAATCCTGATGAGCATCCTTCCCTTTGTGCTCATCTTCGTGATTATGTACTTCCTGATCATTCGCCCGCAGCGCCAGCAGGCCAAGGCTCGCCAGGCCATGCTCGCCGCCATCCGGCGCAACGACACGATCGTCACCGGCGGCGGCGTGGTCGGCAAGGTCACCAAGGTGATCGACGACAACGAACTGGAAGTCGAAATCGCAGCCAATACCAAGGTGCGCGTCGTCCGCTCGATGGTCGCCGACGTCAGGGTCAAGGGCGAACCGGTGAAATAGCGAGGGCCGCCGCGATCGGCAGCCCCGACGAATTCGGACGAGCCGCACATGCTCTATTTCTCGCGCTGGAAGATCATCTCCATCCTGGCCGTCATCGTGCTCGGCTTCGTCTATGCGGCGCCGAACCTGCTGTCGAAGGAGACGCGCGAGGCGCTGCCCGGCGGATGGGCCCCGCACCGCGCTATGACGCTCGGCCTCGACCTGCAGGGTGGCTCGCACATCCTGCTGCAGGTCGACGAGGCGACGCTGCGGGCCGAGAAGCTGGAGACCCTGCAGGACGACATCCGTCGTATCCTGCGCGAGGCGCGTATCGGCTATCGCTTCGCCCGTTCCGGCGACAATGCGGTCAACGTCACCATCCGCGAGACCACCGACATCGCCAGCGCCCGCGACAAGCTCGGCGAGCTGACGCGGCCGGTGGCCGGCGGCCTGTTCGGCCAGGCATCTATCAGCGAAGTGGCGATGAACGAACCTTCCTCCGGTGTCCTGCGCCTGACGCTGACGGAGGAGGGCATCCGCAACTCGATGTCGCATGCGGTCACCCAGTCGCTCGAAGTGGTGCGCAAGCGCATCGACGAACTCGGCACGACCGAGCCGGTGGTGCAGCGTCAGGGCGACGATCGCGTGCTGGTCCAGGTGCCGGGCTTTGACGACCCGGCCCGGCTCAAGGACATCATCGGCCAGACGGCTAAGCTGACCTTCCATCTCGTTTCGACCGAAATGTCGGCCGAGGAGGCGCTGCAGGGGCGCCCGCCGGCCGGGACCCGCATCCTCTACGAGGAATCCGATCCGCCCGTGCCCTACCTGATCGAGAGCCGGGCGATGGTCGAGGGCGAGGACCTCGTCGACGCGCAGCCAGGCTTCGACCAGCGCACCAACGAGCCGATCGTCACCTTCCGGTTCGACACGCGCGGAGCGACCCGATTCTGCCAGGTGACGTCGGCCAATGTCGGCCGGCCGTTCGCCATCGTCCTCGACGAGCAGATCATCTCCGCGCCGGTCATCCGCGACGCCATCTGCGGCGGCTCGGGCCAGATCTCGGGCAACTTCACGGTGGAGAGCGCCAACGACCTCGCCGTGCTGCTGCGCGCCGGCGCGCTGCCGGCAAAGCTCGACGTGATCGAGGAGCGCACCGTCGGTCCCGGCCTCGGCGCCGATTCGATCGAGGCTGGCAAGATCGCCTCGATCGTCGGCGGCATCGCCGTGATCGTGTTCATGCTGGCCATCTACGGCTTTCTCGGCGTGCTCGCCAACATCGCGCTCATCGCCAATATCAGCCTGATCGTGGCCGTGCTGTCGGTGCTCGGCGCGACGCTGACGCTGCCGGGCATCGCCGGCATCGTGCTGACGGTCGGCATGGCGGTCGACTCCAACGTGCTGATCTACGAGCGCGTCCGCGAGGAGCGCCGCAACGGCCGCAGCCTGATCCAGTCCTTCGACGCCGGCTTCAAGCAGGCGCTGGCGACGATCATCGACGCCAACATCACCACGCTGATTGCCGCCGTCATCCTGTTCTATCTCGGCTCCGGCCCGATCCGCGGCTTCGCCGTGACGCTGGCGATCGGCGTCATCACCACCGTCTTCACCGCCTACACCTTCACCCGGCTGATGGTGGCGCTGTGGGTGCGCTACCGGCGGCCGACGAAACTGCCGGCCCGGCTGTTCGGCATCCTCCCCGAGGACACCAGCCTGAAGTTCATGCGCTATCGCCGTATCGCCTTCCCGGTGAGCGGCATCGTCGCGCTTGCCTCAATCGTGCTGTTCTTCACCGCCAGCCTCAATTACGGCATCGACTTCAAGGGCGGCACGCTGATCGAGGTGCAGTCGAAGGCGGCGGTCGCCGATGTCGGCGACGTGCGCTCGCGCCTTGCCGGCCTCAACATCGGCGAGGTGCAGGTCCAGAATTTTGGTTCGCCGGCCGACGTCTTGATCCGGGTCGAGAGCCAGGGCGCGGGCGATTCGGCCGAACAGAGCGCCGAGGCCAAGGTGCGCACGGCGCTGGAATCCGATTTCGACCTGCGCCGGGTCGAGGTCGTGGGGCCGACCGTGTCGGGCGAACTGGCCCAGACCGGAACCATCGCCGTCATTGTCTCGCTCATCGCTATCATGATCTATATCTGGTTCCGCTTCGAGTGGCAGTTCTCGCTCGGCGCGGTGATCGCCACCCTGCACGACGTCATCCTGACGATCGGCATGTTCGCGGTGCTGAGACTCGACTTCTCGCTTTCGTCGATCGCGGCCATCCTGACCATCGTCGGCTATTCGCTCAACGACACGGTCGTGGTCTATGACCGGATCCGCGAGAACCTGCGCAAATACAAGAAGATGCCGATACCGCAACTGCTCGACATGTCGATCAACCAGACGCTGTCACGCACGATCCTAACCTCGTCGACGACGCTGGTGGCGCTGTTCTCGCTCTACTTCCTCGGCGGCGAGGTGCTGTCGTCGTTCACCTTCGCCATGATCTTCGGCATCTTCGTCGGCACCTATTCGTCGATCTTCGTCGCCGCGCCGGTGCTGATCCTGTTCAACCTGCGTCCCGGACAGGTCGGCGCCCTGTCCAGCGAAACGGCCGAGACGGTCGACGCCGGCTCGACGGAAGGCATCTGACGGAGAGCGCGCCATGGCCAGCCCTGGCCGACGGCGGGGGGCGGCGACCGGCGGGACGCTTCTGCGTCCGGCCCATTTTCCCGGCCGCGCGCCGCTTGAAGCCTACGGCAATGGCGGTTTCCGCTTCGCCGGCATGAGCCATCGCGGCAGCCTGCTGTGCCTGCCGAGCGGCATCTATGCCTGGCGCGTCGATGACGCCGCGCAGCTCTCGCTCGATTCGTTCTCCCGCGTTTTGGCCGAGGCGGCCGACATCGAGGTGCTGCTGGTCGGCACCGGCGGCGGCCTCGCGCCGCTGCGCCCCGAGTGGCGCCAGGCGTTCCGCGACCACGGGATTTCGGCCGACGCGATGAGCACCGGCGCGGCGGTGCGCACGTTCAACGTGCTGCTGGCCGAGGGCAGGGCGGTGGCGGCCGCGCTGGTCGCGGTCGAATGATCGCGGCCGGTTTCGACCATTGCCTCGACCTGCTGCGCCGGTACGATCGCGATCGCTACCTCGCCGTGCTCTATCTGCCGGCGCCAGTGCGCCCGGCGGTTGCCGCCCTCTACGCCTTCGACGTCGAGATCGGCCGCATACCGGCGCTCGTCTCCGAGCCGGCACCGGGAGAAATCCGGCTGCAGTGGTGGCGCGAGGTCATCGAGGGCAGGCGCGAGAGCGGCAACCACCCGGTCGCCGCCACGCTCATCGAGGCCATCGACCGCCACGACCTGCCGGTCGCCACCTTCTGCAGCTATCTGGAAGCGCGAGTCTTCGACCTGTACCATGATCCGATGCCCGACCGGGCCGCCTTCGAGGGCTATTGCGGCGAGACGGCGTCGGCGCTGCTGACGCTGTCGGCGCGATGCGCCGGCGCGGCCTCGGGCGAGAACGTTGCGGACGCCTGCGGGCACGGCGGCGTGGCGCAGACCGTGGCGGCGACGCTGCGGCAGCTCGCGGCCCAGCGCCACCAGCGGCGCTGCTTCGTCCCCGCCGACCTGCTCGCCGAAGCGGGGCTCACCGTCGACGAGTGGCTCAACGCCGCGCCTTCGCCACGCCACCTTGCGGCTGTCGGCGCGTTCATCGATTGGGGGAGAGCGCATCTGGCCGGTTCACGGGCGGCGATGGCGCGGGCGGGCGGCGGTCTGGGCACCGCGCTGCTGGCGCTGGCGCCGGTCGAGGCCTGGCTCGCCGGCGCCGAGCGGGCCGGGATGGCCGTCTTCTCCCGCCCGCCGGAGGTGACGGCGCTGAGACGGCACTGGCTGTTCTTGAGAGCCGCGCTTCGCGCCTGAGGCCTGCATCAGCCGAGCTTGCCGATCCAGTCGATGAACAGGTCGGCCGCCTGGCGCCACTGGCTCGACAGCATCAGGTCGTGCGGCGCGCCCGCGATGATATGGCAGGCGCCGCCGAAGGCACGCGCTGTCGAATGCTGGGAGGCCGGCGAGAACAGGAAATCGTCCTGTCCTCCGACCACCATGACCGGGATGCCGGGGTCGAAACGGCCAGCCAGGCCAAGCCCCAGCATGTCGAGATAGGCGAGATAGGATTCGTCGCAAAGCCTGGCGGCAAAGGCCGCGGTCTCGGCGGCCGGGACGCCTGGTTCGAGAAACAGCTGCTTGGCACGGTCGGCCGCGCGCACGATCGGATAGAGCGTCATGCGCAGATTGGCCTCGGCGAAGACAAGCGGATGGCGCAGGGCAACCTTCAGGGTTGCCGGCCATACACCGTGCCAGGGCACCGTGGCGAGGAGGCCCGCAGCGGCCAGGCTGCCGGCGGCCCGCTTCATGCAATGCTGCGTCACCAGCCCGCCCATCGAATGGCCGATCAGCACCGGCTTGCGGTCAAGCCGGCCAACCACGCGCAACACGTCGTCGGCATAGTCGCCGATGCGGTTCCAGCGCATCGCCGTTGCCGCTTCGCTGCCACCGTGCCCGCGCAGGTCGAGCGCGAAGGTCTCGATGCCGGCCGCGGCGAAATGGTCCATGAAATGGATCTGCCAGCACCATGCGCCGTGCCAGGCGCCGTGCACGAACAGTACCGGCGGCAGCCGGCGCTCCGCGCGTGGCCTGACGTGGACGACTTCGATATGCTTGCCGGTCATCATGGCCCAGCATGGCGCCATTCCGCGGGCTTTGGCAATCACCGTGAAGTGCCGGCACGCCACGCGGTTGCGCGCAGAAGCCCGGCGGGGATAAGTAGGCGCCATGCCGCTTGAAGTCCTTGTCGTCATGGTCGTCGTGGGGATCGCGATCGTGATCGCGGCCGTCGCCTTCTCCGGCCTGTCGCGCGGCGCCCGCATCGACAGCGAAGGTCAGATCCGCCGGCGGCTCTCTGACGATTTCCCGGAAGTGGTGCTGCGCGACGGCCTGATCACCAGCGACCGGCGAACCGCCTTCTTCCGGTGCGGCGACGGGCGCGTCGCCATCGCCACGGCGCTCGGTTCCAGGTTCGTCACCCGCCTGATCGACGCGCGCCAGGTGCGCAGGCTCGAATTGGGCGAAGCCGGCGAGGCGACGCTCGAACTCAGAGATTTCACCCTTGCGAGGATGCGGCTAGGATTTGACGAGGCGGCCGAGGCGAGGCGGCTGTCGCAATGGCTGGAGGCAAGCGATCATGCCTGACTTTCCCGCGGTGACCCAAATGGCGATCCCGTTCTTCATCGCCGCCATGCTGGCCGAGATCGCCTTCATCCGTTTCGTCGGCGGGCGCGGCGAGTTCGAGACGCGCGACACGCTGACCAGCCTGCTGATGGGCGTCGGCAATGTCGCCACGGGCATCGTCTTCGGCTTCATCTCCTACGGCATTTTGAGCTGGTTCTGGCAGTTCCGCTTCCTCGACCTCGGCATCTCGTGGGCGGTCGGCATCGCCGCCTTCATCATCGACGATCTGCGCTACTACTGGTACCACCGCATCGCCCACCGCATGCGCTGGTTCTGGGCCGAACACGTCAACCACCATTCCAGCCAGCACTACAATCTGTCGACGGCGCTGCGACAGAGCTGGACCGGCAACTTCACCGGCGCGGTCGCGCTGCAGGTGCCGCTGGTGCTCCTCGGCGTCCATCCTGCCTTCCTCGCTTTCATCTACGGTTTCAACCTCGTCTACCAGTTCTGGATCCACACCGAGACGATCGGCCGGCTGCCCTGGTGGTTCGAGGCGGTGATGAACACGCCCTCGCACCACCGCGTCCACCATGCCACCAACGCCCGCTATCTCGACGCCAACTATGGCGGCACGTTGATCGTCTGGGACCGGCTGTTCGGCACCTTCGTGCCGGAACTGGACGAAGACCGGCCGCGCTACGGCATCGTCCACAACATCGCCACCTTCAATCCGCTGAAGGTCGCCTTCCACGAGTGGCTGGCCATGCTGGGTGATGCGCTGCGGCCCGGACTGACCCTCGGCCAGCGCCTCTGCTACCTGTTCATGCCGCCGGGCTGGAGCCACGACCGGTCGCGGCACACCTCGCAGGACATCAAGGCGGACTATGTGCGCCGGCATCCGCAGGAGGCCGGCCGGCCGGGCCTGCCGGCCGCCGACATTGTCAGGCAACTGGCGCCGGGCGAATGACCGCCGAGGAGGTCATCGCCCTGCTCGGGCTCGCGCCGCATCCCGAAGGCGGCCATTTCCGGGAGACCTTCCGCGACCCGTTGACGCGCGACGGGCGCAGCGCCGCCACGGCCATCTACTATCTGCTCAGGGCCGGCGAACGCTCGTACTGGCACCGCATCGACGCCGCCGAGATCTGGCACCACTATGCCGGCGCGCCGCTGGAACTGGCGGTTCGCGGCGATGGCGCAGCGCTGGCCCGCCACCGGCTCGGCGCCGACCTTGGCGCCGGCGAGCGCCCGCAGGCGGTGGTGCCGGCCGGCCACTGGCAGTCGGCGCGCAGCCTCGGCCAGTGGACGCTGGTCGGCTGCACGGTGGCGCCGGGCTTCGAATTCTCAGGTTTCGAGCTGGCGCCGCCGGGCCGGGAGCCGCGTGGCGCGACTTGAGCGAGCGGCCTTCCCGCCGGCACCGGATCGCCTATATCAATCCTGGCAAGGACGCGAGGCAACGATGAAACCCACCGACGCCCAGCTGAGCGAGCACGAGCGGGAGGTGATGGCGCTTCTTCAATCGGCGCTGGTCCGGGTCACCAGCGACCTGCCGCATCGCGGCCGGGTCGCCGGCCATATCGAGGCGGCGCTCAGGTGTTTTCACGACCGGCGCGAGGGCATTCCGCCCGAGGAGCTCAATTCCGCCAATGACGGCTGAGCGCCGGCCGCCGCCCAGGGCAGGGGCGGCGGCTATCGGCCTGGAGCCTACGAAGCCGCCCTGGCGACGGCGCGCGACCGCGCGCGGGAGGGCGCCCCGAAACGGGCGTTCCAGCGGCATTCCAATCCAGCACTTGATCAGCGCTGCCATCATGTGGCACATCGGCGCCGAACAAAGGGCCCGAGAGGAGCTGTCTCATTGGAAAACCATCCACAAACGAAGGAGCCGCAATACGGGCTTGTCTTTGACGTGAAGGAGAAGCACGGCGTCGCCCGCCTTGGTCTGATGGTCAATGAATCCTGGAATCAGGATCCGAAACGCACTGTCTTTACCTTGGCTCGCTACAAGTTCGTGGCCAAGATGCTCGGGGGCCGCCAGCATGTGCTCGAGATCGGCTGCGCTGACGCCTTTGGCACCCGCATTGTCCAACAGGCGGTTGGCCAGGTGACTGCGGTTGATTTCGATCCGGTCTTCATCAACGACGTGTCGGAGCGGGCCAATCCACACTGGCCGCTGAACGCCTTTGTTCACGACATGCTTGCCGGCCCGGTGCCGGGAACCTTTGACGCAATCTATGCGTTGGACGTACTTGAGCACATTGCTCCGGATCAGGAACATCTGTTTCTCGAGAATGCGATGGCATCCCTGGCAGCGCACGGCGTTGTGATCATCGGGCTTCCTTCGTTGGAGTCGCAGGCCTATGCCTCGCCGCAAAGCAAGGCGGGACATGTCAACTGCAAGTCTGGAGAAACTCTCAAGGCCTTGATGGAGGAATTCTTCCATTCCGTGTTTGTTTTCTCGATGAATGATGAAATGGTGCACACCGGGTACTACCCGATGGCTCAATATCTCCTGGCCCTCGCCTGCCACCGGAAAGATGCAAAATGAAGTGCCATGCCTGTGGCGCCGACATCGTTCCGGAAGACATCGTTCCGGTAGAGCGAATGGTGGCATCCGACTGTCAGCCAGTGCGTGCCAATTTGCGGCTCGGCAGTTGTTCGTCCTGCGGGCTTGTACAGAAGGAGATTTCGCAAACTTGGCAGGACAGTTGTGATTCCATCTATGCCAACTACCGCATCTACCATCAGTCAGCCGGAGCTGAGCAGAAGTCGAAAAGCCAAGACGGGCAATTTGGCCCCCGTTCGGCACTTCTGTCCATGTTTCTGAGAAAGCACGCGGGCTTGCCCAGTGCGGGCGCTGTGCTCGACATCGGCTGCGGGAATGGCGCCTTCTTGCGTCAGTTTCGCGACCATTTCGTCGATTGGAGAATCGCCGGAGCCGAGCTGAATACCAGCTTTGCTGAAGACATTCGTGCAATTGCCCCGGATGCCACCTTTCTGACACTGGGCGAACTTGCGGCATTCTCTGGCAAGTTTGATCTGATCACGCTTATCCACTGTCTTGAACACATACCCGATCCCGTCGCGTATCTGGACAATCTGCGTCGCCTCATGGATGGCGACGGTCTGCTCCTAGTCGAAGTGCCCGACGCACAGAAGAACCCGTTTGACCTGTTGATTGCGGACCATGCCAGCCACTTCTCGATTTCGGCGCTGCGATGCATCGTGGAGGCTGCGGGGTTCGATGTGCTCAGCTGCGGCAACAACGTCCTCGGCAAGGAAATCACCTTGCTGGCCCGCAGGGCGGAGCGTCCTGCCCGGAAGCCGGTCGCCGATGGGGGCACGGCGGACTTCCTTCCCTCCCACATGGCTTGGCTGGACCGCGTCCGTGGCGCGGCTGAGCAGCTCGCCCGGCGGCAAGCCATCGGCGTGTTCGGATCATCGATCGCGGGATCCTGGATCGCCGCTCACCTCGACAAGCGCTTGGCCTTCTTTGTTGACGAGGACGAAGCCCGTGTCGGTCGCTCTCACATGGGTGTACCCATCGTGGCGCCCGACAACATGCCGCGCGGGTCCGTTGTCTTCATCTGCCTTGAGCCCCGGCTGGCATCGCAGATTCGTGAAAAGCACGCGGACAAGGGCGCGGAGCTGATCGCCGCGCCCATCGTCGAATAGCCGATTGCTGTCCAAGTATCAAAGGAATACCCATGGGAATCGGAGTACAAGCGCTCGAGTTGATGAAGTTTATAGAGGAGGATGGGTATCTACGTGGCCGTCGATCTGTAATCGAGCTGGGCAGTCAGGAGTTTGCTCCAAACTTGCCGGCGGCGCATGCTGCAATTCGGTCGTATTTCCCATCAATCAACGTCGACACCATTACCAAGCCGCGCGACTTTTACGCTGCGCTGGGATTGACCGAATACGAATGCATTGATCTGGACGGCGCCAACGATGCCCACGTATTCGACTTGAACAAGCCGCTGGACACTACCTATCACTTCACCAAGACCTTTGACTTGGTAACCAACCACGGTACGACTGAACATGCATTCGACCAGTTTCGCTGCTTCGAGAATGTGCACAAGCTGGCGAAGGTGGGCGGCCTGATCATTCATGCGCTGCCCTCGCAGGGTTATCAGAATCACTCGTTCTTCAATTATCATCCGTCATTTTTTCTCGACACTGCTGCGGCAAATGACTACGACGTACTTGGACTTTATTACAATATAGGCGAGGAACTCTATCCCTACACTGATCAGTTCCTGGCGGAAAACGGCGTGGCCGCGATCGAAAATGTGGCAGTGTTCGCAATATATCGGAAGACCAAGTACACTGCCTTCGTGACGCCGTTTGACGGGCGTTATTACTTTGAACTGCGCGATGGCGAATATTCGCCGCGCGCCGATGTCGGCAGTCATTCCCGCGTCGAGGTCAATTCTCTGCCGCTGTCTGGGCGCCACTACAGCCAGGCCACGGCAGCGGCGAGAAGCAGCGCCCGCTACAAGATCGTCCTGCCCGTCTGGGGGCGGGACTTCATCGGGCAGTTCGTTGAAATCGCGTTGCGCAACCAGTTGCAGAGCCAATGCATCGCCTTCGATGAACGAAGCAACATCGAGTACATGGTGGTGACGGATTCGGAGGGGAGCAAGCTGCTCGCCGCTTCCAGGGAATTCAGGGAACTGAGCAAGATCGTCAAGACCCGGCTGGTCGCGGCCGACTCGCTGGCCGGCCGCCCCGCTTATGAGCGACTGACCGAGAGCTACAATATTGCGCTGCGTGAGGCGAAGGTTGATGACGTCTACATATTCCTGACGTCAGACTGCTTTTTTTCGCGAGAAGTATTCCATGAAATCAAACGCTTGACCCAAACAAAGCGTGTTGTCCTCGCTCCTGCGTTGCGGGTGGTGGAGGAAAGTTTCGGGGCCGAAGTGGGCAGTGCCGGCCTGTTTGATCTAAGCGGGCCCGAGGTCCTCGAATTGGCACTTCGGCACGAGCACCAGCTGACGAGGGCATTTACCATCAACAATCCGAAAGGCCTGGCTCATCGATTCCCGGCGCAGATCCTGTGGCGTTTCGAGAACGGCTATGTGGGCCGCTGGACGGTCATGCATCCGATCGCCATTCGAATTGCGAACCGTGCCTCGCGGATCACTGCGACGATCGACTGGAAGTTTCCGCTGAATCACATCAAGGGCTGGAGCGATGTTGCCGTTCTCGACTCCATCGCATCCGGGTTGATCGTGACACTGACACCGATGGAGTATACGCAAGGTGAGCCCATTCGGACCGGAGCCGGCCGTCGGCGACGGCTGGCGGGGCTGAAGGATTGGGTGAACATACCGTGGGCGCTCAATTTTCACCTGACGCAGGTATCACATCCGGTAAGACTGTTGCCTGCCGGTTCGGTCGGAGATCCCGATCTGGCGGCGGCCGAGCGTGCGGTGGCCGGCTTCGCCGACAGCTTGGTCAAATACGCACACAAGCGCAAGGTCACAAGTGGTCCGCAGGGTGAGACCACATATGACCTGCTCCAGCCGGCGCTGGACAAGCGCGAGCGCTACCGATTTTATGCCTACCATATGCAGCGCGCCTTGGCCAATTTGAGGAAATCCATTCGCGGCAAGGTGGTCAGCATCGCACGCAGAGCTATCCGGTAAGCACCCGGCCTTCTACGCACACGATGCCATCTCGACGCTCTCTTTTCCGCTCAGTGGACGGTGGACCAGATAGATGGCGTTGGACAGTGGGTTCGCGAACACCCGTTATCGAGGTTAGCCGCATGCCGACATATGCATTCATCAGCGGGGAGTTGGGGCCGGACATCCGGCAGGCCTTGGCGACTGCTTGGCCCGACATGCAGATCGTGGTCGATCCCAGGAACGGCCGCGCGCATTTCGCGTCAGGGGATTTGTTCCCGGTCGTCCCTTCCTCGCACGTCACCCCGGGCGCCAAAATTGTGGTCGTAACGCCATTCGACCAGCGCTATCCTCATTTCAGTCATTTCTGCCGGGCAGCCGAGCTGTTCCCCGAAGCCGAGTTGATCGATCCAGTCGTCGCCGCAGTTGGCTGGCCTGTGTCTTTCCCCGGCCGCTTCGCATGCGTTGGCTATCAGGGCGCCGGCAACATATTGCTCGGAACGATCCTTTCCCGCATTCAGGAAAGCCACGGAGGGTGCAGGACGGACGATATCTCCAGCGCGACGCATCGGCTTGCCATGCGTCATTCGTTTCTGCTGACGCAGGCCATGGAATCTCTCCGCGACTACCTCGGCGCCAATGACTGCGTGATCGCTTCGGCTCAATCGGAAGCTGTTACGATGCGGATCGCGTGGAGCGACGGCCGTTTCGTCTCGGTCAACAACGTTCCTTATTGCGGCTATGTAGGGCAAAACTACGGCGCACATGCCCCCCCTGATGCCCGGCTGCGCGAGCTGTTTGACCGGCTAGGCTACACTTGGTTCTTTGCCATTCGCCACCCGCTCGACACGATCGCATCGATTGCTGCCAAGGCGATGCGACCGCCCGAGCTGGCCATCGCAAACGACAGGTGGCTTGAGACGCGGCAGAAGAGCGTCTATGATTTTCTTGCTATGGTTGCCGCCGTGCCCGAACGGTATCGAGATGGTCTTGTGCGCTACGAGGAGCTGATCGCGCAACCCGTGGACACGATCCGCAGGATAGCACGGTATTTGGGCATGCCCGTATCCAGTACTACGGCAAGAGAAATCTGGGAGCAGACTGGCTTCAAGGCGCTCACGCCGGCCGGCGAGGAACACCTTTATCAGCCTGGTAAACCCAAACATCACTATTTTACACGGAAGATGCTGTCGCGTATGGAGGAGACTGGCTATCGCGAACTCTGCAACTCGCTCGGTTATGACTGGCCCTCAGACGCGGATCCGCGCGCGGAAGGCTTGTACGCTGATCTGTCAGGCAAGACCGCGAAGGCAACGTCACCACTGTATGGAATACTGTACTCGACCATCCCACGTCGTTATCTATCGGTCCCCAATGTCTTTATCAGGTCGAACGATCAGGCCATTCTGGACAAGGCCGAAGCTTGGCTTGAACGCACGCTTGACCGTCGCTTCTTCGAGTTGCTCGGTCCGCTCACGCCGCCTGTTGATCCGGCTGTTTTGACTGGGCTGTTGACCAGACACGTGGCCTCCGCCTAGTCGACCGAAGCCGAGCTGGACCCCGCCGCGGGTGCCTGCAATACTTGCCTGATCGTGGTGTCGAGCGGGCTGAAATCCGGCCGAACCAACTGCTCGAGCAGCTCGATGGAGAGCGTCGTGTCGAGTGGATGCGGTTCGGGGCTAGGAATGTCACTCAGGAGGCAGGGTTGGGCGGGAGGAAGTTCGGCCACACCAAGTGAACCTGCCAAGCGCAGCAGCCGCCCGTAGAGCGCGAACCGACTGGTCGCCTCGGGGCCCGCGAGGTGCACGAGGCCGCGCGTGTCAGACCGTATCAGGGTGGCGAGAATCCGCCCCGCGTCCGCCGCGGCGATGGGCGAAAACCATTGATCCGTGGCGCAACGGATCTTTTGGGATTCGCCGCTTGCGCGCACCCAATCGAACAGGACGCAGCGGCGGCGGAGCAAATCGCCGATCACCCGCGAAAGCCGAACGACGAGCGTGCCCTCACCGATCTCTCGTTCGACGGCGAGTTTCTGCCGACCATACTCGTTGACAGGCGAGGTCCGATCGGTCTCCCGCCAGCCACCTTTCGTGCCGTCGAACACGTAATCCGACGAGAGAAACACAGGACATAGCCCCATCGACCGCGCCTCATCGGCCAAACGCAGTACCGATCTGACGTTCACTTGCGCAGTGCCGTCCGGATCCACGGCGCAGCGGCCGACACCGGCAATGCCGTAGGCCAGAACGACGTGCGTGACGGGCTGTGTCTCGTGGACGATGCGGGCGATTGAGTCGCGCACGGGGTCGAACAGAACATGCCCATCCATGGGCAAACGAGATGTGGTGATGGCCTGTTGCTTGCCCAGGGCCTCAGCCAAGGCGCTGCCAACGGTGCCGGTCCCGCCGATGATCAATACCGCCATACGCTAACGGCGCTCCGAACTGACAGTTGCACTTCAGGCCACGACACCCGCGAGCCTGGCCGGGAGCTCGCGATTCCGGTGCTGTATATGGAAGCGACATGACCTGCAACCCGGTCAACCCGGCCGGCGGAGAGATCCAGCCGGTTTGAAGCGGGCAAGCGTCGCCAATGATGCCCCCACGGCAGAAGTGCCCCCCGCGTCCGGCTTGTGACAGCCCGGAAATGCGCGAAGGAGGCCCGCGCCCACCCGTTTTCAGGCCGAATGGGGGCCGCGCGCAAAGGCGCGATGGAGGTATTCCGATCCAAGCCAGGTCAGCGCCAGCGGTCGCAACCGCATGGCCAGCCAGCCCAGCGAAAGCGCGACCGACGCGGAGCCGAGGTAGCGGAACATTTGCAGCGCCAGGCGGTCCAATGGCGTCGCCCGCGCCAGCCGCAGGATGGTGGCGAGCTCGTCGGCGGAAGCGCCGCCGCCATGCTGGACCAGCGCCTGGCGGGCGGCGAAGAAGCGCATGCGGCGCTCGAACAGTTCGCCATAGCCTTGCGGGAAAAGGCCGGGCGGTTCGGCGGAGATCACGCGCTGGCAGGCTTCGATCAGCCGGTCGAGGCTGTCGGGCGCGCCGACCGAGCCGACCGAATAGTTGGCACCGTGCATGCGCCAGCAGCCGAGCACCTTCGGAATGAAGGCAAAGCCCCAGCGGACGGCCAGCCGCCGCTGCAGCATGGCGTCGGTGGCCGCGCCGAGGCTGGCGTCGAAGCCACCCAGTTCGACGACCCGCGCGCGCCGGTAGAGCGTCACATGGCCGAGGAAGAAGTTGTCGCCGCGCCCCAGCATGGCGCTCGCCTCGGCGGCGCGGGCGTAACCGCTCGCGCGCATCGGTCGCAATACCGGGCGGGTGCCGAGCGTCCCGCCCTCGGCATCGATCATGGCGACGCAGGCCGAACAGAAGGGGGCATCAGGGAAGCGCTCCATCATCGCCGCGGTCTCGGCCAGGAAGTCCGGCAGCAGCATGTCGTCGGCGGCGGGGAATGCGACGACATCGCCGGTGGCGCGTTCGAGCCCCTCGTTGAGCGCGCTGACGGCGCCACCACGCCGCTTGCGGCGCACGAGGGTCAGATTGTCGCGGCCGGCCGCCAGCCTGGCGACGATATCGACGCTATCGTCCTCGGAGGCGTCGTCAATGACGATGATCTCGTCGGCCGGCCGGGTCTGGGCCAGCACCGCGCCGAGCGCGGCGCCGATGAACCGGCCGTGGTTGTAGTTCGGCATCACTACCGACAGCCGCGATCTGTTGTGCTGCTCGTCCGCCATGCCGGCCTGATCCGTTCCGTGGTGTCGCTCGAAGGTTGTCGTGGCCGGTCATCGCCCCGCCAGGTCGCCGGCCGCCGCAACATGCGACCCCGACGACGCGCCTCGATGCCCCGCGACGGTCGGACCGCGGCCGCGGCTGCTCTAACGGATTTGGCCACGGGCGGCAACGGTTTCGTGGCGCGGTGTTGGCGCGGTGGCTGGGCACGAAAGGGGGCGCGGACATTGGTCCACCCCTCATCCGCTCTGTGCCTGCGGGGGCGGGCTCCTTGATTTCGCCCGATCGCGCCGCTAAGGACGTGGCGGCCGCGGGCCCGCCGGCCGGCGGGCCGCGCTCGTTGACACAGCGAACGGTCCGCCTGGGCGACCTGCTTTCCACCTCACGAGAATCCTGGCCGAGAGGGCAGCATGCAGGCGAGCGTCGAAAAGATCATGGGTTCCGTCGGGCCCAAGAAGCGCATCGCCTTCGTCTCCGGCAACTTCAACGTTCTTCACCCCGGCCACCTGCGCCTGTTGCGCTTTGCCGCCGACCTCGCCGACACGGTGGTGGTCGGGCTCAATCCGGACGGCACGTCGGGCGTCACCGTGCCCGGTCCGGTTCGGCTTGAAGGCGTCAAGGCGCTGTCCATGGTCGGTCACGCGGTGCTGCTCAGCGAGCCCGTCGGCGCTTTCGTCGCCCGGCTGAAGCCCGACTTCGTCGTCAAGGGCAAGGAGTTCGAGCACCGCGACAACGTCGAGGCCGCCATTGTCGCCGGCTATGGCGGCAAGCTGATCTTTTCGTCGGGTGAAATGCGCTTCGCCTCGACCGACCTTCTGCATCGAGAATACTTCGACACGCTGTTCTCGACGATCAACAAGCCGCGCAACTTCCCGACCCGCCACCGCTTCGACATGGACGCGCTGCGCGCCATCCTCGCGCAGTTCAGGGAAATCCGCGTCACCGTGATCGGCGACATCATCATCGATGACTACGTGACCTGCGACCCGCTCGGCATGTCGCAGGAGGACCCGACCATCGTCGTTACGCCGATCGAGACCAAGACCTTCGTCGGCGGCGCCGGCGTGGTCGCCGCTCATGCCCACAATCTCGGCGCCAGGACCCGCTTCGTTTCGGTGTTCGGGGCTGACGAGACTGCCGAATTTGCCTGCGGCTCGCTGAAGTCGATGGGCGTGGAGGTGCACGCCTTCACCGACGAGACCCGACCGACGACGCGCAAGCGGCGCTACCGCGCCCACAACAAGACGCTGCTGCGCGTCAACCACCTGCGCCAGCACGCCATCAGCGAGGAAATCGTCCAGCGCATCGCCCGCCGGGTCGAGGAGGTGCTGCCCGAAACCGATGTCCTCATGTTCTCCGACTTCAATTATGGCTGCCTGCCGCAACCGCTGGTCGACCGCATCACGATGATGGCGCGCGATCGCGGTATCGTCATCACCGCCGACAGCCAGGCCTCGTCGCAGCTCTCCGACATTTCGCGGTTCATCGGCACCTCGCTCATCACCCCGACCGAGCGCGAGGCGCGCCTGGCGATGCAGGATTCCTCGTCGGGCCTCGCCTTTCTCGCCGAAAGCCTCAGCGCCAAGTCGAAGGCGCAGAACGTCATCATCACGCTCGGCGGCGAGGGCATGCTGATCTACGGGCGCGGCAAGGACGGCGGGGAGATGACCGACCGGCTGCCAGCCATGAACAGCGCCCCGCGCGACGTGGCCGGCGCCGGCGACAGCCTGTTTGCCACCGCCTCGCTGGCGCTGTGCTCGGGCGCCGACATCTGGCGCAGCGCCTATCTCGGCGCGGTTGCCGCCGCCTGCCAGGTTTCGCGCATCGGCAATTCGCCGCTGAAGGTCGACGACATCCTGACCGAGCTCAACCAGCCGGACTTCGAATAGCGCGGACAGGCAGGGGAGGCTGACATGCGCGCATTGCTGCTGGCGGCCGGACTCGGCACGAGGCTGCGACCGCTGACGCTGACGACGCCCAAATGCCTGGTGCCCATCCATGCCACGCCGCTGCTCGACATCTGGCTGGACCATCTGTTTGCGGCCGGGATCGAGCGGGTGCTGATCAACACCCACTGGCTCGCCGATACGGTCAGGTCGCATGTCGCCGCCTCGCCTTGGCGCGACCGCGTCGATCTCGTCCACGAGGATGAACTGCTCGGCACGGCCGGCACCGTGCTCGCCAACCGCGACTGGCTGGGCGACCGGCCGTTCCTGCTCGCCCACGCCGACAACCTCACCGATTTCGACGTTGCCGAATTCCTTCGCCGCCATGCCGGGCGTCCGCCCGCCTGCGTCATGAGCATGCTGGCCTTCCGTACCGACATGCCGCAGAGCTGCGGCATCCTCGACCTCGACGGCGACGGCGTGGTCCGCTCCTTCCACGAGAAGGTCGCGAACCCGCCGGGCAATCTCGCCAACGCCGCCGTCTATGTCTGCGAGCCGGAGGTGACCGCCTTCATCGCCGGCCTCGGCAAGGCGTTCGTCGATTTCTCGACCGAGGTGATCCCTACCTTCGTGGGCCGCATCCTGGCCGTTGAAACCGGCGGCTACCACCGCGACATCGGCTCGCTCGAGAGCCTCGCGGCGGCCGAGCGCGAGTTCCCGGCGGACCGGGCGCGGGTGCGGCGATAAGGTGCCGCCAGGCCCCTGCCGGCCGGCTTGACATCGCGGGCCAAAAAGGCGAGTGCTGCCGCGCGCTTTGGCGGCCGGGGCGGGCGGTTGCCGGATGGCGAAACGGGGCGACACCGGCGGGTTTTCGGAGTTTTTTGCTGATGAAGGTTTTCGTTACAGGAGCCTGCGGCTACAAGGGAACGGTCCTTGTGCCGAAGCTCCTGGAAAAGGGCCATGAGGTCGTCGCCTTCGACATCCAGTGGTTCGGCAATAGGCTGCGGCCGCACCCCGCGCTAACCGTCGTCAAGGGCGACGTGCGCAATCCCGACGAGATCGACCTGACCGGGGTCGACGCCATCATCCATCTGTCGTCGATCGCCAACGATCCGGCCGGCGACCTCGATCCCAAGCTGACCTGGGAGGTGAGCTGCCTGGCCACGATGCAGCTCGCCGACAAGGCGGCGCGCAGTGGCATCGGGCGGTTCCTCTACGCCTCCTCGGGCAGCGTCTATGGCGTGAAGGAGGAGGAACAGGTCACCGAGGACCTCGAACTCGTGCCGATCAGCGAGTACAACAAGACCAAGATGTGCGCCGAGCGCATCCTGCTCTCCTACAAGGACGACATGGTGGTGCAGATCGTGCGCCCGGCCACCGTCTGCGGGTTTTCGCCGACCATGCGCAACGACGTCTCGGTCAACATGCTTACCATGCTGGGGCTGAAGAACGGCAAGATCACGGTGTTCGGTGGCGACCAGACGCGGCCCAACGTCCATATCGACGACATCACCGACCTCTACCTGTTCCTGCTCGACCATCCCGAGCACACCGGCATCTACAATGCCGGTTTCGAGAACATCACCATCATGCAGATCGCCGAGATGGTGGCCAGGCATGTCGACGCCGAGATCGTGGTCACGCCGTCCAATGACCCGCGTTCGTACCGGGTCAATTCCGACCGCCTGCTGGCGACCGGCTTCACGCCTAGAAAGACGGTGGAGGACGCCGTCAAGGAACTGGTCGGCCTGTGGCGCCAGGGCGCCTGGACCGACGAGCCGAGCTTTCACCGGATGAAATGGATGCAGCAGGAGGTGCTGTGATGCTGAAGGTCGCTCCGTCCGGCGATGCGGCGCATGCCGGCCATTTCACCGACTACGCGCAGCGCCTCGCCAGCCTGCTCGCCGGCCAGGACTGGACGGGCGCGGTGGCACTCGCCGACGAACTGTTCGACTGCTGGAGGACCGGCCGGCAGGTGTTCCTGATCGGCAATGGCGGCGCCGGCGGCAGCGCCGTGCATCTGGCCAACGATTTCCTCTATCCGATCTCCAAGCGCAAGGGTTCCGGCCTGCGTGCCCAGGCGCTGCTGGCCAATCCGGCCGTGCTCACCTGTCTCGCCAATGACGAGGGCTACGACCAGATCTTCGCCTATCAGCTCGCCGCCCACGCGCGCGCCGACGACGTGCTCATCGCCATCTCCGGCAGCGGCAATTCGAAGAACATCCTCGTCGCCCTGGACGAGGCGCGCCGGATCGGCATGCGCTCCTATGCTTTGGTCGGCTTCAACGGCGGCAAGGCCAAGGAGCTGGCCGACGTGGCGATCCATTTCGAGACCAACGACATGCAGCTCGCCGAGGACGCGCAGATGATCGTCGGCCACATGCTGATGCAATACCTGTTCTCTCAGCGCGACAACGTCGAGCGGTCGTAATGGCGGCGCCGAAATTCCTGGTCCTGGGGTCGAACTCCTTCTCGGGTGCCACCTTCTGCGCCTATCTGGCGGAACAGGGCCACGACGTCGTGGCGACCAGCCGCTCGGCCGAGCCACATGCCGCGATGCTCCCGCATAGATGGGGCAAGAGCGGCGACCGCGTCCGCTTCGAGCAGGTAGACATCAACCACGATCTCGACCGACTCGGCGAGTTGCTGCGACGCGAGCGTTTCACCCACGTCGTCAATTTCGCCGCCCAGAGCATGGTCGGCCAGAGCTGGGACCATCCCGACGACTGGATGATGACCAACGTCGTCTCGACGGTTCGCCTGCATGTGCTGCTGCGCGGGCTCGACTTCATCGATCGCTACGTGCATGTGACGACGCCGGAGGTCTACGGCTCGACCGATGGCTGGGTGCGCGAGGACACGCCGTTCAGCCCGTCGACGCCCTATGCGGTGTCGCGGGCGGCCGGCGACATGTCGCTCAAGACCTTCGTCGATGCCTATGGCATGCCGGCGGTCTCGACCCGCGCCGCCAATGTCTACGGCCCTGGCCAGCAGCTCTACCGCATCATCCCGCGCACGGTCTACGCGGCGATGACCGGCCAGAAGCTCAAGCTCGACGGCGGCGGCAAGTCGGTGCGCGTCTTCATCCACATGCGCGACGTGTCCGACGCGACGCTGAAGATCGCGCTCAAGGGCCGGGTCGGCGAGACCTACCACATATCGGGCTATGAGCTGGTCTCGATCCGCCAGCTGGTCGAGATGATCCTCGAACGCCTGGGCAAGTCGTTTGAGGATTGCGTCGACATCGGCCCGGAGCGTGTCGGCAAGGACACCGCCTACATGCTCGACAGCTTCAAGCTGCGGACCGAGCTCGGCTGGCAGGACCGCATCCCGCTGTCGGAGGGCCTCGACGAGGTGATCGCCTGGGCGGAACGCTTCGGGGACGAGCTGGCGAAGCTGCCGTCGAGCTACGTGCACAAGCCCTGAGGCTGTTGCGCGGGCGCGGCCGGGATGCCGAGCGCCCGTGATGGAGACGATGATGAACGTGACATCGCGCGAACCCAATACCGAGCTGTTGCGCCGGCGGGCTGCCGAACTGCGCGGCAGGGTGGTGCTGATGAGCCACCAGGCGAAGTCGGCGCATCTGGCCTCGTCGCTGTCGTGCTGCGACGTGCTGGCCGCCGCCTACTGGCACGTGCTGCGCATCGATCCGAGCCGGCCGGACGACCCGCGGCGCGACCGCTTCATCCTGTCCAAGGGCCACGCGGCAATGGCGCTCTATTCGACGCTCGCCTACCGCGGCTTCTACTCCGTCGACCTGCTCGACACCTACACCAGGGACGGCGGCAAGCTCGCCGAGCATCCGCCGGCCAACCTGCTGCCCGGCGTCGAGGCGGCGACCGGCTCGCTCGGCCATGGCCTGCCGATCGGCTGCGGCATCGCGCTGTCGGCAAGGATCAAGGGCGAGGAGCCGTTCCGAGTCTATGCACTGCTGTCGGACGGCGAGTGCAACGAGGGCTCGGTGTGGGAGGCGGCCATGTTCGCCGCCGCCCAGAAGCTCGAACACCTGTGCGTGGTCGTCGACTACAACAAGTGGCAGGCGACCGCGCGCTCCAACGAGACGCTGCAGCTCTCGCCGCTGCGCGACAAGTGGGAGGCGTTCGGCTGGGACGCCATGGAGATCGACGGCCATGATGTCGGCCTGCTGGCGCGGCTGATGGCCGAGGTGCCGAACGGCTCCGGCAAGCCCGTCGCCATCATCGCCCACACGGTCAAGGGCAAGGGCGTCTCCTTCATGGAGGACGACAACAACTGGCACTATCGCGCGCCGACGGCCGAGGAGGTGGCGGCCGCGCACAAGGAGCTCGGCCTGACATGAGAAACGCCTTCGCCGACGAACTGACCAGGCTTGGCGACGCCGACCCGCGCCTGGTGATGCTCTCGGGCGACATCGGCAACCGGCTGTTCGACAAGTTCCGCGCTGCCCATCCCGGCCGCTTCTTCAATTGCGGGGTGGCCGAGGCCAACATGACGGGGCTGGCGGCCGGGCTCGCCATGAACGGGCTGCGTCCGTTCACCTACACGATCACGCCGTTCGTGACGACGCGCTGCCTTGAGCAGATCCGCACCGATGTCTGCTATCACGACGTGCCGGTCACCGTCGTCGCCGTCGGCGCCGGCCTTGCCTATGCCGGGCTCGGGCCGACGCACCATGCCTGCGAGGACATTTCGTTCCTGCGCTCGCTACCGAACATGAAGGTGATCTGCCCCGGCGACGCCTGGGAGGTGCGCGCGGCGCTGCGTGCCGTCGTCGGTCAGGACAAGCCGGTCTATATCCGCATGGGCAAGAAGGGCGAACCGCTGGTCCACGCCGGACCTGTCGCCGATTTCGAGATCGGCAAGGCGATCACCATCAGCGATGGCGACGCGGTCTGCCTGCTGTCGACCGGTAACATGCTGCCCGAGGCGGTCGAGGCGGCGAAGCTGCTTGCCGGGAAGGGCCGCTCGGCCCGCGTCGTCAGCTTCCACACGGTCAAGCCGCTGGACGAGGCGTGCCTCGCCGAGGCCTTCGCCAAGTTCGACCTGGTCGTCACGCTGGAGGAACACAGCCTAATCGGCGGCTTCGGCTCCGCCGTCGCCGAGTACGCCGTCGACCATGGCCACGACACGCTGAAGCTCCTGCGGGTCGGCACGCCCGACGCCTTCTTCAAACGCTCGGGCGAACAGGAATATGCGCGCGAGGAACTCGGCCTGACGGGCCACCAGATCGCCGAACGCGTGCTGACGCGCCTTTCCCGGTAACCCAGCAGTCCAAGGGTCGAGAATGAAAACGCAAGCCGCACTCCTCGTAAAAACGGGGGAGCCGCTGGTCATCGCCACCATAGAGACGCCGCCGCTCAAACGCGGCCAGGTACTCGTCGAGGTCGCCTATTCGGGCGCCTGCGGCACCCAGCTCATGGAGGTGGCGGGCGACAAGGGCGAGGACAAATGGGTGCCGCACTGCCTCGGTCACGAGGGCACCGGCACGGTGATCGAGGTCGACCCGGCCGTGACCAAGGTCAAACCGGGCGACAAGGTGGTGCTGTCGTGGATCAAGGGGTCGGGCATCGAGGCCGGCGGCTGCGTCTATGACTGGGACGGCCGCAGGGTCAATGCCGGTGGGGTGACCACCTTCCAGCGCCACGCCGTCGTGTCGGAGAACCGGCTGACCCTGCTGCCGGACGGGCTCGACATGGATGTCGCCGTGCTGCTCGGCTGCGCGGCGCCGACCGGCATGGGTGCCGTCTACAACGTGCTCAATGTCAGACCGGGCGATTCGGTCGCCGTCTTCGGCACGGGTGGCATCGGCCTCAACGCGGTCATGGCTGCGGCGATCGCCGGCGCGGCGCCGGTGATCGGCATCGATCTCAGGGCGTCGCGGCGCGACCTGGCCAAGGCGTTCGGCGCCACCCACGTCATCGATCCGGCCAGCGAGGACGTGGCCCAGCGCGTCCGGCAGATCGCGCCCGACGGCGTCGATCTCGCCGTCGAGGCCACCGGCGTGCCCGACGTGATGACGATGGCGGTGTCGATCACCCGCATGCAGGGCGGCAAGGCGGTGGTGATCGGCAATGCCCGCCACGACGCCACGCTGGCGATCAGCCCGGGCGTCTTCAACCAGGGCAAGAGCCTGCTCGGCACCTGGGGTGGCGACAGCAGGCCGGACCGCGACTATGGCCGCTATGGCCGCCTGATCGCCGACAGCCGCTTCCCGGTACGCAGCCTGCTGTCCGAGCCCTATCGGCTGGAGGACATCAACCAGGCCCTGGACGACCTGCGCGCCGGCAGGATCGGCCGGCCGCTGATCGACATGGGCAAGCGCTGAACGTTCATGCGCATCGGCATCGATTTCGACAACACGATCGCCTGCTACGAGGGCGTGTTCCACGCCGCAGCACTCGAACGCGGCCTGATCCCGGCCGACCTCGCCGCCGACAAGAACGCGGTGCGCGACTATCTCAACGGCTCGGGTCGCAAGGATGCCTTCACCGAACTGCAGGGCTACGTCTATGGCGCGCGCATGGACCTGGTGGCGCCGTATGCCGGCTTCGCCGAGTTCGTCACCGGTGGCCTTGCAATGGGCCATGAGCTGTTTGTCGTCAGCCACAAGACGCGCCATCCGATCCTGGGGCCGCGCTACGACCTCCACGCGGCGGCGCGCGGCTTCCTGACCGCTCGCGGCATTTCGGGCGAGGGAGACGGGCGCATTGCCGAGGCCAACATCTATTTCGAGCTGACCAAGGAGGCCAAGGTCGCGCGCGTCGGCGCGCTCGGCCTCGACGTGTTCATCGACGACCTGCCGGAAATCCTGCTCATGCCCGGCTTCGGCGAGGCGACGCGACTGGTGCTGTTCGATCCGCATGGCTCGTTTCCGGCGGGCGTGGCCGACCGGCCCGACATCGCCGTGGCGCGCGACTGGAGCGAGGTCGCCGCGAAGGTACTCGAGGCGGTGTCGTGAACGAGGCGCAACCGCTCGATCTCGCCGGCAGGCTGGCGGCGCTGGCCGGTGAGGCCCGGCCGCAGTCCGCCGAACTGCTCGCCGGCGGCAAGAACAACCGCGTCTGGCGGGTTCGCCTGGCCGATGGCGGCGATGCGATCCTCAAGCAATACTACTCCGATCCGCGCGACCCGCGCGACCGGCTGGGCGCGGAGTGGAATTTCCTCACCTACGCCAAGGCGCATGGCGTCGCCAATGTGCCGGCGCCGCTTGCCTGCGACCGCGCCAGTCATGCCGGGCTGTACGAATTCGTGGCCGGACGCAGGCTGCGGCCCGGCGAGGTCGATGCGCGCGCGGTGGCCGCCGCAAGCGACTTCATCGTCGCCATCAACGCGCCGCCGCGCGAACCCCTTTCGCTGGCGCCGGGATCGGAAGCATGCTTCTCGGTCACCGACCACCTCGCCACGGTCGGGCGCCGCGTGGCGCGGCTCGCTGAACTCGACACCAGCGCGCCGCACGCGGGCGAGGCGGCCGAGCTCGTCTCGGCCAATCTGGCGCCGATGTGGGAGATCGTGCGCGCGCGCATTCTGACCGAGGCGGCAAGCGTTGGCATCGATGTCGGCAACGCGATCGCACCGGTCTGCGTGTCGCCGTCCGATTTCGGCTTCCACAATGCGCTCGCCGGCAATGGCGGCGCGATCACCTTCATCGACTTCGAATATGCCGGCCATGACGACCCGGCCAAGCTGGTCTGCGACTTCTTCTGCCAGCCCGAGGTGCCGGTGGCGATCGACCATTTCGAACCGTTCCTGGCGGCGCTCGGCGCACCGCTGGAACTCGCCGAGGCGGACCTGTGGCGCTGCCGGGCGCTGCTGGCGGCCTACCGCATCAAGTGGGTCTGCATCATCCTCAACGAGTTCCTTGATGTCGGCGCCAGCCGCCGCGCATTCGCCGATACGAGCGACCGGGCCGAGCGCGCCGCCCGCCAGATCGAGCGCGCCCGGCGCCATCTGGCGCTCGTCCTCCCCTGAACACCTGCATTCGGAGCAAGCCAATGGCCTATCGCGATTTCGTCAGCCTCATCCACAAGTCGACGCAGCGTGACTATCTCGCCCGCGTCACCGAGCGCGACAAGGCCGAGGTCGCCGAGCTGGCGCTCAAATGGGACCATGACTACTGGGACGGCAGCCGCCAGACCGGCTACGGCGGTTACCGCTATGACGGGCGCTGGCGCAAGGTGGCAGACGCCATGGTGGCGACCTACGGCATCAAGCCGGGGATGCGCGTGCTCGATGTCGGCGCCGGCAAGGGCTTCCTGATGCACGACTTCACCGAGGCGGTGCCGGGCGTCGAGGTGCATGGCATCGACATCTCCCGCTATGCGATCGAGCACGGCATGGACACGATCAGGGGCCGCATCGTCGAGGGCTCGGCCGCCAGCCTGCCGTGGCCCGACAAGCATTTCGATCTGGTCCTCTCCATCAACACGCTGCACAACCTCTACATCTACGACCTGTTCTCGGCGCTCAAGGAGATGGAACGCGTCGGCTGCGGCGGCAGATATCTGTGCGTCGAGGCCTATTGCAACGAGCGCGAGAAGGTGAACCTGATGTACTGGCAGCTCACCTGCCGCGCCTTCCACACGCCGAAGGAGTGGGAGTGGATCTTCGAGACCGCCGGCTATGGCGGCGACCACGAATTCATCACTTTCGAATAGGCGGGTCAGGCCAGGGCGGCAGCCAGAGCGGCGCGCACCGCCTCGGCCGGACGCTCGGCGACCGCGATCGGGAAGCTTGCCCATGCCGGATCGGAGCGGACTGCCGCGAGCCTTGGCGAATGGTCGCGGCCGTAGCCGGTCATGACCAGGGTGCCGCCGGCCAGCCCGGCGTTGCGGCCGGCCTCAAGGTCGCTGATGCGGTCGCCGATGATGACGGAGCGGGGAAGGTTGAGCGCCATCAGCCGGGCGGCGTGCAGCAGCATGCCCGGCCGCGGCTTGCGCCATTCGTGGTCGGCCACGTCGAAGGGCGGGCGACCGTCGTGGTGGTAGGCACAGGCCAGCACCGCGTCCAGGCGTGCGCCGGCGGCGGCGAGGCGGGCGACGATCTCGGCCTGGACGGCGGCGAACGCTTCCCAGCCGAACAGCCCGCGCGCGATGCCTGACTGATTCGTCACCACGACCACGGCGAACCCGGCCGCGTTGGCCGCGGCGATCGCCGCGGCGATGCCCTCGGCGAGGCGGACATCGGCCGGTCGCTGCAGAAAATGAACTTCGTCGACCAGCACGCCGTCGCGATCGAGGAACAGGCACGGCCGGCCGGCCGTGGCCGGCCGCTCCGACAGCAGCTGCGACCACAGGCCGACGCCGTCGATGAGATACTGGTCGTTCCGAGACAACGGTGGCGCTCCCTGGTGCGTTCCGATCCCAGCTAGCCGATCGGGCCGAGTTTGGCCAGCGCGGGAAGGCCGCCCGGCTCCGTTAACGCTGAAGCGAATGTGAAGCGGCGCGCGGTTGGCGGGCCGGCGCGATTATGGCAAGAATGCGGCGGGGCGATTGAGCACAACGGGCCCGGAGGGAGTCGATGAAGTATTTGGTTGCTGCGTTGCTCATCATGCTGGGGTCGGCGGCAGCCGCGCAGGCGGCGGTCGTCGAGGCGCGGATCGTGCTGTCAGAGCAGCACATGAAGGTCTACGAGAACGGCGTCCTGCGCTACACATGGCCGGTATCGACGGCACGGCGCGGCAAGGTGACGCCGGTCGGCTCGTGGACGGCCAAGTGGACATCGAAGAATCACCGCTCCAGCATCTATCGCGGCGCCCCGATGCCCTATTCGATCTTCTTCAACGGCAATTATGCCGTGCACGGGACCGACCAGATCAAGCGGCTGGGCAGTCCGGCATCGGCCGGCTGCATCCGGCTGCATCCCGACAACGCCCGCGTCCTTTTCAACATGGCGCTGCAGGCGGGGCTGAAGAACACCCGGATCACGGTGGTGCGCTAGCGCTTCATCCCGCCGAACGCTCGCCCGCTCAGCGGTCGCGCCACCGGTTGTGCAGCCACAGCCATTGGCCGGGATGTTCGCGCACCCAGCCCTCGACGACGTCGTTGACCTTCTGCGTCAGCGCCGCCACGTCGACGCGGCCCTTGTCGTCGCGGGGGACGGCCAGGCGCTCCTGCATTTCGATGCGGAAACGGCCGCCGGGAAGGCGGATGCAGCGGGCCGGGTAGACCGGGCAGTCGAACTGGCGCACCAGCCGCGCAACGAGCGGGCTTGCCAGCGTCGGCCGGCCGAAAAAGGTGATCGGCACACCGCCCTTGTAGTACTGGTCGACGAGGACGCCGACCTTGCCGCCCTCGCGCAGGATGTCGGCCAGCGCCCAGGCCGCCCCCGCCTTCGACGGCACCAGATGGCCCATGGCGGTGCGCCGCGCCGCCAGCACGCGCCGCGAGATGAACGGGTTGTTGGGCGGGCGGAACAGGGCGGTGACGTTGACGCCATAGGCGGCCGAGGCGACGGGCAGCAGTTCCCAGTTGGCGGTGTGCGCCGTGAAGCAGACGGCGGGGCCGTCGAGCGCCTTCAGTTCGGCGAAATTGGGGATGCCGATGATCTCGAACCGGCCGTGGCCGGGGTTTTCGTCGTCGAAGTCGAAAATGCCGTCGAGATAGGCGTACTCGGCGGCGGTGCGGCCGAGATTGCCCCACATGTCCGACAGGATCTGCTCGATCTCGGCGTCGGTCCGGTCGGGCAGGGCCGCCCTGATGTTGCGCCGCGCTGCGGCGGTGCGCGGGTGGCGCATGCCGAACAGGCGGGCGAGTCGCTCGATCGCGTCGATGGCCCGGTCGGCGGGAAACAGCTTGAGGAAGCCGATCAGGCCGAAGAACAGCTGCGCCGTGACCCACTGGCCCGCCTTGCGCGCTGCCACATACCATTGCGGGTATTTTCTGTTCGTCTTCTTGACGAGCTTGGACATCGGCGCCGGCCGGCCGGTCAGTCGTTGACGCGCATGATGATCTTGCCGAAGACCTTGCGGGCCTCCATGCGCTCGAGCGCGGGAGCGAGTTCGCCGAAGGCGAGCTCCGTGTCGACCACCGGCCGCACGATGCCCTTGGCCATCTTCTCCATCACGTCGACCATGTTTCCCATGCGGCAGCCGAACGAACCGATCAGGCGCAATTGCTGCTGGAACAGCATCATGAGATTGGTCTCGGCCGTGACACCGCTGGTCGAGCCGCAGGTCACCAGCCGGCCGCCGCGGCGCAGGCTGAGGAGCGAACCGGCCCAGGTATCCTTACCGACATGCTCGAACACCACGTCGACGCCGCGCTTTTTCGTCAGCTTGCGCACGACGCCCTCGAACCGGTCGGTCCGGTAGTTGATGACGTGGTCGGCGCCGAGGTCCAGGCACGGCCCGATCTTGTCGTCGGAGCCGACGGTGGTGATGACCGTGCAACCGACCTTCTTGGCGAGCTGGATCGCGGCGGTGCCGATCCCCGAGCCGCCGGCATGGACCAGCACGGTCTCGCCGGGCCGCAACTGGGCATTGTCGAACAGCATGTGCTCTGATGTGCCGAAGGTCACCGGCGCCAGCGCAGCGGCGATGTCGTCGACCCCTTCCGGTGCCGGTACCACGTTGCGCGCCGGCATGTTGGCGTAGTCGCGGGCATAACCATCGAGATGAAAGCCGTGGACGCCCCTGGGGTGCTCGCAGTGGTTGTCGCGGCCCTCCCGGCACGGCCGGCAGCGCCCGCAGGTCGGCGCGCCGTAGATGGCGACCAGATCGCCGGTCTTCAGGCCGGTGACCCCGGGACCCATCGCCGCCACCTCGGCCGAAGCCTCGGCGCCGATCACCATCGGCAGCTTGCGCTTGGCGAAGGCCATGCCGCGCCAGCCCCATACGTCAATGTGGTTGAGCGCGACCACGCGGATTTTGAGCTGCACCTCGCCCTCGCCGGGCGGCGGCGGCGGCGGGATGTCGGCGACCCTGACCTCGCGTTCGGAAACCAGCTGCAATGCGCGCAAGAAAAACGCCTCCGTCGGGAGCGGGAAGGGGCTCGGAGGATGTCCGGCCGTTCGCCTGAGCCGAATCCGATCCAACGGGATCGGGCTTCTGCTCTATCCATTTGTTTTGTCGCATCATCCTGTCCGCCTCGCGTTGCCGCTCGGCGGGATGAGGCTCTAGCCCACGTCGGCGCCGAGCACAAGGCAGGCGTTCTGGCCGCCAAAGCCGAACGAGTTGGACAGCACGGTCGTTACCCTGGCCTGGCGCTTGACGTTGGGAACGACGTCGAGCGGGATGTCGGGATCGGGGTTGTCGTAATTGATCGTCGGCGGAATGACGCCCTCGCACATCGTCAGGAACGAGAATACCGCTTCGACGGCGCCGCCGGCGGTCAGCGTGTGGCCGATCATCGACTTGTTCGACGAGATCGGGATTGCGTGGATGGCGTCGCCGAACACCGCCTTCAGCGAATTGTACTCCATCCGGTCGTTCTCCGGCGTGGAGGTGCCGTGGGCATTGATATAGTCGATGTCGCCGGTGTCGACCCCGGCGTCCTCGAGCCCGAGCCGGATCGCGGTGATGACCGGTTTGCCGTCCGGGCTTGAGCGGGTGCGGTGGAAGGAGTCGGCCTTTTCGCCGACGCCGCGCACGACGCCGAGGATTTCGGCGCCGCGAGCCATGGCGTGTTCGAGCGATTCGAGCACCAGCGCCGCCGATCCTTCCGACATGACGAAGCCGCTGCGGTCCTTGGAGAAGGGCCTGGATGCCTTCTCCGGCTTGTCGTTCTGCGTGGTCAGCGCCGACAGCAGCGAGAAGCGGATCAATCCCTCGGCGGTGACCGATCCGTCGGAGGCCGCGCAGAGCGTGGCTTCGGCTTCGCCGCGGCGTATCGCCTCGACGCCCTGCTGGATGGCGGTGGCGCCCGACGCGCAGGCCGTCGACAGCGAGATCGGCAGTCCCTTGGTGCCGTATTTGTCGGCCAGCCGATAGGCGATGGTGCCGAGCTGGATGAGCGCGTGCATGCGCTCGTGGTGGTCATCGTGGGCGGCCGCCAGAAGCTGGTTGTAGCAGGGCTCCATCTCGGGCTTTTCCGCCATCAGCGTAAAACGGTGCTGCCATTCCAGTTCGACCGGCGGGGCGGCGAAGAACAGCGGGCCGGGAAAGCCCGAGCCGTTGAAGCCGGCCTCGTCGAGCGCTTCGCCCACGGTGGCATCGGCCATCGCGAACGAGATCGCCGGCGCCGACACCTCCTCGGTCTCCATGAAGTCGACGGTGCCGGCGATGGTTGTCGCCAGACCATCGGTCGGGAAGCGGGTGATGCGATGGATGCCGGAGCGGCCCGCCGTCAGTGCCGCCCAGTTCTCCTTCTTGCCGCGCCCGAGCGAGGTGACGACGCCCATGCCGGTGACGACGACGATGGGGCGTCCAAGGTGATCGGTGTATCTGCCAGCCATGATGCTGTCTCCATGCGCGAGCGCCGGCGGTTCAGACCGGTTCGACCAGCGCGAATCCCTCGCCGCGATAGTGGCCGATGGAACTGACCAGGATCTTTGACGCCGCCGCCAGCGGCTTCTCGGCTTCTTCGAAGGGAGGATAGAAGCCCTTGTGAAAAAGCGCCAGCGCCGCCAGCGCCACGCCGGCGGGGAAGTTCGCCTCGACGGCATTGCCGATCATCGTCGTATAGGCCCGTATCGCGGTTTCCTCGCCGAGATGCCGCCGCAATGTGTCGAATTCCAGACCGGTGATGCCCTTGCAGCCGCTGGCGCCCGACATGACGGCGGTGCCGGCCCGGACCGGCAGGCGGTCGAGCAGGGCGTCGATGCGGGCCCGGGTCTTGTCGTCGTTGTCGCGCGGCCCGAGGTCGGAGACGATCGCCGCCAGCCTGGCGTAGGGGCGCGCGCCGCGGGCGCGGGCATGCTCTGCCTCCTCCAGCACAATGAAGGCGCCGACGCTGCCGGTAATAGTGCCGCCGCCGCTGGCCTGGCGGGCCCACACCGGTTCGGCGCCACTGCGGCTGGCGAAATGGCCGAGTTCCAGCGACAACAACAGATCGATGCGCTCGGCATTGAAGGCACCGCCGACCAGCAGATGCGTGCTCTGGCCGGCGCGGATGCGGGCGAGCCCGTTCTCGATGGCGGTGATGCCGGCGCCTTCCTCGCCCATATAGGTGCGCGACGAACCGGTGACCTTGTGGACGATCGAGATGTTGCCGGCGAGCAGGTTGGAGAGCTGGGCCAGGAACAGCGTCGGGCGCAGGTCGAAGGGCAGGCGCTCGTTGAGGAGCATGTCGCGGTCGTTGCGCTTGGCCGCCTCGCGCAGGATTTCCTCGTCGACGGCGATGTCGCGCTCGCCGCCGCCCGCCGCCACCACCAGGTCCATGGTGGAGACCAGTTCTTCATTGTCCTTGAAGCCGCAATCCTCGAGCGCCAGGCCGGCGGCGTAGGTGCCGAGGCGCTGCCAGTTCTCCATCTGGCGCTGGTCGCCGCGCCGCGGAATCTGCTTTGACCAGTCCATCTCCGGCAGCGGATGGACGCAATAGGGCTTGAAGCGCTCGCAATCGATGATCGGGGCCGGAGCGGTCGGCCCGCCGAGCGTGCGCCAATGGTGTTCGGCCCCTTCGCCGAAACAGGAGACCAGTCCTATACCCGTGATCCAGACTTCGCGCATGTGCTTCGGCTCCGGCCTCGTATTGTCTCGATCCGGCACATGGCGTACTCCGGGCGCCGGCCCGCGCCGTCGCGCCGGGGCTTCGTCAGGCCGGCTTCTTCATGTCAGCGACCTGGGCCAGGATCAAGCCCCGCAGGTCCGGGGTCGGGAAGGGCATGATCGTGTAGGTGAGCTGGGCGTTGGCGATGCGTTTGCCGGCGGAGCGTATCTCGGCGCGCGTGACCGCGTAGCCCGATCCCTCGTGCTCGATCTCGGCGCGGATGTCGAGCGGCGCCTTCGGTCCGACGAAATCGCGCAGCTTGCCTTCCTTGACGCCCGCCAGCAGCGGTATCCTGGCGAAGTCGATGGTGTGCATGATGAGAATGCCCGAGGCCTGCGCCATGGTCTCGATCAGCAGCACGCCCGGCACCAGCGGATGGCCGGGGAAATGTCCCTCGAAGACCGTGCTTGCATCGGGGACGACGGAATGGGCCACCAGCACCTTCGCCTCCAGGTCGACGGAGACGATGCGGTCGATCATCTGGAAGTATTCAAGCAGCATCGCGGCAAAGGGGTCCTGCCAAAAAACGAGGCCCCGCTGATCGGGGCCCTGTGGCGTCTCGGCCGGTTCCGCCAGGCATCGGTGCGGTCGACAGGCCGGTGTCAGGTCTTGGCGGCGACGAGGGCGTCGATCTTGGCGCAGAGGTTCTTCATGACGAAGTATTCCTCGGTCGAGGCCTTGCCGTCATTGACCTCCTGCGTCCAGGTCTCCAGCGGAATCTTGATGCCGAATTCCTTGTCGATCGCAAACACGATGTCCAGAAAATCGAGGCTGTCGATGCCGAGGTCGTCGATCGTGTGGCTCTCCGGCGTGATCTCCTCGCGGGGGATCTCGCTGGTTTCCGCAATGATATCGGCTACCCTGTCAAAAGTAGTACTCACGTTCATGCCTCTTGGTGATCTCTGCAGCACAGGGTCTGGCACCGCGCGTGACAGGCATGGTCTGAACTGCGTCTTTGCGTATCGTGCCGCCGCCGGGCTGGCCGTGTTCGTTTCCCCGCCTTTCGGCCCAGCGTCAAGCCCAAAATGACTCGCGCGCTTTTATCGACACTGTGGAGGATTGGCAAGCGCATGCTTGCCGGCTAAACGCGGCCAAGGGTGGGTGATGCGGGAGGGCAAAACGCGCTGCGCGCTCGTGCTTGTCACGCCACTCACGGGCTGGCCGCCAGAGGCGAGGACCGACCATGAAACGCTCCGCGGTCAATGATATCCTGCGCGAGGGCGACGCCTTCCTCCGCTCGTTCGGCTATCGGCTGCCGCCCTTCGCCTATCGCAGCCCGGACTGGATGCGGCAGAATCGCGCAAGCATCGGCGGCATCGTCGAGGCCCGGCTCGGCTGGGACATCACCGACTACGGTCAGGGCCGTTTTGACGAGCTGGGCCTGTTCCTGTTCACCGTGCGCAACGGGCGGGTCCGCGACCTGTCGCGGGGCAGGGGCATGCTCTACGCCGAGAAGATCATGATCTCGCGCGACGGCCAGCTCTCGCCGATGCATCGCCATGTGATCAAGGCCGAGGACATCATCAACCGCGGCGGCGGCCGGCTGGTCATCGAACTGTTCATGTCCGACGCCGAAGGCGGCATCGACGGGCGTGCGCCGGTCAGAGTGCCGGTCGACGGCATGGAGAGGAAGCTCGAGGCCGGCGGCCTGCTCAAGCTCGATCCCGGCGAGAGCGTGACGCTGTTGCCCGGCGTCTGGCACGCCTTCTGGGCGGAGCAGGGCGACGTGCTGATCGGCGAGGTGTCGACCGTCAACGACGATCTGACCGACAATGTCTTCCGCGATCCGATCGGCCGCTTCGCCGACATCGATGAGGACGAAGAGCCGGTCCACCTGCTCGTGTCCGACTACGACCGCTGGCTGTGAAGGCAGCCGGACCTATTGCGGCAGCCAGTAGCGCGCCTGCTCGGCACCACGCTCGATGACGACGAAATTGTTGGCGAAGACCCGGTAAGGTGCGCTCCATTCGCCGTCCGGCCACTGCACGCGGATTTCGGCGCGTTCGGAGACGCCGAGCCCGACATGTTCGAAGCCGAGCCGGCCCGAAGCGTGGCCACCGCCGACCTGGACCTTGCGCAACCGCGTCGTGTTGCCGGTCTTGACCGAGATGGTGGCGCCGACCGCGTTGCGGTTGGCGCCCCGTTGCATGAGTTCGATCGCCACCCAGTTGCCCATCGGTCGCGTGCCCCAGTCGACGCGCGCGCCGGTGTTGCGGAACAGCGAGACGTTTTCCTCGCGGTTGACAACGACCAGATCGAGCATGCCGTCCATGTTGAGATCGACGAGGGCGGCGCCGCGCCCCTTGGTCGGCCGGTCGATGCCGGCGAGGTGGCCGACCTCGACGAAGGTGCCGGCGGCGGTGCCGAGCAGCATGTTGTCCGGGTCCGCGGTCGCGAATTCCGGCATCTGCTGGACATTGCCCTTGGCGATGAACAGGTCGAGGCGGCCGTCATTGTTGAAGTCGGCGAACTCGGCATGCCATCCGGTCGACGGCTTGGGGTCGCCGCCCGAATAGGGACGTTGGGCGGTGGCGCCGCGCTCGAAGGCGATGTCGCGGTAGACGGGGCGGTTCTCCTCGGCGTCCTCGTCGAGCGTCTGCAGCCTGGTGTCGCCCATCGAGGTCAGCGCGTATTCGGGATAGCCATCGGCGTCGAGGTCGGCCTCGGCGATGCCCATCCCCCAGATCTGGACCGAGCGCCAGCCGTCCGAACGGGTGTAGAGGCGTGGCGGGCGTCCGGGATCGACGCGCCAGAGCTGTTCCTCGCCGCCGCGATAGTACTGGCGGTCATTGGTCATCCTGAGGTCGGGCTGACCCGTGCGGTGCCAGTCGGTGAACAGGATGGACAAAGTGCAGAATCCGGGCGACAGCACGGTGCGCTCGCCATAGCGCGGCGCATCACCTTCGGCCGGCCGGAACAGCGCGTTGTCGTGGCACGTGCCCCAGGGCGAGCCGGGCGCCGAACGGTCGACATAGTTGCCGAAGGCAAGCGTCGGAAACCGGCTGCCGGCCTCGAACGTGGCGGCGAAGGCGGTCGTCCAATCGCGGCCGCCGTCAAAGGCGAAGGCGCGGTTGGCCGGCGCGAAGGTGCAGTCGGGACCGCCCTTCAGGATCAGGTTGGCGCCGACGCGCAGGACAACGAGATCGAGATGGCCGTCATTGTCGATGTCGAGCGGGTAGGCGCCGACTACATTGGTGAGGTCGCGTTCGGAGACCGTGTCGAGCGATCGTTCCTCGAATTTCAGCGCGCCGCCGGCCGGCGAGCGGTTGACGAACAGCCGCGCCGGCTCGCTGCCACCGGCGAGGAACAGATCGGGCCGGCGGTCGCCGTCGCAGTCGAGGGCGGCGACGCCGCCGCCGACGAAAAATTCCCAGGGTCCACGATAGGCGTGGGCGAGGCCGGCAGCGAACGCCTCCTCGCGCATCAGCGGCACGTCCATCGCGGGCGGCGCCGGCTGTTCGCCGGCGGCCGCCGGAGGGGCGAACCAGGGCAGGGCCGCGGTCAGCAGCAGGCGCGGCCAGTCGGCAACGGTCCTCATGGCTCGATCACCAGGGTCTTCAGAAACGCGATGAGGGCGGAACGGTCGGCCTCGGCCAGGGCGACATAGCGCCGGGTGACCGCCGTGGCGTCGCCGCCATGGGCGCGGATTGCTTCGTCCAGCGTGACGAGATCGCCGCGATGCCCATAAGGGGCGGTCGAACCGATGCCCCACAGCTCCGCGGTCTGGAAGACATCGCGGTCGACGAAGCGCTGGGCCAGCAATTCGTTACCGAAATGGGCGTTGACCGGATCGGCGATGCGGTGGCGCTTGAGATCGCCGAACAGCGGCACCATGACGGCGCCGTCGGCGTTGCGGCGCAGCGCGGCGGCCCAGCCGAGCATCGCGAGGTCATAGCCGGTGACGGCCTCCACGTCGCTTGCCCGCAGCGTGCCGGCGGCGTCGTAAGGCCCCGGGTCGGTGAACCGCAGCGAATCGAGCGGCAGCTCGCGGATGTGGCAGCCGCCGCAGCCGATCTCGTCGAACAGGGCGCTGCCCCTGGCGGCGGCCTGTCGCCAGCGCGGGTCGTCGGGCACCTTCTCGACCGGCGGCGGCAGGCCGGCCTGCCAGGCGACCAGGGCCGAGATGTCGCCATCGGTCAGTTCGTCAGCCGTTCCGTCCTCGTCGAAATCGTCGGTGCCGGTCCAGCGGCTGCCGAACCGTTCGACCGCCTGCATGCCATGGTGATGGTTCATCGCGTTGACGGAGAATTGGCGCAGCGACGTCATCACGCCCTTCTGGCTGAACGGGCGGACAACCAGATCGGTATCGACGCCGTCGAGGCCGGCAAGGTCGATCATGCCGTCGGGCATGACCTTCAGCAGGCCGAAATCGACGCCCTTGGTGAGGAGGCGGACTTCCACCGGCGCTCCGGCCGCCCGCGCCGCGCGCACGGCCTCGGCGCGCAGGCGGTGCAGGTCGGCCGTCATCTCGCGCGCCAGCAGTTCGACAAGACCGGCCCCGAACAAATGATTGGTGTTGCGCTCGTTGGAGAATTGCGGGTCGAGATTGTCGAAGTCGGTGTCGGTGAAGCCTTCGGAGACGAAGACGTTGACAACGAACTCGCCGGCGCCGCCGACCACCGGGTCATTGTGGCAGCCGGCGCAGGAATTGGCGTCCATGCCGGCGGTGCGGAAGAAGGCCAGCCGGAACGGGCGCTTGCGCTTGACCGGCGTGATGGCCTGCGTCGCCATCGGCCGGCCGACGCCGTCGGCCGGCGTAAAGCGGGCCTTGAACAGGGCCTCGCCGGCGTCGCGCAGCGCCTGGAGGCGGGCCGCGTCGAGCGTGCCGACATGGTCGTCGCGCTCGACATGGGCGGCAATGGCGCGCTCCTCCCAGGGCAGCGGCTCGGCCGACACGGATGGCACCGCGGTGAGGAGGGTGACGGCCGCGGCGAGAAGAGCCGTTGTTCGATCACAGGGCATGGCCCAGGCTCCTTTCGGAACTGGCGGATGCGGGCAGGGGTGGGGCGACGAAGACATGGTCGTCGAGATAGGACAACGCACTCCAGGTGGCGCCGTCGCGCACCAGCGGAAACTCGTCGGCAAAGCAGCGCATGGCGACCTCGGAGGTGGCCATGCCGATGGCGCTCTCGCCGATCGTCTCGCGGATGGTGCGTTCGAGCAGGTCGAATGCGGCGGCGCCGCTGCCGACGAAGGCAACCGGAAAGGGATCGAACAGGGCGAACATCGAGCGCAGGCCGGCGCCGATCGCCCGGCCGGCGGTGCGATAGGCCTGGCGCTCGGGCCCTTCGCGCCGCCGCGCGCGGTCGGCGACACGGGCCATGGTCGCCATGTCGAGGTCCTCGACCGGCTGGCTCGACGCGTCGAGATCGTGGGCCGCCCGCCAGATGGCATAGTCGCCGGCATAGGCCTCGATGCAACCGCGCCGGCCGCAGCGGCAGAGCGCCCCGTCGGGCTCAAACGTCATGTGGCCGAACTCGGTGGCCGAGGAGCCGATGCCGCCGACCAGGCTGCCATTGACGAAAAGCCCCATGCCGATGCCGTGCGACAGCAGCACCGCGGCGAAACTGTCGCCAAACTGGTCGGGCTGGCGCCAGCGCAGCGCCCGCGCGATCAGCTTGCAGTCATTGGCGACGGTGACGGGGACGTGAAAGGCGGCCTCGAAGCGGCGGGCGAGCGGCAGGTTGGCCCCGGTCGTGATCGGTGACCACAGCATAGCGGTGCCGGCCGAATCGGTGACCCCCTGCACGCCGACGGCGATGTGGCGCAACGGCCCCAGCGCGGCGTCGGCGCCCGCATGCGCCGACTGCAAGGCCTGAACCATGGCGGCGGCCAGTTCGTCCTCATCGCAGGCGCGCGTCGCCACCCGGCGGACGATTTCGGCGGCGACCTGGCCTGAGTAGTCGACGATCGCCGCCGATATGCGGTTGAGCGACAGCGAGACGGCGCCGACACAGGCGGCCGCCGGATTGAGCGACAGCGTCACCTGCGGCCGGCCGCGGCGCGACAGCACGCCATCGCTGGCAGGCGCCTCGGCGACGGCGCCGCTGTCGAGCAGACCCGCGGTGATGGTCGTCACCGTCGAGGCGCTGAGGCCGGTGGCGACGCTCAGCTCGGTGCGCGACATCGGGCCGAGACGGCGCAACGCAGCCAGCACACGGCGCTGGTTCTGACGGCGCAGGTCGTCTGATCTGGCGATCGTTGCCATGCCCGAAGGCCTCTCCTCCCGTCGTGGCCGGCCGGCGCCGGATTTTGTTGCGACGCAAAAAATTCTTTTGCATTGCAATGGCTTGTCGGCCTCGAAATTGATCTTGACACAGTGAGACAGGTGCGTCACTATTTTTTTTTGATCCTCGAAATAAAGAGGTTCGCCAACGCACGGAAACAGCCCGCGTCTTCGGGAGGCGGGCGGTCCCGCGCCAGCACATGTCACGCCAACGCGTTTGACACACCGGGAGGAGAATCCATGAGAAAGTTGGCAGCCGCCCTCGCGGGCGCAGTATTTGCCATGTCGTTTGCGAGCGGCGCGCTCGCGGCCGGCAAGGTCATCGGCGTATCCTGGTCCAACTTCCAGGAGGAGCGCTGGAAGACCGACGAAGCGGCAATGAAGGCCGCCATCGAGGCCAACGGCAACCGCTACATTTCGGCTGACGCCCAGGCGTCGGCGTCAAAGCAGCTTACCGATGTCGAGAGCCTCATCGCCCAGGGCGCCAATGTCATCGTCATCCTGTCGGTCGATTCGGGCGCCGTCGGACCGGCCGTCGACCGCGCCGCGGCCGAAGGCATTCCGGTCATCGGCTACGACCGGCTGATCGAGGACGAGCGCGCCTTCTATCTGACCTTCGACAACAAGGAGGTCGGCCGCATGCAGGCGCGCGCCGTCCTCGCCGTCAAGCCGGAAGGCAATTACGTTTTCATCAAGGGCGACAAGGGTGACCCGAACGCCGACTTCCTGCACGAAGGCCAGCTCGAGGTCCTCAAGGAAGCGATGGATGCCGGCAAGATCAAGAATGCCGGCGAGAGCTACACCGACGGCTGGAAGCCCGACAACGCCCAGAAGAACATGGAGCAGATCCTGACGGCGGCCAACAACCAGGTCGACGCGGTGGTCGCCTCCAATGACGGCACCGCCGGTGGCGTCGTTGCGGCGCTCGCCGCCCAGGGTCTGGCCGGCACGGTGCCGGTCTCCGGCCAGGACGGCGACCACGCCGCGCTCAACCGCGTCGCCCGCGGCACCCAGACCGTTTCGGTGTGGAAGGACGCTCGCGAACTCGGCAAGGCGGCCGGCGACATCGCCTCGATGCTGGCCGACGGCAAGGCGATGACCGACATCCCCGGCGCGGTCAAATGGTCCGGCGGCGCCAAGGGTGTGGAGATGAACGCCGTGTTCCTCGCCCCGGTTCCGATCACCAAGGACAACCTCAACATCGTGATCGAGGCGGGCTGGATTCCGAAGGACAAGGCCTGCGAGGGTGCCACGGCCGGTGTCGCCGGCTGCTGACGGCCACAGTCGGGGGAGGGTCGACAAGCGGTCCTCCCTCGCGGCAAGCTGAAGGCGGACCGCGCCGCTTCCGGCGGCGCGATCCGGCATCAACGACAAGGACGCGCCGCAGGGCGCGCGAACCGCTGCCGGGGGCGGTCGAGGAGGGAGGGGCAGATCCGATGAGCGACATCGCAGCACGTCCCGTCATGGCGGCCGACGAGGAAGGCCCGTTCCGCCGCTTCCTGCGCCAGACCGAGATCGATTCGCGGCTGCTCGGCATGGTCGGTGCGCTGGCGCTGATCTGGATCGGCTTCCATCTCTACGGATATTTCGTGAACGGTTTCGGCGCCTTCCTGACGCCGCGCAACCTGTGGAACCTGTCGGTCCAGACCGCCTCGATCGGCATCATGGCGACCGGCATGGTGCTGGTCATCGTCACCCGTAACATCGACCTTTCCGTCGGCTCGGTCCTCGGCCTGTGCGCGATGGTCATGGGCGTGATGCAGGTGTGGTACCTGCCGCAGTGGCTGGGGCTCGGCCATCCGGCGCTGTGGATCATCACCGTCATCATGGGGCTGGCGGTCGGCACGGCGGTGGGCGCCTTCCACGGCTGGCTGATCGCCTATCTGCGCATCCCCGCCTTCATCGTCACGCTGGGCGGCCTCCTGGTGTGGCGCGGCGTCGCTTATCTCATCGCGCGCGGCGAGACCGTCTCGCCGGTCGACAGCCGTTTCGCGCTGCTCGGCGGCGGTCCGTTCGGCTCGATCGGGGCAACGGGCAGCTGGATCGTCGGCCTCATCGCCTGCGCCGCCATCGTGGCGCTGATCATCACCGGCCGGCGGCAGCGCCAGCGCTTCCAGTTCCCGGTGCGCCCGGTCTGGGCCGAGGTATTCATGGCCGTGGTCGGCTGCGGTTTCGTCGTCGCCGTCGTGCTGCTGGTCAATTCCTATCCGTGGCCGGTCGGCATCGTGCGCCAGTATGCCGAGGCGCGCGGCATCGAAATCCCCGATGGCGGCCTGTTCATCGCGCACGGCTTCGCCATTCCCGTGCTCATCCTGCTGGCGGTCGGCATCGCGATGACCTTCATCGCCACGCGCACGCGCTTCGGCCGCTACGTCTTCGCCATCGGCGGCAATCCGGAGGCGGCGGAACTGGCCGGCATCAACACGCGCTGGGTGACGCTGAAGGTGTTCGCGCTGATGGGTTTCCTGTGCGGCCTGTCGGCGGTGATCGCCAGCGCGCGGCTCAATTCGGCGACCAACGCGCTCGGCACGCTGGACGAACTCTATGTCATCGCCTCGGCGGTCATCGGCGGCACGTCGCTCGCCGGCGGTCTCGGCACCATCTACGGCGCCATCCTCGGCGCGCTGGTCATGCAGTCGCTGCAGACCGGCATGGTGCTGGTCGGCTTCGACTCGGCCGTCCAGCAGATCGTGGTCGGCACGGTGCTGGTCGTTGCCGTGCTGATGGACACGATCTACCGGCGCCGGGCGCGATAGGAGGAGGTCATGAACGCCAAGCCCGCCAGGACGAGGACCGCCGGCAAGCCCGCCACGGCCGCGCCGGCCCGCAAGGCCAAGCCCACCGGCCAGCCCAAGGTGGCGGCAGCGGCCAACGGCGCCACGCCGCTGGTCGAGATGCGCGACATCTCGATCGCCTTCGGCGGTGTGCGTGCCGTCGACCACGCCTCGGTCGATCTCTATCCGGGCGAGGTGGTCGGGCTGCTCGGCCACAATGGCGCCGGCAAGTCGACGCTGATCAAGATCCTGTCGGGCGCCTATCCGCGCGACCACGGCCAGATCTACATCAACGGGCAGGAGGCGCAGATCGCCAATCCGCGCGACGCCAAGGCCTATGGGATCGAGACGATCTACCAGACGCTGGCGCTCGCCGACAATGTCGACGCGGCCGCCAACCTGTTCCTCGGGCGCGAACTGCGTACCCGCTGGGGGACGCTCGACGACGTCGCCATGGAGGCGCAGGCACGCAAGGTGATGGGCCGGCTGAACCCCAACTTCCGCCGCTTCAAGGACCCGGTGGTCGCGCTGTCGGGCGGTCAGCGCCAGTCGGTGGCGATTGCCCGCGCCATCCTGTTCAACGCGCGCATCCTGATCATGGACGAGCCGACCGCTGCGCTCGGCCCGCAGGAGACGGCCCAGGTCGCCGAACTGATCAAGCAGCTCAAGGCCGACGGCATCGGCATCTTCCTGATCAGCCACGACATCCACGATGTGTTCGACCTCGCCGACCGCGTCTTCGTCATGAAGAACGGTCAGGTGGTCGGCCAGGCGCCGACCGTCGCGGTGACCAAGGACGAGGTGCTCGGCATGATCATCCTCGGCAAATGCCCGCCAGGCGCCATCCCCGGGCCCGGCGCCATGGCAGCCTGACGGCGCCGCCCGGCATGTATCTCGGCATCGATCTCGGCACCTCCGGCGTCAAGGCGCTGCTTGTCGACGGTGACCAGAAGATCGTCGGCTCGGCGAGCGGCGCGCTGACCGTTTCGCGGCCGCATCCGGGCTGGTCGGAACAGGAGCCGGCGCATTGGATCGCCGCCACCGAAACGGCGCTCGGCGAATTGAAGGCCCACTTCGGGCCGCAGCTTGCCGCCGTGCGCGGCATCGGGCTTTCGGGGCAGATGCACGGCGCGACGCTGCTTGACGCGGCCGACCAGGTGCTGCGCCCCTGCATCCTGTGGAACGACACCCGCAGCCACCGCGAGGCAGCCGAGCTCGACGCCGATCCGCGGTTCCGCGAACTGTCCGGCAACATCGTCTTCCCCGGCTTCACAGCGCCCAAGCTGGTGTGGGTGCGCAATCACGAGCCGGAGGTCTTTGCCGGCACCGCCAGGGTGCTGTTGCCCAAGGACTATCTGCGGCTGTGGCTGATCGGCGAGCATGTCTCGGAAATGTCGGACGCGGCCGGCACTAGCTGGCTCGATGTCGGCCGGCGCGCCTGGTCGCCGGCTCTGCTCGACGCGAGCGGCATGCGCGCCGAGCAGATGCCACGGCTCGTCGAGGGCACCGAGGTCTCCGGTCGTCTGCGCCGCGAACTCGCCGCCGGCTGGGGGATGACGGGCGAGGTGGTGGTGGCGGGCGGTGCCGGCGACAACGCGGCTTCGGCCGTCGGTATGGGCAGCGTGCGCGCCGGCGCGGCCTTCATCTCAATCGGCACGTCGGGTGTGCTGTTTGCCGCCAATGCCAGCTATCTGCCCAACCCGGCAAGCGCGGTGCATGCCTTCTGCCACGCGCTACCCGACGCCTGGCACCAGATGGGCGTCATCCTGTCGGCGACCGACTCGCTCAACTGGCTGGCCGGCATCACCGGCACGACGGCGCAGGCGCTGACCGATGCGCTGGAAGGCGAGCTGCAGCCTCCCGGCGGCGGCCTGTTTCTGCCCTATCTCTCCGGCGAGCGCACGCCGCACAACGACGCGGCGATCCGCGGCGCCTTTGCCGGTCTCGGCCATGAGACCGACCGGGCGGCGCTGACGCGCGCGGTGGTCGAGGGTGTTGCCTTTGCCTTCCGCGACTGCCTCGAAGCGCTCAAGGCTGCCGGCACCCGGCTCGAACGCGCTGTTGCCGTCGGCGGCGGCTCGCGTTCCGGCTACTGGCTGAAGACGATTGCCACGGCGCTCGACATGGCGGTCGACCTGCCGGCGGAGGGCGATTTCGGCGCCGCCTTCGGCGCGGCGCGGCTGGGGCTGATCGCGGCTGAGCGGGCCGATCCGCTTGCCGTCTGCACGGCGCCGCCGGTGGCAAGGAGCTTCATGCCGCAGCCGGCGCTACGCGCGGCCTTCGAGGAGGGCTTCCAGCGCTATCGGGCGTTCTACCCGGCCATCCGCAATTCGATCACGAGGAGTGCATGACATGGCGACCGGATTTTTTGGCGAGGTGACCCGCGTCCCGTTCGAGGGGCCCGACAGCGACAATCCGCTCGCCTTCCGCCACTACGATCCCGACGCGATCGTCATGGGCAAGCGCATGGAGGACCACCTGCGTTTCGCCGCGTGCTACTGGCACAGCTTCGTCTGGCCGGGCAATGACCCGTTCGGCGGGCAGACATTCGAGCGGCCGTGGTTCGCCGACACCATGGACGCGGCCAGGCTGAAGGCCGACGTCGCCTTCGAGATGTTCACCGCGCTCGGCGTTCCGTTCTTCTGCTTCCATGACGCCGATGTGCGGCCAGAGGGGAAGGGCTTCGCCGAAAATACAAGGAATCTCAGCGAAATCGTCGACTATTTTGAAAAGAAAATGGAGGAAACCGGCGTCAAGCTGCTGTGGGGAACGGCAAATCTGTTCTCCAACCGGCGCTACATGGCCGGCGCGGCGACCAACCCCGACCCCGACGTGTTCGCCTTCGCGGCGGCGACGGTCAAGACCTGCATTGACGCCACCCACCGCCTCGGCGGCGACAATTACGTGCTGTGGGGCGGGCGCGAGGGCTATGAGACGCTGCTCAACACCGATCTCAAGCGCGAGGACAGCCAGGCCGGCCGCTTCCTCAACCTGGTCGTCGACTACAAGCACCGCATCGGCTTCAAGGGCACCATCCTGGTCGAACCCAAGCCGCAGGAGCCATCCAAGCATCAGTACGATTTCGACGTCGCCACCGTCTATGGCTTCCTGAAGCGCCACGGGCTGGAAGGCGAGGTCAAGGTCAATATCGAGCAGGGCCACGCCATTCTCGCCGGCCATTCCTTCGAGCACGAGATCGCGCTTGCCCAGGCGCTCGGCATCTTCGGTTCGATCGACATGAACCGCAACGACTACCAGTCGGGCTGGGACACCGACCAGTTCCCCAACAACGCGGCCGAGGTGGCGCTGGCCTATTATCACATTCTCGCCGGCGGCGGCTTTTCATCCGGCGGCACCAATTTCGACGCCAAGCTCAGGCGCCAGTCGCTCGACCCGCAGGATCTGCTGATCGCTCATGTCGGCGGCATGGACATCTGCGCGCGCGGCCTCAAGGCGGCGGCGCGGATGATCGAGGATCGGGCGCTGTCGGCCTTCGTCGAGGAGCGCTATGCCGGCTGGAAGGTGCCGGAGGCGGCAAAAATGCTGGCCGGCGGCTTCACGCTCGGCGAAATCGCCGACTGGGTCGAGAAGGCAGGCCTCGATCCGCAGCCGAGGTCCGGCAAGCAGGAACTGCTGGAGAATATCGTCAACCGGTATGTGTGAACGCGCCCGGCTCGCCGGGCATCGGCCATGCGCGCATTCCAATCAGCGCTTGAGCTCCGGCCGGTAGACGACGCGACTGCGGGCTTCCGGCGCCAGGTGCCGGTTGAGCCGCCCGTTGATCGCCCCGAAGAGAGCGATGATGGCGACGGTGGCGATGATGAAATAGATGGCGACGATCGGGTAGGGCACGAACGGGTTGAAGGTCTTCTCGGCGAAGTAGCTGGCGTAGTAGAGCGCGTCGCCCTCCTGGCGCCAGGCCGGAAAGCCTGAAAAGAACACCAGCGTCGTTGCGTGGAACAGGAAAATCGCCTCATTGGTGTAGGACGGCCAGGCGAGCCGCAGCAGTGTCGGCCAGATGATGCGCCGGAAGCGGGAGAAGCCGCTCATGCCGAAGGCTTCGGCCGCCTCCAGGTCGCCCTTCGGCACCGAGCGCAGCGCGCCGTAGAAGATTTCGGCCGAGTAGGCCGAGGTGTTGAGGAACAGCACGATCAGTGCGCCGAGCCAGGCCTTGGTCAGCCAGCTCGTCGTCGCCGTGACCGTAGCGAAGCCCAGCGGAATGTCGAAGCCGACGCGCGGCAGCAGCACGAACGCCTCGTAGGCGAAGAAGAACTGGATGAACAGCGGCGAGCCGCGGAAGACGAAGACGAACATTTCGGCCGGCTTGCGCAGCCACGGGTCGGCGCTGTTGCGCGCGACGGCGAGCGCGGTGGCAAAGAAGAAACCGAAGAACACGGCGAGCACGGCGAAATAGAGGTTCCAGGCGACACCGCTGCCGATCAGCACCACCTGCTCGCACAGCGAGATGCCGGTCTTGGGCAGGGCGCGCTCGCCGAAGCCGAACGAGCGCAGGGCGTAGGCCTGGAAGGTCTCGGCGCAGCTCATCGGCCGACCCCGGCGACCTCGGCCCCGATCGTGGCCTGGCCGCGCCTGACGCGGACGTTGAGCCAGGCAAAGCCCTTCTCGCTCAGCCAGGTCAGCAGCAGGTAGAAGGCCAGCAGCGCCAGGAAGTACCAGACGCGCCAGTCGGGGTGGGGGTACTCGAAGAAGCTGGTCTTGGAGCCGCCCAGCTCGCGCGCCCAGTAGACGATGTCGGTGATGCCGAGCAGGAACAGGAGCGGGGTGGCCTTGATCAGGATCATCCACAGATTGGAGAGGCCGGGCAGCGCATAGACCCACATCTGCGGCAGGTGGATGCGCCGGAAGGTCTGGCGCTCGGTCATGCCATAGGCCCGCGCCGTCTCCAGTTGGGCCCGCGGCACCGCCGAAAGAGCGCCGTCGATGGTGTTGGCGGCGAAGGCGCCGAAGACAACCGAGAAGGCGATGATGGCAAGAACGAAGCCATAGACCTCGTGAATCCATTGCGGCGCGGAACTCAGCGGCAGCTTGGCCGCCGCGCAGACGACGAAATCGTTGCCCCGGTAGACCGGCTCGGTGACCTCCGGGCACAGCACTCGGTGGCGGACATATTCAAGCGCCTGGTCGAGCGCGATCGGTACGAACAGGAAGAAGACAATGTCGGGGACGCCGCGCACCATCGAGGTGTAGGCATGGCCGACAAGGCGCAGCGGCGCGAAGGCCGCGCGGCGGGCAAAGGCGCCGAGGAAGCCCAGCGCGAGGACGATCGGCGCGGTGATGAAGATGAGGGTGAGGACGACGAGGAAGCTGAAATAGAACTGGAAATGCTTGGGCGTGGTCAGGTAGCAGGCGAACCAGTCGAGCCCCGCGAGGACCTTCGGGTCGGCGCACATCTCGAACATCGCCGGCCCGCGCCTCAGTCAGCCGACATTGCCCCTCCCCCTGGTGGGGTGGGGCAAGCGGCGAGTTTTATGCTGCGGAAGGCTGCGAAGACCATCGACCCCCACCCGAACTGGCTTCGCCAGCCCAACCTCCCCACGTGGGGGAGGATGGACCATGGTGCGACGACGCCCCGCACCGCGAGCGCCTTGGTTCGCCGATCAGAACGCGTCCTTGATGTTGAACCACTTCTCGATCATTGCGTTGAGCGTGCCGTCGCCCTTGAGCTGGGTGATCGCCGCGTCGAACTTGTCGCGCATCTCGGTGTCGGACTTGCGCACGCCCATGCCGACACCTCCGCCGAGCTGGACGTCCTCGCCGACGAACTTCAATTCGCCGTTGCTCTCGTCAACGATCTTCTGCAGGTAGTCCTTGTCGGCGAACACGGCGTCGGCCTCGCCGTTGCGGACCGCGGCCACCGTCTCGTCGGCGATGGCGAACTCGATGAGGGTCGCATCCGATTCGGCGATGTAGGCCGACTGGATGGTGTTGACCTGTGCGGCGATGTTGCCGTTGATGACGCTGTCGTCGGCACCGGCCAGCGCGACATAGGCGCTCGCCGCCGGCGGGAAGTAGTTCTGCGTGAAGTCGATCTTCTCCTTGCGCTCGTCAGTGATGCTCATGCCGGCCATGATCGTGTCGTAGTTGCCGGACAGCAGGTTGGGGATGATGGTGTCCCAGTCGTTCTTGACCCATTCGCAGGTATAGCCGGCGATCTCGCACAGCTTGTCGCCGAGTTCGCGCTCGAATCCGTCGATCTCGCCCTTGTCGTTGATGAAATTGTAGGGCTCGTAGGCGCCCTCGGTGCCCATGCGGATCACCTGCTGGGCAAATGCGCTGCCGGCCGAGACGGCGGTGACCAGCGCGGCGATGACCAGTTTCCTCATGCGTAGTGCTCCTTCTCTTGAAGTCCGAATTCGTTGTCGTCAGGTTCCGGTCGCGGCCAGGAACTGCTGCAGCCGCGCCGAGCGGGGTCTGTCGAACAGTTCGGCCGGCGAGCCTTCCTCCTCGATGACGCCCTTGTGGATGAAGATGACGTGATTGGCCACGTCGTGCGCCATCTTCATGTCATGCGTCACGATAAGCATGGTGCGGCCTTCCTCGGCAAGGGCCTTGATCACCCGCACGACCTCGCCCTGCAGCTCGGGGTCGAGCGCGCTGGTCGGCTCGTCGAACAGCATGGCGGCGGGCTCCATGGCGAGCGCGCGGGCGATCGCGGCGCGCTGCTGCTGGCCGCCGGAAAGCTGGGCCGGATAGTTGTCGCATTTGTCGCCGATACCGACCTTGGCCAACAGGGCGCGGCCGCGCTCGGCGGCAGCGGCGGGATCGAGCCCGAGCACGGTCACCGGCGCCTCGGTGACATTCTGCAGCACGGTCAGATGAGCCCACAGGTTGAACTGCTGGAAGACCATCGACAGGTTGGTGCGGATCTTGCGCAGCTGGTGAATGTCGGCCGGCACGCGGTCATACCCGCGCTGCTTCCAGCGCACCGCCTCGCCCTGGAAGATGATGTCGCCCTGCTGGGGAACTTCGAGCAGGTTGATGCAGCGCAGCAGCGTGCTCTTGCCGGAGCCGGACGAGCCGATCAGCGCGGTGACGTCGCCCTTGTGGGCGACGAGGTCGATGCCCTTCAACACCTCGAGCGCGCCGAAGCTCTTGTGGATGTTGCGCAGTTCGATGACCGGCGTGGCGTCGGCACCGGTCGCGATCGCGGCCCCGTCTGGCTTCGCGTCCATGTTCCCCCGGTCTTGTTCCGGTGTCGTTGCGCGCCGCCTGCGCTTTCCTCCCCAGCTCGGACGGGCACGGTGCGCTGAATAGAACCATGAATGCTCGCCGGCTGGCAACACTCTCTCTTGACGGCGCAAATCAGGGCCGCAGCCCGTCGCCGACCCGCCACCGGACCCGCCCGGCCTCGCGCCCCAGGGCGCCTTGCCCCGGCGCGGGCGAGGCTCTACCGTGACGGCGCAAACGCAGGTGGGAGGGACGCGACCTTTGGCGTGGGACCCGGCAAGACTGGAGGCGCTGCGGGCCAGATACGGCACCGGCCATGGTGGCGAGGTGCACGATCCGAGGTTCCGCAAGGTGGCCGAGCGCATCTTCTCGAAAGGCGGCACCCGGCCGGCGCCCTATTCGGGCGTGCCGACCCTTCTTGGCGCGCCCTACCGCCCGGTCGACCGCGAGAAGCCCGATTTCTCCGGCCTCGATGTGGCGCTGGTCGGCGTGCCGATGGACCTTGGCGTCACCAACCGCCCCGGCGCCCGCTTCGGCCCGCGCGCGCTGCGCGCCATCGAGCGCATCGGCCCCTACAACCACGTGCTCGAATGCGCGCCGGTGCACGAACTCAGCGTCGCCGATATCGGCGACGTGCCGTTGCGCAGCCGCTACAGCCTGGAAATGTGCCAGGAGGACATCGCCGCCTGGTTCGCCCATATCGTCGGCGCGGGCGTGGCGCCGCTGGCGGTCGGCGGCGACCACTCCATCTCGCAGTCGATCCTGAAGGCCGTCGGCGCGCGCGGCCCCGTCGGCATGGTCCACATCGACGCCCATTGCGACACCAGCGGCGTGTTCGACCATTCGAAGTTTCATCATGGCGGCCCGTTCCGTAACGCGGTGCTTGACGGCACGCTCGATCCGACCCGCACGATCCAGATCGGTATCCGCGGCTCGGCCGAATATCTGTGGGAATTTTCCTACGAGTCCGGCATGACCGTCATCCACGCCGAGGACATGCCGGCGATCGGCATTCCGGCGATCGTCGAAAAGGCGCGGGGCGTGGTCGGCGACGGCCCGGTCTATGTCTCCTTCGACATCGACAGCCTCGACCCCGCCTATGCGCCCGGCACCGGCACGCCGGAAGTGGGCGGGCCATCGACGCGCGAAATCCTGCAATTGCTGCGCGGCCTCAAAGGGCTCGACATCGTGGGCGGCGACGTGGTCGAGGTGGCGCCGCAATATGACGCCACCGCCAACACCGCCCATGCCGGCGCACAGGTGCTGTTCGAACTGCTGAGCCTGATGGCGTTCAGCCCGTCGGTGAGGAGGAGTGACCGCTGATGCTCATCCTCGACGAAGCGCAAACCCGCGCCGCGCTGCCGATGCGGCCGCTGATCGAGGCGCTGAGGACGATGTTCGCGCAGGGCTGCGAAATGCCGGTGCGCCACCACCACACCATGACCGTACCCGGCGAGGCCGACGCGACGCTGCTGCTGATGCCGGCATGGCAGACGGGGCGCCATCTCGGCGTCAAGATCGCCACCGTTTTCCCGGGCAATGCCGGGCGCGGCCAGGCGGCGGTCAACGCCGCCTATGTGCTGATGTCGGCCGGGGACGGCGCCCTGCTGGCAATGATCGATGGCGGCGAACTCACAGCCCGGCGCACCGCCGCGGCCTCGGCGCTCGCCGCCGACTATCTGGCCCGCGGCGACACCGAGCACCTGCTCGTGGTCGGCACCGGGCGACTGGCGCTCAACCTGATCGAGGCGCATGCGGCGGTGCGCGACATCCGCCAGGTCAGCGTCTGGGGACGGTCACGGGCCAAGGCCGAGGCCGTCGCCGAGCGGGCGACCGCGGCAGGCTTCGTCGCCGGAGCGGCGGACGATCTCGCCGGCGCCGTCGCCGCCGCCGACATCGTCTCCTGCGCGACGCTGTCGGGCGAACCGCTGGTGCGCGGCGCCTGGTTGCGGCCCGGCACCCATGTCGATCTCGTCGGCGCCTTCACCCCGGCGATGCGCGAGAGTGACGACGAGGCGGTGCGCCGCGCGAGCGTCTTTGTCGACACCCGCGCCGGCGCCACCAGCGAGGGCGGCGACATCGTCCAGGCGATCCGATCGGGCGCGCTCAGCCTCGCCGACATCCGCGCCGAACTGGCGCAGCTGTGCCGGGCCGAGCATGCCGGACGCCGGTCGGACGACGAGATCACCCTGTTCAAGTCGGTCGGTGCGGCGCTCGAGGACCTCGCCGGCGCCATCCTCGCACACGAGACCGCCTCATGACCGGCCGCGGCCCGAGCCACGACGTCGAAGCGGTTCGCGCGCTGTTTCCGGCGCTTGGCCGCCGTTTGGGCGCCAGGCCGGCGATCTATCTCGACAACCCGGCGGGAACCCAGGTGCCGGCCGGTGTCGCCGAGGCGGTTGGCGACGCCATCCTCAACCGCAACGCCAATCTCGGCGGCGACTTCGCCACCAGCCGCGAGGCGGGTGAGATCGTCACCGCCGCGCATGCGGCCATGGCCGACTTCCTCGGCGCCGGCTCGGCCGAGGAAATCGTCATCGGCCCCAACATGACGACGCTCACCTACCAGCTGTCGCGCACGCTGGCGCGCGCCTGGCACCATGGCGACGAGATCGTTGTCACGCAGATGGATCACGAGGGCAATGTCGGGCCGTGGCTGCAGGCCGCCCAGGAGCGCGGCGTCACCGTCAGATGGGTGCCGTTCTCCGAGGAAAGCTGGCAGGTCGAGCCCGACCATCTGCGCCCCGAGCTCAGCGACCGCACCCGGCTGGTGGCACTCGGCTATGCGTCCAATCTGACCGGCTCGATCAACCGCGTGCGGGAACTGGCGCGGCTTGCCCGCGAGGCGGGCGCGCTGGTCTATGTCGACGCCGTCCAGTTCGCCCCGCACGGCCTCGTCGACGTGGCCGAACTCGGCTGCGACTTCCTCGCCTGCAGCGCCTACAAGTTCTTCGGCCCGCATCTCGGCATCGTCTGGGTGCGCCGGGCGGTGCTGGAGGAGATGGAGCCCTACAAGCTGGTCTGCTCGTCGAATGCCCTGCCGGGCCGCTTCGAGACGGGCACGCCACAGATCGAGCTGCAGGCAGGGTTGGTGGCGGCCGTCGAGCACTTCGCCAGGCTGGGCGAGATGGCAGGCGCCACCGGTTCGCGCCGCGACAGGATCGCTGCGGCCTATGGCGCGGCGATCGCGCACGAGAACCCGCTCGCCGCGCGGCTGATCGACGGCATTGCCGGCATTGACGGCCTGCGCATCCTCGGCATCACCGACGACAGGCGCCTGGCCGAGCGGGTGCCGACCGTCTCCTTCCTCATCGACGGCGTTGCGCCGCGTTCGCTGGTCGAACTGATGAACGCGGAAGGCATCTTCTGCTGGGCCAGCCACAACTACGCCTGGCGCATCTTCCAGCAGCTCGGCCTCGACCCGAACGAGGGCGTGATACGCATCGGCATCGCCAACTACAACACGACCGGGGAGATCGACGCCACCATCGACAGCATCAGGCGCAACCTCGCCGTGCTGCGCCAGCAGCGATAAGGCCAGCCGGAGAAGCCGCATGGAGTTCGACTATGTCATCGTCGGCGGCGGTTCGGCCGGCTCGGCGCTCGCGGCGCGGCTGAGCGAGGACGCGCGGGCCAGCGTCTGCCTGATCGAGGCGGGCGGCGAGGGCAGGGACCTCCTGATCCGGGCGCCGCTCGGCGTCGCCGTGATGCTGTCGGGTCGGCCGAAGATCAACAACTGGGCGTTCCACACCGTGCCGCAGCCGGCGCTCAACGGCCGCCGGGGGTTTCAGCCGCGCGGGCGGGCGCTGGGCGGCTCCAGCGCCATCAACGCCATGCTCTATTTGCGCGGCCACCCCGGCGACTATGACGACTGGGCCGCCGCCGGCTGCGCCGGCTGGGCGTGGCGCGACGTGCTGCCCTTCTTCCGCAAGGCGGAGGGCAATGAGCGCCTCGGCGGCGACCTGCACGGGCGCGACGGGCCGTTGAAGGTCGGCGACCAGAAGAAGCCGCGACCGGTCACCCGCGCCTTCATCGAGGCCTGCCGGCAGAATCAGATTCGCATCAGCGACGACTTCAACGGACCCGAACAGGAGGGGGCCGGCCTCTACCAGGTCACCCAGTTCTATGAAGGCGAGCGCAAGGGCGAGCGCTGTTCGGCGGCGGCCGCCTACCTTCATCCGGCGATGGGACGGCCCAACCTCGACGTCGTCACGCGGGCGCAGGCAACCGGCATCCTCATCGACGGCCGGCGCGCCACCGGGGTTGCCTATCGGCGCGGCGGCGCCGAAGCGTGGGTGGCGGCGCGCCGCGAGGTCATCCTTTCGGCCGGCGCGTTCCAGTCGCCGCAGCTATTGCTGCTGTCCGGCATCGGACCGGGCGACGAACTGCGACGCCACGGCATCGCCGTTCGCCATGATCTGGCCGGCGTCGGCAGTAACCTGCAGGACCACATCGACTTTGTCCTCATGTGGAAGACCGGGAATCCCGATGTCGTCGGCATCGGCGCGCGCGGCATGCTCAACCTGCTGCGCGCCATCGGCGAGTGGCGGCGCGAGGGCACCGGCCTGGTCGCCACGCCGGGGGCGGAGGCCGGCGCCTTCCTCAAGACCGATCCGGCGCTCGAACGGCCCGACATCCAGCTCCATTTCGTTGCCGGTGCCATCGACGACCATCTGCGCAAGCTGCATCTGGGCTACGGCTTTTCCTGTCATGTCTGCGTGCTGCGGCCGCATTCGCGCGGCGAGGTCGGGCTCGACAGCGCCGATCCGCTGGCGCCGCCGCGCATCGACCCGCGCTTCCTGTCGGACGAGCGCGACCTGGCGGTGCTGGTCAGCGGGGTCAGGCGGACGCAGGCCATTCTCGAGGCGCCGGCGCTCGCCTCCTACCGCCAGCGTCAATACTACCTTGCCGGAGGCGAAAGCGACGCCGAACTCATCGAGCACATCCGCGCCCGCGCCGACACGGTCTATCACCCGGTCGGCACCTGCCGGATGGGCACCGACGACATGGCGGTGGTCGATCCGCGCCTGCGCGTGCGCGGCATCGACGGGCTGCGCGTCGTCGATGCCTCGGTCATGCCGACGCTGATCGGCGGCAACACCAACGCCCCGACCATCATGATCGCCGAAAAAGCCGCGGCGATGATCATGGACGACCGCGGCTGAGGTTCGGTGGGCCGATCGCCCTCGTCGCCCACGGTTGTCAGCGTCCGGCCGATTCGCTACAGCATGGCCCGCCAGCCATCCGTCCGGGGGAAGCCATGACGCTCGATTTCGACGCCGCCCGCAGGATCATGGTCGACCGCCACGTCCGGCCGGCCGACGTAACCAACCCGCAGGTCATTGCCGCCTTCCTGGCGGTGCCGCGCGAGGCCTTCCTGCCCGACAGGCTGCAACCCTTCGCCTACAGCGACGACGACCTGCAGGTGGCGCCCGGCCGCTACCTGGCACCGCCGGCGCAGCTGGCGCGCCTCGTCCAGGCCACCTCGGTCAAGCCCGACGAGGTGGTGCTGGTGATCGGCGGCGCCACCGGCTATGCGGCGGCGATCTTCTCCGGGCTCTGCTCCTCGGTGGTGGCGCTCGAGGCGGACCACGAACTGGCGGCGACGGCGACCAGCCGACTGGCCGAACTGGGCTTCGGCAATGTCGTCGTGGTCGAGGGGCCGCTTGCGGCGGGCTATGCCGGCGAGGGGCCGTATGACGTGATCTTCATCGAAGGCGCCATCGGCCGGCTGCCGGACGAAATCACCGCCCAGCTCAAGGAGGGCGGCCGGCTCGTGGCGGTCGCGGGGACCGGCAACGCCGCCTACGCCCGGCTGTGGATAAGGGAGGCCGGCGCGGTCTCCGACCGGCGTCTGTTCAACTGCGCACTGAAGCCCCTGCAGGCCTTTGAAAAGACGCCGGAATTCGAGTTCTGAAAGGAAAGGTGCCGCTCCGCCGCGAGCTGTTGCGGCTTTGCAACGCCGGGTGAGTGACTGGCCGCCTGACGGAAGATTAATTTGACCTCGCCGGGTGGAGGAATAGGCTAAGGCCCGGACATGCGCGGAGCCGGTGTGCCGACGCCGCCACGCTTCGAGCCGAGGGGCGTGCGGCCGGTCGCGGCCTTTTCGGAAGTGGTGCGTGCAGTTGTGAAAAGGTCTCGCGGGCGATGAGGAGTGTAACTGGGGCAGTCCGGCGGCGCCTCGCGGTTGCCGCCGTTTCGGCTTTGCTGGCGCTGCCAGCGGGTGGCGCCGGCGCGGAAACCATCCAGGAAGCGCTCGCTCTCGCCTATTCCAACAACCCGCAGATCAACGCCCAGCGCGCCGCCACGCGCGCTGTCGACGAGGGCGTGCCGATCGCCAAGTCGGGCCTGCGCCCTTCCATCTCGGCGAGTGGCGATATCGGCCAGTCGTGGAGCGACACCGGCCGCAGCACGCATCTCACCCCCGGCGGGTTCGGCATCACCATCTCGCAGGCGCTGTTCGACGGATTCGCCACCCAGAATGACGTCGCCGCCGCCCAGGCGGCCGTCCATGCCAGCCGCGAGACGCTGCGCAACACCGTGCAGAACGTGCTGTTTGACGCAGCCAGCGCCTATATGGACGTGATCCGCGACCAGGCCATCGCCGGCTTCCGGGCCCAGTCGCTGGAATTCCTCAACGAGCAGGTCCGTTCCGAGCGCGCCCGCTTCCAGGTCGGCGAGAGCACGCGTACCGACGTGGCCCAGGCCGAGGCCCGCCAGGCCGGCGCCGTCGCCCAGCTCAACGCCGCTCGAGCCAACCTCAAATCGTCGATCGCCGTCTACCGCCAGGTCGTCGGCAAGGACCCCGCCAGGCTGCAACGCCCGGCCGGCGTCGGCCGGCTGCTGCCGCGCACGCTCGACGCCGCCTTCGAGACCGCCTTCGCCGAGCACCCGGCAATCCTGGCGGCCAAGCATCTGGTCGACCAGGCCGACTGGAACGTGAAATCGGCCGAGAGCGAATTGCTGCCGCGGGTGGTGGTGGAAGGCTCGGCCAACCGCCGCTACAACCAGACCTTCCACGGCCAGATCACCGATTCGGCGTCGGTGACGGCGCGACTGAGCGTGCCGATCTACCAGGGCGGGCGCGTCGCCGCCACCGTGCGCCGCAACAAGGAGACGCTGGGGCAGCGCTGGATCGAGGTCGACCAGTCGGTCGATTCGGTGCGCGCCGCGGTGGTCTCGGCGTTCAGCCAGCTTGAGGCGGCAGCCGCTTCGGTGGCGGCCAACCAGGAACAGCTGCGCGCCGCCCAGCTGGCGCTCGAGGGCGCCGTCGAGGAACGCAATGTCGGCCAGCGCACCACGCTCGACGTACTCGACACGCAGCAGGACGTGATCGACGCCCAGATCAGCCTGGTGACCGCCGAACGCGACGTCATCGTCGCCGGCTACGCGCTGCTGTCGGCGGTCGGGCGGCTCGACGCCGACCGGCTGCAATTGGCCGTCGCCCGCTACGAGCCGGCCGACCACTACCGGGCGGTCGAGGACAAGTGGTATGGGCTGCGCACGCCCGACGGACGCTGACCGGCGGGCCGACCGGGCAATTGCCGCAAATCGCCGGCAAGGTCTTTGAAGGCCGCGCATGCGGTGTTATAGAGCGGCGCGATTGCGCCCGCCGTGCCTCCTCGCGACGGCACGTCCGGCCGGGCAGACGGCGCGGGCATGGTGAAATTGGTAGACACGCCAGATTTAGGTTCTGGTGCCGAAAGGCGTGGGAGTTCAAGTCTCTCTGCCCGCACCATGCACGCTGATGATCCGGACCCTGCGCTGACATTGCGAGCGGGCGCCGCACCAGCCGCGGTACGGCGACAACGACAGGATTGATCGATGCAGATTGTCGAGACGACGCACGAAGGATTGAAGCGGGAACTCAAGGTCACGGTGCCGAAATCGGACCTTTCGGCCCGCCTGAGCGAAAAGCTCGATGAACTGAAGGGCAGGGTGCGCCTCAACGGCTTCCGACCCGGCAAGGTGCCGGTGGCGCATCTGCGCAAGGTCTATGGCCGCCAGGCGATGGCCGAGATCGTCAACGACCTGATCTCCAAGCGCACCGGCGAGATTCTGGTCGAGCGCGGCGAGCGGGCGGCCCAGCAGCCCGAGATCTCGATGACCGAGGACGAGAAGGAGGCGGCCGCCATCCTCAATGGCGACGCCGATTTCGAGTTCACCATCGCCTATGAGGTGCTGCCGGACTTCGAGCTTCCCGATATCGGCAAGGTCAAGGTCGAGCGGCCCGTCGTCGAGGTGACCGACCAGGAGGTCGAGGAGCAGGCCGAGGCGGTGGCCGAGAGCGCCCGCCCCTACGAGGAGAAGAAGGGCAAGGCCGCCGACAGTGACCGGGTGACGATCGACTATGCCGGCGCGATCGGCGGCGAGCCTTTCGAAGGCGGCACCGACACCGGCGCCACGCTGATCATCGGCTCGGGCCGCTTCATCCCCGGCTTCGAAGAACAGCTCGTCGGCGCCAAGGCGGGCGACCGCAAGACCGTCAAGGTCACGTTCCCGGAAGACTACCCGGCCAAGCATCTGGCCGGCAAGGAGGCCGAGTTCGACGTCACCGTGACCAAGGTCGAGAAACCGGGCAAGCTGGAATTGACCGACGAGGTCGCCAAGCAGATCGGCATCGAGAGCGCCGAGCGCTTGCGCGCGGTCGTGCGCACCCAGCTCGAAGGCCGCTACGGCTCCTACACCCGCGCCCGCGTCAAGCGCCAGATTCTCGACCGACTCGACGAGTTGATCACTATGGAGCTGCCGCAAAAGATGGTCGAGCAGGAGTTCAACAACATCTGGGGCCAGGTCACCGGCGAACTGGAACGGTCGGGTAAGACGTTCGCCGACGAGGACACGACCGAGGAGAAGGCACGCGAGGAATACCGCGCGCTGGCCGAGCGGCGCGTCCGCCTCGGCCTGCTGCTCGCCCGCATCGGCGAGCAGGCCGGCATCCAGGTCAGCGACGATGAGTTGCAGCGCGCTCTCTACGATCAGGTGCGCCAGTTCCCCGGCCAAGAACAGCAGGTCTACGAATATTTCCGCCAGCACCCCGACGCGGTCGCCGGCCTGCGCGCCCCGATCTTCGAGGACAAGGTGATCGATCACATCCTCGCCCAGGCCGAGGTGACCGACAAGAAGGTCAGCCGCGAGGAGCTGACGCGCGAAGACGACGAAGCCTAGATTGGAGCTTCATCCCGCCGAGCGGTGCCGTTCGGTGGGATCACGGACCTAACGGTCGGTCGAGCTGGCGATGATATCGTCGACGCCGCCCTGCCGGTCGAGCGCCATGCCGATGACCGGGATCAGGTGCCGGTCTACGCGCACCGAGATGGTGACATTGAGCTTGTCGGCGCCGGTCAGGTGGGCGACGATGACGCCGCGCAGGTCCTTGCGCTTGATGTCGACCACCAGCTTGGAGCGCGAATAGCGCCCGCCGACGACGTCCATGCCCTCGCCAGCCTCGCCGTCGAGGAAGCGCCCCGAATAGCCGGTGGCGGCGCGCTGCACGACCGCGTTCATCGGCTGGCTGAACATGCCCACCCGGCAGGTGCCGTCGATCGACAGCCCGGTGGTGGAGTCGGGGCTGAGGCCGTCGAAGACGCAGGTGAACCTGGTCCCCTTGTATTTGCCGGCGACGATCTCGCCCGGTCCCGACCATTTGCCGGCGACCGCGCGATAGAAGGCCGCCTCCGAGGAGGCGGGACCAGCGGCGGCCGGCCCGGCGCCGACGAGACAGGCCAGCAGGCCGGCCGCGGCCGGGGCGAGGGACGAAACACGCATGGGACAGTTCCTGGTTGACTGGATGGCCTATCGTTACCGAATTTGGTTAATCAATCATTCCCGCCACGAGCCGCCGGCCCGCCGCAAGCTCGGCACCGCCTTCAATGTTCGGCCGGTTTGTCTTTTTGATGGCCGGGCGCCTCCCGTTTCGGCGCGCCGAGGCGCACCAGTTCGGCCAGGAACTGCGACACGCCGGGACGCGGCAGCCCGATGAAGGGCAGGGGACGGCATACCTCCATGGCGGCGATGCCGATGCGCGCGGTCAAGAGACCGTTGACGACGCCCTCGCCCAGCTTGGCCGACAGCCGGGCGGCGATGCCGTGGCCGACGAGCTGCTGGACCAGGCTGTCGCCGAGTGCCAGCGCCCCGGTCGCGGCGAGGTGGGCCAGCACGGAGCGCGTCAGGCGCAGGAAGCCGATCGTGCCGGGCCGCCCGCCATAGAGTTCGGCGAGGCGGCGGATCAGGCGCAGGTTCTCGCCCAGTACATAGGCGATGTCGATCAGCGCCCGCGGGCTGACCGCGGTGACGACCGAGACGCGCTTGGCCGCGTTCATGACCAGGGCAGTCGCCCTGGCGTCGAGTGGCGCCAGCAGGTCGCGTTCGGCGAGCGCGATGAGGTCGGAGCCGTCGATGATCTCGCCGGCATGGCCGGCCAGCCGCTCGCGACCGCGGGCGGTGTCGGCGCGCGCGCCATAGAGCGCGATCATCTCGCCGACGATGGCGCGGGCTGATTCGCCGTCATCATGGGCGTGGGCGTCGGCGCCGCGCTGTTGCAGCCGGGCGATCGTCCGCTGGCGGGCGAGCGCCAGCATCTCGCGCGCGGCGAGCGCGATCAGGGCAACGACGGCGAGGCCGGCGAGGGCGGCGGCGAGCCAGCCGAGCCAGGTGGCTCGCTCGAACAGGTCGCGGATGAACCGGTCGACGGCAAGCGCCACCGCCAGCGAGACAAGGCCGCCCAGCGCGGTGATGAGCAGGCTCGCCCACGACCAGCCGCCACGCGGCGCCGGCGCCGGCGCCGCCGGCTGGTCGGGCCAGCCATTGGCCGCCTCGTCGGGTATCGGCACGATGACGGCCGCCTCGTCGATCGCGCGCGGCCGGCGCGCAACCGGCGCCGCGTCGCGGGTCGTCGTCGGTGCCTCATCGAGGCGGAAGGCGCGGGGCTTGCGGTGTGGTTCGGTCATTTGAGTGGTCCTATGCCAGCCGGTCGCCGATGAGGAAATTCAGGGCGCGGTCGAGCCGGATATGCGGCAGCGACAGGCGCAGCCCCTCGGCCGTGCGCTCGAGCCTCGGCGGGCGGAAGCGGACGAAGCGTAGCTGCGCGGCCTGCCCGGCGCCGCCCTTGCCCGCCAGCAGCGTTGCCGGGTCGGTCGGCAGGTCGCCCGGAAAGATCGCGGTCTCGGTGGTGCCGTCGAAGCTGTCGCCGTCGATCGTCTCGCCGGCCAGCGGCGTGCCGATGATGACCGGCAGCTGCTCGCCACCGTGGCGGGCGAGGCCTTCGCGCGTCGCCCTGACCGCGGCGATCGCCAGCACGTCGACCTTGGCGCCGGCGAAGCGGGCACGCTCGACCGCGCGGGCGACCAGCCGCGCCAGCAGGGCCTCCAACCGGTCGTGGTTCTCGTGGTGGAGATGATCGGCCTTGGTGGCGGCGAACAGGATGCGGTCGATGCGCGGGCCGAACAGTGTCGACAGGATCGAGCCTCGGCCGGGCCGCAGGCAGGCGAGGATGTCGGTCAGCGCCGTCTCCAGGTCGGCCAGCGCCCCGGCGCCGGCATTGATCGCCTGCAGCGCGTCGACCAGCACGATCTGGCGGTCGAGTCGGGCGAAATGCTCGCGAAAGAACGGCTTGACGACAATGCGCTTGTAGGCCTCGTAGCGCGCCGCCATCACCGCCTGCATGCTGTCGCGCGCCGGCTTGGCGGTCTCTCCCGCCGGCAGCGGCGAGAAGGTCAGCGCCGGCGAGCCTTCCAGATCGCCGGGCATCAGGAAGCGGCCCGGCGGCAGCGTCGACAGCGATGTCTCGTCGGCCCGGCAGGCGCGCAGATAGGCGGTGAAGGCTTCGGCCAGAGCCATGATGCGGGTCTCGTCGACCGGGGCGGCCGGGTCGGTTTCGGCCAGCATGGCGAGCCACGGCGCGGCCAGCACGGCGCGCTTGCCGGAACGCGCCACCGCCAGCGACTGGGCGCTCCATTCGCCGAACTCCATGCCGAGCAGGGGCAGGTCGAGCAGCCACTCGCCAGGATAATCGACGATGTCGATGTTGAGCCGCCCGGCACCGAAGGTGCGGCTCCAGGCGCTCGCCGACTGGTAGTCGACGGTCAGGCGCAGCTGCGAGATCGAGCGCGTCGAATGCGGCCACATGCGGTCCTCGACGAGTGTGCGCACATGCTCCTCGTACTGGAAGCGCGGCACGTCCATCGCCGGCTGCGGCGCGAGGGCGGCGCCGGCGATGCGGCCTTCGGCATAGGGCCGCAACAGCGGCAGGCGGCCGCCATGGACGAGGTTGTGGACGAACGCGGTGATGAACACCGTCTTGCCGGCCCGCGACAGGCCGGTCACGCCAAGGCGCAGCGCCGGTGTCACCAGGCTGCCGGCGACATCGGCGAGGTTGTCGAACGCGATCAGCGCGTCGTCGGCTAGGGTGGTGATCTTGGCCAATTGCGCTCCGCCAGCCCGCCCGGCACATGCCGCCCGCGGCTGCCGGCCATTCATATGGGAAGAGGGCGGGCGATCGCAAACCGCACCGCCGAAGACGGGTCACAAGTCGCGCGGCGCGACGAAATCGGCGAGATAGCCGCGGCCGGGGCCGATGTCGGCCCAGCGCGGCAGGTCGATGTCGAACACGGCCAGCGCGCCGGTCGGGAATTTCATGGCGATCGCCGCCATCGGGGCGCCGTCGCCGGAGGCTGCCAGCGCGGCGGCGAAGGCCTCGCACATCGGGTTGTGGCCGATGATCATCAGCGACTGCGTGCCGGCGGTGCCGCGCAGGCAGTCGAAATAGGCCTCGACGCCGTCGCCATAGAGCGAATCAACATAGTCGACCACCGGCGGCCGCTCGAAGGCGGCCATGATGCCGTGCAGCGTCAGCCGGGTGCGCAGCGACGGCGAGCACAGCACGCGGTCGGGCAGGTATCCCCGCGCGCGCATCATCGCAGCGATCTTCGGCAGGTCGGCGAGGCCCCGGTCGTTCAGCCCGCGGTCGAAATCGGGCCTGCCAGGCTCCGTCCAGGACGACTTGGCATGGCGCAGGACATAGAGACGCAGCATGGCTCCCCCGCAACGCGACCCTCGATCAGGACTAGCCGCTAACGCCGGCGACCACAACCCGATTCGGAATGGTCGCCGGAAGGCGGCCGGTTGCTGCCGGATGGCGCCCTTGCGTCACTCATGCGTCACCCGCGCGCCGTGACAGCGCCGGATTTTCATGCTTAGAGCGGCGGGTTCGCCTTGCGGGAAAGAGCCGGCATGAACATCGCCCAGGGCACGGTCGCCAGCGACCGTGCCGGCCATATCGACAGCTACTATTCGGCGACCGCCGGCAGCCTGCCGGTGTTCGGGCCGCTCGATGGCGAGCGCGAGGCCGATGTCTGCGTGGTCGGTGGCGGGCTTGCCGGCCTGACCGCCGCGCTGGAGCTGGCCAGGGCGGGCCGCCAGGTGGTGCTGCTCGAACGCCAGCGCGTCGGCTGGGCCGCGTCGGGCCGCAATGGCGGCTTCGTTTCCGGCGGTTTTGCCGAATCCATCTTCGTCATCGAGGATCGGCTCGGGCTCGACCATGCCCGCGCGCTCTACCGGCTCAGCGTCGAAGGCATGGGCTATGTGCGCCGCAAGATCCTCGACGCCGGCCGTGGCGACCTGATCGGCGGGCATGGCTGGCTGAAGATGATCCGCCACGACGACATCGCCACGCTGGAACGGCGGGCCGAACGCATGGCGCGCGACTATGGCGCGGCCTACCGCCTCCTCGATCGCGCCGAACTGGCAAGCCATGTCAGCTCCGAGCGCTACCATGCCGGCATCCTCGACATGGCGCCGTTCCATATCCAGCCGCTCGACTATGCGGCGCTGCTGGCCGGGCAGGCGGCGGCCGCCGGCGCCGCCATCCACGAGCACAGCCCGGCGCTGTCGATCGCGCGCGAGGGTGTCGCCTGGCGCGTCGCCACCCGGCGCGGCGCCGTGAAGGCGCGCGACGTGGTGCTGGCGACGAGCGCCTATGGTGGCCCGGCCGCCCGCCTCAACGCGGCCGTGCTGCCGGTGTCGACCTATGTGGTGACCGCGCGCAGCGACCATCTCGACGCGGCAATCCGCTTCACCGGCTGTCTCGGCGACACGCGGCGCGCCGGCGACTACTACCGTATCGTCGGCTCCGGCGCCGGGCGCCGCCTGCTGTGGGGCGGGCGCATCACCACGCGCCGGTCGGTGCCGCGCCACCTCGGCGAGAAGCTCGCCGGCGACATCCGTGGCGTCTTTCCCCAGCTCGATGACATCGCCATCGAGCAGGCCTGGGCCGGACTGATGGGCTACGCCATCCACAAGATGCCGATCGTCGGGCGCATCGGCGAGCGGCTGTGGGCGGCGACCGCCTTCGGCGGCCACGGGCTCAACACCACCGCCATGGGCGGCCGCCTGGTCGCCGACGCCATTGCCCATGGCGACGATGGCTGGCGCCTGTTCGAACCTTTCGCGGTGCGGTGGGGCGGGGGTCTGGTCGGCCGCCTGGCGACGCAGCTTGAATACTGGCGGTTGCAGATTCTCGATCGGATCGAGGAGCGCCGCGCCGCCGCGCCGGCTGCCTGAGGCGGCCCGGGGAGAGGCCGGCGGGCCGGCCGTCGCCCCACCAAGCGCCTCGGCAAACCATTGTTTATTCACGAAAACTCGTTGGCATCACACCCCGGTGAGATGGCGCAATTTGCGTCTTGTGGGTTTCATGTCGGATCGCTATAAGGCCCCCACCCGTCAGCAGTTCAGGAAGTTGCCGATGTCGGAAACACTTGAGGCGAGCTACGTGCCGAGTGAAGACGAACCCTTCATGAACGATCGCCAACGTGAGTATTTCCGTCGCAAGCTGATCGCCTGGAAGAACGAAATCCTCAAGGAATCGCGCGAGACGCTGGATTCACTCCAGGACCAGTCCGACAAGCTGCCCGACATGGCCGACCGCGCCTCGTCGGAGACGGACCGGTCGATCGAACTGCGCGCCCGCGACCGCCAGCGCAAGCTGATCGCCAAGATCGACGCCGCGCTGCGGCGCCTCGACGACGGCACCTATGGATATTGCGAGGAGACGGGCGAGCCGATCAGCCTCAAACGGCTCGACGCGCGGCCCATCGCCACCCTGTCGATCGAGGCGCAGGAACGCCACGAGCGCCGCGAGCGCGTCTACCGCGACGAATAGCAGGCGGCCTGCGTGGCGGCGCACCGTCGGCGCGGCCGCCCTTCCGCAGCCCGGTTGGCCGACGCGGACGGCCCTATCCCAGATTTAACTCCTTGAAGAAGTCGTTGCCCTTGTCGTCGATGACGATGAAGGCGGGGAAATCGATCACGTCGATCTTCCAGATCGCCTCCATGCCGAGCTCGGGATATTCGACCACTTCGACCTTCCTGATGCAGTCCTGCGCCAGCCGCGCCGCCGGCCCGCCGATCGAGGCGAGATAGAACCCGCCATGGCGGGCGCAGGCCTCGCGCACCTGGCGCGAGCGGTTGCCTTTGGCCAGCATGACCATCGAGCCGCCCGCCGCCTGGAACTGGTCGACGAAGGAATCCATGCGGCCGGCCGTGGTCGGCCCGAACGAGCCGGAGGCATAGCCCTTCGGCGTTTTGGCCGGGCCGGCATAGTAGATCGGGTGGTTCTTGAAATAGTCCGGCATGGGCTCGCCCCGCTCCAGCCGCTCGCGGATCTTCGAATGGGCGAGGTCGCGGGCGACAATGATCGGACCGGTAAGCGAAAGGCGAGTCTTGACCGGGTGTTGGGCGAGTTCCTTCAGAATCTGATTCATCGGCTGGTTGAGGTCGATTCGCACCACATGCGCTGACAGCGCCGCCTCGTCGATCTCCGGCAGATATTTCGACGGGTCGGTCTCGAGCCGCTCCAGGAAGACGCCGTCGGCGGTGATCTTGCCAAGCGCCTGGCGGTCGGCCGAGCAGGAGACGCCGAGGCCGATCGGCAGCGAAGCGCCGTGGCGGGGCAGGCGGATGACGCGCACGTCGTGGCAGAAATACTTGCCGCCGAACTGGGCGCCGACGCCCATGGCCTGCGTCAGCTTGTGGATTTCCGCCTCCATGGCGACATCGCGGAAGGCGTGGCCGCCCTCGCCGCCGGCGGTCGGCAGGCCGTCGAGATAGCGCGTCGAGGCGAGCTTGACGGTTTTCAGGGTCATCTCGGCCGAGGTGCCGCCGATGACGATGGCGAGATGATAGGGCGGGCAGGCGGCGGTGCCGAGCGTCAGGATCTTCTCGCGCAGGAAATCGATCAGCCGGTCGTGGGTGAGCAGCGACGGCGTGCCCTGGTAGAGGAAGGTCTTGTTGGCCGAGCCGCCGCCCTTGGCGATGAACAGGAACTTGTAGGCGTCGCTGCCCTCCTCGTAGATGTCGATCTGGGCCGGCAGGTTGTTGCGGGTGTTCTTCTCCTCGAACATCGACAGCGGCGCCAGCTGCGAATAGCGCAGGTTCTTCTTCTCGTAGGCGTCGAGCACGCCACGGGCGAGTGCCGCCCGGTCGGTGCCGTCGGTCCACACCAGCCGGCCCTTCTTGGCCATGACGATCGCCGTGCCGGTGTCCTGGCACATCGGCAGCACGCCGCCGGCGGCGATGTTGGCGTTCTTGAGGAGGTCGTAGGCGACGAAGCGGTCGTTGTCGGTCGCTTCCGGGTCCTGAAGGATGGCCGCGAGCTGCCTGAGATGCCCGGGCCGCAACAGGTGGTTGATGTCGATGAAGGCCTGCTCGGCGAGCAGCCGCAGCGCCGGCGGCTCGACGACCAGCACGGTCTCGCCGCGGAAGCGGTCGGTGCCGACGTGATCGCCGGTGAGCTTGCGGTAGGGAGTCTCGTCCGGTCCGGCCGGGAACATGTCGAAAAGGCCGTCTGCCGCTGCCAGGTCCATGGCCAACCTCCGTTGCCGGTAGGGTTTCTAGTGCAATGGCGCCAAAGCGCAATGGCCGTGCGGCGCCGCCAAAACGCCATGGCGCCGCAGGCGAAAGCCGGCATTTTGCTCAAAATTGGCGCGACGCGCAGACCGCGGCGTTAACCGCCGTGCCGGTTCACTGGTTCGGGCACTGCAATATTCGGCATTTTCGCGAATGCATTTACGCCTTCGGCCGCGCCCGCGTGATAGCGCTCGCGCTGGAGCAGCCGGCCCCGTCACACCCGACGGACCGCCGGCGCGGGTTGGCAGGATGTTTGGGCGTCTGGGCGCTTTCCTTTCCGGGCTGCATTTCCGGTTCCTGATGCTGGTCGTCGGCTTCGCCGTGGCGCTGCTGGCGGCGCAGATGGCCACGGACACGGCCGGCGAACTCGGGCGCGTCCGGAGCCAGCGCATCGACGACGCGCTGAAGATCACCGGTGTCGTCGCCCGCACGCTCGAAAAGCGCTTCGACGAACTCGATCTCGGCGAGGTCGAGGAGGTGCTGGCGGTGATCGCCGGACGCTCCGACGTGAAGCGGCTGACCGTTACCGACCGCGAACTGGGGTTCCTGCTCGACGGCGACCCGATGACGGCGCCGGTCCCGGCGACGGATTTGGCCGAATTGCAGCTGCTGTCGCTGCGTACCGGCAGCCTGCGCTACCGCGTGCACCTCGACGGTATCGAGATCAGCGAGCCACTGATCGCCGACGGGCGGACGATCGGCTCGGTGATGGTCGAGTTTGCCACGCCGGGGCTGGTCGAGACGCTGCTGCCGATCCTCTACCGCAAGCTTGGCGCGCTCACACCGATCCTCGTGACCGGACTGTTCTTCGCCGTCGGGCTGGTGAGCCAGGTCACCGCCCCGCTCAGCCGGCTCAGCCGGGCGGCACGCGCCTTTTCGGAAGGCACCCTCGACCAGGACTTCCGCATCGAGGGGGCAAGGGAGGTCCGCCAGCTCGGCGAGGCGTTCCAGCAGATGGTCGTCCGGCTCAAGTCGAGCATCGAACAGATTTCCCGGGTCGCCTACGTCGATCGCACCACGCAACTGCCCAACCGCGAATATTTCCAGAAAGAGCTCGGCCGCGCCCTCGACAATGCCAGGCACAACGGCACCACCGGCGCCGTCATGTTCATCGACCTCGACGGGTTCAAGCAGGTCAACGATACGCTCGGTCACGAGGTCGGCGACCGGCTGCTGTCGGCGTTCTCGGAGCGCACCGCATCGATCATCCGCAGCGGCGACACGCTGATGCGCCAGTTCGGCGCCGACGAGATGCGCCGGGCGGCCGGTCTCGATGGCGACGGCCGGCCCGACGAGCAGACCTTCGCGCGGCTCGGCGGTGACGAATTCACCATCATCCTGGCCGAGGTGCGCGAGGAGACCGACGCCGGCCTGGTTGCCCAGCGCATCCTCGACGCCACCACGCGGCCGTTCAACGTCGGCGGCACCCAGGTGCGCATCGGCGCCTCGATCGGGGTGGCGACCTTCCCGCGCGACGGATCGGACGCCAAGTCGATCCTGCGCAGCGCCGACTTGGCGATGTACGAGGCCAAGGCGGCGGGTAAGAGCACCTACCGCTTCTATTCGGCCGAGCTCAACCGGCGGGTCAACCGGCGCCTGGAACTGGAGAACGCGCTCAAGTCGGCGATCGAACAGGGTCAGCTCGAGCTGCATTACCAGCCGAAGATCGAGTGCCGCAGCGGCCGGCCGGTCGCCGCCGAGGCGCTGTTGCGCTGGCAGCACCCGGAACGGGGGATCATCAGCCCCGGCGACTTCATGGGCATCGCCGTGAAGACCGGGCTGATCCTGCCACTCGGCAGGTGGGTGCTGGAAGAGGCCTGCCGGCAGGCAAGGCGGTTCCAGGACGCCGGCATCGACCTCGCCCTGTCGGTCAACATCGCCATGCAGCAGTTCGAGAAGGCCGACTTCGCGCAGGAGGCGCTGGCCATTGTCGGCGAGGCCGGGATCGACGCGCACCGGCTGGAATTCGAGGTCACCGAAAGGATGGCCACGGCCGACCCGCAACGCGCGCTCGACCACCTGCGTCGGCTGAAGCGGGCCGGCGTACGCTTCACGGTGGAGGATTTCGGGGCGGGCTATTCCAACCTTTCGCAGCTCAGCCGGCTGCCGGTCGACTTCTTCAAGATCGATGTCTCGTTCCTGGAGGCGCTGAGCGACGAGCTCGACGACCGCAGCCGGCGCGTGGCGAGATCGGTGCTGGCGCTCGCCAAGAGCCTGCATTGCGCGGCGATCGCCCAGGGCGTCGAGACGCAGGAGCAGTACCAGTTCCTGGTCGACGCCGGTTGCGACTATGCGCAGGGCTATCTGTTCGCGCGGCCGATGCCGGCCGCCGAGCTGACCAATTGGCTGGCCGCCCAGAAGCCCGGCCAGTGGGCGCGGGCGCCTTCGCTGAGCGCCAGGCGAGAGAAGGCCGTCGCCTGAGCTTCACTCGAAGACCGGCTGGCGGTCGACCAGCGCTCTGGCCGCCTCCCACAGCTCGTCATAGTGGGAAATCACCCGGTCCGGCCGCAGCTGCGCCACCGGAACCCCCGAATAGCCGAAGTCGACCGCCACCACCGGGATGCCCGCGGCGCGCGCGGTGTCGATGTCCGTGACCGAATCGCCGACCATGACGGTGCGGGCGGGCACCCCGCCGGCGAGGGCGATCGTCTCCACCAGGTGGCGCGGGTCCGGCTTGCGGAACGCGAAGGTGTCGCCGCCGGAAATCGCCGCGAAGCGGTGCGCCTGACCGAGTTCGCCGATCAGCCTCGCAGCCAGCCGTTCCTGCTTGTTGGTGCATACCGCGAGCAGCCAGCCGTCTTCGGCGAAGCGGTCGAGCGCGCGGGCGACCCCGTCGAAGAGCACGGTGTTCCGGGCGAGGTTGCGCGAATAGTCCTCGATGAAGCGGTCGAACAGCCGGTCGAGCAGCCCCTCGTCAAGCGGCCGGCCATGGAAGGCGAAGGCCTTCTCGATCATCGCCCGCGCGCCGTGACCGACGACATGGCCGACCTCGCCATTGCCGATCGGCGCCAGGCCCGCCGTCGCCGTGACCCGGTTCAGCACCGGGATGAGATCGCGCATGGTGTCGGCCAGGGTGCCGTCGAGGTCGAGGACGAGGAGGGGAGGCCGTCGGGGCATGTTCGCCGTCATCGCGGGTGCTGCTCGGCGCCATGTAGCCGTTGGCCGGCGTGATTGCAAATGCGTGTCCGCGCCGGGCGCGATCGCCGCCGGATCGGCGGCGAGCTCAGGAGCCGCTGCCGGCGGCCCGTGCCCGCGGTGGCGCGCTGTCGGCGAAGGTCGCCAGTTCGACACACATGCCCTCGCGCGCCACGCCGCTCGGCGCGTGCAGCTTGCGGATTGCCGCCTCGATCTCGTCGAGCTCGTCGTCGGTGCGGAACGGCATGTGGTGGATGGTGAGGAAGGCGCCGGCGCGGGCCGCCTCGCGCAGCCGCGCGCCCTCCTCCCAGGTGGAGTGGCCGTAGCCGGTGAACTCCGGCAGTTCGGCGTCGGTCAGGCTGGCGTCGTAGGCGAACAGGTCGACCCCTTCGATCAGCTCCAGCACCGACTGGTCTGGCTGGCCGGGAACATGCTCGGTGTCAGTGACGAAGGCGAAGGAACGGCCGCGGTAGTCGACCCGGTAGCCAGTCGCTCCGCCAGGATGGTTGAGCGGCGCGGTCTTGACCGAAATGCCGTCGCCGAGATCGAAGGACTGCCCGGGCGCGACCTGGCGATAGGTCACGTCGGCGCGGAAGACGTCGGGCCCGACCGGAAAATAGGGCCGGCGCATCAGCCCCTTGACCGCGTCCTCGGTCGAGGCGGCGCCGTCCAGCCGGCCAAGCCAGACATCAATGGTGAAATCCGGCGCGAAGAACGGCGCGAAGAACGGGATGCCCTCGACATGGTCGTAGTGGACATGGGTCAGCATCAGGTCGATGCGGCGCACCCGCTCCTGCTCGATGAGCCGGCTGCCGAGGCCGCGTATGCCGGTGCCGGCGTCGAACACGATGACCCGGTCGCCGCAGCGCAGCTCGGCGCAGATGGTGTTGCCGCCGACCCGCTGGAACTCGCAGCCCGGCGAGGCAAGCGTCCCGCGAACTCCCCAGAAGGTGACCGCAAAGGCGTCCTGACCCTTGGTCTTCAACGAAATCGCCTCCGGCCTGCTCAGCCGGGCGACAGCGCGTCCAGCCGGCGACGCGCTTCGGTCAGTTCCGTGGTCGTGCGCGACAGCCTGCTGGCCAGTTCGCGCATGACCTGGATCCCGAGCTTGGGGAAGTCCTGCATCAGGCTCAGAAAGTGCTCCTTCTTGATCTTCAGCGCGACGACCTCGCCATTGGCCCTGACCGTTGCCGTGCGCGGCACGTCGCACAGGATGGCGATCTCGCCGATGACGGCGTTTTCCCTTGCCTGGGCGACGACGATGTCGCCGCCGTCGGTCTCGACAACAATGTCGGCCGTGCCCTTGACGACCACATAGGCGGCGTCGCCGACCTCGCCCTGGCGGAAAATCGGCTGGCCGTCATGATAGATCATCCGGTCCGAGGCGAAGGCGAGCAGCTTCAGCTTTGCCGGGTCTATGGCGGCAAACAGCGGGATGCGGCGCAGCATATCCACTTCTTCGCTCAACGTCGCCATCGCGGATGTCTCCCTTGCCCTAATCTAGTGAGCCCGGCCTGCCAATGCATCTTGCGCCTGCTAACTGCCGACGAGATCGGCGTAGGCCGGCGACGACTCACGCAGCGCGTCGGGGGCGCCGTCGGCGGTCAGCACACCGTTCTCGAACACCAGCACGCGGTCGAACAGCCCGGCATAGGCCACTGTCATCGGTGCCCAAATGATGCCGAAGCGCTGGCCGTCGCGGCCCTTGGCCTTGGCCAGCACGTTTTCGAGCACCTGGCGCTGGCTGCGCGTGTCGAGCGTGTTGAGGCCCTGGTTGACGATGAGGAAATCGGGCTGCTTGAGCAGCGCGCGGGCCAGATGCAGCTTCTGGCGCTGGGTCTCGGAAAGCCGCTTGCCGCCGCTGCCCATGTTGAATTCAAGGCCGATGCGGAAGATGTCGTCGATGAGCTCCATCTGCGTCAGCAGCTTGCGGATGGAAACCGTCACCCGCTCGGGCGCTTCAGCCACGGTCGAGGAAATGCGGCCCAGCAGCACATTGTCGAGCACGCTTGCGGCCGGGTTGTAGCGGTCGGGATCGAAGAAATTGACCGGCGGATGCGGCAGCGCCTCGATCGCCTCGCGCAGGCGCCGCCGCGCCTCGACGATCATCGACTTCATCTCGTCGTCGAGCAGGCCGAGGCGGTTCTTGGTCTCCGAATAGGCGAAGGGCAGTTTAAGGATCAGGCTCTGGTCGGCTGGCGAAATGTCGGCCAGGCGATGGCCGCCGATGCGCTTGAGCGCCGCGCGGTATTCGGGAATCTCCTCGTGCGCCATGTAGTCGAGCTGGTCGAAGAACGGATTGTCGGGCGACAGGTCGCCGAACAGCTCGACCGTGGTGGAGGCGACCTCCTTGCCCATCTCGAACAGCCGGTCCTCGAGTCCGGTTCTCGCCAGCACCTCGCGCACCGCCGCGTTGGTGGCGAAATTGGCTGGGTCGTATGCCGCGGTCACGGCGGTGCCGAACAGCAGGTTCTCGCCCACCGTGGCGTGGTTGTTGTACTGGTCCGGCTCGAACGGCTCGACGATGTCGGCCAGGCCGTTGGCGGCCAGTTCGGCGCGGAACCGGCGCCGCGCGGCGAGCAGATGCTCGCACAATTCGGGATGGTGCTGCGGATCGATGGTGCCGCGCAGGCCGAAGGCGCGGATGTCGTCGTCGAGATCGACGTCGGCGAGGATCCGTTCGATCCGCGATGCCAGATCCTCGTCGCTGGCCACCCCGATGCGCTCGCGGTCGATCCAGTCGGCGCGATAGTCGAGCAGCGAGTTGCCGGCGCGCCGCGCCTCGCTCAGTTCGATCTGGTACTCGCGCAGCGTCTCCTCGTCGCGCTCCGCCGGGGCGCGCGGCTGGTTCTTCAGCACATAGGTCAGCGCGTCGAATATGGTGCTTTGCGGGAAGTAGGTGCCGCCATCGACATAGGCCAGGCGCCGGCCGGTGATGTATTCCGGCAACTGGTCGATCGGCCGGCCGTCGAGGTCAACGCGGCCCGAGGAATGGCGCAGGATGCGGGCGCACACCTCGGTGAACTGGGTGGCGCCGCTGTTGACGGCGCCGATCACGCAGACCTGCTCGTCGAGGCCGATCCGCACGGAAGCCTTCTCGATCAGCTTCGAGCCGGTCTCGTCGATGACCTGCAGGTTGGTGATGTCGTAGCCCTTCGACAAACGCGGGATCGGGCCGTCGGGCACCGCCTGCTGGCTTGCGTCCTGCAGATAGTCGGCGGCGAACTGCTCGACGATCTGGGTGTAGCGGGCGTCGACATTGAGGCGCTGCTGGTCGTAGTCGATCAGGCCGCGGATCGGATCGGGCAGGTCCTTGTAGGCAGCGATGACGGCGACCAACTGGCCGATGTCGAGGCTGCCGCGGATGGCCAGGTACCCGCCCGCCGCATAGAACAGGAAGGCGAGGAACTGGATCAGCATGTTGTTGAGATATTTGATGTAGAACTTGCGCTGATAGATCTCGAAGCGGATGGCGAAGATGCTGCTGAGCGCGTTGGAAATGCCCGAACGCTCGTAGTTGGACGTGTCGTTGACGTGCACGTCCTGGATGCCCTCGACAATCTCGCCGAGCCGTCCCGCCATCTGGCGCGCCTCGACCTGCTGCTGCTTGGCGAGCACGATGAGCCGGCGCCGCAGCCGCGGCACCAGCCAGGCCTGGAACAGCACGACGATGAGGGTGACTACGCCGAGCGGCACATTCTGGATGAAGATGAAGGTCAGTCCGGTAATCGCCTGGCCACCGAGAAACAGCGGCTGGGTGAAGGCATCGCCGATGAAATTGCCCATCGGCTCGACCTCATCCTTGATCATCGAGGCGATTTCCGACGGCTTGGTGCGGCGGAAGCGCGACAGCGGATAGCGCAGCACCCGGTCGAACAGTTCGAAGCGCAGCCGGCGGAGCAGCCGCTCGCCCATGCGTCCCTTGTAGGTGTTGATGTAGCGCTTGAAGCCGCCATTGGCGCCGACCAGCAGCAGGAACATGAGCGACAGCGCGAACAGGTAGGAGATGCGGTCGAGTTCGATGCCCGGGAACAGCTGGATCGACCCGCCCAGCCAGTCGGGCAGGGGCAGATAGGTGGTCATGAAGAGGGCGGTGTCGTCCGGGTTTTCGAAGCCGCGCCCCTGGATCGGGCCGTTGACGATCTGCTTGGGCAGGTCGAGGCTGAGGAAATAGGTTGGCATCGACAGCAGGATGACGACGAGCATCCACAGCTGGTCGCGACGCGAGTGCTGCCAGACATATTTCAGCACATTGGGTTCGAGCTGGTTCAATTCGCTTCCCCGGAATGCAGCATCGGTTGCGCGCTTCGGCGTCGTGTCGTCGTCCCGGGCCCCCGCCCGCTGGTGTTGCCGAATCCCGTCGCCGGACCGGACCACCGCCCCGCCCCACGATAGCAGGGAAAAATCGGCGCAAAAGCCCCCACCGGCGGCTATCCTGCGTTTTTCGTGCGGGGCCGGGCGGCGTCGGCCGCGGCTTGGCGGGCGGCCCAGGGCCGCCAGCCGCGCCGTTCGCGGCCCGGGCCGGCATGCGCGGCGGCGGTCGCCGCGTCCATGCCGAAGCGCTGCCACAGCGCCGCCGGATCGGCGATGGCGATGACATCGACCGGCCGCGAGATGTTGTGCACCTTGATGCTGGCGGTCCTGCCATAGGTCTCGGCCTCCGTCAGGCCGGCCATCGCGAAGGTGCGCGCCGAGATGACCATCGCCGCGCCGAGCTCCTTGGTCGCCGATTCAAGCCGCGCGGCGATGTTGACGGTGTCGCCGATGGCGGTGAGTCGCGACGGGCTCGTCTGATCGGAGGTGCGGCCGATGCGGCCGATGACGACGGTGCCGGTGTCGATGCCGATGCCGATGCGGATCGGCTCCGACAGGTGGTGGGTGAGCACGCGGCTCGATCGGCGTGCCGCATGCTCGGCGGCGAGCGCGGCGCGGATGGCGTCGCGGCTGGCCTCCTGCGGGGTGGCGGCGAGGCCGAAGATCGCCATCAGCCCGTCGCCCATGAACTTGTCGATGTAGCCGCCGGCCGCCTCGATCTCGGCGCCGATCTCGCCGAACAGGCTGTTGAGGATGAAGACGACGTCATAGGGCAGGCTGCGCTCGGAGATGCGCGAGAAGCCGCGAATGTCGAGGAACAGGATGGCGGCGTCGCGCTCGACCCCCCAGCCGAGCGGGTCGACGTTGCGCGGCACTGCCGCGCGGCTGCCCGACTGGATGAGCGGGCGCACCTGCACATCCCCCATGATGCGGGCCTGGCAGGCGAGGCGGATGTCGGGATCGGCGTTGAGCTTCTTCAGGAGGTTGCGTTCGGCCTCGGTGACGGGGCTGCAGTTTTCCAGTCCATCGACGATGAGCGACCGGCAGGTCGAGCAGCGGGCGCGACCGCCGCACACCGACATGTGCGGGATGCCGCCGCTGCGGCTGATGTCGAGCAGCGTGGTGCCCGGGGCCGAGGTGATCACGGTGCCGTCGCCATAGGTGACGCGCACGCGGCGGCTGAAGCGCTGCAGCACCCAGCGCGCCGCCATGGCGGCCAGCGCCAACCCGATGACGACGAGCGCACCGTTCTGTGCCCAGCGCTCGATGTCGCGCAGGATGAGCAGGAGGCCCTCGCTGAAGCGCTTCGAGGCTGGCCCGTATTCCGGACCAAGCGTTTCAGACAGGCGCATCAGCGCGTCGAATTCGCGCCGGGCGGCGACGATCCAGCCGGTCAGCGCCAGCCCGGGCACCAGCACCGCCACCGCCACCAGCCACGGCAGCCAGCGGGCGTAGCCGTCGCGGATGCGCAGCCAGAAATGGATGCCGACGCAGGCATGCGCCCAGACCACCAGCAGCAGCAGCGATTGCTGCACCCAGACATCCGGCCACAGCATCATCAGCTCGTGGGCGTAGTCGACCCTCACGCCGAGCAGTTGCTCGGCGGCGCGGGTGTAGGTGAGGTGGCTCAGCAGCAGCCACGGAATCGCCAGGCCAAGGCCGATCTGCACCCATTCCCACAGCGGCCGCCGCCACGAACGGATGGACAGCACCTTGGCGAGCGCCAGCACGACATGCGTCAGCAGCGCGCCATAGAGCAGCACGGTTCCCGGCGGGCTGGTCCACACCCGGCTCTGCCACACCAGCACCGCCTCCATGGCGGCAAGCGAGATGTGGCCGGCCATGTGGTTGACATAGTGGAGGGTGACGTAGAACAGCAGCACCAGGCCCGAACCGAGACGCAGGCGCTGCACCAGCGACCCGCGTCCGGTCATGCCCATTCGGTCGATCAACTTGCTGCTCATCTGGCATCGGGACGGTGGGGACCGGCGCGCCGGCGGGGCCGGCAGACTTTAGCGGTGCCGGAGGGCGCCGGCAACAAACGGCATCCTTCGATTGAAACGGCGGCCGCAGACGACCAAATAAGCCGGTGCCCGCCCTCGCCAACACAGCCCGAGCGCCGCCGATGTCCCACCTGGCCCTGATCCGCCCGATTCGCGAATGGCTCGTCGACCAGGCGCTGGGCGAGCCCGATATCGTCGCCATGTTCGAGACGCTGTGCCAGCGGCTGTCGGGCGTCGGCATCCCGATCGCGCGGGCGCGTCTGATCTGGCAGACGCTGCACCCGCTGTTCGGCGCCGAGACCGTGATCTGGGACCGCGGCAAGCCGGCCGAGCTGGAGCGCTTTCCCCACCAGGATCAGGAGACGGACGCCTGGAAGCGCAGCCCGCTGCGCTTCGTCATCGTCAATAGGATCGAGGTGCTGCGCCGTCAGCTCTACGGACCGAACGCGATGTTCGATTTTCCGATCCTGGCGGAGCTGAAGGAGCAGGGCTACACCGACTATTTGGTGCTGGCGACCGCGCTTGAGGGCCGGGTGATGCTGAACCAGGCGCAGAAGGGCGCCCGCGGCATCATCATCACCTGGGCGAGCGACCGGGAGGGCGGCTTTTCCGAGGACGACCTGACCACGCTGCAGCAGATCCAGCGCATCATCGCGGTCGCCTGCAAGACCGCCATCCAGGCGCGCATCTCCACCAACATCGCCACCACCTATCTGGGCGAACGCGCCGGCCTCAGCGTGCTGAGCGGCCAGATCAGGCGCGGCGACGGCGAGCGCACTTCGGCGGTCGTCTGGTTCTCCGACCTGCGCAATTCGACCGCGTTCGCCGAGACGCTGCCGGCGGAGGGCTATTTCTCGCTGCTCAACGCCTATTTCGAGGCAACCGCCGGTCCGCTGGTCGACAATGGCGGCGAGGTGCTCGACTTCATCGGCGATGCCGTGCTCGGCATCTTTCCCTTCGCCGATGCCGGCGAACTGGCCGACGCCGCCCGGCGCGCCAACGCCGCGCTCGACCGCACCATCGAACTGGCCGATACGATCAATCGCCAGCGTGCCGCCGACGGGCTCGAACGCTTCAAGTTCGGCGTCGGCCTCAATGTCGGCGAGGTCAAGTTCGGCAATATCGGCATCCCGCAACGCCTGACCTTCTCCATCATTGGCCAGACGGTCAACGAGGTCGCCCGCATCGAATCGATGACCAAGCTGCTGCAGCAGCCGGTGCTGGCCGGCGGCGGGCTTGCCAATCTCAACCCGGAACGTTGGCGCAGCGTCGGCGTCCACAAGCTCGACGGGTTGCTCGATCCCGTCGAACTGTTCGCCTTCAACGGCGCGCTGGCGGCCTGAGCGATCCGGCGCGCCGCGGCGGTGGCGCGCCGGGCCTGCAAGCGGAACGGCGGCCCTACAGGCCGAGCATCGACTTGGCTTCCTCGAGTGCCTTCATCGAGCCTTCATGGTCGCCCGACTCGTGCAGTTCCTCGCCCTGGGTGCGCAGTTCCTTGACCTTGGTCATGTCCTCCTCCGACAGCGACGCGCTCTCCAGCGCCTGGTCGATGTCGCCCATCAGCACGGGGCAGGAATTGGCGAAGGCGGCGGCGGGCGCCGCGGCGAGGAACATGGCGAGCAATGTGGTGCGCAGCATGATGGTCTCTCCCTCTCCGGTGCCGCGGCACCGGCCGCGGCGATCAACCGGCAGCCCGATCCTGAAACCCGTGCGTGGCGGCACGATGGCGAAAAGCGGGCGCATTCACGCGCCGCCGCGCTTGGAGTTGATCGGTCTTTCCTCGCGGCCCTTGTCGAAGACGATGATCGAATCGTAGCAATGCATCGCGGCCACCCCGGCATGGGCCGGCGCGCGGCCGTGCGGGTGGTACCAGTGGTGCATGTCGTCGAGGACCTGCTTGGCCTTGGCGATGAAGGTCGCCCGGCGAAAGCCGCCGCCGAACTGCTTCCAGTAGGCGCAGTGCAGGTCTTCGACCACGTAGAGGCCGCCATCGGCAACGAATGGAAACAGCAGGTCGAAGGAGCGGCGCATATGGCGCGCCTGGTGGCTGCCATCGTCGATGACAATGTCGATGGCGCCGCCGAAAGTCTCCACCACCTTCGCCAGGAAGGCCGGGTCGTCCTGCGAGCCGATCATCACACGGGCCGGTGTCACGTCGAGGCTGGCGCAGGCCGGATCGATGTCGATGCCGATGATGGTCGAGCCGGGGGCGAAATAGCCGCTCCACAGCGCCAGCGATCCGCCCTTGAACACGCCGATCTCGAGCAGCCGCACCTGTCGGCCGCGCCACGGCGCGAAGTGGCGGTCATAGACCGGCAGGTAGTGGTGCCACTTGTGGATGACCGGCCCCTCATGCCCGAAAAAGGCCTGCTCGATCGGCCCGCCATCGCCGGCCGGGCGATCATCGGCCGCCGCCTTGAACGGGCCGGCGCTGCCGCGCCACAGGCCGAGCCGCGACATCAGCCGGTCCTTCATGCTTCCCTTAGCCATTGCCGGACCCCTTTGCGCCCAAGGCCAAGCCGGTGGCAAATCGACGCGCGGTAGTCAATGGTGCCACCCCGGCCGAGCGCGGGAAGTGCTCCGTCGGGCCAGCGGGTGAATCCAGGCTTGCGCGGCGGCGGCCGCGGGGCGACAGTAGCGCCGGGGCAGGGCATGACCACCGGCGGGTACAGTCCGCGGGCCGGTTTCGTGTGGCGCCGAAGGGAGGCATCGCGATGCGAGCGAGATGGCTGTTGCGGGTCGCCGGCGCGGGCGTGATTGTTGTCGGCCTGGCCGGCCCGGCCGTGTCCGGTGGCTTTTTCGGCAACTGGTTTCCGGCCGACGGCTCGCAGTCCTTCAACAGCCGGGCCGTTGCCGGCGCCGCGCCCAATTCGCTGGCCACCGGCCGCGGCGTGCGCTGCGAATACCGCTACGTCGTCAGGAACGGTGTGCGCGAGCGTTATGAGTTCTGCCAGTAGTGGGCGCACCCGCGGCGATGGAGTAGCCCGCCACGCCGCTTTGGTCCTGCGCCTGTCCGCCTCGGCCACGTGAAAGCTTTGCTTGAAAAAACGCGGCCCGGCGCCTAAATATCATGGCGTCGATGTTTTTCTGTCGAAACCTGTTGTTGTGCGCCTCCAGGGGCGCAGCTGGACGATTTCCATTCGAAAAGATCGATGAGGACACCGGGCCGCATGGAGTGGACCCGGGCCATGACCCATGATTGATTGAAAGGAATCGTCATGACCACCACCGGTACCGTCAAGTTCTTCAATGCCTCGCGCGGCTTCGGTTTCATCCAGCCCGACGACGGCTCGGCCGACGTGTTCGTCCATGTTTCCGCCGTCGAGCGTGCCGGCATGAGCGGCCTGGTCGAGGGACAGAAGCTCGGTTTCGACGTTGTCGCCAACCGGCGCGACGGCCGCAGCGCGGCGGAGAACCTGCAGGCCCGCTAAGCGGGTCTGCGGCTATTGCCACTGTTGCGGAGGGGCCGGGCGAAAGTCCGGCTCCTTCGTTGTCGACACCGATCCGAAACGGAGGACGAATGGTCAAGGCAACGGACATTTTCAAGCCGCAGGCGCCGAAGGGCCAGTCCAAGGCCAGCGCCACCGACAGGGCCTACCGCGAAATCGTGATCGCCGAAGCGCAGGCGCGCAAGAAGAAGACCGAACGCCTGCGCCAGGCGCGCCGGGAGCAGGAAGCCCTGTCCGGCGAAACGGCCGAGAAGCCGGCCAAGCCGCGCTCGCGCAAGCCGGCGCGCACCAGCTGACCGCTTTCACAGCGTCGCGCCGCGATAGCGCCGCGCCATCTCGTCGAGCGGGATGACCCTGATCCTGGAGGCGTTGCCGGCAGTGCCGAAGGCCTCGAACCGGGCCTTGCACAGATCGCGCATCGCGTCCATCGCCGGCTTGAGAAACTTGCGCGGGTCGAACTCGCGCGGGTTCTGGCGCGCGATCCTGCGGAACTGGCCGGTCATCGCCATGCGGCAATCGGTGTCGATGTTGACCTTGCGCACCCCGTGGCGGATGCCGCGCACGATCTCCTCGACCGGCACGCCGAAGGTCTGGGGCATGTCGCCGCCATTGTCGTTGATGATGTCCTGCAGCTCCTGTGGCACGCTCGATGAGCCGTGCATGACCAGATGGGTGTCGGGAAGGCGCTTGTGGATTTCCTCGATCACCCCCATCGCCAATATGTCGCCGTCGGGCCTGCGGCTGAACTTGTAGGCGCCATGGCTGGTTCCGCAGGCGATCGCCAGGGCGTCGACCCTGGTGCGCGCGACGAAATCGACCGCCTGGTCGGGATCGGTCAGCAACTGGCTATGATCGAGGGTGCCCTGCGCGCCGTGGCCGTCCTCGGCGTCGCCCGCGCCGGTTTCGAGCGAGCCCAGCACACCGAGCTCCCCTTCAACCGACGCGCCGACCCAATGGGCCATCTGTGCCACGCGGGCGGTGATGTCGACATTGTAGGCGTAACTTGCCGGGGTCCTGGCGTCGGCCTCAAGGCTGCCGTCCATCATCACGCTGGTGAAGCCGTGGCGGATGGCGCTTAAGCAGGTGGCCTCGTCGTTGCCGTGGTCCTGGTGCATGCAGAGCGGGATGGCGGGATGGATCGCGGCCAGCGCCTCGATCATCTTGGCCAGCATGATGTCATTGGCATAGGACCGCGCGCCGCGGCTCGCCTGGATGATGACCGGCGCATCCGTGGCTCTTGCGGCCTCCATGATGGCGAGGCCCTGTTCCATGTTGTTGATGTTGAACGCCGGCACGCCATAGCCGTGCTCGGCGGCATGATCGAGCAATTGGCGCAGGGTGATCAGGGCCATGGGGCACTCCTGTTGGTCTCGCTCCGGCGCCGCCTTGTCGTCGATGCCGATCCGCCCGGCGAGGGCAGTTCCTTCAGATCAGCGATCTGGCCTTGGCGGCCTCCGCCTCGGCGGTGATGCCGAAATGGTTGTAGAGCGCAGGCGCTGGGGCCGAGGCGCCGAAGCCCGCCATCCCGACAAAGCCGTCGTTCGGGCGCAGCAGCGCCTCCCAGCCCTGCCGGATCGCCGCCTCGACGCCGACCCTGGGCGACGCGCCGAGCACGGCCGCGCGGTAGTCCTCCGGCTGGGCGGCGAACAGCTCCAGTGACGGAGCGGAGACGACGGCCGCGCCGATCCCCGCGGCCGCCAGCAGTTCGGCGGCCGCCAGGGCGATCTCGACCTCCGAGCCGGTGGCGATCAGGGTCACCTGACGGCCGGAGGCATTGCGCAGCAGGTAGGCGCCGCGCGCCGTCCGGTTCTCGCCGGCGTCGGCGCGCAGGGTGGGCAGGTTCTGCCGGCTCAGCGCCAGCACGACCGGGCGATCGGTGGTGGCCATGGCGATCTCCCAGGCCTCGGCGGTCTCGACCGCGTCGGCGGGGCGCAGCACGGTGAGGTTGGGGATCGCCCGCAGGCCGGCCAGCGTCTCGACCGGCTGATGGGTGGGACCGTCCTCGCCGAGGCCGATCGAGTCGTGGGTCATCACGAGGACGATGGGCACGCCCATCAGCGCGGCCAGCCGGATCGCGGGGCGGCAATAGTCGGCGAAGACGAGGAAGGTGCCGCCATAGGGCCGGAACAGGCCCGACAGCGCGATTCCGTTCATCGCCGCCGCCATGCCGTGTTCGCGCACCCCGTAGTGGATGTAGGCGCCGCTGAAATCCTCTCGCGTGACCGGTCTATGGTCCGTCGTCCGGGTGAGGTTCGAGCCCGTCAGGTCGGCCGAGCCGCCGATGGTGAACGGCAATGCCTCATTGACCACGGCCAGGGCCATCTCGCTTGCCTTGCGCGTGGCGATCCTGGGCCTGTCGGCGATCAGGGCGGCCTTGTGGGCCGACATGGCGGCGGCGAGTGGCGCGCAGTCGCGGGCGCGCAACGCCTCGAAACCGGCGCGGTCGCGGTGGGCGGCAAGCCGCACCTGCCAGACCCGGCGGGCGGCGGCACCGCGATCGGCCACGCGCGCCCAGGCGGCGTAGACCTCCGCGGGCAACTCGAAGGGCGGATGTTCCCAGCCCAGATGGGCGCGCGCCGCCGCCACCTCGGTGGCACCGAGCGGCGCGCCATGGACGTCGTGGCTGCCCTGCTTGCTGGGCGCGCCACGGCCGATTACGGTGCGGCAGGCGATCAGGCTCGGGCGGCGGTCGGCGGCGGCCGCGGCCAAGGCCTCGGCCACCTCGGCGGTGTCGTGGCCGTCGCAGGCAACGACGTGCCAGCCCGCCGCAGCGAACCGCGCCATCTGATCCATCGACGTCGCCAAGCGCGTGTCGCCGTCGATGGTGATGCGGTTGTCATCCCACAGCACGTTCAGCTTGCCGAGTCCGAGGTGGCCGGCGAGATCGATCGCTTCGTGGCTGATCCCCTCCATCAGGCAGCCGTCGCCGGCGATGACCCAGACGCGGTGGTCGATCAGTTCCGGGAAACGGGCATGGGCGAGCCGCTCCGACAGCGCCATGCCGACGGCGGTGGCGATGCCCTGCCCGAGCGGGCCGGTCGTCATCTCGATCCCCTTGGCGTGGCCGTATTCGGGATGCCCGGCCGTGCGGCTGCCGAGCTGGCGAAAGGCACGCAACTCGCCGATCGGCATGTCGTCGTAGCCGAGCAGGTGGTGGATCGCGTAGAGCAGCATCGAGCCATGCCCGGCCGACAGCACGATGCGGTCGCGATTGGGCCAGTCGGGCGCCCGCGGGTCGAGCACGACGAAGCGGTTGAACAGTACGGTGGCGGCATCGGCCATGCCCATCGGCATGCCGGGATGGCCGGAATTGGCGGCCTGCACGGCGTCCATGGCCAGCGCCCGGATGGCGTTGGCCATGGTCCTCTCATTGGCGGGAGTGACGGGGACGTTCATCGGCTCCTCCTCAGGCGCGCAGCTTGCGCGCGGTGGTGACCAGGCGCTCGATCAGCGGGGTCAGGATCAGTTGCATGGCGAGGTCCTGCTTGTTGCCGGGGATGACCACCGAGTTCGCCCGGCTCATCCACGAGCCGTGGATCATCGAGATCAGATAGGGGAAATCGATCCCGCGCGGGTTCTTGAAGCGGATCACCACCAGGCTTTCGTCGGGCGTGGGAATCCAGCGGGCGATGAACGGATTGGAGGTATCGACCACCGGCACGCGCTGGAAGTTGATGTCGGTTTCGGCGAATTGCGGGCAGATGCAGTGCACATAGGCATGCATCCGGCGCAGGATGGTGTCGGTGACGGCCTCCGTCGAATAACCGCGCGCGGCGCGGTCGCGGTGGATCTTCTGGATCCATTCGAGGTTGATGACCGGCACCACCCCGATCTTGAGGTCGGCGTGTTCGGCGATATTGACCTCGTCGGTAACGACGGCTCCGTGCAGCCCCTCGTAGAAGAGGAGGTCGGCATCATCCGGAAACGGCGCCCAGGCGGTGAATTCGCCGGGCGGCACGCCGTGGCGCTCGGCCTCCTCGGCATCGTGGACGTAGTGGCGTGTCCGGCCGCGGCCGGTCTCGCCGAACTCGCGGAAGACTTCCGCCAGCGTGCCCAGTTCGTTGGCCTCGTGCGAGAAATGCGAGAAGGTCAGGTCGCCGGCGGCCTGCCGGCGGCCAAGCTCGGCGAGCATTTCGGCGCGGCCGTAGCGGTGGAAGGCGTCGCCCTCGATCGAAACCGCCGTGATCCCCTCGCGCCGGAAGATCTGGTCGAAGGTGTTCTTGACGGTCGAGGTGCCGGCTCCCGACGAGCCGACGACCGAGATGATGGGATAGGCCTTGCTCATGTCTGGTCCTCCTCCCGACCGCTCAGCAGCGGAACAGGCCGCGCTTGCCAAAGAGGGCGGATTCGTGGGCGGGCAGGTCGAAATAGGTGGCCACCCGCGCCACCTTGCCGGCGCTGCCGAAGACGAGCGGACTGCGTTCGTGCAGCGCCCGCGGCATCGCATCGAGGATCGGATCGGTTCCGTCGGTTGCCCGCCCGCCCGCCTGCTCGATCAGGAAGGCGATCGGGGCGCATTCGTAGACGAGGCGCAGCCGCCCGCGCTCGTAACCCCTGCGGGCGTCGGCCGGGTAGAGGAAGATGCCGCCACGGGTCAGGATGCGGTGCGTCTCGGCGACCAGCGAGGCGATCCAGCGCATGTTGAAGTCGCGCCCGGTCGGCCCTTCGGCCCCGGCGACGCGGTCGTCGACATAGGCGCGGATCGGGGCCGGCCAGTGCCGGTAGTTCGAGGCGTTGATCGCATATTCGCTTGATTCGGCCGGGATCGGCCCGACCGAGCCGACGCCGACGAAGCGCCGCGCCGCCGCGTCAAGGACGTATTTGAGGACGCCCGCGCCGAGCGTGACCATCAGGCAGCATTGCGGCCCGTAGATCGCATAGCCCGCCGCCAGCAGCGCCCGGCCGGGCCGCAACACGCTGGCCTCGCCGGTGCCGGCGGCGCGGTGGATGCCGAAGACGGTGCCGACCGCGACATTGGTATCGATATTGGACGAACCGTCGAGCGGGTCGATGACCAGCGCCAGGCCGCCGGCGGGATTGAGCTCGACCACCGCGTCGCGCTCTTCGGAGGCCAGGTAGCGTACCGCCGACCCCGCCAGCGCCGCCGCGAATGCCTCGTCGGCGATCACGTCGAGCGCCTTCTGCTCGTCGCCGCAACTGTTGGCGCCGCGCGCCGCCCCGAGCGCCTCGTCGATGCCGCCGCGCGCGATCCGGCGCGCCAAATCGGCGGCGACGCCGGCCAGGCGATCGAGTGTGTCGGCGAGCGCCGGGTCGGTCCCCTCAGGCAGCCTGTCGAGCACGCTCAGCATCGCATTTCCTCCTCACGCCAGCATGGAAGGCTTGCACGGCAGCGATTTTAGATGGAATTTAATTCGTCCGTATCAGCATTAAGGAAAATCTAAATGATGCGCCTGAACGCCCTCACCCTTAAGCAGTTGCGCTGCCTGGTCGCGGTGGCCGAACGGCGTTCGCTGTCGGCGGCGGCCGCGGCGCTGAACCAGACGACGCCGGCAATTCACAGCCAGATCAGGAACTTGGAGGACGCGGCCGGGGTTGCGCTGCTGGCGCGCGCGGCCGATGGGTCGGGTTTCGACCTGACGGTCGAGGGCACCGAGCTGCTGCGCGCCGCCCACCGCATCGAGGCCAATTTGTCGCAGGCGGCGGCGGCGATGGCGGCCATCGCCCGGGGTCGGCGCGGCCGGGTGGTGCTGGGCGTGGTCTCGACCGCCAAATATTTCGCGCCCCGGCTCGTGCGCCGGCTCCTGGATCTGGAGCCGGAGATCGACGTCGTGATGCGGGTCGGCAACCGCGATCGGGTGGCCGCCGAACTTGCCCATGGCGCGGTCAATCTGGCGATCATGGGCCGTCCGCCGCGCCAGCCCGAGGTGCAGGTCAGTCCGCTCGGACCGCATCCGCACGGGGTGATCCTGCCGCCCGACCATCCGCTCGCGCGCGAGGACGGCTTCGACCCGCTGAGACTCCTGTCGGAGACCTTCCTGTCGCGGGAGGAGGGTTCGGGCACGCGGGTCCTGATGATGCGCTTCTTCGACCGGCTGGCCGAAGGGCATCCGGTGCGGCTGATCGAGATGGAATCGAACGAGACCATCAAGCAGGCGGTTCTGGCCGGTCTGGGGCTCGCCTTCCTGTCGCTGCACACGGTCTGCGACGAACTGACGGCGGGCCGGCTGGCGCTGTTGCGCGGACCCGGCCTGCCGGTGATGCGGCACTGGTACCTGGTGCTGCCCGCCTGGAGCGAGCCCGCCCCGGCGACCAGCGCGATCGCCACCGCGATCGAGGGGCTGAACGGCACCTATCTGCCGACGGCCGCCTGCCTCAGCCAGGCGGCCTGAGGCCGGCGCCCCGCCGACGCCATGCGTTTGCTGCTAGACGGGGCTGGCGCGGTAGACCACCATGCTGGCGCCCTGGCTCTGCGCGAAATTGTCGTAGCCCAGCAGCCGCACATGATGACCCGGATTGGCGGCGTGGCAGGCCGCCAGCTCCGCCATGATCGCGTCAATATCGGTCTCACCGAACATCGGCAGCTTCCACATGTACCAGTAGGTCGACCGGGCGAATTGCGCCTCGGTGTGCTCGATCGCCGGGTTCCAGCCGTTCCTGACGATCCATTGCACCTGCCGGCGGACCTGGTCCGCCGTCATCTCGGGCAGATAGGAAAAGGTGCCGAGCCTGCGGCTGGCCGGATCGGAGAGGCGCGAGGGGTAGTCCTGGACGGTCATGGCACGGTGTCCTTCGGCTGGCGGGGGCGGGCCCCGCAATGGGTTGCGGATGGCAAGGCGTTCAGCGCTGCCGCATGTCGAGCTTGTCGACCGTGTCGAACTCGAACCTGATCTCCTTCCAGGTCTCCATGGCGATGTTCAGTTCGGGGCTGTGGCGGGCGGCTTCGACCAGGATGTCGCGGCCTTCCCGCTCCAGGTTCCGGCCCTCGTTGCGGGCCTGGACGCAGGCCTCCAGCGCCACCCGGTTGGCCGCCGCGCCGGCGGCGTTGCCCCACGGATGGCCGAGCGTGCCGCCACCGAACTGCAGCACGGAATCGTCGCCGAAGATCGCGACCAGGGCCGGCATGTGCCAGACGTGAATGCCACCCGAGGCGACCGGCAGCAGGCCTGGCATGCTGCCCCAGTCCTGGTCGAAGAAGATGCCGCGGGCACGGTCTTCCCTGACAAGGCGGTCGCGCATCAGGTCGATCCAGCCCAGCGTCGCCGCGCGGTCGCCTTCGAGCTTGCCCACCACCGTGCCCGAATGCAGGTGGTCGCCGCCGAGCAGGCGCAGCATCTTGGCCAGGACGCGGAAGTTGACGCCGTGATTGGGATTGCGGTCGATGACCGCGTGCATGGCGCGGTGGACGTGCAGCAGGATGCCGTTGTCGCGGCACCACCTGGACAGCGAGTTGTGCGCTGCCCAGCCCAGCGTCAGGTAATCGGACATGATGATCGGCGTCCTGAGTTCCCTGGCGAATTCGGCGCGCTTGTAGACCTCCTCCATCGTCGGCGCGGTCACGTTCATGTAGTGGCCCTTGCGCTCGCCGGTCTCGGCCTCGGCCTTGTCTATGGCCTCCTGACAGAACAGGAAGCGGTCGCGCCAGCGCATGAAGGGCTGGGAATTGACGTTCTCGTCGTCCTTGGTGAAGTCGAGCCCGCCGCGCAGGCATTCATAGACGGCGCGGCCGTAGTTCTTGGCCGAGAGCCCCAGCTTGGGCTTGATGGTGCAGCCGAGCAGCGGCCGGCCGTATTTGTCGAGCTTGTCGCGTTCGACCTGGATGCCGTGCGGCGGGCCAAAGCAGGACATCACGAACCAGACGGGGAAACGCACATCCTCAAGCCGCAGGCTGCGCACCGCCTTGAAGCCGAACACGTTGCCGACGAGCGAGGTGAACACGTTGACGACCGAGCCCTCCTCGAACAGGTCCATCGGGTAGGCGACGAAGGCGTAGAAGGCCTCGTCGGAGCCCGGCACGTCCTCGATCCGGTAGGCGCGGCCCTTGTAGTAGTCGAGATCGGTCAGCAGGTCGGTCCACACCGTGGTCCAGGTGCCGGTCGAGCTTTCGGCGGCCACCGCCGCGGCGGCCTCCTCGCGCGGGACGCCCGCCTGCGGGATCACCTTGAAGACGGCGAGGATGTCCGTCTCCTTGACCGCGTAGTCGGGCTCCCAATAGGTCGAACGATACTCCTTGACCCCCGCATCATAGGTCTTGCGCAGCGGTTTGTTCATTTCCCGGTCTCCCCCAGGGATGGCGACGCGGGCAGTAGGCCAGAACCGGAATCCAAAGAAAAATCGTTAGTTCCTATCGCAGGAATAGCCTATTATCTATTCAGATGCGCTACACGCTGCGCCAGCTCCAGATCTTCCGCACCGTCGCCGAGACGCTCAGCTACACGGCGGCGGCCGGGCGGCTGCACCTCACCCAGCCGGCGGTGTTCGGCCAGGTGCGCCAGCTTGAGGCCCAGCTCGGCCAGGCGCTGATCGAGCGGCTCGGCCGGCGGCTCCACCTGACCGAGGCCGGCGAGCGGGCGGCGCGCGGGGCGGCGTCGGTACTGGCGGCGGTCGAGCGTCTCGATGCCGAGATGGCCGAACTGAAGGGGCTGGGCGGCGGGCGGCTGCATCTGGCCGTGGTCTCGACGGCCAAGTACATGTTGCCGCGCCTGCTCGGACCGTTCAGCGCGGCCCATCCGGGCCTCGACATCCGCCTGACGGTCGGCAACCGCCGCGAGCTGCTGGAGCGGTTCTCGGCCAATCTTGACGATCTCTATGTGCTGGGCGCGCTGCCCGACGGGCTGGCCGCGCACAGCCGGCCGCTCGCCGAAAACCCGCTGATCGTCATCGCCCCGCCCGACCATCCGCTGGCCGCCGTGCGCAAGATCGACCTCGCCACGCTCGCCGCCGAGCCCTTCGTCATGCGCGAACCGGGTTCGGGCACCCGGCGCGCCGCCGAACAGGCCTTCGCCGCGGCGGGCCTTGCCCCGCGCGTGCGGCTCGAACTGGGCGCCAACGAGGCGGTCAAGCAGGCGGTGATGGCCGGGCTCGGGCTGTCGGTCCTGTCACAGGGAACGGTGCAGCTCGAAATCGATCACGGCTATCTGGTCGCCCTCGACGTCGCCGGCTTTCCGCTGCGCCGGACCTGGTCGATCGCCTGGCACCGCGGCAAGCGCCTGTCGCGGGCGGCGCAGGCCTTTCTCGACAGCCTGCCGGCCGCCGCCTGACCGGCGGGCGCGGCAAGGGTGGTGGCGTGCGGCTGTCCGCGACACGTCGCCGTCTTCGGCAAGAAGGCCGGACCACTTGGCGGGAACCGGCAGGCGGGTTGACGGTGCGGTCGACGAAGCGCGCTCAACGCAGCACCAAGTCCCAGCGGTCCTCGAAGTCCTTCACGGCGCGCAGGTTGACGAAGCCTTGCGGGACCAAATTTCGGCTCGAAGATTTCTAGCTAAGTATTTGAAAAATTTGGCTCCCCGGGCCGGATTCGAACCTACGACCAACCGGTTAACAGCCGGTTGCTCTACCGCTGAGCTACCGAGGAACGCGCGTCGCATATAGCAAAGCGGCGCGCGCATTGCCAAGCCGCCATGCGACGTTTTTTGGCTGGCCACGACGAATGGGCCGGCCGGCCCCGCGGCCGCCGGCAACAACCCGACGGCGCCCGGGCCGCGCCCAATGAGCGGCCAACAAACGGCCAACAAGCGGCCAACAAGCGGCCCGGGCGCCATTGCCCGCCGGCCGCCGCCCGTATATGCCAGTCGGCGCGACAATCGGCAACGGGCGCAAGATGAAGGGCATTATCCTGGCCGGCGGCACCGGTTCGCGGCTTTTCCCCAGCACCATAGCTGTCTCCAAGCAGCTGCTGCCCGTCTACGACAAGCCGATGATCTACTATCCGCTGTCGACGCTGATGCTGGCCGGCCTGCGCGACATCCTGGTCATCACGACGCCCGACGAGGCGCCGCTGTTTCGCCGGCTGCTCGGCGACGGCGGCCAGTTCGGCATCGCCATCGCCTATGCGGTGCAGCCGCGGCCCGAGGGCCTGGCCCAGGCCTTCCTGATCGGCGAGGAGTTTTTGGCCGGCGCGCCGGCCTGCCTGATCCTCGGCGACAACATCTTCCACGGCGCCCATCTCGACGAGGCGATGCGCCGGGCATCGGCGCGCCGGCGCGGCGCCACCATCTTCGGCTACCGCGTGTCCGAGGCCAACCGCTACGGCATCGTCGAGATCGACGCGGCCGGCCGGGCGCTGTCGATCGAGGAGAAGCCGCAGCGGCCGAAATCCGACCTGGCGGTGACCGGGCTCTATTTCTACGACGAGCGCGTCGTCGACATCGCCCGCGCGGTGCGGCCCTCGGCGCGCGGCGAACTGGAGATCACCAGCGTCAACCAGGCCTATCTCGAGATGGGCGAACTGACCGTCGAGGTGCTGGGCCGCGGCTTCGCCTGGCTCGATACCGGCACGCATGACAGCCTGCATGACGCCGCCTCCTATGTGCGCACGCTGGAGCACCGCCAGGGCATCAAGATCGCCTGCCCGGAGGAGATCGCGCTCGGCCTCGGCCATATCGGCGCGGCCGATGTGCTGGCGGTCGCCGAGCGCTACGGGCGCACCGACTATGCCGACTATCTGCGCCGGCTGGTCGGGCGCTAGGGGAGGGCGGCAAGGATGGGTTTCGTCTTCCGCAAGCTGGAACTGGACGGCCTCCTCGTCATCGAGCCGGACAAGCGCGCCGACAGCCGCGGCTTCTCCTCGGTCACCTATGCCCGCGACGCGTTTCTGCGCCATGGCGTCGCGATCGACTGGGTGCAGGACAACCATTCCTATTCGGCCGCGGCGGGCGTGCTGCGCGGCCTCCACTTCCAGCGCCCGCCCTTCGCCCAAGACAAGCTGGTGCGCGTCGTCGCCGGCGCCGTCCTCGACGTCGCCGTCGACATCCGGCGCGGCTCGCCGACCTTCGGACGCTGGGCGAGCCTGGTGCTGTCGGCGGCGAAGTGGAACCAGTTGCTGGTGCCGAGGGGCTTCGCCCACGGCTTCCGGGTGCTGGAGCCGGCGACCCACGTCCTCTACAAGGTGTCGCAGTTCTATTCACCCGCCCATGACGCCGCCATCCGCTACGACGACCCGGCCATCGGCGTCGACTGGCAGCTCGGGGCCGACCGGCCGCTGCTGTCGGACCGCGACGCCGCCGCGCCGCTGCTTGCCGACACCGACACCGGCTTCGTCCATGGCGAGGCCGCCCCATGACGCGATTCCTGGTGACCGGCGGGGCCGGCTTCATCGGTTCGGCGCTGTGTCGGCTCATCGCCGGCGAGATAGGCGAGCCGGTCGTCGTCGTCGACAAGCTCACCTATGCCGGCAATCTCGCCTCGCTCGCGCCGCTGGCCGGCCGGCCCAATTTTCGCTTCATCCGCCAGGACATCTGCGACCGCCAGGCGATGCTCGACATCCTGCGCGCCCATCAGCCGGACGTGGTCATCCATCTCGCCGCCGAGAGCCATGTCGACCGCTCGATCGACGGGCCGGCGCCGTTCATCGAAACCAACATCGTCGGCACCTACCGGCTGCTGGAGGCGGCGCGCGCCTATCACGGCGAGCGCGAAGCGGAGCAGCGGTCGCGGTTCCGCTTCCACCACGTCTCCACCGACGAGGTGTTCGGCGCGCTGCCGCTCGACGGCAGCCGTTTCCGCGAGACGACGCCCTATGCGCCGTCCTCGCCCTATTCGGCGTCGAAGGCGGCTTCCGACCACCTGGCGCGGGCCTGGCACCATACCTTCGGCCTGCCGGTGGTGCTGTCCAATTGCTCCAACAATTACGGGCCCTGCCAGTTCCCCGAGAAGCTCGTGCCGCTGATCATCCTCAACGCCGTCGAGGAGAAGCCCTTGCCGGTCTACGGCCGCGGCGACAATGTGCGCGACTGGCTGCATGTCGAGGATCACGCCCGCGCCCTGGTGGCGGTGGCGACGCGGGGCAGGGTGGGCGAGAGCTACAATATCGGCGCCGATGCCGAGCGCTCCAACCTCGCCCTGGTCGAGGCGATCTGCGCGATCCTCGACCGGCTGCGGCCGCGCGGCGGCGGGCGGCAGTACCGCGAACTCATCACCTTCGTTACCGACCGGCCCGGCCACGACCTGCGCTACGCGATCGACGCCACCAAGATCGCCGCCGAACTCGGCTGGCGGCCGCGCGAAACGCTTGACAGCGGCCTTGAGAAAACCGTCGCCTGGTATCTGGCCAATGAGGCCTGGTGGCGGCCGATCCGCGAGGCCGGCTATGGCGGCGACCGGCTCGGCCGGGCGGTCTGATGCGCCTGCTTGTCGCCGGCAGCAACGGCCAGCTGGCCCGCGCGCTCGCCGCCGCCCCGGCCGACCCTGACTGGCGGGTGGTCACGCTCGGCCGGCCTGAACTCGACATCACCGACCGGGCGAGCATCGCAGCGGCGCTGGCGGCACACCGCCCCGACGTGGTCGTCAACGCCGCCGCCTGGACGGCGGTGGACCGGGCCGAGGCCGAATACGCGGCCGCGCTCGCCGTCAACCGCGACGGCGCCGGCCATCTGGCCGAGGCGGCGGCCGGCGCGGGGGTGCCCGTCATCCACGTCTCGACTGACTATGTCTTCTCCGGCGAGGGCAACCGCCCGTGGCGCGAAAGCGATGCGACGGCTCCGGTCAACGCCTATGGCCGGTCCAAGCTCGCCGGCGAGGCGACGGTGGCTGGCGCCAACCGGCGCCACGTCATTCTCCGCACCGCCTGGCTGCATAGCCCGTGGGGCGCCAACTTCGTCACCACCATGCTGCGGCTCGCCAGAGAGCGTGACGAGCTGCGCGTCGTCGCCGACCAGACCGGCACGCCGACCTATGCGCCCGATCTGGCCGCCGCCGTCCTTGCCATTGCCGCTCGCGTGGTCACCGCCGGCGTCGAGGCCGGACACTGGGGCGTGGTCCATCTGACCAATGGCGGCAGCACGAGCTGGTACGGCTTTGCCGAGGAGGTCTTCCGCCGCGCCGGACCGGTGATCGGCCGCGTGCCGCGGCTGACCGCGATCGCCAGCGCCGACTACCCGAGCCCGGCGCGCCGGCCGCGCTTCTCGGTGCTCGACAACGAACGGGCGGCGAAGGTCTTCGGTGTCGGTCTGCGCGACTGGCGCGACGGCGTCGGCGACTGCGTCACCGCGCTACTGAGGCCCCGGGGCGAGCCGGGCGGCAGCCGATGAGCTCGTGACCTGCCGGGTCGCCGATCGGCGCTGCCGGCCCCGATCATGCCCTCGGCATGCCGGCCGGCGGCATTGCCCGCTTCTGGGCGGCGATGCGGAACGGCGCATTGGGGCCGCCATAGCCGGCATAGCCGCCACGCCGCTCGACGATTTCGAAGAAAAAGCCCTCGCCGAGCGTGCGACTGTAGAAATGGAAGAACTCGCCGTTCTGGTCGCGATCGTAGAGGATGTTGGCGGCCTGCAGGCGCCGGGCGAGGCCGGGCTCCAGGTCGAAGCGGGCGTCCAGATCGGCGAAATAGTTCGGACTGATCTCCAGCGGCGTGAAGCCGAGCGCGTCCATGCGCGCGGCCGAGGCGAAGATATCGGTCGCGGCGAATGCGATGTGCTGGACGCTCGAGCCGAAGCTCTCGGCGATGAAGTGGCCGGCCAGCGTGTTGCGGTTCTCGGCGCCGTTCAGCGTCAGCCGCAGCGCGCCGTTATCGCTCTCGACCACCTGGCTGCGCACCAGTCCGGCCGGGTCGACGACATCGACCATTGGCGATTTCGATGTCCGCAGGATGGAGGTGTAGAACAGCAGCCAGGTCAGCATTTCCGCGTAGTTCATGGTCTGGGCGAGATGGTCGACGGCTGCCAGCCCGGCGCCGGCGGCCGGTCCGGCCGGCTCGAACTCGACATCCCAGACGTTTGCCAGCGCATCGTCGATGAAATAGACGACGCCGCCGCCGACGCCGCGAATCGCCGGGATCGACAGTTCGCCGGCCAGGCGCTGTTCGGCGAAGGGCTCCGCGCCAAGCGCGCGGGCGCGGGCGATGGTCGCGCCCGCGTCGGCGACCCGCAGGCCGATGGCGCAGGCATTGGTGCCGTGCACCACATAGGAGGAGTGGGCAAGACCCCGCCGGCTGGTGTTGACGACGATGTTGATGCCGCTGGCCGGCCCCTGACGCCAGACCACGACGTCGCGGTTGCGATGGCGTGCGGCGAGCGAGAAACCCATCGTGGCCAGCACGGTGCCGAGCTGTCCGGCTTCGCGCGCCTCGGCGGCAAACTCGATGAACTCGACGCCGCGCACTTCGATGCGGTCGGGCATGTCGGGCACGGCAATGGCCAGCCCCGGCTCCAGGCGGCGCACGCGGTCCATCAGGTTGACCAGCGAACGCCGCCCGTCGACGGCGATCGATTTCGGTGAACCGCCGCGAAACTGGTCGTTGAATATCTCCAGCGACAGCGGCCCGTCGTAGCCGGTGGCGGCGACCGCGCGCATGAACGCGACGAGCGGCAGGTCACCCTGACCCGGCATGTTGCGCAAGTGGCGCGACCAGTGGAGCAGGTCCATCTCGATCAGCGGCGCGTCGGCGAGCTGGACGATGAAGATGCGGTCGCCGGGAATGGCGCGGATCGTGTCGACGTCGATGCGCCGCGCCAGCGTGTGGAAGGAATCGAGGATCAGTCCGACATTGGCATGGTCGGCGCGGCGCACGATTTCCCAGGCGTCGCGGTGGTCGCGGATGTGGCGCCCCCAGGCCAGCGCCTCGTAGCCCACGCGAACTCCCCAATCGGCGGCCAGATCGCCCAGTTCGCGCAGGTCCGCCGCCGCCCGGTCGATGCCGCCGAGCGCCGCCGGCGAAACATTGGAGCAGACCAGGATCAGGTCGGTGCCGAGTTCCTTCATCAGGTCGAACTTGCGCCGCGCCCGGTCGAAGGCGCGGCTGCGCTGCGGTTCGGGCATGCCCTCGAAATCGCGGAAGGGCTGAAACAGGGTGATCTCCAGCCCGTGGTCGCGCACCATGCGGCCGACCTCGGCCGGCGAGCCGTCGAAGGCGAGGAAGTCCGTCTCGAATATCTCGACCCCGTCAAAGCCGGCCGCGGCGATCGCCGCGAGCTTCTCGCGGAGCCCGCCGCTGATTGAGACCGTGGCGATCGAGGTCTTCATGGCTCGACCAGCTCAATCAGCGCGCGGACGCCATGGACGTAGCCGCGCGGGCCGAGACCGGCAATCACCGCGGTGGCGATCGTCGACACCAGCGAGTTCCGATAGATCGCCTCGCGGCGGTGGATGTTCGAGATGTGGAGTTCGACGATCGGTCCGGGAAACATCTTGAGGGCATCGAGCACGGGAATCGAGCGGAAGCTGAGGCCGGCCGGATTGATGAGGATGCCCGCGCCCTCGTCGATTGCCTCGTGAATCCATTCGACAAGCTGGTGCTCGGCATTGGTCTGACGGAACACCACCGGCCGCGCGCCGGCTGCCGCGCGGCACATCGCCTCGATGTCGGCCAGCGTCATCGTGCCGTAGATGTCCGGCTCGCGCCCGCCAAGCCGGTTCAGATTCGGCCCGTTGAGGATGAAGATCGGCTTTGCGGCCAAGGCGTGCTCCGTGGTGCGGTCAGCCCTGGTAGCCGAGCAGGCGCGGCAGCCAGAGCACGGTGTCGGGAAGGAAGGTCATGATGGCGAGCGCGAGCAGGTTGGCCGCAAGGAAGGGCGCAACGTCGCGCACGAGATCGCGCAGGGAAACCTGTGCAATGCGGGTCATGACGAAAAGCAGCAGGCCGTAGGGCGGCGTGATCAGGCCGATCATGATGTTCACGACGACGACCACGCCGAAATGAACGAGGTCGATGCCCAACGCCTCGGCGGTCGGAATGAGCACCGGCACGATCACGAGCAGGATCGTGGTGCCTTCGAGCACGCAACCGAAGAGCAGCAGCAGGAGATTGACGAGAACGAGGAAGCCGACCGGTGAAAGTTCCCAGCCTGTCAGCAGGACACGCACCGTATTGGGGATGTTCTCGACCGTCACCACGTAGTTGAAAACCAGCGCGCCGGCGATCAGCATGCCGATCGAGGCGGTGGTTCGCGCGCTGAACAGCAGCGAGCGGTAGAACGCGGCGAACGTGACGCTACGGTAGAGCACGATCGAGACGAGGAGGGCATAGGCGGCGGCGATGGCGGCGGCCTCCGTCGGTGTCGTCGCGCCCGAATAGATGCCGCCGAGCAGCACCGCCGGCATCATCAGCGTGGGCGTCGCGCGCCAGGTGATCGCGGGCAGCGCACGGATTGGCGTGGGGTCGCCGACGGGGAAGTCGCGGCGGCGCGCCATGACGATGACGATCACCATCTGGCAGAAGGCCATCATCAGCCCCGGAACGACGCCGCCAAGGAACAGGAACCCGATCGAGGCGTCGGAGACGAGCGCATAGATCACCATCGGGATCGATGGCGGAATGATCGGTCCGATCACGGCGGTCGCCGCGGTCAGCGCCGCCGCGAAGCTCGGCGTGTACTTGCCGTCGGCCGTCATCAGCGACTGCATCATCTTGCCGGTTCCGGCAGCGTCGGCGATGGCCGAACCCGACATGCCGGCGAAGATGATCGACTGCAGGATGTTGACGAAGGCGAGCCCGCCGCGGAAGCGGCCGACCACGGCGTTGCAGAACTCAAGCAGGCGAGCTGTCATCGACCCGATGTTCATCAGCTCCGCGGCGAGGATGAACAGCGGCACGGCCAGGATGATGTAGTTGACATACATCCCGTTCAGGAACTGCTCGGCGGCGGTGCCCATGTCGAGTCCGGCGAGCATGAGGTAGAGTATCGAGCCGGCGATCATGGCGTGGCCGATCGGCAGGCCCGCTACCGCGAGCACGGTGATGGTCGCGAGCGCCAGATGGAAAGGGCTTGCGAGGCTCATTTGCCGGGCTCCGGCCCGTGCAGGCCGGTCTCCTCCGGGGCCGCGCGCTTCAGCGCCGTCCAGCCGAGCCAGATGTAGCGGATGATCGTCACGACGACGAAGACAACGTAGATCGAAAAAAGCCAGTCGAAGCGTATCTTGAGGTAGGAAGAACGCTCGACCTTCATGAAGGTCACGTAGTCGACGACGGCCGGGAGGGACACGCCATAGAGGCAGATGAGCACGGCCGCGGTGACCAGCGTCAGCACCCGCCGCGCCCTGCGCCCGGCCGAGGCATGGAAGAGGTCGAAGCGGATCTCCTCATCCTCGCGCAGTACGAAAGAGGCGCCGAACAGGACCAGCCAGATCCACAGGATCGAGCTCGCTTCGCTGGTCCAGCCGATGGGCAGGTTGAGAACGTAGCGAAAGAGGATCTGCAGCAGGAAGGCGACGAACATGGCCGCCAGCATCAGCGCCAGGACGTTCTCGGCGCGCCGATAGAGCCAAGCGCCCGCTCTTCTGATCGCGTCCATCCTCCCTCGCCGATCTCGCATCTCACGGGGCCGCCCGTCGCGACACCGGTGCCGCGACGGGCCGGCCGATCAGAGGGCGTTGATCTTGTCGACCATGCCGGCCGGCCAGTCCTTGGCCAGGTCCGATGCCAGGTATTGCTCCTGCACATGCCGCCGGAAGGCGGCGACGTCGGGCTCGTAGATCTTCAGGCCCTTGCCCTTGAAGCTTTCGGCGAGCTCCTTCTCCCGGGCCAGGTGCTTGTCGGTCGAGAAGGCGATGGCCGCGTCGGCCGCCGCCTGGAAGCGCGCCTGCTTCTGCGCCCCCATCTCGTCCCAGACCTTCTTTGAGACCGTGAGCAGGTCATAACCCACCAGATGCGAGGTCAGGACGATCTGGCTCATGACCTCGTAGAACTTCATGTTCTCGACATTGGGAAGCGGATTGTCCTGGCCGTCGATCGCTCCGGTCTGCAAGCCGGTGTAGACCTCGGCATAGGCCATCGGCGTGGGGTTGGCCCCGAGCGCCTGACCGAGGAACTGCCAGGTGTCGCCCGGCGGCATGCGCAGCTTGATCCCGGCGAGGTCGGCCGGGGTCGTGATCTGCTTGTCGGGTTTCAGACCGACCTGGCGCACGCCGAAATAGGTCGGCCCGAGCACTTTCACGCCGAGCTGGTCCTCGGTCATCTTCTTCATCTCGGCGCCCGCGTCGCTGGCGAAGAACGTCTTGAGGTGATCGGCGTCGCGGAACAGGTAGCCGGCGGTCAGCACGGACCAGGCCGGGATCTGCTTCGATATGTCCTGCGGCGCGATGTTGCCCATTTCCAGGTTGCCGCGCTGCAGCGCGACGAGTTCGGTGCCCTGCTTGAAAAGGTTGCCGCCGTAATAGCCTTCGAAGACGAAGTCGTCGGCCACCGCGTCGGCGAACATCTTCATCATTTCGGCGCGGATATCCTGTTCGGAAAACACGGCCGAGAAGCGCAGCTTCGGCTTGTCCTGGGCGAAGGCGGGGAAGGCCGACATCGCCGCTGCCGCCGCGGTGCCAGCCAGGAAGGTGCGTCGTGAGGTAGAGTTTTTCATTGCTTCCTCCGTTGGTTATTCGGTTTGTGATCGGCGTTCCGGCGCCGACGCCGAAGCATGGAAGGCCGCTTCCATGCGCCTTTCGTTCGGTGTCAGGCCGGTGAAGTGCTCGAAGGCCCGCGCCGCCTGGAGGATCGCCATTCCCGAGCCCGCAAGGACGCGGCAGCCGATGCGCCGCGCATGGCGCAGAAGTTCGGTCTCGAGCGGAAAGTAGACGATGTCGGCGATCCACAATCCGGGGCCAATGAGGTTGGCTGGCAGCGGTGTTCCGGGCCGCGAGGCCATCCCGACGGGCGTCGCATTGACGAGGCCGTCGGCGGCGGCGATGGCTGCGGCGTCGAGCTCGGCCAGCGCGAGCGCGCGCCCAGGGCCGCCCGCGGCGCAGACATCGGCCGCGAGCGCGGCGGCTTTGTCGCCATCGGCGTCAAAGATGTGAAGGACGCCCGCGCCGCATTCCAAAAGGGCGTGCGCGACCGCCGCGCCGGCGCCGCCGGCGCCGAGCAGGACGATGTTGGCACGTGCCGCGCCGGACATGGCGCGCCGGAAGCTCTCCGCGAAACCCCAGAGATCGGTGTTGTGCCCCGTGCGACGACCGTCGCGGAAGATGACCGTGTTGACGGCGCCAACCGCGGAAGCGGCCGCCGACAACCCGTCGAGGTGGCCGATCACCTCCACCTTGTAGGGATAGGTGATGTTCAGTCCGGCAAAGCCGCAGATCTCGGCGGACCGCAATATTTCGGCGATCGTGATGCCGGACGGCATCACGTCGGTGTCGAACAGGCGGTAGATGTATTTGAGGCCCTGCGCCGCGCCTTCGATTTCATGCATCGCCGGCGTGCGGGATAGCTGAATGCCGCGTCCGAGCAGGCCGACCAGCACCGAGCGCCCGGTGCCCGGTGATCCGCTCCACGCGGCCGTTGCCGTAGCATTGGCGACCAGCACATCCTCCCGCATGCGACCTCACCCACAGCCGGCATCATTCATTGTACCGTCTGGTTAATTTGTCAATTGCTTTGTACGAGGTAGTTAAATTGACCGGTGGCGCGGCCCGTTCAGTCGCGCTAGTAGTGAACAATGACGACAGGCGATTCCGCTCTGGCCGACAATGGCCGCCCAAAGCCGAGATGGAAGCAGGATCCCGAGGGCGTTCGCTCCGACATCCTCGCGGTGGCGCTGGCGGAATTCTCCAACAACGGCCTGTCCGGCGCCCGCATCGACGAAATCGCAGCCAAGACCCGCACGTCGAAGCGCATGATCTATTACTACTTCGGCGACAAGCAGCGGCTGTACCAGAAGGCCCTCGAGGCGGCTTACCGCAAGGTGCGTTCCGGCGAGGAGGAACTCGCGCTCGACCACCTGCCGCCGCGCGACGCCCTGCGCAGGCTTGTCGAATTTACTTTCGACCACCATCGCCGCAACCCGGATTTCATCCGGCTGGTCATGATCGAAAACATTCACCATGGCGACTATCTGCGCCATTCGGACCTGATCCGTAACCTGAACGAGACCGCGATATCGCGCGTCGACGCCATCTATCGCAAGGGTGTGGAAACGGGGGAATTCCGGCCGGGCCTGTCGCCGGTGGCCATTCACTGGCAGATATCGGCGTTGAGTTTCTTCAACGTTTCCAACCGGGCAACCTTCTCGTTGCTCTTCGGCGAGGAGCTCCACACCGAGGACGGCCAGGCCCTGCTGCGCCGCCAGGTGGCCGACTCGGTGCTCCGGTTCGTCCAGTCGGCGCCGCTCTGACGACGCCGTTACGCCGCGATCTCCCGGCCGCCGGTCGGCCGGACGGTCCGACACCCGCGCGGGCATTCTTCCCGAATGGCGGCGTGTTCAAGGGAGCCTGGGGCGCTTCGGTCCCCCCGTGAAGCCCCCCCTGACGGTCCGGGGTTGGAAGGTCGTGGCCGATCCGCGTCGGCGATAAACGCAACACGCGTGGCAAAAACACAAATATTTCAATATATTATGGCGGAGGGGGTGGGATTCGAACCCACGGTGCGGTCGCCCGCACGCCGGTTTTCAAGACCGGTGCCTTCAACCACTCGGCCACCCCTCCTGGCGGAATGCCGGCTGGCGCGCATATAGGGCCGCCCCGCCGGTGGCGTCAACGCGCGGCCGGGCAGCGATCCGGCAAACCCCGGCTGATCGGGCAGAACTCAGAGTCAGGTTGCGGGCAGGGCGGACGCGGCGGCGCGAAGCGCGCCTGGTCGTAGCCGGGCCGGCAGCGACCCCCGCACGTATCACGCTACGTCCACGAGGCGGCGATGACCGGGCGTGGCCGCGCTGTTGGTCAATCCGGCTCGGGCTCGACCCGTCTCATGGCCAGTCGGCGAAGCTCGGCGGCGAGAATTGGCCGGCGCCGGAAACCGCCAGCCGGCGGAAACGGCCGGGTGTGAGGCCGGTCATCCGGCGGAAGAAGTGCGAGAAGTGGGCCGGGTCGCGGAAGCCCAGCGTGTCGCTCACCTGCTCCACCGACAGGGTCGAGCGCTCCAGTGCCAGCCCGGCCTCGCGCGCCAGCCGCTCGGCGATCAGCGCCTTCGGCGTGCGGTCGAGTTCGCGCCGGCAGATCGCATGCAGCCGGTCGGGACTGATGCCGAGCGTGCGGGCATAGCGGGCGACCGGCCAGTGCTCACGGAAATGGCCCTCGACCAGCCGGCGGAAGCGCTGCAGGAACGGAGCGCCGGCGCCGGCGGCGGCGGCCTCCTCCAGCCCGCTGGCGCGCAGTAGCAGCACCAGGATGATGCGCAGATGCGCGACGACCAGCATGGCGCCGCCGGCCTGCGGCCGCACCACCTCCTCGCGGACGGCGGCCAGGTGGTCGGCCAACTGGCGCATCAGCGGGTCGGCGCGAGCGAGCGGCAGGTCGAAGTCGCGCTCCACCATGAACATCAGCGTCGCCGACTCGGCGAAATCACCCACCGCCCGGGCGATGGTCTCGTCGGCGATCTCTGCGATGAAGCCGGTGGTGCCCGCCTCCAGCGTCAGCCGTCGGCCGGTCGGCCGCGCCAGCCATGCCAGCGCCGGGCCTGCGAGCGGCCGCTCGCCGTCGCCCGCGCGCAGGCGGCCATTGCCGTCGCCGAGCAGCACCAGCGTCCGCGTCGTCGCCTGGTCGCGGCGGCCGAGCGCCACGGCGCGCGCCTGCAGCCCGGCCTCGATGCGGTGGACGTGAACCGGAATGCGTACCGGATGGCGAGCGTGGTCGTTCAAGTGCGAGCCTTTGCGGCGGTGCGTGACGGCGCATCCTAGCCGCCTTCGCCGGAATTTCGCAATCTTTGACCAGATAACTGCATGTTTTTCACCGAGCTGGCCAAGCTATAGTATACATGGCGCGCGGGAGGCGCGGTACCGCCAGGCAACCGGCGGTCGGACAGGGAGGGGCCATGCTCGACGCGGCATTGCTGATCGATGGCGCGCCGGTGGCGGCGGCAGGCGCCGCAACGTTCGAGCGCGTCGATCCGGTCTCGCGCCAGGTGGTCACCCGCGCGGCGGCCGCCAGCATCGAGGATGCCATCCACGCCGCCAATGTCGCCGCGCGCGCCTTTGCCGTCTGGTCGGCGACGCCACCCTCTGAGCGGCGGGCCTGCCTCAACCGGGCGGCCGACCTCCTCCTCGATCGCGTCGACGATTTCTGCGCGACGGTCATTGCCGAGACCGGCGGCACCGCCGACTGGGCCCGCTTCAACTGCCGGCTCGCCGCCAGCATCCTGCGCGAGGCCGCCGCCATGACGACGCAGATCGTCGGCGAGGTCATCCCGGCCGACCGGGCCGGCACCACCGCGCTCGCCATGCGCCAGCCCTGCGGCGTGGTGCTCGGCATGGCGCCGTGGAACGCGCCGGTGACGCTCGGCGCGCGCGCCGTGGCGATGCCGCTCGCCTGCGGCAATTCGGTGGTGCTGAAGGCGTCCGAACTGTGCCCGAAGACGCACGCGCTGCTGGGCGAGGTGCTGGCCGGGGCCGGCATGCCGGACGGCACCGTCAACGTCATCCATTCCAGCCCGGAGAAGGGGCCCGACATCGTCGAGGCGCTGATCGCCCACCCGGCGGTGCGCCGCGTCAATTTCACCGGATCGACCCGGGTCGGCCGCCTGGTCGCGGAGAAGGCTGCCCGCCACCTCAAGCGCTGCGTGCTGGAACTGAGCGGCAAGGCGCCGCTGATCGTGCTCGACGACGCCGACCTCGATGCGGCGGCGGCAGCAGCCAGCTTCGGCGCTTTCTACCACCAGGGCCAGATCTGCATGTCGACCGAACGCCTTGTCGTTGCCGATGCGGTCGCCGACGAATTCGTCACCCGGCTGCGGCGCCGCGCTGAACGCCTGCGGGCGGGCGACCCGCGCGATCCGAAGGCCGTGCTCGGCGCCATGATCACCGAGCAGGCGGCGCGCCGTCTCAAGGGGCTCATCGACGACGCGGTGCTGAAGGGCGCCGTGCTCATCGCCGGCGGCCGCCAGGAGGGCGTGTTCGTCGACCCGACCATCCTCGACCAGGTGTCGCCGGCGATGCGCATCTACCACGAGGAATCGTTCGGCCCGGTCGCCTCGGTCATCCGCGTCGGCGACGACGAGGAGGCGGTCTCGGTCGCCAACGACACCGAATACGGCCTTGCCGCCGCCGTTTTCAGCCGCGACGTGCCGCGCGCGCTCAGGATCGCGAGGCGGCTGGAGACCGGCATCTGCCACATCAACGGTGCCACCATCGACGACGAGCCGCAGATGCCGTTCGGCGGCGTCAAGGCTTCCGGCTACGGCCGGTTCGGCGGCCGCGCCGCGATCGACGAATTCACCGAACTCAGATGGATCACCATCCGGGACGGGGAGCAAAGCTACCCGATCTGAGGCCTGTCGAACATCAAGCAAGGGAGGAAGAAGGCATGCAACGCAGGACATTGCTGAAGAGCGCGGCCGCCGCGCTGATCGCCGCCGGCGTCCTGGCCGGCGGCGCCCAGGCGCAGGAGACGATCAAGATCGGCGCCAGCGCTCCGAAGACCGGGCCGCTCGCCGGCGGCGCGGCGATGACGCACTGGCCCAACGTGCAGATGTGGGTCAACGAGATCAACGCGCGCGGCGGCCTCGACGTCGGCGGCACCAAGATGAAGGTCGAGCTGGTCGAGTATGACGACCAGACCAGCGCCGAGACCGCGATCCAGAACATCCAGCGGCTGGCGACCGTCGACAAGGTCGACTTCATTGTCGCGCCCTATTCGACCGGACTGAACATCGCCACGGCGCCGATGATCGCCCAGCACGGCTATCCGCACATCGCCACGACGGCCGCCACCGACGGCGTCACCGAATTCGTGCAGCGCTGGCCGAACTCGTTCTGGATGCTTGGCACCGCCAAGCAGCTCGCCGAGGGCGCGGTGCAAACGATCGCCAAGCTGCGCGACGCCGGCGAGATCGGCAGCCGCGTGGCGCTGGTCCACGTCGCCGACGCCTTCGGCCTCGAGCTGGTCGCCGCCGCCAAGCCGGCGCTGGAGGCAGCCAAGCTCGAGATCGTCTACGAGGCGTCCTATCCGCTCGGCACGCAGGACGTGGCGCCGATCATCGCCGCCGCCAAGGCCGCCAATCCGGACGCCTTCATCGGCTTCTCGTATCCGGGCGACACCTTCGCGTTGACCGAGCAAGCCCAGATCCAGAACCTCGAGGTCGGCGCCTTCTATGTCGGCGTCGGCACCGCCTTTCCGCCCTTCGCGGGCCGGTTCGGCGCCGCGGCCGAGGGCATCCTCGGCATCGGCGGCATCAACATCGACGACCCAAAGATCAAGGACTACACGGACCGCCACAAGGCGTCGGCCGGCCAGGGTCCCGACTATTGGGCCAGCGCGATGACCTATGCCGGGCTGCAGGTGCTCGAACAGGCGATCGAGAAGGCCGGCACCAAGGACCGTGCCGCGGTCATCGAGGCCATCAAGACCGGGACGTTCGACACGGTGATGGGCACCATCACCTTCGACAACAACGTCAACCCCAAGGTTTGGACCGTCGGCCAGTGGCGCGACGGCGTCTTCCGCGGCGTTGCCGCCGACGGCATCGAGGGCGCGGTCGATCCGGTCAAGAAGCAGGGCTGGTAGGCACGGCTGGCGGGCATGGCGGTGGCGGCCGCCACCGCCGGCGGCCGGCACCCACGTAAACCATCCGGCGCGGTTTTCGCCGCGCCGGAACCGTTCGGTGATAGAAGAATTTCATGACCCATATCGTCGTGACCGGCATCCTGCTGAGCGGTACCTACGCGCTGATCGCGCTGGGGCTCACGCTGCAATATGGGGTGGCCCGGATCATGAATCTGGCCAATGGCGAGACGCTGGTGGCGGGCTGCTTCGTCGCCTTCTGGCTCTACACGGCGTTCGCCATCAACCCGATTGCGGGGCTTCTCGTGATCGCGCCGGCCGCCTTCGCCTTCAATTGGGCGATCTATGTCGTCGCGCTGCGGCCCTTGGTGCGCCGGGCCAGGAATCGCGGGCAGCTGGAGGTCGACTCGATCCTCGCCACCTTCGGGCTGCTGTTCCTGCTGCAGGGGCTGATGCTGCTCGGCTTCGGCGGCGAGTATTTTTCCTATGCCTTCCTGGCGGAGCGCTTCGTCATCTTCGGCTCCGGCTACGGGCTGAACCGGGTGGTGGCGTTCGCCGCCGCGGTCGTCATCGCGGCCGGGCTTTATCTGTTCCTCTATCGCACGCGCCAGGGCACGGCGGTGCGCGCCGTCGCCGCCGATCCCAACTCGGCGAGCCTCGTCGCCATCGACGTGTCGCGCACGGCCGCTCTCGCCTTCGCGCTCGGCGGCGCGCTGACGGCCTGCGGCGGGGCGCTGCTATCGACCTTCTACACCTTCAACGCCTCGATGGGCGTCATATTCACCATGAAGGCGCTGATCATCGTCATCATGGGCGGCGTCGGCGACGTGCGCGGCGCAGTGCTGGCGGCGCTGGCGCTCGGCATCGCCGAGACGGCCGTGGCAAGCCTGATCGACCCCGGCCTGACGCTGGCCGCCACCTACGGCCTGTTCATCCTCGTGCTGCTGTTCCGCCCACAGGGCATTTTCGGGAGGCAGACGGCATGAGCGCGGTGTCGGCCGGCGAAATCCGCGTCGGACTGGCCGGCGCCGTCGTGGTGGCGCTGGCGGCGTGCCTGCCGCTGGTCGACCAGGGCTTCTACCTGTCGATCTCGGTCAATATCGTCCTCTATGCGGCGCTGTGCACCGCCTGGACGCTGTTTTCCGGGCCTACCCACTATGTGTCGCTGGCGACGGCCGCCTTCTTCGGCGTCGGTACCTATTCGGTGGCGCTGTGGATCGACCAGCTGCCGTTCCCGGCGCTCGTCGCCGGCGGCGCGCTGGCCGGCGCGGCGCTGGCCGGTGTCGTCGGAGTGGCGACGCTCAGGCTGTCGGGGGTCTATTTCGTCATCTTCACGCTGGGGCTCGCCGAGCTGGTCCGCCAGATCGTCACATGGGCGCAGGCGAAGTTCACCACCCGTGTCGGGCTCTACGTGTTCACCGATTTCACCGAGAAGCACATCTACTGGATGCTGCTGGCGCTAGCCGTCGCCGTCTTCCTGGCCGGCTGGCTGATCAACCGCTCGCGGCTCGGCTTCGCCATGCGCATCATCGGCAATGACGAGACGGTGGCCCGCCATGTCGGCATCGACACGGCGCGCGCCAAGATCCTGCTGTTCATGGTGTCGGGCGCCTTCATCGCCATCGCCGGCGCCATCTCCGCGCCGCGCTACGGCTACATCCAGCCGCCATCGGCCTTCAACCCGATGATCTCGTTCCTGGTCGTCATCATGGCGCTGCTCGGCGGCACCAGCCGGCTGTGGGGACCGCTGGTCGGCGTGGTGCCGTTCGTCATCGCCATGGACCTGATTTCGGCCCGCTTTCCCAACCACATGCCGATCGTCATGGGCCTCGCCTTCCTGGCGATCGTCTACCTGCTGCCGCACGGCGTGACCGGCCGGCTCGAACAGGTCTGGACGAGGCTGCGGAACAGGCGGGCGCTGGCGGTCGGCGCCGAGAGGACGGCATGAGTGGCGCCGCCCTCAGCGTCGCCGGCGCCCGCAAGGCGTTCGGCGGACTCATCGCCGTCAACGATGTCTCCTTCGACATCGGCCAGGGCGAGCTGGTCGGCCTGATCGGGCCGAACGGCTCGGGCAAGACGACGATGCTCAATCTGATCTCGGGCGCGCTGCGGCCGAGCGCCGGGCGCATCAGCCTGGCCGGCATCGATATTTCCGGCAAGCCGGCCCACGCGATCGCCCGGCTCGGCGTGGCGCGCACGTTCCAGCTGGTGCGCGTGCTGCCGTCGATGAGCGCCATCGACAACGTGATCGCCGGCGCCGCGTTCGGGCACATGCGCCTGTGGGGCAGCGAAGCCCGGCAGATGGCCGAGGCGCTGCTCGAACGGGTCGGCCTCGGCGGGCGCGCCGCTGCCCCGACCGCGTCGATGACCTATATAGACCAGAAGCGGCTTGAACTGGCGCGCGCGCTCGCCGGCGAGCCGCGACTGCTGCTGCTCGATGAATGGCTGGCCGGGCTCAATCCGAGCGAACTGAGGCTCGGCATTGATCTGGTCCGCGACCTGCGCGCCGAGGGGCGCACCATCGTCATGGTCGAACACGTCATGGATGCCATCCGCTCGCTATGCGACCGCTGCATCGTGATGTCGAGCGGGGCCAAGATCGCCGATGGCGCCGTGGCCGAGGTGCTGTCGCGGCGCGAGGTGGTCAGCGCCTATCTGGGGGACGACGATGCTTGAGGTCGCCGGCCTCACCGTCGCCTATGGCCCGCACCGGGCGCTCGAAGCGGTCTCGCTGTCGGTGGCGCCGGGCGAGATCTGCGTCATCCTCGGTGCCAACGGTGCCGGCAAGAGCACCCTGTTGAAGGCGGTCGCCGGCCTGGTGAAGCATCGGCCGGGCGCGCGCATCGCCATGAACGGCCGCGACATCGCCGCCGAGAAGCCGCACCGCATCGTCGAGGCGGGCCTGGCGCTGGTGCCGGAGGGCAGGGGCATCTTCGCTGACCTGACGGTGGCCGAGAACCTCGAACTCGGCGCCTACGGCACCCGGGCGCGCCAGACCGAGGCCGAACGGCTCGCCCAGGTCTTCGCGCTGTTTCCCAAGCTCGGCGAACGCCGCCGCCAGGTTGCGCGGACGATGAGCGGCGGCGAGCAGCAGATGGTGGCGATCGGCCGCGCGCTGATGTCCAATCCGGCCATCCTGATGCTCGACGAGCCGTCGCTCGGCCTGTCGCCGCTGCTGACCCGCGAACTGTTCCGCGCGCTGCGCGCCATCCGCGACGGCGGTGTCGGCATCCTGCTGGTCGAGCAGAATGCCAAGCAGAGCCTGGCGATCGCCGACCGCGGCTACCTGCTCGAGAACGGCCGCATCACCGGCGCCGACCGCGCCGAGCGCCTGGCCCGCGACCCGGCGGTCCAGGCGGCCTATCTGGGCGGTGCGGCAGCGAAGGCACCGCCCGGCGCGGTCGCTGCCGCGTCCGCGCCGGTACCGCCGCCTCTGTCGACGCTGCCGGCCGGCGTCGATCTCGCCGGCCTGCTGGCCGAGCGGGCCGCCCAAATCCATCGGCGCCACATCGAACACCTGCGCGCCGTCCAGGGTGGCCGCGTCAATGGCCGGCCCTATGCCGCCATGGACAGTCGCCTGACGGGCCCCGGGGCGCCGATCCTCTCCGCGCAGGCCGACGAACTGAGCCGCCAGGCGACCGAATTCGCGCGCCGCGCGACGCAAATCCAGGCCGATCACCTTGCCGACATCCGCCGTCGCACGGCGATCTGGACCATGCTGTCGCGGGCCCGCCAGGGGGAGCAACGCTGACCATGTCCACGCAGGCCTTCGAACTGAGCCGCCAGGCAAGCGAATTCGCCCGGCGAGCCATGGAAATCCAGTCCGGCCACCTGGCCGATGTGCGCCGCAAATCGGCGATCTGGACGGTCTTGTCGCAGCCGGCCTTCGGCGCCTCGGCCGCCCTGGCAACGCCGTCGGTGGCAATCGATTCGCCCAAGGGCAAGAAGAAGAAAAAGAAGGACCGCAAGGCCAGGAAGGCGAAGAAGAGGAACGGGAAATAGGCGGCCGGCGCCGGCCCCGCCCGAAAGATCAGGAGAGCAGTCATGGCCAAGGTAATGGAAGGCATGTATATCGCCGGCGGCTGGTCGCCCGCCGCGCGCACCTTTCCCGACCTGAACCCGTCCGACGGTTCGGTCTGGGCCAACATCGCCGATGCCGGTGCCGAGGACGCGCGCCGCGCCATCGAGGCCGCCCACGCCGCGTTTCCCGAATGGTCGGCAATGCCGTTCAACCGCCGCTCGCACGTCCTGATCAAGGCCGGCGAAATCTTCGAGCGCCGCCGCCAGGAGATCGTCGAGGCGGTAGTGGCCGAAGGCGGCGGCTGGTTCGGCAAGGCGATGTTCGAGACCGGCTACACCGCCGAGATCTTCCCGGCCGCCGCCGCCGCCAACTACGCCGCCGTGGGCGAGGTGCTGCCGTCCGAATACGGCAAGCTGTCGATGGCCATCCGCCGGCCGATGGGCGTCGTCTCGGTCATCAGCCCGTGGAACTTCCCGCTGATCCTTTCGGCGCGCGGCTTCCTGTTTCCGCTCGTCGCCGGCAACACGATCGTGCTGAAGCCCTCGGAGGACACGCCCTATATCGGCGGCCTGCTGTTTGCCGAGATATTCGAGGAGGCGGGGCTGCCGAAGGGCGCGCTCAACGTGGTGACCTGCTCGCGCGAGCGCGTCGAGGAAGTCGGCAACGAACTGATCGAGAACCCGCTGGTCAAGGGCGTCTCGTTCACCGGCTCGACCGCCGTCGGCCGCGTGGTCGCCGCCAAGGCCGGGGCGCATCTGAAGAGATGCTGCGTCGAACTGGGCGGCAAGAACGCGCTGATCGTGCTCGACGACGCCGACCTCGACCGCGCCGCCCAGGCCGCCAATTTCGGCGCCTTCATGCATCAGGGCCAGATCTGCATGTCGATTGAGCGCGTCATCGTGCATGAGAAGGTGCACGATGCCTTCATGGAGAAGTTCTTGCCGCGCGTCGCCAGGCTCAAGGTCGGCTCGACCAAGGACAAGGACAACGTGCTCGGCCCGGTGATCAACGACCGCGCCGCCCAGCGCATCGCCCGCCAGTTCGCCGACGCGCGCGAGAAGGGCGCGACGATCCTCGCAGGCGGCCAGATCGACGGCCGCTTCGTGCAGCCGACCGTGTTCGCCAATGTCACGCCCGACATGCTGCTCTACCAGGAGGAGACGTTCGGGCCGGTCTGCTCGATCTTCCGCGTGCGCAACGACGAGGAGGCGATCCGCATCGCCAATGACAGCGAATACGGCCTGACCGCCGGCGTCATGACCGAGGACGAGGAACGCGGGCTCGCCATCGTCGAACGGCTCGACACCGGCAACTGCCACGTCAACTGCTCGCCGGTCAATGACGAGCCGCACGTGCCCTTCGGCGGCTTCAAGGCATCGGGGTCGGGCAAGCATGGCGGGCGCTGGTCGATGGAAACCTTCACCGAAACGCGCTGGGTCACGCTGGAGCGCGGCGGCCGCCAGTTCCCGCCGGTGTTCTGAGCGCCGACCGCGGCTTTCCAGCCGGCAGGGCGGCGGGCGACAGTTTGCCGGGGAGGGGGCGCCTTAAGGCTTCCCTAACCCGGCGCCGGCATGCTTCAATGTCGGGGCGGCCGGCCTGCAACAGTCACAGTTTCAACGCAATCCGGCCTATAGTCGGCCACAACAAGGTCGGCCGGGACAGACCGGAACAAGCCAGCCGGGACAAGGTGAAGCGTCTCGGAAAGGGGAAGCTGGCGGTGCAGCCAGGCGGGGTTCATTGCGGATAGTCGAGCGACACGGCGCGGGCGAGAGGCCCGCCATCGCCAGCGCGTCCGGGTGGCCGCGCGCCGAAACGCGTCGCCGCGTGGCGGCCGGCTGGCTGGTCGTCGCCGCCTGCGCCGCCATCCTTTCAGGCTGCGTGCGTCCGCAGGAGCGCGCCGAGATCAACGACAAGACCAAGTTCTCGCAGGAGGAATACGGCGTCAAGGCGAGCCCGCGCGTCACCGTCGCGAAGAAGGTCCAGAAGGGCGGCGGCCGCTACATGGTCGGCAAGCCCTACAAGATCAGGAACAAGTGGTACAAGCCGAAGGAAGACCCGAACTATGCGGCGGTCGGGCTGGCCTCCTGGTATGGCCCCAATTTCCACGGCCGCAAGACCGCCAACGGCGAAATCTTCGATCAGTATGCGATCTCCGCGGCGCACCCGACCATGCCGCTGCCGAGCTATGCCCGCGTCACCAACCTCGACACCGGCACGTCGCTGATCGTGCGCGTCAACGACCGCGGCCCCTTTCACAGCGGCCGTGTGATCGACCTGTCGGCGCGCGCCGCGCAGATGCTCGGCTATGCCGACAATGGCGTCGCCAGCGTCAAGGTTGAATATGTCGGCAAGGCGCGCATCGACGGTCATGACGAACGCTTCCTGATGGCCTCCTACCGCACGCCCGGCACGCCCGACATCGAGCCGGGCGCGACGATGCCCGGCACCATGCTGGCGATGGCCGACGAGCCGCTGCCCGATGGGCCGGTGCCGGCCGAGCCGGTCGCCGGCACCTTGCCGGTCGAGCCGGTGCAGGTGGCGTTCGCCGCCAGCATCCCCGTTCCGCTCAGCCGGCCGGCGACCTTCGACGGCATCGCCTTCGACATCACCGCGCCCGAACCGATCCTGACCGCAGCGATCGTGCCGCTCGGCTTTGCGCCTGAGGCAGTGGCGAACCGGCGCATCGTTGCCGCCTTCGCCGACGTCGAACGTCGCCCGGTGGCGGCGCTTCCCGCCGTCGACGGCGTGCGGCCCGACACCGACCGTACCGTGGTGGTGCGGCTCGGCATGTTCGGCGAGGCGAGCCATGCCGAATATGTCCGCCAGATCGTCGCCGATCTCGGCATGACCGCGATGCGCCGGGTCAACCCGGATGCCGGCCACGGCTGGGAGGTGCGGCTGCTGGTCGGCGGCGACGTGGCCGAGGCGGTGCTGGCGATCGCCCGCGACCGTGGCCTGACCGGCGCCGCCATCATTACCCGCTAGGCTGAATCGGTCCGACCGCTGGGCTGCGGCGGCAACCGCCGCGCGCCGGTTCCTTGAAACCTCTGATTGGCCCCGCTAGAAAGGGACAAGGGCGACGCGGGACAGAGGTTGAGCGCATGAATGCGGTCGGTTGGTCGTTGCGGAAATGGGCGCCCATCCTGTTGCTGGCGGCGCTGGTCCTCGGCTTGACCGGGCCGGCCGGCGCCCAGTTGTTCGACACGCGGGCCAAATACGCCCTGCTGATGGACGCCGACACCGGCACCATCCTGTTCGAGAAGGACTCCGACAAGCCGTTCCCGCCCGCCTCGCTCGCCAAGCTGATGACCATGGAGGTCGTCTTCAACGCGCTCAAGACGGGCAAGCTCAAGCTGACCGACACCTTCTATGTGAGCGAGAACGCCTGGCGCACGGGCGGCGCCACGTCGGGCGGCTCGACCATGTTCGCCGTGCTGAAGTCGGAGATTCCACTCGAGGACCTGATCCGCGGCGTCATCATCCAGTCGGCCAATGACGGCTGCATCATCCTTGCCGAGGGCATGGCGGGCTCCGAACTGGCCTTCGCCGGGCTGATGAACGAGCGGGCCAGGGCGATCGGGCTCAGCGGCTCCCACTTCACCAATTCGACCGGGCTGCCCGACCCGCTGCAACGTGTGACCGCGCGGGACCTGGCCAAGCTCGCCCAGCACATCATCGCCACGTATCCCGAGTATTACTCCTACTATTCGGAGGAGGAGTTTACCTGGAACAAGATCACCCAGCGCAACCGCAATCCGCTGTTGCGCATGGGCATCGGCGCCGACGGCTTCAAGACCGGCTACACCGAGGAATCGGGCTATGCCATCGTCGGCTCGGTCAAGCGCAACGACCAGCGGCTGATCGGCGTGCTGAGCGGCATGGCCTCGGAGCGCGAGCGCGCCGAGGAGGCGCGCAAGATACTCGACTGGGGCTCGCGCGCCTTCGAGAAGGTCAAGCTGTTCGAGGACGGCGAGGTGATCGGCGAGGCGAATGTCTATGGCGGCGAAAAACCCGGCGTGGCGGTGACCGGCAAGGGGCCGGTCGAAATCTACCTGCCGATCGGCTTCCGCGACCGGCTGCGCGCCCGCATCGCCTATACCGGGCCGCTCATCCCGCCGGTCGAGCAGGGCCGGCAGGTCGCCACGCTGCGGGTGTGGATCGGCGAAACGCTGAGCCAGGAAACGCCGCTTTATGCCGCAGAGACGGTCGAGCGCGGCGGCTTGCGCCGCCAGGCCGTCGATGCCATCAAGGAACTGCTGCTCGGCTGGATTCCGCTGTGAGCGCAAGGCCCGGACCGGCCCCCGGACATCGCGAGAGGTAGCGGCAAAGTGGACGCTGAGCAGTCGAGGCGAGGCCTCTTCATCACATTCGAGGGGGGCGAGGGCGCCGGCAAGTCCACCCAGGTCGGCCTCCTTGAGCAGGCGCTGCGCCAGCGCGGCGTCGACGTGCTGGTGACGCGCGAGCCCGGTGGCTCGCCGGGTGCCGAGGCGGTGCGCCATGTGCTGCTGTCGGGCGCCGCCGAGCCGCTCGGCGCCGAGATGGAGGCGATCCTGTTCGCGGCGGCCCGTTCCGACCATGTCGAAACCGTGATCCGGCCGGCGCTCGAGAGCGGCATCACCGTACTGTGCGACCGCTTCATCGATTCGACCCGCGTCTACCAGGGCGCGACCGGCAAGGTTGCGGCGGAGCTGCTCGCCGGGCTCGAACGGCTGGCCTGCGAGGAATGCTGGCCCGACCTGACCATCATCCTCGACATCGACCCGGCCGAGGGGCTGCGCCGGGCGGGCCGGCGCGGCGGCGGAGCTGATCCCGACCGCTTCGAGAGGGAGTCGATGACGCAGCAGCGCAAGCGGCGCCAGGCCTATCTCGACATCGCCGCATCCGAGCCCGGGCGCTGCCGCGTCGTCGACGCGGCCGGCGCCGCGCAGGACGTGCACCGGCAGATCCTCGAACTGGTCGTCGAACGCCTCGGTTCGGCCGGACTGCTCGACAGCCGGCCGGCCCGCGCGAGGGCCTGATGGCCGCAGACGACGCCGTGCCGACCAGCTTCGACGCGCTCGACGGCATTCCCGATCCACGCGAGAACCGCCGGCTGATGGGCCATGACGCCACGCTCGACCGGCTCGCCGGGTTGTACGCCCGCGGCCGCCTGCATCACGCGCTCCTGCTGAGCGGGCCCAGGGGGATCGGCAAGGCGACGCTCGCCTGCCGCTTCGCCGGCCACCTCCTGCGCTTTCCGGACGCCAGCCAGGCGCCGGCCAGCTATGTCGTGCCGGCGGCCGAAGACGCGACCGAGGGCAGGATCGCCTCCGGCAGCCACCCGAACCTCCTGCACCTGCGCCGACCGTGGGACCACGAGCGCAAGCGGTTCAAGACCGTGCTCTCCGTCGACGAGGTCCGCCGCACGATCACCTTCTTCGGCACGTCGGCCGGCGACCGCGGCTGGCGCGTGTGCATTGTCGACACCGCCGACGACCTCCACCCGAGCGCGGCCAATGCGTTGCTCAAGGTGCTCGAGGAGCCGCCGCCGCGCACCCTGTTCTTCGTGCTCGCCCACTCGCCGAGGGGACTGCTCGCCACCATCCGCTCGCGCTGCCAGAAGATGGACATCCGGCCGCTGGCGCAGGCGCAGGTCAGCGCCGCGCTGGAAGCGCTGGGCGTCGCCGGCGAGATCGCGGCCAATGACCGAGAGCTCGTCGCCGCGCTGGCGGAAGGTTCGGTCAGGCGCGCAATACTGCTAGCGCGGGCCGACGGCATCGACCTCTACCGCCGCTTCCTGACCCTGGCCGGCAACGCCGCCAGGCCCGACTGGAGCGCCATCCACCGGCTCGCCTCCGAGATATCCGCCACTGGCCAGGACGACCGCTACCGGCTGTTTCTGGGCCTCGTCCACGACGTCATCGCGCGGCGCCTGCGCGGCGTGCCGGAGCCCGGCGCCGGTCCCGGACCGGGCGGTGCCGAGGGGACATCGGTCCTTGCCCGCTGGGTCGAGGTATGGGAAAAGACGCGCCACTGCGCCGGTCTGGCCGACGCCTACAACCTCGACAGGAAACAGGTCATCCTCAACCTGTTCGAGGCGATGCGCGAAGCGGCCTGAGCCGGCGTCGTTGTCTGCATGCCACACGATCCGGCCATGAGTGAAAACCGCAAGTTCTATATCACGACGGCGATCTCCTACCCCAATGGCGAGCCGCACATCGGCCACGCCTACGAACTGATCGCCACCGACGCGCTCGCCCGCTTCAAGCGGCTCGACGGGTATGACGTGATGTTTCTGACCGGCACCGACGAGCACGGCCAGAAGATGTTGCAGACGGCGCGCCGCGAAGGCCTGTCGGCGCGCGAGTTGGCCGACCGCAATGCCGAGAGATTCCGCGAGATGACGCGGGCGCTCGACGCCTCCAACGACGACTTCATCCGCACCACCGAGGCGCGCCACCATCGCGCCAGCCAGGAAATCTGGCGGCGCATGGCGGCCAATGGCGACATCTACAAGGACAGCTATGCCGGCTGGTACTCGGTGCGCGACGAGGCCTACTACGACGAGGACGAGACCGAACTGCGCGGCGACGGCGTGCGCTATGGCCCGCAGGGCACGCCGGTCGAATGGGTCGAGGAGGAGAGCTACTTCTTCCGCCTGTCGAAATACCAGGAGCCGCTGCTGAAGCTCTACCGCGAGCAGCCGGACTTCATCGGACCCGACACGCGCCGCAACGAGATCGTCAGCTTCGTCAGCCGCGGCCTGCGCGACCTGTCGGTGTCGCGCACGACCTTCGACTGGGGCATTCCGGTGCCCGGCGACGAGCGCCATGTCATGTATGTCTGGGTCGACGCGCTGACCAACTACGTGACCGCCACCGGCTGGCCGGACGAAGGCCCGCGCAACCGCTACTGGCCGGCCGATGTCCACATCATCGGCAAGGACATCGTGCGCTTCCACACCGTCTATTGGCCGGCCTTCCTGATGAGCGCCGGGCTCGCGGTGCCGAAGCGGGTGTTCGGCCATGGCTTCCTGTTCAACCGCGGCGAGAAGATGTCGAAATCGGTCGGTAACGTCGTCGACCCCTTCGCCATGGCGCGCGCCTACGGCGTCGACCAGATGCGCTATTTCTTCCTGCGCGAGGTGCCCTTCGGCCAGGACGGCAACTACAGCCATGAGGCGATCGTGGGACGCATCAACGCCGACCTCGCCAACGATCTGGGCAATTTGGCGCAGCGCTCGCTGTCGATGATCGCCAAGAACTGCGACGGCAAGGTGCCGGCGAGAGCTGAGCCGTCACCGGCCGACAGGGCGATCCTGGCAGCGGCCTACGCCATCCTGCCGGAGGCTCGCCGTCATATCGACGGCCAGCAGATCCACCGCTACCTCGATGCGGCATGGGCGGTCGTGGCCGAGGCCAACCGCTATTTCGCCGGCGAGGCGCCGTGGGCGCTACGCAAGACCGATCCCGAACGCATGCAGACCGTGCTGTGGACGACGGCGGAGGTCCTGCGGGTCGTCGCGATCCTCGCCCAGCCGGTGATGCCGCGGAGCGCGGCCAGCCTGCTCGACCTGCTCGGCGTCGGCGCCGATGCGCGCGATTTCGCCTGCCTCGACGAAACGCATGCGCTGACCGCCGGCACCACGCTGCCGGCGCCTCAGGCAGTGTTCCCGCGCCACGTGGAGGCGGAGGCGTCCTGATGGGGCAGGGCGTTGCGATGCTCGTCGATTCCCACTGCCATCTCGATTTCGCCGATTTCGCCGATGAACTCGACGCCGTCGTCGCGCGCGCCGGCGCGGCTGGCGTCGCCCGCATGGTGACCATCTCCACCCGCGTGAAGAAATTCACGCAAGTGCTTGCCATTGCGGAAAGATATCCCAACGTCTACTGTTCGGTCGGCACGCATCCTCACAACGCGCATGAAGAGCTCGACATCACCGCCGACGAACTGATCAGGCTTGCCGAGCATGAAAAGGTCGTCGCCATCGGCGAGGCCGGACTCGACTACCACTACGACAAGAGCCCGCGCGCGGCGCAGGCACAGGGGTTTCGAACTCACATCGCGGCGGCGCGGGCGACCGGCCTGCCGCTGGTCATCCATGCGCGCCAGGCGGACGACGATATCGCCGCGATACTGCGTGACGAAACGGCCAATGGCGCGTTTCCGTTCGTGCTGCACTGCTTTTCGTCAGGCCGGGCGCTGGCCGAGACCGGCATCGAACTCGGCGGCTATGTTTCGTTTTCCGGAATCCTGACCTTCAGGAACAGCGAAGAAATCCGGGCGATCGCCCGCGACCTGCCGGCCGACCGCCTGCTGGTCGAGACCGACGCGCCCTATCTGGCGCCGCCGCCGCACCGCGGCAAGCGCAACGAACCGGCCTATGTCGTCGAAACGGCGCGCGTCCTGGCCGAGGTGCGCGGCGTCAGCGCGGCCGAAGTCGCCCGCCTGACGACCGACAACTTCTTCCGCCTGTTTTCCAATGTGCCGTTGCCGAAAGTGCCTGCCGCGTGAGCTACCGCTTCACGATTCTGGGGTGCGGCTCATCGCCCGGCGTGCCGCGTATCGACGGCGAATGGGGCGCCTGCGACCCCAACAATCCGAAGAACCGGCGCCGGCGCTGCTCGCTGCTGGTCGAGCGTCTGGGCCCGCAGGGAACGACAACCGTACTTGTCGACACCAGCCCCGACCTGCGCGAACAGATGCTGATGGCCGGCGTCCGCCACATCGACGGTGTCCTCTATACCCATGGCCACGCCGACCACATCCACGGCATCGACGACCTGCGCCAGTACGCACTGCTGCAGCGCCGGCTGATCGACACCTACGCCGATAGCGCCACGCTCGCCATGCTGACCGAGCGCTTTTCGTATTGCTACGAGACGCCGCCCGGCAGCATCTACCCGCCGATCCTCAAGGGCCACCCGATCGCGCCGGGCAAGATCGTGCGCATCGACGGACAGGGCGGCCCGGTGGAGGCGCTGCCGGTGCGCCAGGTGCACGGGCCGGCGCACTCGCTCGGCTTCCGCTTCGGCGGCGACCTGGCGGCAAGGCGCGGCGGGTTGTGCTACTCGCCCGACATTTCCGACGTGCCAGCCGACAGCATCGCGCTGCTCGAACGGCTCGACATCTGGGTGGTCGACGCCCTGCAATACCGCGTGCATCTGAGCCACTTCGCGCTCAGCCAGGCGCTCGAATGGATCGAGCGGCTGCGGCCGGTCCGCGCCGTGCTGACCCACATGCACACCGCGCTCGACTACGAAACGCTGCGGCTTGAAATCCCGGCCAATATCGAACCGGCCTATGACGGCATGGTGATCGAATGGCCTGCTTCCGGCGCTCAGCGCCAGAACGGTCCCGGCGGCTGACGCGACAGCCCGAGCGCGCTTTCGTCGGCGACCACCAGCACCGTTCCGGGGGCGGCGAGGCGCCCCAACCGGGCGCGGATTTCGGCCGGCATGCGCAGGCGGGCGAGTGCTTCGCGCGCCGTGGCGGCCGGGTCGCCGTCGCGGTCCTTGCCGAACACCGGCGGCAATTGGCGCGCCAGGCGCGGCGACAGCGCCAGAAGGTGCCAGTCGGGCCCGGCCCCGGTCTTCGCCAGCATCAGCACATGGGTGCCAAGTGGGGTGTGCGGCTCGTCGATGGCGACGGGTTCGTCGATGATTGTGCGGCCGCCGCTGGTGGCGACGATGCGTCCGCTCACCGGCGGTTGCTTGTCGGCCGCCCGATAGAGCGCCTCGATGAGGCTGGCGGTGATCCTGCCAGTCGGCTCGATGCCGCGTCGCTCCTGGAAGCGGCGGATGGCGGCCCTCGTGATCGGGCCGGCCACGCCGTCGGCCGGACCGGCATCCTCGCCGAGCGCGGCCAGCAGCTTCTGCACGTCGACGGTGACCATCCGTTCATTGCGCCGCGTGATCTCGATATGCAGCGGCCGGGCGAGGCTCGCCGTCGTCGTCGGATCGACATCCTTGAGCGGCGCCAGCAGGGCGGCGCTGGCGATCAGCGGCGACGGGTTGGTCTCCAGCCTGCCGGTACGTTCATAAAGGATGCGCCAGTGGTCGCGGGCCGGATCGTCGGCGCGCGCCCCGGGCGCGGCCGGCAGCGCGGCATGGCCGAACGGCACGAGCCGGAGATCCGGGCCCGACAGGACGAATTCGGGCGGCGCGCCGTAATAGCCGGCGCGGGCGTCCGGACAGCCGTAATATCCGCAGGGCGCGCCGTAACGGCCGTAGGGGTCGATGCGCGCCGTCCAGCGGCGCCGGGCCTGCGCGGGCTGTTCGGGCAGCGGCGCCACCGCCAGCAGGCGGTCGCCGGAGACGACGATCGCGCGTCCCTCGAAGGCCGAGACGATGACGGCGACATGGGCCGGTACGCGGGCTTCGGCGCGCGGCTCGGCAAACGTGGCCTCGGGCAGGGCGACGGCCGCCATTATGGCAAGGGCGGCAGTGAGCCGGAGAGCGGGCATGGGGTCCCTCCTGGGTTGGTCCCGCGAGTCCCCTGCCAGCGCGAGCGATCGCTTGAACGGTTTGCCCTGTCCGGGTCGGTCGGCTTCTTGTGGCGACTGGCGGTCAAAACGGACCACCACGCACCCATGGTCGACCTGACGAATCAGCCACGCCTATCACAATGATAGGCATTTTTGCTTGTCTAATCAAACCTTTCCGTTGTTTTTGGCAAGACTCATGCCGGGCGGCCGGTACGAGTGACCACGACGAAATCGGTCTTCCAGCCCGTATAGGGGCCGAGGCCGGTGTCGGAGATGGCGATCGACGAGCCAGGGCTGAGCATTCGCTCGATGCGGTCCAGCACATGGGCGGGGACGCGCAGCCGCGAAAGGGCGTCGGCGGCGGCGACATCGTGATGGGCCTCGGCGTCTATGTTGAAATAGGCGCGGGTGAATTCGGGAAGCTGGTTTTCGAGCGTCAGCGCCAGCCATTGGGTGCGGCCGTTGGCGGCGTCGAAGCGGCTCGCCGTGATCAGGTGGGTGCCGAGCGGCTGGTCGGCGTCCTCGATGCCGATCGGCGCGTCGAACACCGGCTCGAAATCGCGACGCACATAGATGCGGCCGACTTCCGGCTCGTCCATGCCGGCGGCGGCATAAAGCGTCTGGCTGAACTGCGGTGTGATCGCCCCGTCCACCTTCAGCCCGCGATCTTCCTGGAACCGCCGGACCGCGGCCCAGGTCGCCGGCCCGATCAGCCCGTCGACCGGGCCGGCATCGTAGCCCAGCCGGTTGAGCAGCGTCTGGATGTCGGCGGTGATCTCCTGGCGCGAGCGGCGCGTGATCAGCACGCGCAGCGGCGGCCCGTCGGCGCGGCGGGCAAAGCCGATCTCGCCGCGCACCGGTGCCAGCAGGGCGGCGGTCGAGACGAGCGGCGCCGGGTTCTGCTTGAGCGTGCCGGCGGCCTCGAGCCGCACCCGCCAGTGATCCTTGAGCGGGTCGTAGGGCGCCGGCCCTCGCGGCTGCGGCAGCAAGGCGTTGTCGACCGGCTCGGGCGCAACCGGATCGGCGCTGATGACGACATGCTGGCCGAGTACGGTCTGGTCGAACAGCTCCTTGGCGAACCCGGCCGGCAGCCGCACGCAGCCATGCGAGGCCGGGCGGTCCGGCACTTGGTCGGATTCATGCAGCGCGATGCCGGTCCAGGTCAGCCGCTGCATCCACGGCATCGGCGCGCCGCTGTAGATGTTGGAACGGTGGAACTTCTTCTTCGACAGGATCGAGAAGATGCCGGTCGGCGTCGCGTAGCCGGGCTTACCCGACGACAGCCTGGAACTGGCGACGACCTCGCTGCCGCGAAATACCTGGAGGCGCTGCTGGCTGAGCGAGACCACGATCTGCAGCGGATCGGCGGCGGCGCCTTCATCGGCGGCGAAGGTGGCTGTTGCCGGAGCGCCGACCAGGACAAGGACCAGCAAGGAGACGAATAGTTTCGTGCGCATGCGCCAAGAACCCCAACCGCAAGATCGTTCGTGCCCCGTCCGAGACTATAGGAACCTGGTTAACATTTTCAAAGACCTGGATGATGGTGTAACGCTGGTGTGATGCTGATCCCTTCCTTCGCGGCGCCAGCGGTTTGACCGCCGACGCGCCACCGGCTAAACGCCAGCGCGAAAGCCGCCCCCGCCTTACCCCCAATGCAGGAGACCGTTTGCATGACCCCAGGCGTCAAGCCGCTGATCGCCGGCAACTGGAAGATGAACGGCACCCGTGCCTCGCTGCGCGAACTGGTCGCCATGGCCGAGGCCTATGACGGCGCTATGCGCAAGCGGCTCGACATGCTGGTCTGCGTGCCGGCGACGCTCCTCCACGCCGCCGCCAGTGCCGCGCTCGGCAGCCGGCTCATGATCGGCGCCCAGGACTGCCATGTTGCCGCCTCGGGAGCCCATACCGGCGATATCGCGGCCGAGATGATCGCCGATGCCGGAGCCGTCGCCGTCATTGTCGGCCATTCCGAGCGCCGCACCGATCACCGGGAGACCGACGGCCTCGTGCGCGCCAAGGCCGAGGCGGCGCTGCGTGCCGACCTCCTGCCGGTCATCTGCATCGGCGAGACCGGGGCCGAGCGCCAGGCGGGCCAAACCCTCGACGTGCTCGGCGCGCAGCTCGACGGATCGCTGCCGTCGGCTCCGGCCGTGGTGGTCGCCTACGAACCGGTCTGGGCGATCGGCACGGGGCTGACGCCGACGATGGCCGACATCGCCGAGGCGCACCACTTCGTCCGCGAGCGGCTGGTTGCGCGCCACGGCCCGGCCGGCCGCGCCATGCGCATTCTCTATGGCGGATCGGTCAAGCCCGCCAACGCCGCCGAAATACTCGCAATCGACCATGTCGACGGCGCGCTGGTCGGCGGCGCCAGCCTGAAGTCCGCCGATTTGCTCGCGATCTGCGCCTGCTGCCCGGGCTAGGCAGCCCACGCCCGTCCGCCGCGGCCGCGCCTTGGATTTGCCGGCACGCAACCATATATTGTCGCCGTTCGACTTGCCGTGACGCCGTCGCAGTGCCGAGGAACCCGTGAAACGCAAGCTGACGACGGTCTTCTGCGCCGACGCTCACAATTACGGGCAGATGATGGCCCGCGACGAGGCGGGCACGCTGGAACGGCTGCGCCGCTATCGCGACATCATGGACGGCCTGTTTGCCCGTCACGAGGGGCGCAAGGTCAATACCTGGGGCGATGCCGTCATTGCCGAATTCGCCAGCGTGGTCGAGGCGGTGCGCTGCGCCGTCGAGATCCAGGACGCCATTGGCGCCGAGAATCGTGATCTGCCGCAGAACCGGCAGATGTGGTTTCGCATCGGCATCAATCTCGGCGATGTGATGACCGACAATGGCGACATCTATGGCGACGGCGTCAATGCCGCCTCGCGGCTGGAGGCGATGGCAGCGCCGGGCGGCATCATGGTGTCGGCGAGCGTCTACGAGTTCGCCCACCGCCAGCTCGCCGTCGGTTTCGATTTCGCTGGCGAACGCCAGACCAAGCCCGGCGAGGCGCCGATCCCGGCCTACCGTGTGCGCATCGGCGGCAGCAATGCGCCGGAAGTCGAGGAGAAGGCTGTCGCCGGAGCCGGCGAGACAGCCCCGCCGCCGGCCCGTTCCGAAGGCTGGCGCCAGTTCGAAGCGCGCTTCCAGCGTTTCCGTGACTGGTTCGACCGCCAGGACCGGCGGGTGCGCTTCTCGGTGATGATGATCGGCTTCTTTTTCGCCATCAACCTGTTGTTCGATTCAATCGCCAATCCCTGGTTCATCTTTCCGTCGGCGCCGTTCGTTGCCTACATCCTGATACGTCGGCGCCGATCGGAACGGCAGGGATAGGTCCACGTGCCGGCCGACCGCCTTCCGGCGCGCGTCCGGTGCCGGGGGTTTATCTGCCCGATCCGTTCGTGTAGAAGGCGCGCCTGAACGAACTCCCGGCTCTTCACCGGGTCTCTCTTGCTGGGAAGATCATGGAAACGGTCATCATAGTCATCCACCTGATGGTGGTCGTGGCGCTGGTCGGTGTGGTGCTGCTGCAGCGCTCCGAGGGCGGCGCGCTCGGCATCGGCGGCGGCGGCTTCATGACCGCGCGCGGCGCCGCCAACGCGCTGACGCGCACGACGGCGATCCTGGCGGCTGCCTTCTTCGCCACCTCGATCGTTCTCGGCATCCTCGCCAAGATCAATGAGCGGCCCGACGATATCCTGCGCAACCTGCCGGTGACGAGCCAGCCGGCCGAGACTCCGACAGAGGGCACCGGCATCTTCGATCAGCTGGCGCCGCCGACCTCGGGCCAGGACACCGCGCCGACCGAACCTCCGGCCGAGGAGCCGGCTCCGGCCGATCCGCAGGTGCCGAGCGGCCAGTAACTGAGGCACCGACGGAGGTGCCCGGTCGCGATCGCCGGGCACCGCGTCGCCGTGGCGGGCATCCGGTATTGCACCGCCGGCGGGGCGGCACACAGCGCCATTTCGGCTTTGCGAATCGCGCCGTTTGCGCTAGGGGTCAACTCCCATGGCGCGATACGTATTCATCACCGGCGGCGTGGTCTCCTCTCTCGGCAAAGGCATCGCATCGGCGGCTCTCGGCGCGCTGCTGCAGGCGCGCGGCTACCGCGTGCGGCTGCGCAAGCTCGACCCCTATCTCAACGTCGATCCGGGCACGATGAGCCCCTACCAGCACGGCGAGGTCTATGTCACCGACGATGGTGCGGAGACCGATCTCGATCTCGGCCATTACGAGCGCTTTACCGGCCGGTCGGCCAATGCGCGCGACAACATCACCACCGGGCGCATCTACAAGAACATCATCGAGAAGGAACGGCGCGGCGACTATCTCGGCGCCACGGTGCAGGTGATCCCGCACGTCACCGACGAGATCAAGGAGTTCATCCTCGACGGCAACGACGACTTCGACTTCGTGCTGTGCGAGATCGGCGGCACCGTCGGCGACATCGAGGCGATGCCGTTCCTCGAGGCGATCCGCCAGCTCGGCAACGACCTGCCGCGCGGCGGCGCCGTCTATATCCACCTGACGCTGATGCCTTATATCCCGGCGGCCGGCGAACTGAAGACCAAGCCGACCCAGCATTCGGTCAAGGAGCTGCGCTCGATCGGCATCGCCCCCGACATCCTGCTGGTGCGCGCCGACCGGCCGGTGCCGGAAGAGGAGCGGCGCAAGCTGTCGCTGTTCTGCAATGTGCGCCCTTCGGCGGTCATCCAGGCGCTCGACGTCGCCACCATCTACGACGTGCCGCTCGCCTATCACCAGGAAGGGCTCGACGGCGAGGTGCTCGCCGCCTTCGGCATCGACCCGGCGCCGCAGCCGAAGATGGACCGCTGGCGGGAGGTGGCGGCCCGCATCCACAACCCGGAAGGCGAGGTCACCGTGGCCATCGTCGGCAAGTACACCGGCCTCAAGGATGCCTACAAATCGCTGATCGAGGCGCTGCAGCACGGTGGCCTGGCCAACCGGGTGAAGGTCAAGCTCGACTGGATCGAATCGGAGATATTCGAGAAGGAGGACCCGGCGCCCTGGCTGGAAAAGGTGCACGGCATCCTGGTCCCGGGCGGCTTCGGCGAGCGCGGAGCGGAGGGCAAGATCAGGGCGGCCGGCTTTGCCCGCGAGAAGCGCATCCCCTATTTCGGCATCTGCTTCGGCATGCAGATGGCCTGTATCGAGGCGGCCCGGTCATTGGCCGGGATAACCAGGGCCTCGTCGACCGAGTTCGGCCCGACCGAAGAGCCGGTGGTCGGCCTGATGACGGAATGGCTCAAGGGCAACATGCTGGAGAAGCGCAGGGCGGGCGGCGACCTCGGCGGCACGATGCGCCTCGGCACCTACACGGCCTATCTGCGGCCCGGCTCCAAGATCGCCGAAATCTACGGCCGCACCGAGATTTCCGAGCGTCACCGCCACCGCTACGAGGTCAACATCGAATACAAGCAAAAGCTGGAGGATTTCGGCCTCGACTTCGCCGGCATGAGCCCGGACGGGGTGCTGCCGGAGACGGTCGAATACGCCGACCATCCCTGGTTCATCGGCGTGCAGTTCCACCCTGAACTGAAGTCACGCCCGTTCGAGCCGCACCCGCTGTTTGCCAGCTTCATCGAGGCGGCGATCACGCAGAGCCGGCTGGTGTGACGGGCGCAAGCATCGCCATGTCGATTGGGATCGCGGATCGCGCTTCGCACGCGTTGCCGACGGGGGAGCGGTCCGGGATGTCGGCCGGCCACAGGTTGTGACGGCGCCGCGACAAGTGTCATCCGCCACCCGCGGCATCGCGCCCTAGGCAAGCCGGCGCGAAACGGGTAAACAGGGCGCCATGCTGCGTTCGAACTCCTTCCCGACACCGGCATCGCATGTCCGGCGCATGCTCCTCGCGCTTGCCGCAATCGGCCTGGCGGTTGTGGTGCAGGCGCCGGGTGCCGCCGCCGCCCCCTCCATCGTCGTGGATGTGCGCAGTGGCAAGGTGCTCAGCCAGGAGCAGGCCTTCGACCGCTGGTATCCGGCCTCGCTCACCAAGCTGATGACCGTCTACACGGTCTTTCGCGAGATCGAATCGGGGCGGGTCTCGCTGACCTCGCCGGTGCGCATCTCGCAGAAGGCCCTGGCCGAGCCGCCGTCGAAGATGGGCTTTCCGGCCGGTACGATCCTCAATGTCGACAACGCCATCAAGATCGTGATGGTCAAATCGGCCAACGACATCTCTACGGCGCTGGCCGAATCGGTCGCCGGCTCGGAAGCCGCCTTCGTCGCCAAGATGAACGAGCATGCCCGACGCCTCGGCATGACCGACAGCCGCTTCACCAACGCGCACGGGCTGCACGACACCGGCCAGTACACGACGGCGCGCGACATGGCCGTGCTGGCCATTGCGATCCGCCGGGAATTCCCCCGCTACGGCGACTATTTCGACATTCCGGCGATCAGGGTGGGCAAGCAGCGCCTCTCCAACCACAATCCGCTGCTCGCCCGGTTCGACGGCACGACCGGCATGAAGACCGGCTTCCTGTGCGCCTCGGGTCTCAATATCGTGGTCAGCGCCAAGCGCGGCCTGCGCGAACTGATCGCCGTCGTCCTCGGCGGCCCGACCGGCCAGGAGCGCAATGTGCGGGCGGCGCGGCTGCTGAGCGAGGGCTTCGCCGCCAATCCCTTCTTCGTGGCGGCCAAGGTCGACACCATGAAGCCGGCTGGCGCGGCCAACCGCCAGGCGCCCGATCTGCGCGCCACGGTCTGCCAGCGCAAGAAGCCTGCCGCGAGGAAGAACGAGGACAGCGCCACGACCGCCGCCTTCGCCATGCAGGCGCCGTCGCTCGACGAACTGGAGGAGAAATATCTGAAGCCGCCGCGGCCCGTCGCCCGGATCGAGACCGTTGCGCTTGGCAATGCCACCGGGCCCGATCCGTTCGGCCTGGTCGGCGCGCCGCAATCCAGTTCGGCCAGCGCCTTCGCCGCCGAGGAAAGCACGGCTCCGCCGACGCTGGCGACGATCGGCGGCCGTCAGGTCAGAATACCGGTGCCGACGCCGCGACCGGTGCGGTAGTCTCCGACCGGCCGGCGGCACGATGGCGCATGTCGGTAGCGGCGATCGCGGAATGCCGCGTTGCCATGGTGGCCGGATGCGAAAATAAAAAATCGTGGAGACAGACATGCCTGCGCTCTCGGCGAGAGGCGCGAAACGCGCCGGTGACCCGCGTGCGCCAGCAGGCCTGCCGCCGACAGTACTGTTCGCCGGATACGGGCTGCTTTGTCTGACTCCGGTGATCCTGGCGGCGCTGCAAGGCCTGCCGGCGCGCAACGTCTTCCGTGAGCTTTCGTCCGGCCTCGTCATGGTCGGCTATGTGATGATGTTGCTCCAGTTCCTGCTGTCGGGGCGCTTCAGGTGGCTGTCGGGCCGTGTCGGCATCGACCGCGCCATGCGGTTTCATCAGGTGACGGCCTGGGCGATCCTCGCCTTTGTCTTACTTCACCCGCTGCTCTATGCCGCGCCGCGGCTTGCTCCCGATCCCACGGATGCGCTGGCCGCGCTCAACCGGATGTTTTCGTCGCCGAACCTGCGCAGCGGCGTCATCGCCTGGTGGCTGACGATCCTGCTGGTTCCGCTTGCCGTGTTCCGCGATCGGCTTCCGTTGCGCTATGAACTGTGGCGTCTCAGCCATGGATTGTTCGCGGTCGCGATCGCCTTGTCCGGCACCCTCCACACCCTGCGCGTCGGCACCTACAGCGCGGATGGCTGGCTCGCCGCCTTTTGGATCGCGGCCACGATTGTTGCGCTCGGGGCGATGGCCCACATCTATGCGATCAATCCTCTGCTGCAATTGGCTTCGCCCTATCGGGTCACCTCGAATCGCAAGGTCGCCGACCGCATGTGGGAGGTAGCTGTTGAGCCGGAACGCGGGCACGCCATGCGCTTCGCGCCCGGACAGTTCGTGTGGCTCAACCTAGGCCATTCAACGTTCAGTCTCACCGAGCATCCGTTTTCCTTCAGTTCGGCGCCGGCCGACCGGCCTCGCATGGCGTTCACGATCAAGGAAAGCGGCGATTTCACCAGCCAGATTGGCTCGATCGCCGTTGGTACCCGAGCCTATCTCGACGGACCGCATGGCAATTTCACGCTAGCCGGCCGAAGGGCCGAGGGCGCCGTGTTCATCGCGGGCGGCGTCGGCTTTGCGCCCATCATGAGCATGCTGCGTCAGCTCAAGGCCGAGAGGCATGCTCATCCCGTGCGATTGATCTACGGAAACCGCATCGACACCCAGATCCTGTACCGGGACTAGATCGAGACGCTCAAGGACGTCCTCGATTTCGTGGTTTACTACGTCTTGTCCGAGCCGCCCGCCGGATGGGCGGGGCATGTCGGAGAGTTGACCCCGGATATCCTCAACGATTGCCTTGACGCAATCGGCGGCGATCGATGGCTGTACTTTGTCTGCGGTCCGACCGCGATGATGAACAGCGTCGAGCGGACACTGGCAGCTCGCGGTGTCCCCCGCGCGCGGATCGTGTCAGAACGGTTCAAGTATGATTGAAACCATCAGCTTGGCGCTATGTCCGGCATCGGGCCGCGAAACGGCCCCGCGGTGTTCATCCAGCCGACAAAGCCGCGGCAGCGTGCGGCGGCGACCGCGGCGACGGCTGACAAGGTGATCCGATGGCACGCGCGCCAGTCGGCTTGCATTGGCGCGGCAGTTCGGGCAAATGCCGTTGACATGACGACCGAGCACAGCCAGCCGGCGCGAGCCGCAAGACGGGTCGACCATCTTGTCCTGCCGGTCGGCGCACTGTCGGTGGCGCGCCAGCGCCTCGAGGCGCTCGGCTTCATGGTCGCCGCCGATGCCCGCCATCCCTTCGGCACCGAGAATTGCTGCGTCTACTTCGCCGACGGCACCTATCTCGAACCGCTCGCCATCGACCAGCGCGAGACCTGCGAGGCGACGGCGCTCAGGGGCAACGTGTTCACCGCCCGCGACCAGGCCTATCGCTTCCGCCGCGGCGAGGACGGCTTCTCGGCCATCGCTTTCGCCACCGATGACGCCACCGGCGACCATGCGCGCTTCCGGGCAGGCGGCCTGTCTGCCGGCAGAATGCTGCGCTTCTCGCGCGCCTTCGCCGGCGCCGATGGCCAGAAGGCACGGCTGTCTTTCCGGCTGGCCTTCGCCGCCGACCTGCGCGCGCCCGACGTCTTTTTTCTGACCTGCGAGCGGATCGGCAGCGTGACCGCCGATCGCGGCGCGCTCATCCGCCATGCCAATGGCGTCGTTGGGCTGCGCGAGGTGGCGATGTGCGAACCGAACCCGGCCGACTTCCAGTATCTGCTGGAGGCCGTCGTCGGCACCCGCGAGGTCAACGCCCATTCCTTCGGCATCGAACTTGCCGCCGCCAACGCCAACATCGCCGCCTATAGCCCGGCCGGGCTGAAGGCCTGGTTCGGGGAAAACGCCGGCGGCCATGGCCGCGGGCTCCGGCTGCGCGCCGTCGTCTTCGCCGTCGCCGACCTCGCCGCGACCCGCCGCCTGTTCGCGGAGCGAGGCATCGCCTTCGCCGAGATTGCCGGACGGCTTGTCGTCGCCCCGGCGCCCGGGCAGGGCGCCGCCTTCGCCTTCGAGGCAGCATGAACCAGGCCAACGCCATTGTCACGGTCGGCGCCGTCCGCTTCGCCAATGCGGCGCCGCTGGCGCTGATCGCCGGCCCCTGCCAGCTCGAGAGCCGGGACCACGCCTTCGACGTGGCCGGCGCCTTGAAGGAGATGGCGGCGACGCTCGGCATCGGCCTCGTCTACAAGACCAGTTTCGACAAGGCCAACCGTACCAGCCTGCAGGCGCGGCGCGGCGTCGGCCTCGACGCGGCGCTGCCGGTGTTCGACGACCTGCGCGCCCGGTTCGGCGTGCCGGTGCTGACCGACATCCACACGCAAGAGCAGTGCGGCCTCGTTGCCCCCCATGTCGACGTTCTGCAGATCCCGGCCTTCCTGTGCCGCCAGACGGACCTCCTGGCCGCCGCGGCGAAGACCGGCAAGGTGATCAACGTCAAGAAGGGCCAGTTCCTCGCCCCGTGGGATATGAAGAACGTGCTGGCCAAGATCGTCGACAGCGGCAACCCCAACGTGCTGCTGACCGAGCGCGGCGCCAGCTTCGGCTACAACACGCTCGTCTCCGACATGCGGGCGCTGCCGATCATGGCCGAGATCGGCGCGCCGGTCATCTTCGACGCCACCCATTCGGTGCAGTCGCCGGGCGGGCAGGGGGCCTCGACCGGCGGCGACCGCACCATGGTGCCCATCCTGGCGCGGGCGGCCGTGGCGGCGGGTGTTGCCGGCGTGTTCATCGAGACGCACCAGGACCCCGACAACGCGCCTTCCGACGGCCCCAACATGGTCCCGCTGAAAGACATGCGCGCACTGGTCGAGCAGCTGATGGCGATCGACGCGGTGGTCAAGGGGCGTTGAGGACAGCCCGGTCGCGCTTTCGACCGGTTCCGGCACCAGCCATTCCCCGTTGCATGGCGGCGACCTTCGCGTCATAGTTGCCTTGGCCGGGGCAGTATGGCGGCGGGAGGCGGCCATGGCGAAGCGACTGGTCCTCATCCACGGGCGCGCGATCAAGCCGGCGAAAGCGGACATGGAGGCGCTGGCGCGCACGGCGATCGGCGAGGGCCTGCGCCGCGCCGGCCGCGACGATGCAGCGGCGCGGTTCGATGCCGGCGCTGTTCCGCTCGACCTCGTCTATTACGGCGACATCAACAACGACATTCAGGCGGCCAGGCGTCCGAAAGACCGCAAGGCGCTGACCGCCATCGATCCGGTCAACGGCCAGCCCTGCTTCCCGATCGGTCCGCTCAGATCGGCCTATGAGCGCACCCGGCAGATCCCGGCATTCACAAGAGCGCGCTACCGCAACCTCCTGCGCGAGGCCGACGACTACCGATTCCTCGACGAGGCGGCCGATTTCGCCAGCCTGATCGGCGCGCTCGTCACCTTCGGTGTGCTGAACACGCTGATGATCCGCCATGCAACGCCGGACATGGCCGAATACCTGACCTCGCACGACACCGGCTCGCGGGTGCGCGCCCGGCTACAGGAGAAACTGCAGCCGGCGCTCGAAACCGGCGACGACATCTGCCTGCTCGCCCATTCGATGGGTGCCATCGTCGGCTATGACGTTCTCTGGAAATATTCCCACTACAGCGAATATGCGGCGCTGCGATCGCTCGGCCGGCGGGTCGCGCTGTTCCTGACCATCGGCTGTCCGCTCGGCGAACTTGGCGTGCGCAACAACCTGCTCGACGGGCGCTACCCCGAAGCCGAGAAGTATCCGCGCGGCTTCATCGGCGACTGGTGGAATTTCCACGCCGAGGACGACTACATCGCTCATGCCGAGAAGATGCGGGTTGCGTTCGCACGAATGCGGTCCAAGGGCTATGTCGACGACATCCGCGACCGCCACGTCTACAACTGCTGGGCTTATGTCGATACGCAGTCGGGGCGGCTGGTCGCCAATCCGCACGACTTCTACGGCTACCTGATGAACCAGGAGGTCGGCGCCAGGATCGGCCAATGGCTGTCGTGAGGCCGGCGATCCTCAGCCGCCGCCGGCGAAGCGGGTGAAGGCGGCGATCGGGCCGCGTGCGGCGCTCAGTTCGTCGAGGCGGCGGGCATAGCTCTGCCCGAGGCAGTCCTCGTTGCCTTCGCAGGCGTCGCGCTCGATCTTCCACTGCCCCTGGCGGCGGGCGAACTGCTGGCGGCGGGGCCGGTCGCCGAGCGCCTCCAGACTTGCCTGAAAGGCGGCGTCGACCTTCTCGTCGAGCACCCGCAGCGTCTCCGAATTGCAGATGGCGAACTCGGCCGGCCTTTCGGCGGCGGCGCACGCGATCGTCTGCGCGGCGGCCGGACCGGGGTCGAACGCGGCCGCCAGCATGAGCGCCGCCGCAAGCGTGGTGCCGCCTGGCGCGACCGCATGGCGGGCGGCAGTGAAGCCGGGTTTCATTGAACGTCTCCCTGTTGTCGTTTGGCGCCGACCCTGCACCGGCTTCTGGCCCGGGTGGCGGCGAAAAACGGGCGAAATCCCGAAATTGTTGCGGCCGGGAAATTGCGCTGTGCGGGCGCGGCAGCTAGAACCGCCGCACTTTGCCGATCCTGCCGGATGAAGGGGAACCAATGACCGCCATCATCGATATCAGCGCGCGCCAGATCCTCGATTCGCGCGGCAACCCGACCGTGGAGGTCGACGTGGTGCTGGAGGACGGGTCGACGGGCCGGGCCGCGGTCCCGTCGGGTGCGTCCACCGGGGCGCACGAGGCCGTCGAACTGCGTGACGGCGGGCCACGCTATCTCGGCAAGGGCGTGCAGAAGGCGGTCGCCGCCGTCAATGGCGAAATCCTGGAGGTGGTCGGCGGCATGGAGGCGGAGAACCAGCTCGCCATCGACGCGGCGATGATCGAACTCGACGGCACGCCCAACAAGTCGCGGCTCGGCGCCAACGCCATCCTCGGCGTCAGCCTGGCGGTGGCCAAGGCGGCTGCCAGGGCCGCCGGCCTGCCGCTCTATCGCTATGTCGGCGGTACCAGCGCCCGCGTGCTGCCGGTGCCGATGATGAACATCATCAATGGCGGCGCGCACGCCGACAACCCGATCGACTTCCAGGAGTTCATGATCATGCCAGTCGGCGCCACCTCGCTGGCGGAGGCCGTGCGCATGGGGGCGGAGGTCTTTCACACGCTGAAGAAGGACCTTGCCGCAGCCGGCCACAATACCGGCGTCGGCGACGAGGGCGGCTTCGCTCCGAACCTGAAGAGCGCCAAGGCGGCGCTCGACTTCGTCATGACGTCGATCGACAATGCCGGCTACCGGCCCGGCGACGACATCTGCCTGGCGCTCGACTGTGCCGCCACCGAATTCTACCGCGACGGCAACTATGTCTATGCGGGCGAGAGGAAGACGCGCGACGCCCGCGCCCAGGTCCGCTATCTGGCGAGCCTGGTGGCCGACTACCCGATCGTCTCGATCGAGGACGGCATGGCCGAGGACGACTGGGAAGGCTGGAAGCTGCTAACCGAACGGCTCGGCGCCACTTGCCAGCTCGTCGGCGACGACCTGTTCGTCACCAACACCAAGCGCCTGGGTGACGGCATCGCCATGGGGGTCGCCAATTCGATCCTGGTCAAGGTCAACCAGATCGGCACGCTGTCGGAAACGCTGGACGCGGTGGCGACGGCCGGCCGCGCCGCCTATACCGCGGTCATGTCGCACCGCTCGGGCGAGACCGAGGATGCGACCATCGCCGACCTGGCGGTGGCGACCAATTGCGGGCAGATCAAGACCGGCTCGCTGTCGCGCTCCGACCGGCTGGCCAAGTACAACCAGCTCATCCGCATCGAGGAGCAGCTGGGGCCGCAGGCCCGCTATGCCGGCCGCTCGGCGATCAGGGCAAGGGCGAGTTGACCGGCCCCGAGGCGGTGCGCGCGGCCTTCCGCGTCCAGGCCGATGCCTGCGAGAAGCTCGGCTCGCCCTTCACCGCGCGGCTTTGCCGTCTCGCCGCCGAGCGGCTGGACGAGGCGACCGCGCCCGGCGCCAAGGTGCTGGGCTGGCGGGGCGACCCGACGCCCGGCGGCGATTCGGTGCCGCTGCGCCTGTGCGGGGCGCTCAATCTGCTCGTGGTGAGCGGTGCCGACGCGGCACTCGCCACTGTCTACCCGCCGGCCGACGCTGCGGCCACGGACAGCGGGCTGTGGGACGAGATAGCGCGCGTGCTCGCCGAGCACGGCGAAACGATCTGCCGCCTGCTCGATTCGGCGCCGCAGACCAATGAGGTGCGCCGTTCGACAGTGCTGCTGGCGGCGTGGTGCTGGCTGGCAGACCGCTTCGGCCTGCCACTCATCATCAGCGAGGTCGGTGCCAGCGCCGGCCTCAATCTGTTCGCCGACCGCTTCCTGCTGAAGACCGAGCATTTCGAGCTTGGCGACGCGCGCTCGCCGGTAGTGCTGGAGCCGCGATGGCACGGAGAGACGCCGCCCGCCGCGACGCCGGTCGTTGCCGGCCGCGCCGGCTGCGATCTGGCGCCGATCGACCCAGCCGGCGAGCAGGATCGTCGGCGTCTGTTGGCCTATATCTGGCCCGACCAGCGCGACCGGGTGGAGCGCACGGCGGCGGCGATGGCGATCTTCACGCGCGAGGCGTCGCCGGCGACGGTCGCGCGCGCCGACGCCGCCGACTGGCTGGCAACGCGGCTCGCCGAGCCGTTCGACGACGCGGTGCACGTCGTCCAGCACACCATTGCCTGGCAGTACTTTCCCGAGCCGGTAAAGAGGAGCGGCGCCGCACTGCTGGCGGCAGCGGGCGCGCGGGCGACGGCGAACCGGCCATTGGCGCGGCTGGCGCTCGAAGCCGACGGCGGCGAGCCCGGCGCCGCCATCGCGCTGACGCTGTGGCCGGGCGGCACCACGCACGCGCTCGGGCGGGCCGACTTCCACGGCCGCTGGGTCGACTGGCACAATCCGCGAGGCTAGACGGGGCCGCACGGCCGCAGGCAGCGGGATAACCGCGCGTTAAGCATGCGCCTGTAGGCTGCTGCTTGCCCCGCCAGACCGCCCCGGAAGCCGCATCTTGTCGACACGCCAGCGCAAAAACCATCCGCTCACCAGGCTGGCCGTGCCCGCGATCTGTTCGGCGCTGCTCGCCTATTTCGTCTTCCATGCCTGGTCGGGCCGCTACGGCATCGAGGCAATGCGCACCATGCGCGAGGAGCGCACCCGGCTGGAATTCCAGCTCGCCAGCCTGACCCAGGAGCGTGCGGCCATCGAGGCGCGCGTGCGCCTGCTGCGCGACGGCACCATCGAACGCGACATGCTCGACGAACAGGCGCGCCACATGCTCAACCTGCTCGGGCCGAACGAAGTGATGATCCCTCGCCGAACGGATTAACTCCGAATCAGTTAATTGAGCTGGTTTAACCGATTTCAGTTAAGTCTACTGCAGCCGCGTCATGCAGTATTTGCATTTGTCAACGCGCTGCCATGCAATAATATCGCCTCACGCCCGACAAGACGGTGGCGCTGCGGCGCCGTCGGACGACAACGGGACCGTGCCCGCGACGCCGTTCGAAGGTTGTCGATGGCGCGAGGAGGAAATTGCCAGGGAGAAGGTCATGGCCGCAGGGCAGGCGAAAACCGCACGTTCGTCCACCGCCAAATCGTCTGCTGCCAGGTCGTCCACGGCCGGCAAGGCCGCCGGCGGCCATCCGATCCTGCCAACGGCGATCGCCGCGCCGCCGCCGGCGCAGTTCGCCCTTGCGGAGGAATTGAAGGCCTATCGCGACATGCTGCTGATCCGCCGCTTCGAGGAGAAGGCGGGCCAACTCTACGGCATGGGCCTGATCGGCGGCTTCTGCCACCTCTATATCGGCCAGGAGGCGGTGGTTACCGGCATGCAAATGGCGATCCGCGAGGGCGACCAGGTCATCACCGGCTATCGCGACCACGGCCACATGCTGGCCTGCGGCATGGACCCGGGCGGCGTCATGGCCGAACTGACGGGCCGGCGCGGCGGCTATTCGCGCGGCAAGGGTGGCTCGATGCACATGTTCAGCCGCGAGAAGAACTTCTTCGGCGGTCACGGCATCGTCGGCGCCCAGGTCTCGCTCGGCACCGGGCTCGCCTTCGCCAACCGCTACCGCGAGGCCGACAGCGTGTCGCTCACATATTTCGGCGACGGCGCCGCAAACCAGGGCCAGGTCTACGAGAGCTTCAACATGGCGCAGCTGTGGAAGCTGCCGGTCGTCTACATCATCGAGAACAACCGCTACGCCATGGGCACCTCGGTGGCGCGGTCATCGGCCCAGACCGATTTCTCGCAGCGCGGCGCCTCGTTCAACATCCCCGGCATGCAGGTCGACGGCATGGACGTGCGGGCGGTCAAGTCGGCCGGCGACGCCGCGGTCGCCTGGTGCCGGTCGGGCAAGGGGCCGTTCATCCTGGAGATGCAGACCTACCGCTATCGCGGCCATTCAATGTCGGACCCGGCCAAGTACCGCTCCAAGGACGAGGTGCAGAAGATGCGCGCCGAGCACGACCCGATCGAGCAGGTGCGCCAGCGCTTGGTCGATTCCGGCCAGGCCAGCGAGGACGACCTGAAGGCGATCGACAAGGAAATCCGCGACATCGTCGGCAGGGCGGCCGATTTCGCCCAGAACGACCCCGAGCCGGACGTCGCCGAGCTCTACACCGACATCGTCGCCTGACCGTCGGGAGCCGCGCGAAATGGGCCGCGTCGTACACTTCGAAATCCACGCCGACGATGTGGCGCGGGCCCGCGCCTTCTATTCCGGCCTGTTCGGCTGGCAATTCCAGGAGATCATGCCCGACACCTACTGGCTGGTCACCACGGGGCCGGACGACCGGCCCGGCATCAATGGCGGCCTGATGCGTCGGCATGCCGGCCAGTCGGGCGACATCATCATGGCCTATGTTTGCACGATCGATACCGACGACATTGACGCGGCCATCGCCAGGGCGCTGGACTTGGGCGCGGTGACCGCCATGGCCAAGCACGCCATCCCCGGTATCGGCTGGCAGTTCTACGCCAGGGACACCGAGGGCAACGTCTTCGGCATCCACCAGCGCGACGACAAGGCGGCCTGACGCACCGGGAGACAAGGAATGCCGACACAGATCCTCATGCCGGCGCTGTCGCCGACCATGGAAGAGGGCAACCTCGCCAAATGGCTGGTCAAGGAGGGCGACCGCGTCGCCTCCGGCGACGTCATTGCCGAGATCGAGACCGACAAGGCGACGATGGAGGTCGAGGCGGTCGACGAGGGCACGATCGCGCGCATCCTGGTTGCGGCCGGCGCCGAGGGCGTCAAGGTCAACACGCCGATTGCCGTGCTCGTCGCAGACGGCGAGAGCGCCGGCGACATCGACGCGCCTGCCGCCAGCCCGCCGCCAACGGGGCAGGCAGCTCCCGCGCAGCCCGCAGCCGCTACTGCCACCCCGGCCCCGCCGGCGGCGCCGACGACACAAGCGCCGGCCGACCCCGACCTGCCGGCGGGCACGGAGATGGTGGCGATGACCGTGCGCGAGGCGCTGCGCGACGCCATGGCCGAGGAGATGCGCCGCGACGACGACGTCTTCATCATGGGCGAGGAAGTCGCCGAATATCAGGGCGCCTACAAGATCACCCAGGGGCTGCTGCAGGAGTTCGGCGCGCGGCGGGTCATTGACACGCCGATCACCGAGCACGGCTTCGCCGGCATCGGCGTCGGCGCCGCCATGGCCGGACTGAAGCCGGTCGTCGAGTTCATGACCTTCAACTTCGCCATGCAGGCGATCGACCAGATCATCAATTCGGCCGCCAAGACGCGCTACATGTCGGGCGGGCAGATGTCGGCGCCGATCGTCTTTCGCGGGCCCAACGGCGCGGCCGCCCGCGTCGCCGCCCAGCACTCGCAGTGCTACGCCGCCTGGTATTCGCACGTTCCCGGCCTCAAGGTGGTCATGCCTTATACCGCCGCCGACGCCAAGGGCCTGCTCAAGGCGGCCATCCGCGATCCCAACCCGGTGATCTTCCTCGAAAACGAAATACTCTACGGCCAGACCTTCGAGGTGCCGAAACTCGACGATTTCGTGCTGCCGATCGGCAAGGCGCGCGTCCACCGCAAGGGCGGCGACGCGACGCTGGTCTCCTTCGGCATCGGCATGACCTATTGCGTCAAGGCGGCCGAGGAACTGGCGGCTGAGGGCATCGAGGTCGAGATCATCGATCTGCGAACCCTGCGCCCGCTCGACTACGACACCGTGGTCGAGTCGGTGAAGAAGACCGGACGGCTCGTGACCGTCGAGGAGGGCTTCCCGCAGTCCTCGGTCGGCGACCACATCGCCGCCCAGGTGATGCAGCGCGCCTTCGACTGGCTCGACGCGCCGATCCTCACGGTGGCGGGCAAGGACGTGCCGATGCCCTATGCGGCCAATCTCGAAAAGCTGGCGCTGCCCTCCGTCGCCGAGGTGGTGGCGGCGGTCAGGGCCGTCACCTACCGGGATTAGCCGCATGGCCATCCAGCGCCTCGACCTGAAGACCGCACGCTACGATCGCCTCGCCGCGTCGGTGCTGATCGACGGGCGCGGCTGCGTCGTCGAGGTGGCACTCGACGCGCTGGAGGCGCTCAACCGCCGCCGGCTGGCGCCCGAGGAAGCGGTGGCGAAGGCGGTCGAGGCGGCCAAGCGGCTGGCTGCGCTCGCAACGCGGCTGCCGGCCGACGACGGCAAGATCACGATCACGCGGAGCATCCTGATGGGCGAGGGGCTCTACGAGGAGCGCCCGCAGGAAGAACAGGGAAGCTGAGCCATGCCGATCAACATCACCATGCCCGCGCTGTCGCCGACCATGGAGGAGGGGACGCTCGCCAAATGGCTGGTCAAGGAGGGCGACACGGTTTCAGCCGGCGACATCATCGCCGAGATCGAGACCGACAAGGCGACCATGGAGGTCGAGGCGGTCGACGAGGGCACGGTGGCGCGCATCGTGGTGCCGGCCGGCACCGAGGGCGTCAAGGTCAATGCCGTGATCGCCGTGCTGGCCGCCGAGGGCGAGGAC